>JAXHSW010000084.1:21517-36849 GCA_034190295.1 Cyanobacteriota bacterium | reverse complement strand
GCGCAAATACACGAATCTCCCCTACTCCCCTACTCCCCTACTCCCCTACTCCCCTACTCCCCTACTCCCCTACTCCCCTACTCCCCTACTCCCCTACTCCCCTACTCCCTTGCTAACTGTGCTTTTGCATTTTGCCACATTTGTTGAAACTCAGCCAAAGTATATTCAGAAAGAGGGCGATCGCACATTGTTTCGACTAAAGCAAACCGTTGCAAAAATCGATGATTAGTTCCTTGTAAAGCTTGTTCTGGATTCAAATCATACCACCTTGCCAATTGCACCAAAACAAATAAAATATCTCCCATTTCTGCTTGTTGATGTTCCTTATCTTCAGATTTTAAAGCTTCTTCAAACTCCCCAACTTCTTCGTGAAATTTTTCCCAAACTCCTTCAATATTTTCCCATTCAAAACCAAGAGCAGCAGCTTTTTTAGAAATTTTCATTGCTGCCATAAGTGGAGGTAACTGTCGAGCATATCGACTGAGTTTTGTACTAAATAAATCATTAGTTTCTCCTTTTTCTGCTGCTTTGATTTTTTCCCAATTTTGCTTAACTTCTTCTGTACTATTTACTTTCACATCTCCAAATACATGAGGATGTCTTCTAATCATTTTTTTATTAATATTTTGAGCAACTTCAGCTAAAGTAAAATCATTTGCTTCACTAGCTATTTGTGCTTGTAAAACCACCTGTAATAATAAATCTCCTAATTCATCAACTACTGCTTCTTTATCTCCGCTTTTTATTGCATCAACTGCTTCATAAGCTTCTTCAATAATATAAGGAGTTAAAGTTTCTGGAGTTTGAGCTAAATCCCAGGGACAACCACCATCTGGAGAACGTAATTTTGCTACTATTTCTATTAGTTCTTGTAGCGCAGTTAATGTTGAATCCATAATTAGATAAAAAAATAGTTTAATTTAAAAAAAACGGTCAGCACCTCAGCACTCAGCAGTCAGCACTAAACCTTTAGAAGGGGACTATTACCGAAAAATTGGGTTTAAAGCCTCCCCCTAAAAGGGGGATGAAAAAATATTCAATGAGCGTATTTTCGTTTGATCCGGCAATAGTTGTCGGTACTGATAACTGATAACTGATAACTGATAACTGAAATGACCTCTCCGCGCACCTTCCGGTTTATAGAAACCGGGGTAAACCAGAACTGCTAAAAGCTGATAGCTAGTTAATATAGCAACTGCCAAGAAGCTTCAACAATTAATAATTGCCTCCCCCCTTTTAAGGGGATAAAAAGCGGTTGTTAGCGCAGCGCACCCGTTGGGTGGGATGGAGAGGTCTCCTCGCCATATCCAATCAACTAAGAGAAAAGAGCATATTCCTTATGTCAATTCACTTTGCTTGACCTTTGTCATGCTGCGCAAACAGAAGCAGGTACTGATAACTGATAACTGATAACTGAAATGACGGGTAACTACTTGTATTTATACTTAAGTAAATAGGTTGATTTATATACCTCAACTGTAATTATACGCAGATTTACACATATTATTAAATTTATTAAAAAATAGCTGCTATCGCTACAGAATTGTATATTATAGTTATATTAAATATATTTCTAAGTTGCATAGAATAATATTTTAGTTAGAGCTGACTGTAGATCGAGATAAACAAGTTAATAAATTTCATAATTCTGTGCCTCCTAACACCTAATTCTGTGCAGCTTCACATATAATTCGTATTAATTATAGATAAAAATTTTAAGTACTTTGCTCAACTTACTTACTCACTTACTCAAACTTTATCGGAATAATTACTGACTTACCTAAAATTATAGTAATAAATTTACCATACTATACAACTGTTGTATAGATTATTATCTATTAAAGTGGTGTACAATGAAATAATAAAACCTTTTTTTATTTGTTATTAAATATAGGCCAGATAAATCTATTTATATAGAAAAAACAAATATATTAATAGATAAAATTAAGCAATTCTTATCAACTATGATTATCTTCTGAGGATTGTGCTAGAAATATTAAAGATAGCAATGATAATATATTCCAGATGTGCGAGCAAACTATCAGGAATATTTTGATAACCCGTATCTCTTGATACAAAAATACTAGGAATTCCCTTAATATGTTTGCTTTGTATGAGTCATATTCAGATTCATTTATTGTGCCTAATTTAGAGGTTAAAAGTCAATCTTTATCTTTAGAGTCAACTATACAGGAACTACCTCTGCAAGACTTTCAAATTGCATCTACCTACCTTGGGAAAGATATTGCACCTGTGTTTGAAGCAAATCCTTTGCTGCCTGGTGTAATTTTGAGAGACCAGCAAGATAAATTAGTTGGTATGATTTCCCGAAGATTATTTTTTGAAAAAATGGGAAGTCGCTATGGTATAGAGATGTTTTACAAGCGGCCTATAGAAGCTTTATATCGTGTTTCTAAAACAGATATATCTATTCTTCCTGGTAATACGTTGATAGTAGAAGCAGCACAAAAATCTTTGCAGAGAAAACCTGAACTGTTATACGAACCAATTGTTGTAGAAATAGAAGCTAATGTTTATAGACTTTTGGATGTACATCAGTTATTAGTTGCTCAGTCAAAAATTCACGAACTTACGAGTAATCTACTACAAAAACAAACTGAGGCAAAAGCTATTCAAACTGAGAAAATGGCAAGTTTGGGAAGAATGGTTGCCGGGGTTGCCCATGAAATTAGAAATCCTGTTAATTGTATTTGGAATAATTTAATATTTCTAACTTCTTATTTAGAAGAAATTACTAAGCTGTTATCTGCTTATGATGAAATATCAGATCCATCTCCAATTATCAATCGGATTAAAGAACAAATAGATTATGATTCTTTACAAGAAGAATTAGCTGAGACGACTCAAGGTATTAAATTGGGTTCGGAACAACTTCTGAAAATTGTCAATAGTCTTCGCAATTTTTCTCACATGGATGAGTCTAAAAAGAAACAAGCATATATCCATGAATGTATAGATAGTAGCTTACTTATTTTAAATAATCGCCTTAAAAAGGGTATCAAAATCATTAAGAATTATTGTACAGAGTTACCAATGATTAGTTGCTATTCTGGTCAACTTAGTCAAGTGTTTATGAATATAATTAGTAATAGTATTGATGCGCTTAATGAAAAATTGGCTGAATTTGACTTGTGTGATTGGCAACCTCAAATTGAAATTAGTACAGAAGTTATAGTTAGGAAAGAGTCTGACTTGTTGACTGTTAGAATAGCTGATAATGGGCTTGGTATTCCTCTAGAAATACAAGATCGAATCTTTGAAAACTTTTTTACTACTAAACCTGTAGGCAAAGGAACAGGTATGGGTTTAGCTATTTGTTACCAAATTATTACTGAAAAACATGGTGGAAAGCTTGAACTAAATTCCTTACCAGGCAAGGGTACTGAATTTGAAATTATTTTACCAATAGTTTAATTGAATACTTTTCACATCTCTAGAAAAGAAAAAATATAAATCAGGCACTCTTTACTGAAAAAAAAAGACCAGAGAATTTTTATCAAGACAATTGCTTAAAAGCCTGAAGCAGAAGTATAGACGTATTATTTATACATATATTATTTACGATAAGTCTCTCCATAAATTTAGATTTTTATCTATACAGAATCAGGATTCCAGATTCTTTTTCAGATATATATAATAGAAGTATACTGCAAATTCTAAAATTTTTAGAACATCGTATCATACTATATACTTTATACTTTCAACTGAAGTTCTTAATCATAAATACTCTTTACCGAGAAATTGTGGTCTAAAGTCTCCCCTTTTAAGGGAATAAAAAAAAGAGAATATTTCCGATCAAAATAATTGGGTCGCGCCACCCCGCCTTTTAGGGCCAAATATTTTGGGAGCCTTGCTCAAATCCCTGTGACAAAAAGAACTTCTGACTTTTGAATTTTGACTTCTGACTTCGTTAAGTCAAGCCTCCTTATTGCAGGAGGTACTGATAACTGATAACTGATAACTGATAACTGATAACTGAAATGACCGTGCCAAATCGAAATTTCTTAGTTTGTTTATTTATTACCCTTGGCCTATGGGGCACCACAATGAAACCGATGTTGGGGCAAGCATTAGTTCCTCACATAATACAACTAAACTCAGCTCAATTGGAACAAACGGGTTTAAGTTTAGCTGAGGAAGCTATACAGTTAGCAAGATTTCAACAATTTGAGCTAGCTTTATCAAGAGCTGAATTGGCCACTGAGTTAGCCCCGAATAGTCAACAGACCTGGGCACTATTAGGCAGTCTTTACATTCAAGTTGAAGAGTTAGAAGAAGGTATTACAGCTCTAGAACAAGCTCAAGAACTCGATCCAAGTAATGCTGATATTCGATTTGTTCTTGGTAGAGCTTACTTTCAAAAAGCTGATTATGGAGAAGCGATCGACCACTTAAGAGCGGGTTTGAAGTTTAAACCAGATAGTCCTGGTGCTTTGTTCGATCTAGGTAATGCTTATTACAAACGTGGTAAGTTTAAAAGAGCGATCGATCGATATGAAGAAGCTTATGAGTTAGAGAAAAATCTATGGCCTGCAATTAATAATATTGGCTTAGTTGAGTATGAGATGGGAAATGTGGATGATGCGATCGCAAAATGGCGTGAAGCTGTCTCTTTAGATAGTAAGGCAGCAGAACCACTTCTAGCACTATCAGTAGCTCTCTACACCAAAGGGGATAAACAACAAGGTCTTGCTATGGGAGAAGAAGCTCTACGACTAGATAGCAGATATGCAGATATTGATTATCTTGACAAAAATTTGTGGGGAGAACGCTTGCTGGAGGATGCAAAAAGGTTTCTGGCAACTCCGCGTATTCAAGAAACTTTAGCTCAAATAGAAGATTTACCACCTTCGTCTCCAGCTCGGGTTTCTCCATGAGGTAGTGCCGCTACGCGGAAGTTAAAAGTCGTAGGGGCGAATGACATTCGCCCGTACAAAGGTCAAAAGTATTAATTTGTAATTGTTTTAGGGTTTTGTAACCAGTTATTTCCGCCATCCTGCACTAGGGTCAGCTACAACATTTAGTTCTATGTTGCAGAAGTATCACGTCATTAAAAGTAGCTAATTCGGAAAATAGGTATAACATTCATCACAAATATAGTACCAAACATTTTGTCGCCAGATGTAGAGTGCATAGACAGTATATTCTTTTTCTACTATTAATTGAAACTGAGTTTCTTTAGTAAGATATAGAGATGAATTGAGATAATTTTCAGGTAAAAATTTTCCAGTATTGGTTAGACAATAAATTTTCATAATATATTTACCTCTCTGATTTTGCGGTGCTGCTTTGGGGTGAGTGTGTTTGATTTTTTTTTCAAAGTTTTACCCAGTTTTATTATTTCTCAACCAATGTATTTCAAGAATTGCTCCATCAATTATTATTGTTTACTTACTAGCTACTTTATATCAATCTTCAGGACGATCGCCATAATTAGTAATCAATCGAGGATCGTCTTCAAGTGAAGTATCTACTACTTCTTGAATGTCAATTTATGGTTGAATTTTAACATCTTATAAAATAATTTTCTCTGATAATTTGATAGGAGGAATGTTAGGACTTATACCTCTGTTCAACAATTAATAATTAATAGACATCTCCAGAAAATAAATTAACCTTTTAATTAGAGCAGTTAAGGAAATAAAAATTCACCCTAAAAAATCATTTTTCCTGTCAAATTCTGTGAAAAAATCTTACCTGTTGCCTTCCGGAGCAGATGAGCTGTTGCCTACTCCTGCAAAAAATCTATATCTTTTTTGGAGAGGTCTAATAATTACCTCGAGAGTGAAAACGGATAGGATTGACGCTCCGCTGTGAAAATTTTTTCTGTTGATGGTCGGCCAGCTCCGAGCCCCGTTCTTGCAGACCCGCTCCGAAGATCGCCATCCCACCCAACGGGTGCGCTGCGAAGATAGAACTCCGTTCCGAGATCCGCGAACGACCGCTTTTTTCTCCTTGCTAATGAGAGGCTTTAAACCTTAATTATTCGGTAAGCATTCAGCACTCAGCCATCAGCTATCAGCTATGTTTTATTAACTCATTATCATACTAGAAGGGAATTATCCACCAAGGAGAATTAAAATTCATTAATGAAATTGGCTATAACCTAACCTCAGTTATTGCTTACATAAGTTCATGCATCTGATTGCTGTTTGCTTCGCGGTGACAAACGGAAATGCGAGCTAGCTGTTTGCGCAGCAGTCCGCAGGAAATGCTTACATTATTCGGTAAAAGTATGAAAAGTTAGTTTAAATAATATTATCTGGCGATCGCTAATTTTATCTATCATTATCTAACAATATTTTTATCTATTTCAAACCATGAATAATTTGTACAAAATGGAGATCGATTAGGTTGATAAAACGTAAACAAACAGCCGTAAGCTATCAGCTATCAGCTATTGCTTTTAGTTGACAATCAAAGCTTTATTAATTGTCTTACTACAAAAGTTAGTTTTCTTGCCCTTAAAGTCTATATTAATTTAAACACTGTCCTTAAGGAGAGAGTCTTTTTGCGCTCTAGCTGACAGCTAATAGCTGTTAGCTCCGCATTCCGCAGGAAATACTTACGATCAAACTAATCTAGTTATCAAGAAATTTTTCTTATACAAATTAAAGTTGCTATAATTGCTAAAACCTTGAAAATATAGAAATTTTATTTTTTTTCCTTCCGCCAAAATAAGCTATGACAAATTATCAATATCAAGTCGGTGGATGTTTACCAATTGATTCTCCTACCTATATTAAACGTCAAGCAGATTTAGAATTATATCGTGGATTAAAAGCAGGAGAATTTTGTTATGTTCTTAATTCTCGACAGATGGGTAAGTCTAGTTTGCGAATACAAACTATGGAAATTTTACAAACGGAAGGAATTATTTGTGCTGGTATCGATCTAAGTGCAATTGGTAATTTAGATATTACTCCCGAACAGTGGTATGCAAGTGTAATTGACAGTATTATTAGTAGTTTGGATTTATACGATCGCTTCGATTTAACAAGTTGGTGGTTTGAGCATAATAATTTATCTTATGGGCAGCGTTTTAGTAAGTTTATTCAATCGATTATTCTCAAGTTAATTTCCCAAAATATTATAATTTTTATCGATGAAATTGATAGTATTCTCAGTTTAAAATTTCGAGTAGATGATTTTTTTACGGTGATTCGTTCTTGTTACGATAAAAGGGGGCAAAATAAAGAATATAAACGGTTAACTTTTTCTTTTTTCGGTGTAGCTACTCCTGCGGATTTAATTCAAGATAAAGTTAGGAGTCCATTTAATATTGGTCGTGGAATTGAATTAACTGGTTTTAGTTTTAGAGAAGCTCAACCTTTAATAACAGGATTAACTACAAAATCTACTAATCCTCAAGCAATATTACAAGCGATATTAAATTGGACTGGAGGACAACCTTTTCTGACTCAAAAGTTGTGCCAACTTATCCTAAAATCTGATTCTTCTATTCCGAATAATAAGGAAAAAGAATGGGTAGAAGATTTTGTCCGAACCACGATAATAGATAATTGGGAAAGTCAGGATGAACCACAACATTTACGGACGATTCGCGACCGTCTTTTATTAAGCGATCGATGCCAGAGGTTGTTATTACTATATCAAAAAATTGATCGGGCAAAAGAAGTAAAGGTTAATCATAGTTCAGAACAATTAGAATTAAGGTTGACTGGATTAGTTGTGCAGCATCGAGGCAAGTTAAAAGTTTATAACCATATCTATGAAGCAATTTTTAATCGAAATTGGATTGATAATGTTTTGGCAGAAGTAGGAATAGTAAGAGATGGTAATTATTCTCTAAAGTCCGATGAAAATTTATCCATGAATCGGCAGGAATATCGAAACTGCAAGATATTGTTGAACAAGGTAAAAAATTATTGGGTGAAAGGTGTTTTAGAGACTTCTTTGCACGGCAAAGTATTAATTGAACTAGGATTAGAAGAACGAAAAAATGCGGTAAATCGTCCTTGGGGTTTAGTTTGGCAAGATTTAGAAAGTCCGCAACAAGAATTACCGCGAGGTACTCGAATTATTGATAAATTTGACGAGTTAGGTGTAGGGAGAACTTTATTAATTTTGGGTGAACCTGGTTCGGGAAAAACTACAACTTTATTAGAATTAGCACGAGATTTAATTAATAGAACTGAAGTCGATCTAACTCAATCAATACCTGTTGTTTTTAACCTATCTTCTTGGAAAGGAAAAAAACAGGCGATCGCTAATTGGTTAGTTCTGGAATTACATACTAAATATCAAGTTTCTCAACAGATTGGCAAAACTTGGATACAAGAACAAAGATTACTTTTACTACTTGATGGTTTAGATGAGGTGAGCAGGGAAAAACGAGAAGATTGTGTGAATGCTTTGAATTATTTTTGTCAAGAATATGGGCAAACAGAAATAGTTGTTTGTAGTCGTATTCGTGACTATGAAGCTCTTTCAAGTAACTTGATATTTCAAGGAGCTATCTATTTACAGCCTTTAAGTTTAGAGCAAATTCAAGACTATTTAAAAAATGCAGGTTCAGAATTAGTGGCAGTAAGTAAGGCATTAGAATATGATGTAAAATTACAAGAATTTGCCCGGTCTCCTCTAATTTTAAGTATTATGAGTTTGGCTTATCAAGGAATATTAATTAAAGAATTACCTAGTCGCAGTAATGCTGAATTGAGAGAACATTTATTTAATGCTTATATTGACCGAATGTTTAAGCGTCGAGCTGTTAATATTCTCTATTCTCAGGAGAAAGTAAAAAAATGGCTAAGTTGGTTAGCAAAACAAATGGTGAGAGAGTCAGAAACTGTATTTTTGATTGAACGAATGCAACCCTATTGGCTACGAAATAAAATTTATAGTATTGGTTATATTATTATTCTTTTGACGATAATATTTCTCTTATTGTGGAATTTATTTCATCAATTTTTAACCTGGTCAAAAATGCTTTTACTTATAACATTTTGTATTGTATATTTTTGGCGTTTTTTTGGATTTCAAACTATTCAAACAGTAACTACTTTGAGATGGTTAGGAAAATATACTATCAACCGAGTAATTATTAGCATAACCGTAGGAATAATTTCTGGTATATTATTTATGATCGTATCAGAATCTATTTTCAAGCATAATTTAAAAATTCCTAATTATATCACTCCTTCTATGGTTAGGGGAGCAATGGGTGGATTAAGCTTAGGACTAATTCTAGGAATAGTTCGTGGTATGACAGGTCCGGGAATAGAAGAAGTAACTGTTCCTAATCAAGGAATTTGGCAGTCAACTAAAAATGCTTTTATTTTTGGTTTAGTTGGTGCAATAGTAATGAGTTTAGCTGCTAAATTATTAAACTGGTATTTTATAGCTTGGGGTCAGTATGGGTTGATTTTCGGATTAGCTGTGGGAGGTGGGGAAGCTTGTGTAAAACATTTGATTTTACGAGTTATTTTGTATATTAATAATTACATTCCTTGGAATTATGCTCGTTTTCTTGACTATGCAACCCAGTTAATTTTTTTACAAAAAGTAGGAGGAGGTTATATTTTTATTCATAGATTATTGTTAGAACATTTTGCCAGGATGCCATGAAGAAGGTGTTAGGTTTTAGGGGTTAGGTTTGAGAATTTTATACCATTTTGAAAAAAGAATGTTACGAATAATAAGCGCGATCTAAAGACTTTAAAGAAGATGTCCTTTTGACAAAAAAGAGAATTTCCTAGCTTAAAAATGGTATTAAAGCCATTCCCATACAACTCATAAGGACTAACTTCCCCTCCTGGGAGGCGTTATATCATGTCCGGATAATTAGTGATAAAAAAAACTTTCTCCTTTTCCTATTCTTTATTTTTTATTCTTTATTCTTTATTCTTTCTTTCTTCTTCTTTGTTGCTTCTTTCTTCCCCTCCTGGGAGGGGTTATACCAATTCCCATGCATTAATGCTATACTTGAGTAAAACTTCAGTTATTAAGTAATTAATATAAGTCGAATAACTTTTTTGCTAATTTGAGCCAGCGTTAATGTTAATTATTCTTGTCTTTACTTCTCCCTCACTCCCCTACTCCCTTACTCAATAAAATGTAGAAAAGTTTTTGATAAATGGTATTAGGGGTGGGTTGACTCCTAAGAAATATCCTAGCTATTTGTAGAAAAAATTTATCAATTTGGTATTAGGGGTTGGAGGAAAATACTAAATTATAAAATCAGGAATTAAGATTCAATAAAACATAGAATGCTAAAGAGCAAACCCTAAATAGATTAAACCTTGATTATGATTAGAAAATTTTGCCAGAATGCCATGAAGAAGGTTTTAGGGGTTAGAAGAAAATACTAAATTACAGCAGATTCGGTGGTATATGAAGTACATAGATTAACAATTAAATGAATGCAAGTTAGGCAATCTAGTCATCAACAGGTGTACTAAAGTGAAATCTGCTGTATCAAATAAGGAATTAAGATTTAATAAAACATAGAATGCTAAAGAGCAAACCCTAAAAAATCTATTTGATGAAAAAGATAATTTACAATATCAAAAATGGTATTAAACCTATTCCCGTGTGACTCCTGAATTCTGTTTGCGGAGCATTCCGTAGGAAATTCTAAGAAATACTCTAGTGCAAGATGGTGGAAATAACTAACCAGTTACAAAATCCTAAAACAATTACAAATCAAAAATGATTGACTTTTAACTTCCGCATAGCGACACTAGCTATTTGTAGCAAACATTTATCAATTTAGTAGTAAGCATTTCGGTCCGAATGCGGAGCTAACAGCTAGCTCGCAGTCAGCTCGAGCGCAATAAAAATGAATGAACCAAGTATTTGCTAGTGCATTTTTGAACAAAGAACTGAAGCACAAGAACAACGCAGCTCTAATTGTCCACTAAAGGTAAATATTGCTAATAGCTGACCGCTGACCGCTGAATGCTGTTTGCGCAGCATTCCGGAGGAAATGCTTACATTTAGTATTATACCAATTTGAAAAAAGAATGCTATATTTAAGTGACACTTCAATTATTAAGTAATTAACACAGACTGAATATTTTTTTTGATAATTATTAGCCAGTTATTAAGTAATTAACACAGACTGAATATTTTTTTTGATAATTATTAGCCAGTTATTGTTAATTATTGCTCTGCTGATTAATTATAAAAGTATTGACTGATATTGGTTTTAGCATTTTAGAGTTGAAAAAAGTACCAGCTTTTGGGTGGCAATAGCTGCAAAAAGCTAGTATTTTGGGATGATTATGGCAGAAAAATTGAGAGACAATTCTTACTCCTACCTCCTCGCTCATTCCCCTCCTGGGAGGGGTTAGGGGTGGGTTGTCTCCTGTCTCCTGTCTCCTACCCCAACAAAAAGACTTTCCTTATGCAAACCCTAATTATTCTTATTTTTACCGAGAAATTGTGGGTATGCGTCTCCCCTTTTAAGGGGATAAAAAAAAATATAATTCCGTATTTCAAGCCTCCTTATTGCAGAGATACTGATAACTGATAACTGATAACTGAAATGACTCCCCTACTCCCCCGCTCAAGAAAATGTAGCAAACATTTATCGTAAGCATTTATCAATTTAGTCAGGACTTACGCAGAGGCACCACATCTAGTGAGTAGGAATGCAATTTTCCCCTACAGGTGGCGTATAATTTCGTATTTTGCGTAATTCCTGTTAGTATTATATCAAATTTGGTAGAAACTTTGAGATTTAATTCAGAATACTGCAAGGCAAAAAAAAATCTGTAGCTAAAATTGCTATTCAGACAAAAAAAATTAGTTATTCTATAAGAAAGTAAATTTATAACCAAGACAGTACGTTAACCATAATGCTGACACAAATAGTTCGTCCCATGGTTCGGACCCAGGTTCGGTTATTAGCAAACTGTCACTCAACCCGTGTAACGTTAATTCATACAATTGCTAAATGGCTAGGTTTTTTGGGAGTAAAAGCAGAAGTAATCGAACTTAATGCTAGTCAAGACAAAAAAATAACTATTTCCTTAACTGTAGAAAAACCAGAATCTTGTGAGAAGCAAGATTGGCAAAAAATTGTCGATGGTATTAATATAGAAAATTCTCAAAATAGTTCCCAAGAAATAACTGCAACCGAACCGATCCAAATAATGACAGCCAAACAACAAGGAAAACTGCAAAGGTTGATAGCTTATGTTATTCAAGTAGGGGAACCAAATCAGAAAATTAAATGGGAAGAAATATGTCCTAATTTACAACAATTGGGATTAGATGAAAATATGTTAGACGGGGTTCGCTCTGCAATTAGAGTACCTCAGTCTATCGATCTATTAACTGAAGAATTAGAGCCAGATGTAGCAGCGATCGCTCTTCCTTTAGCGATGAATATTGCTCTTTTTGATCGGCAAGTCAACTCATCTGAAGATTATGCTTTAAATTCATTATTACAGGTAATGAAACAACCTACAAAACCTACATATGTAGAGAAAAATGTAGGGAAAAATTTTTTCAGACATAGATTATATGGGCTAATAACTTCAGTTATTCCTAGATAACAAGTTAGTTATCAATTCACGAAGGAAGAAGGAAGAGGGAAGAGGGAAGAGGGAAGAGGAAGAAGGAAGAAAAACCCACGTTTAAAAACATGGGATTGAAATAAGGACGTATTATTTCATCGCACTACCTGCCTTGAAATAAATATTTATTTTTAGTGGGCTTTATACCCACAACTAAAGTTTTTAATTATACTCATACCTTCTTCCAACTTAGTTCCTAACTTCTTCCTTTTTTGTAAGTATTTCCTTTGGAGTGCTTACATCCTACATTCCCCATAACAAAACGTAGCATAAAAATATAAGTCAAAAGTAAGAAATAAGAAGTAATAAGTAAGAAGTAAGAAGTAAGAAGAAAATTATAGTGGTCAATCAAAATCAACAATTCAGCAAGTATTTATGCTTAATATTTAACTGATGATTTGACTCCCGATCGACGGTAAATGAAGATGATTTATATAGTATAAATGCTTAAGCAAGCTACAGATTTTATACTAATTTTCATGTTACGCTCTTGAAGTGCGGAATGTGGGTTATATTCAATTTGAACTATTAGATTGATTTTCCATTTGTGGAACTGGAATAATATGTTGAAATGGCACCCATTCTGGTAATCCATCTGGATATAACTGAGGATAAATAATCAGCAAAAGAATGCCAATCATAGAAGAAGTTAAGATGAAAATAATTTGCCCATTCTGCATCCAACTCAAGAAATCTAAAAATCCAAATTTTTTGGGTTTCTCCATTTTTTGCTGAGGAGAATTTACTGTTACTTTATCTCGGATATTACTCTCATCACCGAATATATTCCCCACAACATTTCCATCTTTATTTTCAATTTTACGGCTTTGGTCATTGACAACTTTTGCAGCTATGGTTTGATTGCCAATAAAATCATTATCTTTCATATTTATTACTGAGCCATAATAATGATTTGTGATAGGATTTGTAGAATCTTCTGGCTGTAAAAAACTACTACTTCTTTCTCTTTCTATTACATCATCAATTAAACTTGATACCTTAACCGTATGATAGGGAGGTTTACCACATTCAGTGGTATATTTGCCATGACTAATTCGTTCTTTTAATTCCTGAAAGTTGTAGAAGTAAGGATTCTGATTATTATGACAAACCTCACAATTACAAGGAATTAATTTATTATATTTGAGTCGATTATTGTAGGAACTATGAATTTTATCTAATTCGTGAGTCACAATAGTCATTAAATCCCGTTTTTGTTGCCCATAAATCCTAATTTTTATTTCTCTCTTACCGTAATATTCAATTACTTCTGCTCTGGCTCGATTTTTCTTGAGAATAACTCCACTTTTCCAAACATATTCTTGCTCCTCAATATCCTCGTGCATCGCTACAATAAACTGAATAATTATTCCCTTGGGCATAAATTCGTAGGTGTAACGTAAAATCAAATTATTATTTTCATCCCAGTTGTATGCTGGTTGATTTTCTGTTAGGAGTTGAGGCGCAATATAGGTTTGAGAAGTACGAATTTTATAGCATAGTTGAAAATTAATCATTAATTGCACTAATTCATCGTGCATATTGGCATATTTTGATTCTTGCCAGATATTGATTAAATCATCTTTGGTAAATTTGCCAAAATTATCGCGGACTTTAGGATTATCTAAGGCTTTATAAACTGCTGCTGTTCCCCATTCTGGCTTGAGAATAACTGTTTTATTTAACAAGGGGTCATCTTGAAAATGAAGAAAAACTCCTAAGTCATGTAAGTAGCCACTTAATTGTAATTTATCCTCTCGTTTTTTAAAGCCATTCTCTTCACAAATTGATAAATATTCTTCTAGACTAATATAGTTCCGGGAATCTGTTTCTAATACTTCACGGACTTTTTTCCAAGTCTTAGGAAGGGCACTACCAATATGAGGTAAATTACTGATGTAATGTTGGATATTTGTTCTAATTTTTTCTAATCCTCGGTTAGTAGCAAAATTAGTCGCTAAAATTTCTTTGATATTAGAAAATTGACCTTGCAATGCCCGTTGATTAATTTCCCGTTTGCGCTCTTGTTTCTCGTTTTTGATAATTAATAAAGGGCTATTATCGCTCAACAATTCTGCTACATTCAGCCAATAATAAAAGTCTGTATCTTCTTTACGAGTATCTGCCACAAGAATATATAGGGAGCGTTTTGTCAGAAAAAATTGATGGGTGGAATGATAAATTTCTTGTCCGCCAAAATCCCAAATATTTGTCTGAAATTTATATTGGTTTGCTGTCTGAAAATTCCACTGATGAACTTCAATTCCTTTGGTCGAATCTTCGTTTTGGAGTTGATAGTTTGGGTCTTGAATTTTATTAGCTAGAGTAGTTTTACCAGCTCCACCTTCTCCAAGAATTAGTAATTTGGCTTCATAGAGATAATCTGTTCCTTCTGCTTTTATTTGTTGGAAATATTCTCTAATTGCTTCTATCCCTTTTTTAGCAATTTCTATTGGTGGAGTTTCCAGGGGATTATCACTTAAATAAAGCCGAGTTAAATTGGTAAGTTGAGAGATGGATTCCGGGAGAGTTGTTAATTGATTATCATATAAATCAAGCCGAGTTAAATTGGTAAGTTGAGAGATGGATTCCGGGAGAGTTGTTAATTTATTACCATGTAAACCAAGCCGAGTTAAATTGGTAAGTTGAGTGATGGATTCCGGGAGAGTTGTTAATTTATTACCATGTAAATCAAGCTGAGTTAAATTGGTAAGTTGAGTGATGGATTCCGGGAGAGTTGTTAATTGATTACTATCTAAATCA
>JAXHSW010000084.1:20621-21417 GCA_034190295.1 Cyanobacteriota bacterium | reverse complement strand
AGCTGAGTTAAATTGGTAAGTTGAGTGATGGATTCCGGGAGAGTTGTTAATTGATTACTTCTTAAATTAAGCTGAGTTAAATTGGTAAGTTGAGTGATGGATTCCGGGAGAGTTGTTAATTGATTACTTCTTAAATTAAGCTGAGTTAAATTGGTAAGTTGAGTGATGGATTCCGGGAGAGTTGTTAATTTACTACCTAAACCAAGGTGAGTTAAATTGGTAAGTTGAGTGATGGATTCCGGGAGAGTTGTTAATTGATTACTATCTAAATCAAGCCCAATTAAATTGGTAAGTTGAGTGATGGATTCCGGGAGAGTTGTTAATTGATTACTATCTAAATCAAGCCCAATTAAATTGGTAAGTTGAGTGATGGATTCCGGGAGAGTTGTTAATTTGTTCCTCTCTAAATTAAGCAGAGTTAAATTGGTAAGTTGAGTGATTGATTCCGGGAGAGTTGTTAATTTATTCCTCTCTAAATTAAGCAGAGTTAAATTGGTAAGTTGAGTGATGGATTCCGGGAGAGTTGTTAATTGATTAAAGCTTAAATTTAATACTTCTAGCTGCTCTAACTCCCAAACCTCAGTAGGAATTTCAGTTAATTTTTCATCATTTTTGCTCCGATAATCATTACTTAAATCTAACTCCTTAAGCTTCTTGTCTTTAGCAGCTTTTATCCTTTCTCGAAAACGTCGTGGTATCTGATTCTGCATATTTGTTTTAGGAGAAGTCATAGCTCAATAAAATAAATTTTACAATACCTGATTTTTCACTGCCACAAAAGCTATAACAACAGAAA
>JAXHSW010000084.1:0-20521 GCA_034190295.1 Cyanobacteriota bacterium | reverse complement strand
AACTAAGACGTTATAGTTTTCAGCACCTGATTTTTCACTGCCACAAAAGCTATAACACCAGAAAAACTAAGACGTTATAGTTTTCAGCACCTGATTTTTCACTGCCACAAAAGCTATAACACCAGAAAAACTAAGACGTTATAGTTTTCAGCACCTGATTTTTCACTGCCACAAAAGCTATAACAACAGAAAAACTAAGACGTTATAGTTTTCAGCACCTGATTTTTCACCACCACAAAAGCTATAACAACAGAACTTTCTTAATTCAACCCAACAAAGCCAAAAATTCTTATACTTTTACTTTTTCCCCACTCTCCTATTCCCCTAAGTCCCTATTCCCAAAAAGTAGCAAGATTTTGGACAGGAATAAAATAGGATTGCTATATGTAACGAGAAAATATTATTAGTCAGGACTTACGCATGAGGTACGAAAAACTAGGACTTGAGATTGCTTCCCTATCGGTCGCAATGACGGAAATACGTTAAAGTACGTAAGTCCTAATTAGTAATAAAAAAGAGGTATGAGATGAGAATTATACAAACAAAAGGAACAGTGAAAAATGGAAAAGTAAAAATCACTGTTCCTCCAGACTTTAGTAATGGCGAAATAGACATTATTCTGATTGCCAAAAATGAGCCAGATGAATTTGAAATTATGCGGAAAATAGCAAAAGCAAAAAGATATGATTCTCAGGAAAAGATACTTAACCTAATCAAGAAAGTTAAATTAGAAATTCTTCAGAAAAAAGATAGAATAAAATAATGTCTAAAATCAAACGTTATTATCTCAGGAAATCAAGTTATGAAAGGTTAATTTTATGGTAGTTTCATCAGCTAATACCCAATCTTTTGCGAAACTTATTGAATACTTAAATTGTGACGCTCTTGATAGCGTTAGCGTTTGCGATAGCATTCCGCAAGGAAAGCTTTGCGTCAGCGATCGCTTATTAATTTCTACTGATATAAGCTGGAATATTTATGAAAATCTATTAAATTATTTGGGAAATTCACCTTATTTCAAAGTTATTTATCATCAAGGAACTTTACAAATTATATCTCCTAGCAGTCGCCATGAAATTTACAAGAAAATGTTGGGGATGTTGGTCGAAAATTATTGTTTAGAAACAGGAATTCGTTTTTATCCCTTGGGTTCTACAACTTTGAAATCTCAAGATAAATTAAAAGGAATTGAGCCAGACCAATGTTATTGTATTAGTAGTAAAAAAAAGATTCCTAATTTAGCAATTGAGGTTGTTATTACTAGCGGAGGAATTCAAAGTTTAGAAATTTATCAAGGTTTAGGTGTTTCTGAAGTTTGGTTTTGGCAAAATGGAAAGTTACAGGTTTTTTTCCTAGAAAATTCTGAATATTTACAGAAAAACAATAGTCAGTTATTACCAAATCTTGATTTAGATTTATTAGTTAGTTATCTAGATTGGGATGATCCTTTTGATGCTATTTGGGATTTTAAAGCAAAAATTAAAGAGGAAAAAATCATGTAATATCAAATCCGGTTAAACAGCCATAGAATAGTTAAGTCAGGAGGAGTCAGGAGTCAGGAGTCAGGAGTCAGGAGGGAAGAAAGAAGAAGGAAGAAGGAGAACAGGAAAAGAAGGAGAAAGTTTTTTTATCACTAATTATCCGGACATGATATAACTAACTAGGGCTTGCTGATTAAATATCAAAGCATTGACGGATAAAGGTTGTAGAATTTTTTGGTCTCAAAAAGTGTCAGCTTTTTGATAGTAAGAGCTGCATAAAGCTAGTATTTTCGGACGATTATGGCAGAAAAATCAAGGGACAATTTTTCTGACTACCCCCTCTATAGAACCCATTTGATATCTATATAATTATGGTAGTCAAGTCTTTTCGCGCATCAATTTTGAGGAAAATTCAGTTGAAGGAGTGTTGAATTTGTTGTATTATTGAGAACCCACATCTTCCCTCTTCCCTACTCCCTCTTCCCTCTTCTCTCTTCCCTCCTGTCTCCTGTCTCCTGTCTCCTGACTCCTAGCTAACGCGCATATTTATGAAGATACGGTTAGGGGTTCTATAATTCCCATTTCTTCTGAATTCTGAATTCAGAATTCTGACTCCTACCCCTACCAAAAGACTTTTTCAGCAAACCCTAACTAACCAATGCTTGCAAAGCCTCCCTCAGTTCATCCACCGTGGTAGTTGCAGTACCAAAGATACGCACCACCAAACTAGCAGCCAAATTTCCCAAAACAGCCGCCTCCCAACTAGAAGCACCCATACTCAAAGCCAAAGTCAAAGCAGCAACAACCGTATCACCAGCACCAGTAACATCAAAAACATCTGTCCGGTTAAAAGCTGGAATATGCCAACAATAAATCGGAGTATCATCAGTACCAGAAACAATAAAAGAAGGTGAAGGAGAATTAGAACTATTCACGCGATCGAACATACTCATCCCCTCCTCACCACGAGTAATCAAAACTTGCTCTGCATCCGTTAACCTCAAGAGATCAGACCCTGCCTGATATAGACTCTCAGAATTAGTAATAGCATATCCTACTGCTTTCTCCGCTTCAGGAAGATTAGGAGTAAACAGAGTGGCACCCTGATAACGTTGTAAATCTTTCTGAGTATCCACTATAGTTCTTTGTGGATGAGATATCGCCGCTTCTATAACAGGTGCAGTCAAAACACCATCTCCATAGTCTGAGCAAATTACTGCATCCACCGTAGCAACTTGTCGTTGAATATACTCTGCCAATTCCAATTGTAAATCAACTTCTGGCAGATCGTCAGATTTTCGGTCTACCCTAACAACTTGTTGAGTTACAGACTGACGAGCATGACCAGAAATTCTAGTCTTAGTTACCGTCGGGCGATTTGGATCGACCAAAATTCCAGTAGTATCAACTCTAGCTGTTTCAAAAATATGACGCAGTGCTTTACCTTGCTCATCCTTTCCCAACAAACCTACAACCTTAACTTGAGCGCCCAACTTAGCAAAATTATAAACTGCATTAGCTCCTCCACCAGGTACCTGCTCCGTAGTTTCGTGACGCAGAATTAATACTGGTGCTTCACGAGAAATACGCTCTACCTGACCAGTCATAAATTCATCCAGGGTCAAATCTCCTACTACTAAAACCTCAACTTGAGAAAAACCTGCAAGTAAATCAAATAGTCTAGGTGTAGCAGCTTTTAGTTGAGTAAGAAATTCTGAATCTAATACCATAATTTGTTTTTCTTTGAATCAAGGAGTTAGGGTCTGCGCTTCACTGGTCTTTTTCAGGAGTAGGGGAGTAGGGGAGTACTTATACCATTTCTCTGTAACAATGCGCTTAATAATTATTGCTCAGACCTTATTACACTGACTATTTTCATCATATTAAGTTTAAGTGCAACTTCATGGAGAAATGGTATTAGGAGAAACGAGGAATTAATTAGGAGATACTCTGATATATTTGTCTCTTAATTTTTCTGCTATTCCCCCTGCCTTTTATGCTAAGTTTTTGAGGATTTTTAACTGAAAACAAGGCATTTTTTTCGACCTAAAAAGACTAAAACCTTATATCTGTAAATGCTTTTAGATTTAATCGGCAAGTCCCAGTTAGGGGAGAAAAAATTAGTCAAATTAGTCAAGCATAGAGCAATATTGATAAATTAATATTAAATCCGTTTAATTATACATAGCTTTAATTTAGACCCATTGGAAATAGGAAATAGTAAAATTTCTAGCAATACTAAACGTTTGAGGGTTTAGCATCCTCTAGCAACTACTAACTACTAAATTAAAGTGAAGTTGTTCAACCAGATTTGATATTATCCCCAGAATATATACCAAGGAACGAGTTAGTTAGGACATAGATTGATGATGAACCTGAGACAGAGAAAAGCTTTTGCCACTCTTCCCTGTTCCCTGCTCCGGTGTTCCCTGCTATATCAATATTCCAGGGAAAAAAATATCAGAATAATCAATAACCAATATTTAATAAACATCTCCAATAATAAAAGACAAAATCAATTATCCCACATAAATTATCAATTATTTCCCCCTACTCCCTACTCCCTACTATTTATACATGGAGACTGATTTCACTACTTCAACTTTTGTTTAATAATAGTCACAAGTTGAGCCATTTGTTTTTTCAATGCTGCAATTTCACCTTGCATTTTCTTAACTTGAGCTTGCAACGCCTTAATATCACCAGAACTCCCTTGCGAAGCAGCAACTTCCATTGGCTCGCTCGGGCGTTTTTTGGCCAAATCAAAAGCAGACTTAATGGCTGCAGTTAGTTCTTTTTTCTCAAAAGGTTTTTCTAGAAAAGCAAAAAAATGTTTCTCAAAAGGTTCAGGAATTTTATCTGTCACCTCTTCTTTACGGCCTGACATTAATACCAATGGAATCTTCTTTAGTTGAGATTGGGATTGAATTTTTTGGAACACTTCCCAACCAGTAACTTTTGGTAGTAGAAAGTCCAACATAATTAAATTAGGGCGTTCTTTAACAATAAATTTCAGTCCCTCTTGGCCATCCTTTGCCTCAATAACATTAAAGTTTCCTTGGGGAAGCATTTCTTTGACTCTTACCCTAATAACTTTACTATCATCAATAACTAAAATTTTGTGTCCTGCCACGACTAGCTCCTCCAGTTATCAGTTAGTTTTTTCAAATTAATCTTATCTATATTCCTGCGACCGGCCATAAATATCGCTAAATCATGGCTTCTACATTTATCTGTTCTAATATAAAAGCGCACAAAGTTATTATTTTTAATTTTTTATGGCTACAAAAAATGGTCGGTCAATATCAACTCAGGTCAACACTGCTGAGATGAAAGCCCAAATTCAGAGTATGCCAAAGTGGCTGCGTCCTTCTTTGGGAAAAGCTAGTGATATTTCTACTGTACAGAAAATTATAAAGCAGCGTCAGCTCCATACGATTTGTGAGGAAGGTCGCTGTCCTAACCGAGGCGAATGTTATGCCCAGAAGACAGCTACTTTTTTGTTGATGGGTCCTACTTGTACCAGGTCTTGTGCTTTTTGTCAAGTGGATAAGGGCCATGCTCCGATGCCCTTAGACCCGGAGGAACCACAAAAAGTAGCTGAGGCTGTGGAATTGTTAGGCTTGGAGTATGTGGTATTGACTTCTGTTGCTAGGGATGATTTGCCAGATGGCGGTGCTAATTGCTTTGTCGCCACAATGACAGCTATTAGACAACGGAACCGAGAGGCGAAAATTGAGGTTTTGACTGCTGATTTTTGGGGTGGTCAAGATGGACTTGGGGTTGGGAAGTTATCTGTTTCTCTAGCTGAAAGGCAAAAGCAACGGATTAAGATGGTTGTAGATGCTGAACCTGCTTGCTATAACCATAATATTGAAACAGTACAAAGATTACAAGGCCCTGTGCGTCGTGGGGCCAAATATGAGCGATCGCTTGATGTATTACGGATTGTTAAGGAGTTAAACTCTAATATTCCTACTAAGTCAGGGCTAATGTTGGGACATGGAGAAACGAAAACTGAAATAATCGAGGCCATGGCAGATTTAAGAAAAGTAGAATGCGATCGCATTACTTTAGGCCAATATATGCGTCCTTCTCTAGCCCATTTGCCCGTACAAAAATATTGGACACCAGAAGAGTTTGAGGAGCTGGGAGCGATCGCTCAACAAATGGGCTTTTCTCATGTGCGTTCTGGCCCTCTAGTGCGTAGTTCTTATCATGCTGGAGAAAGTGCTTAAGTCAAGACGGGAAAAGAGAACAGATAAATTCCTCAAAATACATCCTGTGTCACGTTAACGTTGCGATACAAGAATTTCCCGTTATAGTCGCTCTTATTTAACGGTGAAAGTGTCAAATCTTTAAATGTTTGTATGATATTGAATCAATTGCATGATAATATTTTATCGATCCCAATAAAATAATGGAGAATAAATTTAGATGAAATATTCTTTTCGTGCAAGTTGGGCTTTATTACTATTGGCTATCAACTTTGTTGTTGCGGGCTACTATTTCGGTATTATCCAGTAGTCTTCAGGCTTTTCCTTAGCAAATATGTGCCACTCTTAGGATACTCTATTCTTGAGAGTGGCACTATAACTATATTTCTTCAGGTATATCTTAAATAATTAATGTAAATTTGAGCTCGGCTGAAACTTCTATTTCTTCCTTCCTTAAAAAGCTGATTTTCTGATTTTCTCCTAATAATCAACCTCAAAAACAGTATTAATTATACTGAACTAGATAGACTATATATGGCCACTTAATAATTCAGATTTATCAAAATCATAAGGGTCGCGCAACCCCGCCTTTTAAGGCGCAATATTTTTGGATAATTGCTCAAATCTCCGCTACAAAAATAACTATCGAATGGCGCCCCTACTGACTTCTGACTTCTGACTTCTGACTTCGTTAAGATACCTAATGTTAAGTTCCGCTTCTAAGATAATTCTCACTACTTTCAAAATCGACTAATTTCTCTTCAAAAAGCATATCCTAAAAATCAAAAATCATAACTCTATCCACAACATTTATCTCGCCACTCAACCTCTAATAAACTGAATAACCTTTCATCTCCTTTAGTCTTAGCTATTGAACGTCGCCATTGTAATATATCGCATATATTTCTTCTATTTACCTGAGCTATCTTTTTTGGCTCAACCTGTTTCTCTTTTTCTATTTGAGCAACATTAATAGTTTGTTTTTCCTGAGCTAACTCATCATCTCTAGCGCAACACAGCTTTTGAGAAGGATGCTGAGGTATAGGAATATGTTTAACGTAAGGATAAGTCCACCCTTGGCCTCTATGTTGTCCCCTGTATTCCTCCACTGCTTCCCCCATCATCATATTAATAGTAGGAAGCTCTTGTCGATTACGCTGATAGTCATTATTTAGTTTCATATCATCAGACCCTGTTGTAAAAAAAGTTTGTTATTTCTGTATCTATTTTTACATTTTACTCAAAAATATTCTGATTTTTGACTAATCTTTGACAAAAGTTTACTTATAGCACTACGCAAATAGGGCGCGAACATTTATCAATGCTCAAAGTTAGTCAGAGATAACTTCTGACTTCTGACTTCTGCTTAACCGTAGCGCTATAGTACTATTCTCAAAAATAGTGACAGAGATAACTGACAAATAGCAACAAGTAGTGTTAAGAAAACAATTTTCCTGACAAAATTCCTCTTGAATTATCTTTTCCCTTATGGATTTAATACCCCACCGTCATTTCAGTTATCAGTTATCAGTTATCAGTTATCAGTACCTCTAGTTAAAGTCAGAGGCTTGAAATATTGAACTTGATTTTTTTTTCATCTCCTTGAAATGCGAGACTATTGACCTTATTTTTTAGTCACTTGCAGTGGTGAAAATTGTTTAGAATTATAACACACGGAGTGGCTCATTGTTGACTATCCCCATACAATTTTCCCTTTCCGTTTGTCATGCGCTCGCATTCAGCATAGCTGCCTTCTTCAAGACTACTGTACGTTGCCAATTTGACAGTTGCCAGATTTGCCTCATTAAACTCTATTCTCTAATATTGAAAAAATTACTGTCCACAATATATTCCAATGATGGGCAATTAGAATTGATTTGTTTGTGTAAAAAATTAGCTTACTATTATATGTTGACAAAATAGCCAAGTATTATTTAATATAGAATTATAGACACATAAATAAACAAATAAGGCCCCAAAAAATATATATAAACTTAAGGTAGATTTTATGAAAAGAATTATCAAAAATCAATCTACTTCTGCTCATCCATTGGGTAGATTTGTAACTAGAGACGCATTAGCATTTCATTTGGGAATTAAATCAGATAATATCTACAAAATAAACTGTTGGAAATATGTAATTCATGTCGTAGGAAAAGGTAAAAGTAGGTTTGTAAGTTATGCCGATATGCCACCTATTTTGGGGGTAGAGCCACCAAAAAAATCAGATTTTACTAAATGGAGAAAACGAATTAAGACTAGAAAGCAAAAGTATGTCCCCAAATTTTGGGCACAATTTTATGTTGAAAAAATTCATAAATCTAATTCGATTTCAAGATTACATAGTTGGGAAAATTTAGTCAAACAATGCAAGTCATTAATATCATTAGAAGGAGTCAAAAAAATAGACAGTGCTTTGATTCAAGAAAAGTCTAAATTAGAAAAATTAGTTGTTTATCATAGTTAGTTAAAATAACTAGGTTAAAATATTGATTACTATCTCATGATTGTCATATTTGAGTAAGATATAAATTGTATTTATTTTAGTAGTATGACGGAAAAGTAAGATGGCGATCGCACAAGTATTAAATTCTATAAAATGGAAGCGATCGAACTAGAAAATTAAGCTCAAGAGGTTAACAAAGTAAGCAAGTCTGCAAGTCAGAAATTAACCCACCCGCGGGCCCCTCCGGTGGAGGGGAAATAGGGGATTTGAGCAAGCCTCCAAAAACATTTCGTGTTAAAAGCCTAACGGCGGTTATACCCTACTAGATATGGTAGTTCTGCGTAAGTTCTGTTAGTACTATATAGACATAGGCTTCAATAATTGATAATTGATAATGGATAATTGATAATTACCTCTCCCTAAAACGGATAGGATTGAATAAAAGGAAAAAATAAATTTTTTTCCCCTTGAAAGGGGAGGCTTCAAGGCGTGAATTATTTAATTATTTAATTCTTCGGTAAAAATCAAAAATCAAATCAATTCTTATCCAGAAATTATCAATTATTCCCCTCCACCAGAGGGGTTAGGGGTGGGTTGGCTGTTGCCTGTTGCCTATTGCCTATTGCCTATTGCCTGTTGCCTGTTGCCTACTGCCTACTCCCTCTTTTCTGGACTAATAGTTACCAATAGGGCAACATTGACTCCCAAGATTGACCAAATTGCTTCAAAATAAAAAGTAGATATAGTCAAGGAATAAGGAGTAGACCATGCGACTACTACACACAATGCTGCGAGTCAAGAACCTAGAAGAATCCCTGAAATTCTACTGCGATGTCCTCGGGATGAAACTATTACGCCAAAAAGACTATCCAGGTGGTGAATTTACTCTAGCCTTTGTTGGTTATGGCGATGAGTCAGACCACACGGTACTTGAATTAACATATAACTGGGGCCAAGACCAATACGACTTGGGCGATGCTTATGGCCATATTGCTTTGGGGGTTGATGATATTTATGGCACTTGCGAACAAATAAAAGCACAGGGAGGAAAAGTAACCAGAGAACCAGGGCCAATGAAACATGGTTCCACAGTTATTGCCTTCATTGAAGACCCAAACGGGTATAAAGTAGAACTAATTCAATTAAGCTCTCGTAGTAGCAAATCAGAAAAAGAAGTTGCAGCTAGCGCTAATTGAAGAAGGCAGAAGGCAGCTATGCTGAATGCGAGCGCATGACAAACGGAAAGGAAAAATTGTATGGGGATAGTCAACGATCGGCCACTCCGTTCCTGATAACCCTAAACAATTTTCAGCACTGCAAGTGACGTTGGGGTATTAAACCCGCTACAGATAAAGATAAATAATTTCAGGAAGAAGGAGGATAGGAAAAGATAATCAGCTATTTGCTAATTAGCTGAAAAAGGACTTACGCATGCTTGACTATTAAACCACCATCTGTAGGGGTTAATAGTATTTACCCTCGCCTTAACGCGCGTCAGCAAGTCTGCAAGTCAGTAGGGGTGGTTTCCGTTCCGGAATACTTTCCTACGGAATGCTTTGCCAACGTAAACGCGTCATTAGGAGCATGACCTTAGGAAACCACCCGTACAGAAGTTATTTTTGTAACGGGGATTTAAGCAACTCTCCAAAAATATTGCGCCTTAAAAGGCGGGGTTGCGCGACCCTTATGATTTTGATAAGTAAAGTCTGGTGCGTAAGTCCTGTGAAAGTTAAAGGTGTTTTTAGCGATCGCTCCCTTGCACAAGCGAAGTGAAACAGGCGAATGTCCTAGACATTTTCAAGGGATAAAATAGCTTGAACTTAAACCCAAAATCTATCTTCCTTCTTGACTTTAAAGACAGCAAGGTTAAACCTACCCTATAAATAGTTTTATAGGAAAAAATTTAAAATAGTCCAAATGCAGCCAACCGACCCAAGCAAATTTACAGAACAAGCCTGGGATGCCATAGTCAAATCCCAGGACGTTGCCCGACGTTA
Source organism: Cyanobacteriota bacterium (assembly GCA_034190295.1). Taxonomy (GTDB): domain Bacteria; phylum Cyanobacteriota; class Cyanobacteriia; order Cyanobacteriales; family Microcoleaceae; genus Okeania. The sequence goes on along the minus strand of JAXHSW010000084.1, from coordinate 10,380 downwards.
CCAAAACCAACAACTAGAAGTAGAACACCTAATCATTGCCCTCCTAGAACAACAGGGGACAGCCAACAAAATTTTAAACCGCGTTGGTATAGAACCAGAAAATCTCCTCCAACAAATAGACACTTTCGCCAAACGCCAACCCAAAGTTGGTAGTATCGAACATCTCTATCTAGGACGTAGTCTGGAAATTTTTCTAGACCTAGCTGATGAAGCAAAAGAAAAATGGGAAGACAAATTTATTGCCGTCGAACACCTCCTACTCGCCTTTTACCAAGACAAACGCCTTGGCAATAAACTCCTCAGTGGAGGTACTCCCCAACTACCAACTCGCCCAGGTTTTGAGCGCCCCCAAACTACTCCAAAAGTTGAATTTGAACAACTAGAAGCAGCAATTCAAGCAGTTCGTGGTAGTACTAAAGTCGAAGACCAAAACCCAGAAGCTAGTTATGATGCTTTGGCAAAATATGGGCGCGACCTGACAGAATTAGCTAAAGCAGGCAAACTTGACCCTGTTATTGGTAGAGATGAAGAAATTCGGCGCGTGGTTAGTTGTTTATCCCGTCGGACAAAAAATAATCCCGTACTTATTGGAGAACCAGGAGTTGGAAAAACAGCGATCGCTGAAGGTTTAGCTCAACGCATTGTTAATGGTGATGTACCAGAGTCTCTCAAAGAACGACAACTCATTAGTCTTGACATGGGAAGTCTCATTGCGGGGGCAAAATTTAGAGGGGAATTTGAAGAAAGACTCAGATCGGTTTTGCGAGAGGTAACCAACTCTGACGGTCAAATTGTTCTATTTATCGACGAACTACATACTGTTGTTGGAGCAGGTTCTAGTGGCGGTACGGGTTCGGGTGTAGATGCAGGTAACCTCCTCAAACCAATGCTTGCTCGTGGAGAATTGCGTTGTATTGGTGCTACAACTATTGATGAATATCGCAAACATATCGAAAAAGATGCTGCTCTGGAACGTCGGTTTCAAAAAGTTACAGTGGGTCAACCAAGCGTTGAGGATACTATTTCTATTTTACGGGGGTTGAAAGACCGCTACGAAACTCACCACGGTGTAAAAATTACTGATGCTGCTTTGGTTGCTGCTGCAACTCTTTCTAACCGTTATATTTCGGACCGCTTTTTGCCAGATAAGGCGATTGACTTGGTAGATGAAGCTGCTGCTCAACTCAAAATGGAGATTACTTCTAAACCAGTAGAGTTAGAAGCGATCGACAGACGGATTATGCAGTTGGAAATGGAGAAGCTTTCCATTGAGGGAGAGTTGCAAAGCAGTAAAAAAGATAATAATTCTGAACCTACCCCACCTGAAAAAGCTTCTCCCGCATTGCAACGCATTACAAATGAAATTAATGTCTTGAAGCAAAAGCAGGAAAAATTTTCTTCTAAATGGTCGGGGGAAAAAGAGTTGTTAAATACAATTAATTCTCTCAAAGCAGAAGAGGATAAGTTAAAAGTACAAATAGAACAAGCAGAACGAGCTTATGACCTGAATACCGCAGCTCAATTAAAATATGGCCAACTCGAAACTGTACATCGCGATCGCGAAGCTAAGGAAGCAGAATTATTAAAAGTTCAAGCTCAAGGTTCGTCTCTTCTCCGGGAACAAGTTACGGATGCTGATATTGCCACTATAGTTGCTAAGTGGACGGGTATTCCGGTGAATCGTTTATTGGAGTCGGAACGCCAGAAGTTACTACAGTTGGAAAAACATTTACATCAACGGGTCATTGGGCAGTCGGAAGCGGTGGAAGCTGTGGCAGCAGCTATTAGACGTGCTAGAGCAGGGATGAAAGACCCAGGGCGGCCTATTGGTTCGTTTATGTTTCTCGGTCCTACTGGTGTTGGTAAAACAGAATTGGCGCGAGCTTTGGCACAGTTTTTGTTTGACCAGGATGATGCGATGGTACGCATTGATATGTCTGAATATATGGAGAAACACGCTGTTTCTAGGTTGGTGGGAGCACCTCCTGGATATGTGGGTTATGACCAAGGGGGTCAGTTATCGGAGGTCGTAAGGCGACATCCTTATTCTGTAGTGTTATTTGATGAGGTGGAGAAGGCACACCCGGATGTATTTAATATATTGTTGCAGGTATTGGATGATGGTAGGATTACTGATTCTCAAGGGCGGGTAGTTGATTTTAGTAATACTGTAATTGTAATGACGAGTAATATTGGTGGTGAGTATATTTTGGATGTAGCGGGGGATGACTCTAAGTATGAGGAGATGTATAAACGAGTGATGGGAGGGTTACGAAAACATTTCCGACCTGAGTTTTTAAACAGGGTGGATGAGACAATATTGTTCCATACTTTAAGGAAGAGTGAATTACGGCAAATTGTGGAGATTCAAGTGAAGAGAATTGAAAGGTTATTAGGGGAACAAAAGATTAGTTTGAAATTAACTGCTGCGACTTTAGACCACATTGCTGAAGTGGGATATGACCCTGTTTATGGAGCGCGACCTTTGAAACGAGCAATTCAAAAAGAATTAGAAAATCCTCTAGCAAATTTGATTTTAGAGAATAAGTTTGTTGGTGGGGATATTGTAGTAATTGATTGTGTAGATGGTGGTTTAGTGTTTGGGAAAAAGGATGAGTTAGAATTGGTTAAAAGTTAATAAATAACAGTGCGAGCTTCTAGCTCGCTATTTAGCAATTAATAATTAATAATTACCTCTCCTCGTCAGATAAACAAACTTGCCAATGTGACATACTCCCGACACTGAGACTAGCTACAGTGCGGGCTTCTCAGCGACTCTACTATGTAGACATAAACTGAGCTAACAAGGAATGCCCTTCCTCTTCAATTGATTTAGAATAGGCTCAATTGAGTACCTTTATCGGCTTCAAATTTGACTGATAGCAGCAAATCTTTAATCAATGCTTTGGCTCTATTTTTAATATTAATTGCAGCATTTAAGTCTCTACCAATTGATAGATTACAGTTAGGGCAATTATGCTGTCTCTGAGTTAAAGTCTTCTTGACTTTATTACCACATCTGCTACATTCAATGGATGTTCCATGAGGTTTAACTTCTACAACTAACTGACCAGCTTTTTCGGCTTTGTTAGCTAATATAGTATTAAATTGACCCCAACCCGCATCATGTACAGACTTAGCCAATCTAGACTTAGCCAGACCTTTAATATTCAGTTTTTCGACTGCAATAATATCAGATTTAGATAATAAATTATTAGCAGTTTTATGATGAAAGTCTTTACGAGTATTAGCTACTTTTATATGTTTATTAGCTAATTGTTTAATTGCTTTCTGTCTACGTTTAGAACCTTTTTTTCTTCTAGATACTTTCCTTTGAGCTGATTTGAGTTTACGTTCTGATTTTCTCAAATATTTAGGAGCAGGTACAGACTCATTATCTGAAGTTACAAAGAAATCTATTAACCCTACGTCTATACCTACTATTTTACCTCGTTTAATATCTGGTTTAATTTTGGGTACAGACTTATCTTCTAAACTAAAGGTAACAAAATAGCCATTAGATTTTCTAGTAACTGATACTGTTTTTATTACAAATCCATCTGGCAATGGTCGATGAACAATTACTTTAATATCTCCTATTTTAGATAATTTGACTTTGTTGTTAACAAAATGATGTTGCTTAAATTGAGGATAAGTGAATGTCTTATACTGACCTTTACCTTTGAATCTCGGCTTGCCTAAACGCTTACCATTTGAATTACCTTTTAGCCACCTATCAAAAGCTAATTCAACTCTTTTTGGTATTTCTTGTAATACTTGACTATGAATCTGTTTGTACCAAGGTCTATCTATTTTTAATTTAGTTAATGACTTTTGCTGACTAAATCTTGTTGGTCGGACTTTTAATTCGGGAAGATGACAAATAAGAGGACAAGCATTAATTGGACAACGATTTTGTTCCCACCAATTAAACCTTTCTGCCAACATATAGTTATATTGGTGTCGCAACATATCCAGAGTTTTCTCTATTTTGTCGGCTTGTTCCTTTGTTGGACGCAACTTATATTGGTAGGCTATTCTCATCTTTATTTTCCTTTCCAACCATACTTATATTATAGTAATTTGTGTATACAATTGCCACATATAACTATGAAAGAATCATTGCAATTTTGAATAAGCAAGGAATGATTAGATAAGTTGAGATTCTATGCAGTCAAAAGGCAAAAAACGATGACTCAAATAATAAGTGATTTCATAGATAATTTACCTAATAATTTAGAAGATAAACGTTCAGAAATAACGCATTCATCCCGACACCAAGTTAACTATGGTGCGGGACTTCTGCTAAACAAAGTTAAAAAGAAACTTGGAGTTAAATCAATACAAAACAAATTTTAAGCTGAAACTCTTTCAAGGCAAGAAACCCTTGTCTCAATCTTAACTGGAATGACTATAACTATGCAAAATTAATTACACATTCTGGCAATTCTCTCTTGCATGAATGCTTTCCTCAAGATCGAAAATTTATTTTGCACGACTACTTACAATACTCAAATCCTGAGTAAAGTTTTAATTTTTAATTTAAATAGAATTGCTATATAACTCATCAATATTAATCTTATTAATCTTCCACATCTCCTCTTCTTCCCACATCCATCTACTATCAACCCGATAAACACTACCATCAAAATCAAACACTGTAGCCGTTGCCAAAGTCTCAATCCAAACCGTAGCACCACAAGTGTGAGGTTTTTCCGGCCGATAAACAATTCGACAAGGACCGTGAATCTCAATTTCGTGACCTGTCGCTAAATTCTCGCTGCCCCGTTTTGCAGAAACCACATAAAGATCCGTATTTTCCTCCCTTTGATTAATGCCAATATTAGGGCGATTAAAATGAATAGTATTTTTTCCACAGTGTTTACGGGAATGCCAACGGGGTTGTGAAGTTCTCTCCCGTTAAATCGGAGATTATAACGGGAGCTTCTCAAACAAAGAAGTTTCTTGTTTCACAGGCCGATCAATCTCTAAGCCTCCACAAGCAGACAAGATGATACCCACCTCGTTTAACGCTTTATTTAATATATTAATTGCAGCATTTTCATCCCTGTCTAAAACTGTTCCACATTTCTGACAAGAATGAGTTCTAACTGATAAAGCTTTAGGTACTTTTTGACCACAATTACTACAATTTTGTGATGTATTGTGAGGATTAACTTTAATTACATGAACACCGCGTTTTACCGCTACTGCATTCAACTTTTCAATAAAATTACCCCAGGCTACATCATAAATTGATTTTGATAGTTTAGTATTTTTTGCTAAACCTCTAATATTTAAGTTTTCCACTGCAATCATGTCATATTGTTTAACTAATTTATGAGCAGTCTTATAGTGGAAATCTTCTCTTTGTCTAGCTATATGTTGATGTAATCTAGCTACTCTATTTTGTGCTTTTTTCCAATTATTAGAACCAATTTCTTTTCTAGATACTATTTTTTGCTTTCTTGCTAAATTAGATTGGGATTTTCTATAGAATTTAGGAACAGAAACTGTCTCGCCAGTATTGGTAGTTAAGAACTCTTTTAAACCGACATCTATACCTATAGCAGTTTTGATATTTTCTGTAGGAATTAAACTAGGAATCGACTTATCTTCTAAACTAAAACTTACATAATAACCATCAGCTTTTTTGGTTATAGTTCCAGTTTTTATAACAAACCCATCTGGTATAGGTCTATGAACTATTACTGGAATAGTACCAAACCTCGTAGTAATTATTTGTTTTCCATCAAATTTTATTGCTGCTTTGGGGTGATTAACTCTACTAAAACAAAATGACCTTAATTTCCCTGATTTTTTGAATCTTGGTCGTCCTCCACGTTTACCCTTTTTGTCAGGTATTAGCCAACGTTTCCAAGCTTTATCTAGTTTTTGTAAGTTAATTTGCTGGACTTCGTATGGAGATTTCTTTGTAGTCAGGAAATAACTGTTTTGTCTGTTTAAGTGCTGATTGCTGAAAATAATAATCTGGTCTACTGGAAATCTCGCCAATAGGACATGAAATTAATGAGCAACGGTCAACTTGACATCTAGTTCTATTCAACCAATCTAGTCTTTGGCCTAAAGCATAATTGTAATGTCTTCGCAACAGTTCTAGCCAATAATCTATTTTGACTGACTGTTCACAAGTGGGTTTAATTTTGTAGCAATGAGTAATTATCATAATTTTATACTACTGTTTACTGCTATATTTGAACAGCAATCGACACCTGTTTCATTTACAGCTCCGCAATTCCCCTCTCGTTAAATCGAAGATTATAACGGGATCCCCCGAGACCGTATCTAGTTGGATGCAGAACAACTTTTAACAGTAGAACGAAATTATGAAAAAATTGCAGTGGAAGTCAAAAGTTTTTTAGGGAGTTCTACAATTTCATAATTTCACCTCCCATAATGTACTAAACATCTCCGAAAACTAAGTTTTTACTCAGTTAATTCAATAGTTTAAGATTAATTATCCGAGAGGTCTATTTTTCTAAGTCAAATTTTAAAAGCATTTTCAACAATGTTTATTTTTTTTCATACTGCAGAAATTGCTCAACTTCCTCCCACATCTCAGAGGTTAGTTTTTTCTGTTCTTGACTTGCTACATTCAACCGACTAACAATATCTGAACGACTTGGTTCTTCTACTATAAGATCCAAAGCATTATATACTTTTTCCTCTGAATCGGCAGGAGATATTAAACACTCTGAACAGTTGTAGTCATTAAAGAGCATTTGATATTTATGACTCCATCCTGTACCTAAACAAGGAACCGCTTGAGAAAGAGTACTAACTAAACTGTGAAATCTAGAGCCAATAACTATAAAAGAATTACCTAATATACCTTTAATGTATAAAGGTGATTGTTCCTGAATTATTTCTAGCGATCGCCCTACTTGAGTTTGTAGTTGCAAAGCTAGTTCATAGTCTTTGTTTGTTTCGTGAATTAAAACAAATGGCTCTATTTCTTTTTTGAGGAGATATTTAACACACAGAGCCAAAAAAGATATGTATTTTTCTTTGATCTCTTGAGTCGTTCTTTGTATCATTCTATAATTAGGAACAATACAACCCCTGCGCAACTTTGTATCAAAATATTCAGGTACTTCACCTTTGACTAAGTTAGTAAAATCAGGTGATATTTTAATCGGCGGGCAATTCTTCACCAAACCCTGAATTTCCTGGAGATACTGATAAGAAATTTCATCTCTAGCAAATACTAAGTCTGCGTTTTCTAATATTTCCAGAAAAGCTGCCTTAACACGCTTCGACTTAAATGGTCCAAAAGCTTGAGGTAATAATATAATTTTCTTACCTTCTTTTTTCCGCATCTTAATTCTATTTGCCATTATTTCTATCATTCTGCCTCCCTGCTGATCGCCATAAGTAAAGCCAGAAGCATCTAAGACAGTTTGAACTTCCTTGGCAGTAATCAATTTAAAGGAGTGACGTAATTTTTGAGGCAAAAAACTACTCAAACTATTTATTAAAGGACCAGCTTGAGGAAATTTCTCAACATAAGCCCACGTTAAATGATATAACCCAGTTTTTCCTCTTTGTTCAAAAGTTCCCATTCTTAGATGGGCTGCTACGATATTATCTTTTTCTGAACCGGAAAAATGCTGGACAGCAGCATGAGTCATTAATTCGCCACCCTTATTAATGAAATCTACACCTTGAATTTCAAATATCATCTTAGTTATACCTCCTTAGTAAATCGAGTTCTTTTTTCTGAGAATAGGGAACCATTCCATCAGGGTCGGGATAGCCAACAGAAATTAGCATAATCACCCGCTCATCTGGCTCTAAGTTAAGACAAGAAGTCATTCTCTTCTCTGACTCTTCTATATCAGGCCAATTAATCGGACAAGAACTAAGTCCTAATGTCTCTAAAGCGTACATAAATGACATAGAAGCTAGTGCTGCATCAATATAAATTACATGGCGGTCTCTTTCACTAAAATATGCTCTTAGTTTACCAACGACTACGACAATAGTAGGGAAATTGTGATTGAAACCTTTAGTTCCCATAGGTATTGATGAAACTTTTTTGACAAGTTTTGGTTCATCAAAGATCCGAAACTCAAAAGGTTGACGATTACATGCACTTGGAGATTGTGCTGCCACTAAAATAGCTTGATCTATCAAATTTCGTGGAACAGTTTTTTGCAAATACCACCTGACAGACCTGCGTCTATATGACAGTTGCAATAAATTTTCATAAGATACAGAGGATGGATTGGTTAGTTCTCGCTTATAAGGAATACGTTTTTTCTCATCTTTCTCATCTTGTGATTTATTACACAGAGCTAAGAAAATACTTTTTGCCTTATCAATCACTGGATGGTCAGCAACAATATCGAAGTAATTTTCTAAAACATCATTAGCCCATTGTAATTCCTCTGAATCAGAAACATCTTGTTTTTTGCTTGAAACTGCATATTCATAACATTTAACTGTTTCTTCAATATAATCCACAGCAAAAACATTACGTCTATTCTTCATAATAATCCCTTTTTCAAGACGATGAATATTACGTCTTAAGAGATATTGACTGTCGAGAGCAGATTGAAGGTCTTCATAATATTTTAATTGACCATAAATAACACCTTGATTTTCTCGACCAAACTTATTAGACAGCAAAACATAGTGTAAAGAACTCAAAAATTTTGATTTAACAAAAAAACTTAAAGTATTTTTTTTGACCTGATATGATATTAACTTTAGAAATTCTATCCCTGGCTCTGGTATTATTAATTTTATTCTTTCTTTCATTAATTACTACATCCTTTTAACTATCTATATCAATATCAATATTAGAAATCTCCGATAATAAAAAATCAAATCAACTATCCCACATAAATTATCAATTATTCCCCTCCACCGAAGGGGTTAGGGGTGGGTTCCCTACTGCCTACAGCAAAGCTGCCTACTCCATCTTTTATGGAGATATCTATTTATTTACATTTTTCTCAATAACTGTACTTTCCATAGATAAAATGGACTGACTAAAATACTTAATAGTAGTGCCATTTCACAAGCTGCAACTGTATCAGTTTTCAGCACATTATAGTTTTTGATCGAGTAAGATAGAGCTTTCCGAGAATCATTAGCTAGATAAGCAAAAAATGCTAGAGGTCTTTGCCAAGGTTTCAATCTCATCATCCTAATATGATTTCTGTGTAACCCTGAACCACTCGCCAGAGATACTAAATAATTCCGCTCTAATCTCCAAGAAGGTATCTTGTGATGAAGATGCATTTCAGGGTTATACCAAATTTCCCATCCTGCATTTTGTATATGAGCTAATATCTCTATATCTTCTCCTTTAAGTGTCAAAGATTTTCCAGCAGGTCCTGTAAGTAATAAATTTTTAGGAACATTTTCTAGCCATGCTTTTTTAGAAATAACTATACCAGCTCCTGGTGGTAAAACTTTTCTCTTATGTTGATTATAGCAAAAAGCTTTTTTACCTCGTTCAATAATTGCTAAATATACAGCTATCTTTTTGAAATTTTGAGGTGGTTCAACTTCAAATTCCCCATGAATTTGTCCCCCATAAGCACCTACTTTTGGATGTAATTTACTAAAAGCATAAGCTTGAGCAACCCAGTCAGGTGCAGGTAAATTATCATCATCTAAAAAACCCACGAAAGAACCTTGTGCTTTTTCCATTGCCGTTTTCCTAGCAATTGATGCTCCTTGCCGAGGTTCAAGAAAATATCTGAGAGGAAATTTTGCTTCCCAGTTAGATTGGTAATCGGCAATTATTTGAGCTGTATTATCCGTACTATTATTATCAACAATAACAATTTCCCATTCTATTTCTTCTATTCCCACCTGATTTTTGAGTTTATTCAAAATCTCTGGCAAATACTCTGCTGCATTATATGCCCGAATAGCAACGGTAAAATCTAGTTGATTTGTTTCCATCACATCCATCAGATTCGATCCTTAAAGTTAGGGAGACATCAGATTTAGTATAACATAATATATATCAAGCTATTATTTGATAATTAACACTTTGTATATTTAATTTTATTAAAAAATTGAATTTTAGATAATTTTTTGACTGCTCATAAAGACTTCTAAATTTTTAGATAATAGGTGGATATAACATCTTTTTTCGATCGCTATCTGGCCACTCTGGAGTTTCAATTAAGTCTCTTAATATAAGAAGCAAGGTAAGCATTCAGCACTCAGCATTCAGCAGTCAGCTTTATAGAATTAAAAGTATGGGTTAAAAGTCTATCACTTAATCTTAGAGCAAACAGCTATTAGCTGTCAGCTTTTCGGTGCGGACTGCTGCGCAAACAGCTCTCATCAGGGTGTTTTAATGAATATAGATTTTCAACCCAGTTTTGATAGTCA
>JAXHSW010000083.1:0-36914 GCA_034190295.1 Cyanobacteriota bacterium | reverse complement strand
ATTTCTCCTCTCTTCCCCTCCTGGGAGGGGCTAGGGGTGGGTTCCTGGTCGGGGCCCGCGGGTGGGTTGTCTCCTGTCTTCCCCTCCTGGGAGGGGCTAGGGGTGGGTTCCTGGTCGGGGCCCGCGGGTGGGTTGTCTCCTACCTCCTACCTCCTCGCTCATTCCCATTTCTCCTGTCTTCCCCTCCACGGTCGGGGTCCGCGGGTGGGTTTTCTCCTGTCTCCTGTCTCCTCCCCCTACTAAAAGACTTTTTCAACAAACCCTAAGTATTCAACCGAAGACGATCTAAATATCTATACCAATTAATGGCTAAATCAACATCTGTAAATGGAACTTTAATATTTTTAGACTCAGAAATAATAAACTCCAAAAATACTTTACCCTGACTTACTGGGTTTTCTATATCTATAGGTTTATTGTTAACTAATAATTGTAGCGATCGCACATCCTGCAAAGAAAAAGTCTGCAAATTTATCGGGCCATTACGCGTTGGTTTTCCCCAAGTAATACTTTCACCATTCTGACCCAATACCGCATAAATATCATATTTAGCTTTCTCAAAAGATTCTGCCCAAGCGCGGTAAGCTTCCAACTTTTGATACTCATTCCAACCTGCCCAAGCTAGCCAAATAAACACACCCAATAGGGGCAACCACAATAAACCTCTTTCCATTTTAGCCTTTAGATTTTCTACTTAAACAGCAAGCAAATATAATATAATATCATTTCCGGTTGAATACTTATACTTTGCAGGAAGGAAGGCAGAAGGCAGAAGGGAAGAAAAGGTTAAAACAGATAAAGTTTTTTTATAACTGATTATCCGAATATGATATTACGCAAAATATCAAATCATACATCATCTGTAGGGGTCAACGGCCGTTGACCCTGACAAAATATCGTGGGAACGGGCAAGATGCCCATTCCACAAAACTATTTAAGCTACAGTAGTAAAAAAGCCTTCAATCTAGTGGATATCTCAAACAATGAAAAAATTTCTGTTTGTCTGCTTATTCTTAATTGGGCTTGGTTGGGCCTTATCTAACTTTTCAGGTTTGGCCAATCAAGGAGTCTATGACTCAATTGTATTAGACTTCCGTGAAGATATCGGAGTTACTAAAATTGTCGATGAAATTAAGACAATCTCCGAACAATACCAAGTCTCTCCTCGCCTGAATAGTGAATTTTCCATATCAGATAATGTATATATTGTCAAGGGCGATCGCCAACTTCTCAAAGAACTGAAAAGCTCTCTCAACAAATATACTGAATACATAGAACCCAACTATGTTTATAGCGCTAATGCTATCATTTTTGAGGGCACTAAGGGTGTTCCCAACGACCCTATGTACGGGAAACAATGGAACCTCCGCAGCATCAACGTGGAGGAAGCATGGAATGAAACCAAAGGCGACGGCGTAACTGTAGCGGTAATTGATACAGGAGTCACCAGAGTTCCTGACCTGGAAAAAACTACATTCGTTGCTGGCTACGATTTTGTCAACGACCGGACTTTAGTCACCGACGATAATGGTCACGGCACCCACGTTGCAGGTACTGTTGCCCAATCCACTAATAACGAATATGGTGTAGCAGGTATTGCCTACGAAGCTAGCATCATGCCTTTAAAAGTATTATCTGCTAGTGGTGGCGGTACAGTTTCCGATATTGCCGAATCTATAAAATTTGCTGCTGACAACGGTGCAGACATTATCAACATGAGTCTCGGTGGCGGCGGTGAAAGCCAAATAATGAAAGAAGCGATCGAATATGCTCATAATAAAGGCGTAGTCGTTATTGCTGCTGCGGGCAACTCTGGGCAAAATTCAGCAAGTTATCCCGCTCGTTATCCCCATGTTATCGGTGTATCTGCCACCGATCCAACTGGAGAAAAAGCTTCCTATTCTAACTTTGGTGCAGGAGTTGATATTTCTGCTCCTGGTGGCTCAACTTCTGGCAAAAATGAAACTGGTGGTATTTTGCAAGAAACTATTAACCCAGAAAATGGCAAGAGTGTATTTGCTTCCTTCCAAGGTACCAGCATGGCGTCTCCCCATGTTGCGGGTGTGGCAGCATTAATCAAAGCTAGTGGTATTGAAGACCCAGAGGAAATTGCCAACATTCTCAAAAAGTCTGCCAGAGTAATCAAAGAAGACCCACTGAATCATTTTGGTGCCGGTCAGTTAGATGCTACAGCAGCAGTTAAGTTGGCAATAAGAGGTCAAATTACTTTCCGCGACTTCTTCCGGTGGTTGCATGATAATGGGTATCTCAGTCCTGGTTTTTGGCTTGATGGTGGTGCTGTGGCATTGTTACCGAAGTTGGCAATGGTCTTGGGGTCTTATATATTAGCTTGGTTTCTGCGGAATTATCTCCCTTTCGCTTGGAGTTTCCCTCTCCATACCGGATTAGTTGCTGGTAGTAGTGGGTTATTTTTCCTCCGTGGTTTCTATGTTTTTGACTTACCACAATGGCCGATGCGCGTGATGGGTAGTTCTCTACCTGAAGTCGGTGGAGCTATTCAAGGTAGTGGCATTTTGAATCCCATTTTTGCTAGTGTTTTGATTCCAGCATTGTTAATTGTGTTGTTATTAGGAAATCAGCAATGGAAGTGGTTAGCGATCGGTACTACTATTGGTGTTGCTAGTTGTTTGGCTGTGAATGCAGTTGTAGATCCGGCAGTTTGGGGATTAGGTTCTGGTTTTGCTGCTCAAATTTTCCTAGTTGTGAATGCCTTTTTATGCTTAGGTTTAGCTCGTTTGGCAATTAGAACAGAGGAAAGGTTAGCATGAGTAGTATTACAGTGAATGGTACTGTGGAAAAGAAAGGTTTTGGTACTGGCACTTGGGCGTTAGTAACTGATAGTGAGACTTATGAGTTGAAAGATGCTCCTACTGAGCTATGCAAGTCTGACCAGAAGGCAAGGGTTACAGGTGTAGTCCGAGATGATGTGATGACGATCGCAATGATTGGTCCAGTATTAGAAGTTGAATCTTTTGAGATATTGGATTAATTTGTCGCTCTCATATAGCAGGGAACAGGGAACAGTGGGAAAAGTATTTTTCTGTCTTACGGTTCATCATTAACATAAGTCAAACACCTACTCGTTCCTTGCTATATCTTGATTTGGTAGTCCTTTGATGATTGTGATTTAGGGTAGAGATAGGGAACACCGGAGCTGGGAACAGAAAATACCTTAAATCCCACATTCCGCACTTCAATTTATAACATTAAAAGTAGTATAAAAGCCGTAGCTTGGTAGATATTTATACTCTGCAAATCATCTCAATTACTTTTTTCGTTCATCAAATTCCGAGTAAAAAATTTACGCATAAATACTTGCTCGATCGTGTACTCAATCGTGGCAGCTATGATTTTCTCCTGTCTTCCCCTCCTGGGAGGGGTTAGGGGTGGGTTCTCCACGGTCGGGGCTCGCGAGTGGGTTGTCTCCTGTCTCCTGACTCCTGATTCGGTTGCTACATTTTGTGGCGCGGAATGTGGGTTAAATTCTTACTTTCAAAGAAATTGTATTCCCTTGACTACTTGATTTTTTTTAGGATGTCACTACTTGTACACCACTACCCTTTATTTTTATATTAGCCCGCAATGCGGGCTTTTTTTTATTGTTTTTGAGATATATTATACTAAATTCGGCGATCGATAGAACCAATATTCTATGAAGGTAAGGAAGAAGGTAGAAGGATTATATCAAATCCGGTAGCATCGGTGTTATTCAATATTAAAGATAAGAGTCTATTCTATATTGTAGGGGCAAATGGCCATTTGCGCTCCGTAGAGCTGCCGAAGTACGCCCCTACGCATTGTATGACGATCGACAGAATTACACTACTCCGATTTATCGGGAACCGTAGCCAACAGGTTTAATATCATATCATGTCCGGTAAATTAGTGAGAAAAAACCTTCTACCTTCGGTCTGCAGATATTATAAGTATTCAACCGGACATGATATTAGCGCGCTGAAAGCTGAGTGCTGTTTGCGGAGCATTCCGGTACGGAAAATGCTGATAGCTAGTTAAGCGAATTTTGTTTAAAAATAGGTAGACCTTCTGGTGATAAAACAATATTACCTTGACTATCTCGTTCTACATCAAGAAATAGATAATTACCAGAATCATTTCTTTCTAAAACTAATTTTCCTGCCTGCATTTTATAACTGGGAGGATGAAATTGAGCCATACCTTTATACTCAAATATTTGACCTTTGTCATCTTTTAAAATTGGATTTACTACTAACTCTCCATGAGCATCAAATATCCAACTTTGAGTTTGTGGGTCTCGCAAGGGAGTAGGATAAATAGGTAGATTTTTTGATGTTTTAATTAACTGCCCATTACTATCAGTAATCGGATAAATAAATACAGGTTTATCTTGATTATTGTAAACCAATTCATTAGTTTTAGGGTCTCTTAAAGGAATTGCCCCTGGTAATGGTGGTTCTGGTAAATCTAATTCTGGATGGGGTGGGTGTAAACTTGGTGAATTATTATTAGGTGAAACTTCATAATGTTTGCTAAATTGAACTGCTGTAGGTGTAAAACCAGAGCGTTTTAATAATGCTTGCATACCTTTTTGGTCGGCAGCAATTAATAAGTCAATATCGCTTACTTCCATTTCTTGTGCTTTTTGAATGGCGACATTTGCTAATAGTTGAATATTTTCTGGTTGACGATGTTCTGGTTGAACGTACATTCCTAAAACTGAACCGATACGCCGGGGTAAAAAGGGGTTTTCTAGTTCCTGTTCTTCTAAAAATTCTGCTGATAAGTCAGGAGGTGGTGCTTCATCGTAGAAATAGATAAATATACAGCCTACTATTTGAGTTTGATTGTTAGTTTGAGCTTCTAAAAGATAACAATAAGATAGAGGTTTATTGAGTTGATAGCTGGCATATTTTTCGTAATCAAAATTGGGTTTAAGTTTCATTGATGGGTCTATATTAGCCCGTTCGGTGGCAAATTCTGCCCAGAGGGGGGCTATTGCTTGACTGTCTTCTGGGGTTGCTAATCTGTGAGTATAAGTCATTTCAGTTATCAGTTATCGGTTATCAGTTATCAGCATCTCTGGGTAAACCCAGAGGATTGAAATACTAAAGTTTATTCTCGATTATACCTTTAAAAGAGGAGTTTGAAAAATTGATTTTTTGGTGATATTTTTCTGTTGAGATTCTGTTAATATTTTGTTGAATGTTTGGTTCTAGAAAAGAAAGACTGGAAATTAGATTGATATTTGGAAAATACCTGTGATTTATCATAATATCAAATCCGTTGGCTTCGGAGTAATATAACTCTGTCGATCGTCATACAATCGGTAAGGGCGAATACCATTCGCCCCTATATATATATGGTGTTTTCAAGGGTTTTGCATGCGTAAGTCCCGATCGCTTTTTTTCCTCCTGACTCCTGAGGACTGACTCCTACTTCAAAAGATTTTATACCGATGCTACCGGATTTGATATAACTTCATGTTAAATATTCCATTTTAATAAAGCTTTTCAGAATCCCAATAATCTGACCTAAATTCCCTAAAAAATATTCATTTATATCGATAGTAATAGTTTGACCTTCTAGCTCCATAAATTTCCAGAGACTACCCGTTGTAATAACTCCAGAAATCTTTTGAACTTCATTTCCTTTTTGCTGATTAAATAACTGAGCAGCAATCATTTCTGCCATACATTGACCCAAACCTGTTTCTAGATTATCATTTTTTGCCTCCACTAAAGTAACAACCGGAGCTTCTATAATTAACTGTTCGGGGGATTTGCTAATCATAAAATCACAAAATCCATTTAAACCTTTCTGAGAATCGACAGTAAATTCTTTGCCAGAAAATAAACTTATTTGATTTGATAATTGTTTTTTTAGTTCAATTAGGATTGGCATAACTATCAGTTCAGAACGAGATTTTTCGGAATTAATTGCCAGAGCTAATGGAATATTATAGTCCAGGGTTTCCGATAAAAATTGGCTGTATTGTGATTCTGGAATTTTGGCAAATATGCCGATTTTCTCTGAGAGTAAGATGCCAAAATCTGATTTTATTTGTTCGATTGTAAATTGGCTGTAAGACATTGATAAATAAGTAAAAATTCTACTTTTAAGGTTACTCTTTTAGTAGGGTTAGCTTAGTCTTTTTTACCGTTTAAGGAGGAGAAAGCGATCGCCTCGGTTATAGTTGTACTTGAGAGAAAATTTACCGTTAAGCGTACCAAATTAACTCATACCGCATCCATCAGTCCCCCCCTTCCCAAGCTTGGTTAGGGGGGATTCCAAAGGTTTTAACTCTGGTAACGGTTGATGCAAGTCTGGTAATTCCTCCTTGGGGTCGATGGTGTAATTTTTTGTAAACTGAAACGCTTGTTGTTTGAATCCCCATTTTTTCAACAAGGCGTGCATTCCCGTCTGTTCTGCACATACTAATAGGTCGATATCCGTTACTTTCATTTCCTCAGCTTTGTCTACACCTGCTTTGGCCAATATTTGAATGGCTTTGGGGTCCCGATGTTCTGGGTCGAGGTACATTCCTAGTATGGAACCGACTCGGCGGGGGATAAAGGGGTTTTCGAGTTCGTGTTGGGGTCGGTATTGTTCGTCGAGGTATGATGGTGGGTTTTCGTCGTAGAAGTAGATGAACAGGCAACCGACAATGGTAGTTTGGTTTTCTTGATGGTATTCCAGGAGGTAGCAGTAGGAGTGGGGTTTGGTAATTTGGAAAGTGACGTATTCGGTGAAGTCGAAGTCTGGTTTGACTTGCATGGCGGGGTCTAGGTGTTCGCGACTGTGGGCGAGAGCTTTCCACAGGGGGGCGATGGTGGGTACGTCGTCTAGGGTGGCTTGTCTTTGGCTGTAGGTTTGGGTGGTTGTTGTTGTGTTTGTCATGGTTTTTTTGGTTGGTTGATTTTGGGGTAGGGGCGATCGCTCTTATTCCTGCTAAGAGTGGGAGATTATTCTCCTGCTATATCTAAAACTTGTTGGCGCACATCTTGGGAAATCCACATACCAGAATTTTGTAAGCGTTCGACCAAAGGGGCTATTCTGTGCAAGTATAATAAGGGTGATGTATTACTGATTGCTGCTGGCACGTTCTGCCTCCAATTCTTGCAATTCTTGAGCAAAGGGAAAGATTTGATATTTCTCTAAGTTGAGTAGGAATTCTACTCGTGACATTCCTGCTAGTTCGGCTGCTTTACCAGAGGATAAACGCGCCATTTCATAGAGTTTTACTGCTGCTAATGTTCGTAACTCTTTGGCAAATGTTGTTGCATCTGCGTTGGTTGCTGCCAACACTGATTCGGGGATTTCGATTGATATTTGGACAGGTTTCATTGGAGTAGGATTTTTTTTGGATGTTAATGATGGTTTAATAGTAGCCTATTTTTGACTAAAAAAAGCAATCAATCGCTTTTTCTGATAACTGAAATGGGCGATCGCTACTACGTCGTCTAGGGTGGCTAGTCTTTGGGTGTAGGTTTGGGCAATGGTTGTTGTGTTTGTCATGTTTTTTTTGTGGTTGGTTGGTTTGGGTTTAATTGGGAATCGTAAAGGCGACTTCAGCTAGCTAGAGTGGCAGCGAGTCAATATTAGTCAAGGCAAAATTGAGAATTTCATCGGCGCGAGATATCAGTTCTTCTGCTTGGGTTTTAGTAATATTCGGTTCTAAATAGTAGTCGCCCCTCAGACGAATTATTTCTGCATCAATAAGGTGGCGATGATATTCTACTGGAAGCCTTTGAGTTCGAGTAAATTGCCGACCGAAAGCAGCTATCAATTATCCATTGGTAAAACTGCTATACTAAAATCAAATCGAATTTAGGAACCTGGACAATGAGTGATGCTAATAAAATCTTGACCATGGAGAATATTCAATCTTTTTCTGTTGAGGATTTTCTCAAATTACTAAAAGAGAGGACAACACTTTCAGTCCAGTTATCCGACAGAGAAATATTAGTAGTAGAAGTTCGACAAGAAGAATTAAAGCCTTTACCTATTTTAGAGGCTAATGTACCTTCGGGTTGGAAGAAAGCAATTTACTAGGGTTAACAATGACAATTGTTTTTTTAGATGCAGGGGTTTTTATTGGTGGTTTATGTAGTGGTGATTCTCGGCACGCTGAAGCAAGAGCCATCGTGGAAGTGGCCAGACGTGGCGAGTTGAATGCTTGTACCTCTGTTGGCGTTTTGAGCGAAGTTTATGCGGCTTTAACCTGGGTAGGCGCCCAACCTCCTCAAACACCAGAAGTAGCGGAGCTTTGCGTTCGTGCATTGGTAGAAAGTCCTTCAAAAATTGCCGTTTTGGATACTAATTTTGAGGTCAGTATCAAAATGTTGGAAATTGCTGCTAACCGAGGTCTAACAGCTCGTCGAATTCACGATGCTAGACACGCTGCTACAGCTTTAGTAGCAGGGGTTTCTCAGGTTTATACTTACGATGTTGATGACTGGAAAGCTTTTGCTCCTGATGGGATTGTTATTGCTGGACCGGATTCAGTTTTAACTGATTAAGACTAGCGTCGTTAATATAGTTGGTTATAATGGCGATCGCCTCGGTTATAGTTGTGGTTATTTAGGTCATAATTTTGGGTTGGTTTTAGGAATAGAGCGATCGGCTCTTCCATATTTCTGTATTTCTGTGGAATAATTGGTATCTATGGGGGCGAATGCCATTCGCCCCTACATGGTTATTTGGTAGGCAATATTTGCGGTCATTGTGATTACCATTTTGAAGGATTATTAGGATGTAATTGATCGATTTCCCATTTTAAAGGATTTTCTATTATGTATTGTCGGAGTTGATTTAATGATGTTTCATTTCTAATAATATGCTCGTAATAATTCCGTTGCCACACGGGAGCAGATGTAGTTAATTGTTCGCCATGATAGCGAATACGATTTATACGTCTAGTGACAACAGATTTGAATCCTGTCATTAATGATGATATCGAGCGAGATTGCATCCGTCGGGGTGAATGGCCATTCGCCCGTACATGGTCATTTTTTTCTACATCATTAATGATAGCGATGCCATGTAAATGATTTGGCATAATTACCGAATAGTCTAATTCTATTTCTTGGCGTATCTGTGCCGATCGCTCCCACTCCTCAGCAACCACCTCACCTAATTGATTTAACTCCATTTTACCATCAATAATTTCTCCAAAAAGAGTCTGACGGTTGTAAGTGCAAATGGTGAGAAAATAGGCTCCAGCTTGTGAATAATCATAACCTTTGAGACGAATTGATCGCCGATGATGTTTGTTAGGATCGTAAGACATAAGGTTGATATTTATTGTTTTTTTCCGATTTTATCAGATTTTTATTTTATTGGGATGATTAGTATCCGTAGGGGCTTTCTGGCATTCGCCCATATCAGGTATGTTGGGTAGCCAATGGTTGTTGTGTTGGTCATGGTTTTGGGGTTGGTGTGGGGAAAGGGAGCGATCGCCTATTCCAGATTTTGAGAGAATAATTGGTATTTGTGCGGGCGAATGCCATTCGCCCCTACACATTTCAGGGGACTGCTCTTTTTGTCCTCTCAGGTGGCTTGTCTTTGGGTGTAGATTGGGGCAATGATTGTTGTGTTTGTCATGTTTTTTTGTGGTTGGTTGATTTTGGGTCAAGGGCGATCGCCATTGTATATTTCTGTGGGATAATTGGTCCCCGTAGGGGCTTTCTGGCATTCGCCCATACCAGGTATATTGGGTAGCCGAACGCTGTGGTTTCTTGATTTGTGGTCATTGTGATTACCATTTTCCCGGATAATGAGGATGTAATTAATTGATAGGTTTAGGAGCGATCGCCCTTGACATATTTCTGTGGAATAATTAATATCCGTAGGGGCGAATGGCATTCGCCCATACCAGATGTATTGGGAAAGCAATGGTTGTTGTGTTTGTCATGGTTTTTGGGTGTTTTTTGGGGGAGGGGCAAAGGGGCGATCGCCTATTCCAGATTTTGAGAGAATAATTGGTATCTGTGCGGGCTTTCTGCCATTCGCCCCTACACATTTCAGGCGACCGCTCTTTTTGTCCTCTCGGGTTGCTTGTCTTTTGGTGTAGGTTTGGGCGATGGTTGTTGTGTTTGTCATGGTTTTTTTGTGGTTGGTTGATTTTGGATCAGAGGCGATCGCTATTGGCAGATTTTGAGGGAATGATTGGTATGTGTAAGGGCGAATGCCATTCGCCCCTACATGGTATATTGGGTAAGCGTTCGCTATTTTTGTCCTCTCGGGTGGCTTGTCTTTGGGTGTAGGTTGGGGCAATGATTGTTGTGTTTGTCATGTTTTTTTGTGGTTGGTTGGTTTTGGGGGAGGGGCGATCGCTATTGGCAGATTTTGAGGGAATGATTGGTATGTGTAAGGGCGAATGGCATTCGCCCATACCAGGTATATAAATTCGCCTCAAGGGAAAAATGCTTTCTCAAGTATTAAGGAGTGGCATGAATTAAACCTGTTCCTGTAAGTAATCCTAACGTAGTTCTTGTAAATTCTGCCGTTTGACGATCCCTTCCCAACAGATGGAGTAAAGGAAAGAGAGCCAAATCGAACGGACTATTTGATAAAGTTCTGTAAGGCCAGTGTTGGTGAGTAAAGCTAGGATCGTTGAGTTCTTCAATTGATATTTTCCTGAAACCAATATCAGGGTTCCCAATCCGTCCTCCCAGCGCATGTACGTTTGTTATATTGCTGCCTGGCTGTTTGAGTAAATACACATCTCCGGGTATAAACCGATTTCCTGCAAGGGAAACTGGATCGCCTTCAACAACATAATGAGTAGCTTCAACATGGTCGTTATCAATTTGGAACTGCTCAAATTCTGAACGACTCAATTGTGGACCACTAAGCCCTGGTGAATTAAATGTCACTACTTCTCCTACGCTTTTAGGGAACTTGACAGCAGCAAATTGAGCCAGAGCGCCTCCTAAGCTATGACCAGTCAATGTAACACCTGGATTCTCTTCAATCCATTTTTGGATACTATTGGAGTTACCTTGTAACTGATTATAACCTACACCAAAAGGATGAGCGTCGTGACGCCAGTCTAGGAAGAAATTTTCTATTTCTGTTTCACTTCCACGAAACACAATAATAGCTTGACCTTGCTTATCCTTCAAGAGAAAAGCATCAAATTCAGTCCTGTCATCGTTAATCTTATCTATCAGTGTTAATTCACTACTAAAAGGAATACCCCCTTCAGGAATTTCTCGATCGTCATATAACCTGTTGTAAAAAGAGCGATTTAATTCTTCCAATGTTTGATGTTCTACACTGAAATTACCCGGTTGAAAATTTTCATAGTTGGGCGGGTTTTTCAAATTCTCGACGTACTCTGCTAAGTCAGTTTCCCAAATGCTAAGAACGCCATCAACACCAGATAATAAACCATCCAAACCACCTTCTTCAATTGCACCCAAAACTACTTGAACAGTACCAATCCACTGACCCATACCATCAGTAAAGTTATCCAACCCGGCAAAGAAATCCTCTATTGACGAATTAAAGATTCCAGCCACATTTTGACCTATGTTAGCTGCACCATTCAGAACATTGTTAAGTCCTATGAGCCAATCACCATTTTCTATTGCTTGGATACCAGTGTATATTTTTAGCGGTGCTTCTTTGAGAATGTTAAGCACTCGGTTTGTGACATTTCGTGCTGCTGAAGAAAGACCATTAATAGTTTGTTGCAGTCCTGTTGTGGCTGCACCTGCAAGTCCTCCAACAATTTGCAAGAAGCCCATGATTTGGTCTCCTGATTGTATCGCTCTCATGCCATTGAAAGCACCCGATGCTAAATACTGAAAAGTTTGAATTGTGTTTAGGCTCTGCTGTAATTGGGCAACTTGGGCAAGATTGCCTGCTTCTCTTGCAACAGTAATACTATTTCCTAGACTGCTGGTAGCGTAACCTACTCCAGCCATGACAGCACCAAAGATAGCTCCAGCCCAGTCGCCATTTACAGCCGCTTGTACAGCACTTACTCCAGCGCTTGCAGTGCTTAGTATAGTACCTATTGAAGCTAGCAACGTACCAGCACCACCAACAATCAATAAGGCTGTGCCTAAAATACTCAGTACAGTAGAAACAGTACTCAACAAATCATTCCAGAACGCTTTCTTACGGGCCTTTCTTTCTTCTTTTCGTTGTTCGAGGATTTGACCGAGGAAATCTTTCGACTGCTTGGCTAAATCTTGGGAAATATCCACTGCCTGCTCTGCATAGGCAACCTTGCTTAAGGTCTCAATGTACAGAGGATTAATAATCTCCCGTTCCCCAGACAAGGCTTGCGATCGCTGCAACTCCTCTACCAACTCCCGCGACGCAGCCTGCAAATCATTTTCTGCTTGGGCTAACAACTGATTATCCCAAAGTTCCTCTGAGTCTAACTTAGCAATTTCAGTCTGATAATTCTGAATCTGCCCCACTAACCCTACAGTAGTCTTCAGCAAATTCTCCTGAATATTCTCAGCTTCTTCCCCTTGCAAAGCCAGATAAATATCACCTTTAGCATCAGCCAACAAAGCCTTCACATCATCAGGCAAACCTGGCTGTTGCTGCTCCAAATTCTGCAACTGCCCCAACAACACGACCATATCCGACTGCAACTGAGCAGGGTCACTACCACCCCCCACAGCATCCAAACCAACATCGGCCCGCGCCTGATTCACCGCTTGTCGCAACTCTTCCTCAGCTTGCAACTGCTCCAACTGTTCCAACTTCGCCCGCGCCTCTAAACGCTGACGCTCTAACTCAATCTGCTCCCGCTCAATACGCCGTGCCACTTCCTCATCAATATCTGACTGCCGCTGCACTGCAATCTCCTGTTCCAACTGCGCTTGAGCCAGATTCAACCGTTCCAAACTCACTAACTGTACGAAAGTTTGTTCGGTTTGCTCCCGTATCCGAGCAATTCCATCTAACCGCGCCTGAGCAACTGCCAACTCCTGCTCCTTCGCTGACTTTTGTTCCTGGGTTTCATTAATCTGGTCGTTCACCTCCTGCAATACCTGGGCAGCAGCTGACTGTTGCTGTTGCAATATCTCCAATTGCGCTTCAGCGGTTTGGCGAATCTCTCCAAAATGGTCTGCTTGCTCTTGAGCTAGTCGCTGCAACTGGCGATGGTTTTGCATCTCCTGATAATACTTATCCGCTAACCTCCGGTCTTCAGCTGTTCCCACCCCTCCAGCAGAACTACTGCGCTTATCACCAGCTAAGTCGGTGTAATCCCGGTAATAGATTTCTGCTGCCGTTGCCATATCGTTTTGAGTTGCTACATCTAATAAATGTTTTGCCTCTTCGTTACCCGCAGCAGTAGCTTCTTGCAACCGTTGCAATATTTGGAACTCTAAATCGTTCACTTCCTGCTGTTTCTGGGCAGCTTCTAAGGTATAGTTGGCATTCAGCTCTGTTGCCTCCAACAAATCCTTGAGTATCTGCTGTCGTGCTTTGGCAGCTTGCAAATGTTCGTCGTTTTGTGCTAGGAGGTCTTCTTGGAGTTCCTGTAACGGAGCGGTTAACGCCTGACTGCTGGCTTCTGCTTGTTCTGCCAAACGTTGAGCTTCGGCTAAGGCGGCACGAGCATCTGCTAGCTGTTGTTGCAATTCCTCAAAGTCGCTATCTGGGGAAATCAGGTAGGCATCTAATAATCGTTGTTCTGCCAGAATGACTTCGTTTTCTGCGGTCAGCAAAGTACGTTTTTGGCTGAATGCTATTTGCTGTTGTCGCAATACCACTGCTTTATTTTCAATGAGTCCCAAAGCTTCCTGGAGTTGTGCTTGTTTGGTCTGCAACTCTGTTAATTCGCTACCTGTTGCCACGGCGATTTTTTCTGCCAATGTCTCGCCATCAGCTATCAACTGTTGTCGTAAATTATCGACTTGCTCGGTTTCGGTATCCAGAGCAACGGTTTGTTGTTCCACCCATTTTTCTGTATCGGCAAGTTGGTTTTGCAATTCCTGGGATTGTTTGTTCAGTTCCCCACGACGTTCTAATATATCTTCAATGGTATTGATATATTCCGTCGCGTTTTGGTCATGTTCTTGCCACTCTGCTAATACTTTGGCATTGTATTCGTCAGCTTCTTTCTGAGCTTCTGCAAATTTTGCCTCTACCTCTGGCAATAGCTCTTCCAGCAGTTGCAACTGTTCGTTAGCAGCGGGGATTTGTTCGCGGGAAGTTTCCAATACTTCCAACAGGTTGCGACTAGCTGTAATGGGTGCTTCAGCAATGTTAGTAGCATTACGCGTATCTGCCCACTGTTCTGCCAGCGGTTGCAAGCGTTCCTGTTCTTGAGATTTTTCGTCGCTGACTACTAACTGTTCGGCTGCTTGTTGTCGCAGTTGTGGGGCTAATTTGCTGTAGGTATCCCAGAGTATCCAGTCATGATCAACATGGGTAATAGTTACCTCATGCCTTTTCTTCTTACCAGAACTACCCCGTCTCCAAGTTACGCGAGTCTCAGTCCAAGTCGGACCATTTTTACGACTGCGTTCCCAATGTTCGGCAGCTCGTTTTTCGTACCAGTCAGCTTGAACTAAAGCAGCAGAAGCTTGAGCGTTGTTTTGTGCTTCTTCTGCTGTTACTTGTGCTAGTAGGGAGCTGTATTCATTACTTTTCTCTTCGGTTTCAGCTTGCAATACATCGATCGCTGTACCATTGTTGGTAGCGTTATTGACAAATTCCTCCCGGTATGCTTTAGCCGTGGGTAATTCCAAAGCAGCATCACGATTTTTAGCTGCTGTTTCCGCTGCTGCTAGTTCATTATTATAGTTAGTTTCAGCAGTAGGATTATGAATCCACCCGTAAACTGGTACAGTCTTTTTGTTCTTTCGCCGATGTCCGACTACCCCCCAGGTATTAATCTGAGATTGCCAATGGTTGGCATTATTCTCATGTTGCTGTCGCTTTTCCTCGTACTGTTGCGCTGTTGTTTCGTCCTGTTGTTTTTTAGCCTCATACTGCTGCTGATATTCTGCCAACTCTTGAGACTCAACTCCAAAACGTTGGGCGATGGGAGCAATTTCCTGCCACAACTGAGCATCCTGTTCGATTAACTGTTTCAGCTTCTCAATCTCTTGCTTCAGGGAATTTTCCCCTACTACAAACTCATCCCGACGAGGGGCAACAACACCCAAGGTAGTAATGGCATCTCGCAAATCGGCTAAGTTCCGGTCGCGCTCCCCATCAACTTCAGCCAAATTATTCTCTATATACTCAATCAAATCATCAACGGACTGAGACAGATTTTGCTGACTTTCCCCAATTTCCTTGGTTTGCTGATGACCTTCTTGCAATTGACTCACCCACTGAGTCGCACTTGCTGTCAAATCTGCCCGTACTTGGTCATTGAGTTGAGCATAAGCTAATACCGTATCCTCATTAACGGCATTTTCTGCTGCTGTTTCTGTTTGTAATTGACGGTTGAGTGCTTCTAACCGCACATCATTACTATTGAGTTGTGACCGAATTTCCAACTCCTGCTGTTGTCGGAGATTTTCTAGAGATGTCTTAGCTGCCGTCAAGCGATCGCTCAATTCCGTTACTATTTCCTGATTCTCCTGTTGACGTTGCAATAGATGGTTCTGTTGGCCAATAGTTTCGGCAATCAAATCGGTTAATGCTTGACGACTGACTGTATCTGTAGTATTGTCTAACTCGCTTTGCCAGTCTGTTATCAAATTTCCTAGAGTATCAGCTTGGGAACCTAAGTCATTACTGCGGTTTTGCAACTGTTGAATAAATTGATTAACTTTTGCTTCCACCTGAGTCGGGAAGAAATCGACATCAGATTCGGTTCCCAAAACGCCAAAGCTAATCAGATGATTCAAAGCGGTTGCCTGTTCTTTGGTGGTTTGAGCTAATTCTACGGATGCGGTTTCTGTTTGCCGAACAGCATTTTGGAAGTTTGCTAATTTGGCGTTTTCTGCCTGTTGCAGAGGTTCTAGAGCTGTAACTAGAGGGGGGATTTGAATTTCAATTTCTGCTGCTTTGGCGGTTAAGTTAGCTACCTCTGGAGTGACTTTTGCCAACTCCTGCTGCTTACCAGCGATATTTGTTGTTTGAGTAGCGATCGCCTGATTCAGCTCCTCAATTTTCTTCTGAGTTTCCTCTATCTTCGGCCAATTATCGTTGCGTTGCTGTGCCATCCGCGCTGCTAGCTCCATGTTAGCGCGATATGCTGCTGCTTGTTCGGCATTATATACAAACTGGCTACCATTGGAATACCACATCTGCTGCCGATGTTGTTGAGCTAGATTATAGTAATGAGCTTCAGCGCTGCGCAATGGTTGGTCTTGAGCTTGTAAGCTTTGTAACTGCAATTGCTGGTTGCCTAGTTGCAGTTGAGTAAACTGTAAATCTTCTTGGGCAGTTTCTACCTCGGTTGTGAGTTGCGTTTGTTGCTGTTGAGCGGTGGCAAGTTGAGTTTGAGTATCTGCTAGCTGAGATTGCAAGGATAGTAATTGTTCTCGTTGGTTTTCTCCTGCTTTGCGAGTTGCCAACAATTCTTCGGTAGATGCTATTTGGTTATTTAAGGCATTTTGCCAGTTATCTTGTTGGTTTTGATATTCAGTTTCGAGAGCATCTGCTTGGTTAATTAATTCGAGGCGGTTTTCTAGGCGATCGACTTCGGTACTAACATGGCGGGCGTATTTTTCGGTCAGTTGAATTTCTTCATATTTGTCTGAGATTTCTAACTCTTTATCTGCAATACGTTGGTCTATTTCTGCTAAAGCTTCCTGGAGATATATTTTATCTGAGTTTTCTTTCAGCAGTTGGGCGTCTAGCTGTTGTACTTTTTGCTCATTGGTGGCAATATTAGATTCAATGTTGCCAATATTTTGCTCAATTCCTGCTAGTTCAGATTGCAGATTTTGTAAATTTTGTTGTTGGTTGTTTAACTGAGTTTGCAGGTTTTGTTTCTCTGTTTCTAAGTTTTGCTTGTCGGTTTGCAGTTGGGCAATATTTGTTGTCGTTGTCTGAATTTGCGGTTGTAAAGCAGTAGTAAGTTGTTGTGCTTGTTGGGCAGCTAAGTCCCGTTGTTGGGTGCTGTTGTTAGCTGCTGCAAGTTCAGCATTGCGGTTAGCTTCAGCTTGCGGGTTGTAAACCCAACCGTAAACGGGTACTTGGCGATATCCTGTTTTCCATTTCTTCCCAGACTTATAACGATAACTCTCTGTGCGGTAACTTGTGACACCCCAAGTGTTAATGCGCTCATTCCAATAATTTGCATTAGCTTCATGTTGCTGTCGTTGTTGCTCAAAATTATTAGTAACGGCATTTGCTTGGTTTATTTGGTTATTATAACCTTGCAACATCGACTGTTGCTGAGTAATTTCTCCCTGTTTGGCGGTTATATTAGCTTCAGTTGTGCCGATGTCGGTTTGGGTTTGAGCGATCGCTCCTTCTTGTCCCACAATTTCTGTCTCTTTATCTGACTTAGCTTGCTTAGTGGCAGCTAAATCATTTTCGAGGGAATTAATTGTATCTTGTGTTTGATTAATTGCTGTTTTTGTGTTATTAATTTGAGTTTCTTTGAGAGCGATCGCGTCCTCCAAAGTAGTATTAGGCTGAATATTTTCGATGTCTGTGAAAATTTGCTGTTTGCTCTGAAGGTCAGCAATGGTTGCTTGAGTTGTATTAATACTTGGTTGCAAACTCGCCTCAAGTTGTTGTGCTTGTTGAGTTGCTACATCCCGTTGTTGAGCAGCATTGTTGGCAGCAGCTTGAGCGGCGTCGCGGTTAACTTGTGCCTGTGGATTGTGAATCCAACCGTAAACAGGGACGGTCTTTTTATTTTCCCGGCGATGACTGACAACTCCCCAAGTGTTAATTTGAGAATCCCAATGGTTAGCGCTATCTTGATGCTGTTGTCGCTGTTGCTCAAAATTACTCGCCACAGCATGAGCATTACTTATTTGCTGCTGATAACCATTTAAAATTTCTTGTTGCGCGTTAATATTCTCTTGCAAAGCTTGAATTAGACTGGGCATCAATTTCTCAGTTTCAATATCAGCTTTTGCCAAACCTAAATCGCGATATTCGTTCTGAAGCCGTTGCAAAGTTTCATCCGCAGCAGTTTGTTGAGTTTGGGCAGCAGTCAAACGCTCTTCCAAATCGTCAAACCCATTCAACAAATTATTATTGCGATTTTCCACCCCACGCAAAAAGTCGATATATTCCTGTAAAGGTAACGTATTAGTTTCTGGCAAATTCTGTTGTCGTTTTGCCAACTCATCAATCAAATTACCAATAGCCAAACGTTGGGGAGAATCAGGAGCAGCAAGATTTAGTTGTTCTGACTGCACCTTTGCATAAGCCAACTGTTGCTCGATATCGTTGAGATAATTTTCCGTTTGTGCGAGGAAAGACGATCCCCCTAAATCCCCCTTAGCAAGGGGGACTTCAAGAGGTGCTCCTTCAGCATCAACGGGGACTTCAGGAGACGATCCCCCTAAATCCCCCTTAGCAAGGGGGACTTCAAGAGACGATTCCTCATTCTCAAGAGGGACTTCAACACTTGCGGTATCACCATTCTCAAGGGAAACTTCAACACCTCCGGTCCCCCCCTTCTCAAGGGGGGTTAGGGGGGATCGAATCTCAACCAGTAACTCCTGAACTCTGACTTTCTCAGTCTCCAACTGTTGAATCTGTTTTTGCACTGCACTGCGTCGCTCTTGATATGGCAGTAAATAACCATAAGTTTCTAGGAAATTTTGCAAATCTGTTTGAGTTTGACTGCGCTGAATTTGATTTTCCTCTACATCCTGCTGCACCTGATTTAACCGTTCTTCCGTCCCATCGGTTTTTTGCTGCTGTTCCGGTAATTCCTCGGTTTCCAGTTTTTGCAGTTCGTCTGTGGTTTGATTAATTTTCAAATCTAGAGTTTCTAACTGTTGCCGTTGGACTGGAGTTTGCAATGCCAGTAAATCCTTCTCTGCTTGTAACTGTTGTTGTTTAGCATTAATTTCATATTCGATACCCCGCTTCAGTTCCGGCCAATCTGCCACTCGTTCCCCTAACGCGGTTGCCTGTTGGTTCAACGCATCTGCTTCAACTTGCGCCTGTTGTGCCCACTGTTCAAAAGTTTGGCGTTCTGCTTCAGCATTATTAGCTTGTTGTTGCGCTTGGTCGCGAGGAGCAATATGTTCTGGATAGTGACGCCAACCGTAGATTGGTTTACGGGATTTACGCTTTTTACGATAACCAACAACTTCGTGACGGTTAATCATAGAATTGTGCCAGTTAGCTTTATCCTGACTTTCCAACCGTCGTTTTTCTGCCAAAGCTGCTTGCTGCCAATATTGTTCTGCCTGTTTAGTCTTTGCTGCTGCTTGTGTTTGGAGTGCTTCTAAAATTTGCTGCGCGTCATCGGGGTCCCCTGTAAGTTGGGATAATTGCTGATTATTGCTTTCCAGCAACTCCTGATAATCTTTCAACTCCTGAGTTTGTTGCTCCATTTGAGCGGTCAACTGTTGCAATTGATTGTGATTAGCTTGGAAAACATCGCCTTGGGAAGTAGCTGATTCAGCATTACGCGCCGCTTGGTTAGCTATATTTATATGATGGTTATACACAGGAGTATTACGCTCCGTATACCGTCGTCCGCTTTTACCTTTGCGCGTTATCCAAGCATTATTAGCAATATTAGTATGATGTTGCTGCTGTTGCCGATACTGGTTAGCTTCCGCATAATAACTATCAGCTTGCGCCTTCAAAGCAGCAGACTGTTGACGATAATCTGTAATTTTCCTTTCCAACTCAGCAATTTCAGCCTTCACTGCATCAGTCTGAGCAACCAACGTATCCGGGTCCACAAGCTGATATTGCAACTTCTGACTAGCATCATCCAATTCTTGTTCCGTCCGAGCGATCGCCTCCTCCAACACCTTTAACTGTTCCGCATTAGTAACAACTAACTCATCTCGTTCCCCAGTCAAAGCAACCAACCCATCCTGCAACTGTCCCTGACGCTCCAACAAACCCTGTAACCGCGCCAACTCAATCTGATAATGCTCCCTTGCCAAACCCAAAGCAGTCACCGACTCTTGATTTTTCACCAAACTTATCGCAGCAGCAGTATCAACATCCCGATAACTATCCAACGCATCCGACTTCCGAGAAGCAATTTCATTCTGTAACTCCTCCAAACTCACATCATCATTACCCAAATCCCTCAAAACTTGCCATTGCTCAAACAACTGATTCTGAGTATCCGTCAAACCCTGAATTGCAGCTTCAGTTTCCGGCGACGCCGCCCGAACATCAACATTTACCCTACCCGCACCAGTAAACGCCGAAATATCCACATCCCCAAACCTAACCACCGCCTCCGGTGCCACCAAACCCGCCATCAACACTGCCTCAGTCACATCCAACAAACCAGCTCCCGTCTCAGCATCCCAACCTTCCGGACCTAAGTCTTTAGCAGTCAGAGTCAATAATTCTTTCACTTGCTGATAACTCAAATCTGGATTCGCTGCCCAAACTAGAGACGCAGCACCAGTCACATAAGAAGTCGCCCGGGAAGTTCCCACAAAAGCATTCGGGTCATTTTCATACTGACCCCCAGGAGCAACCAAAGTCAAAGTATCGCCCCGACTCGAATAGTCAGCAACCGACTCCAACTTATTCACCGCTCCCACAGTAATAATATTGTCAAACTTTTCCGCAGCTTTCCCTAAAGCGGACATTTCTCCACCTGTATTACCAGAAGCAGCTACCAACAAAACATTATTATCCTGTGCATATTGAATTGCTAATTGTTCCGCTTCAGTTAAGTCATAACGAGTTGTTGTCCGTCCCTGGTCGTCTACCTGACTCAAATCAAAACTGAGGTTAACAATACCTCGGTCTTGTCCAGCAGCTTTGAGGTTATCCACATACTGCACCAACTGTTGTGCCCAATTTCCATTATTAATAGATAAACGTTGATATTCAGCATTAGGGTTAACAGACTCAAATACTTCCGTCACATTTTCCCCATGTTCATCGGCAAAATCCAAAAATGCCACATTAGTTTGAGGTGCATCGGGTAAAAGAATAGAAGCAGCTTCGGTGGCGTTAATTAAATAGTTATCCCAAATCCGAAAATCCTCCGAAGCTAATGCTGACTCTACAGAAGTTGGCAAACCTAAAGCTGCCCCTACTTCCTCACTTGCCAAAAGTTGTTCTAAGGTAGCAACTGCTTCGGGAGATACCCCTGCTTTTGTCAGAGTTTCTGTTTGTTGGATAGCGTTGAAAATATTATCAAAGTTGGATTCTAATTCAGTCGCTAATGTTTCTAAAGCTGTTTGTGCTTCTGGGTTATCCAAACTAACTAATAAATCATCGGGATTAGTATCAATAACATTTTGTAATTCAGTTAAACCAGAATTAATAGTTGCCACAGACTCTGGTGCGACATAATTATTGAAAACATTAAAGGTATGAGCTGCAATACCTCCAGTTTCAGTAGTCGCCTGAATTGTAATTTGACTTGACCCGGTTTTGGGTAGTGCTTCTATATATAGTTGATTATTTTCTAAATTGATATTGAGAAGTTCGCCATTGTTACTTATGACTTCATATTGCAGTTGTTCCCCATCTGGAGTAGCGAATACCTGAGAAATATCTATGGTTTGAGAGGATGTTTCTGGTGTCAGAGTAATGTCTGAAATAGTATTAACTAGAGTAGGTGGTTGAGGAGGGGGGATAACTGGGTCTTGACCGCCACTACCGGGATTATTTCTGGGGGGGTCTACTGGTACTGTTACTGGAGGGGGTAAGGTACCCACAGCTCCACCCACATCAGGTATTTCTACACTCGGTTGTCCTGGGTTTATCAGCGCCTCCAATGTCGGCCAAGTAGACAAATCTTCTAGATCGAAACTATTAGCTTCACTGGGGTTTTCTTGAAAGTATTGGTCGATTTTTTCCCAATAATCTTGGACTAAAATTTCTGTGTCTATATCTGCAATATTTGGAGGAGCTTCAGGTCCAAAAATAGTAGCAATTAATTCTTGTTCTGTGAATAATCCAAAGATGGGATGGTTAAGAAGGGTGTCATCTAGTGGTGCGGGACAATAAGCACCAGGACTAATAATTTCTTCTAATATAAAAGTCTTACTTCTTGGCTTTTTGGTAGATTTTTTTTGTGGTTTTTGTTTAGTCTTTTTTCTCCAGAAAAATACCATAATGTGCACCTCTCATTATTAGCGTTTTAAGTCAAAAAAGATTATATTCTATTTTTCTTAGTTTATGCAGTTCTTAATCTAGTTTTTTGATTTTTGAGGAGTTGAAGTAGCACTCAGCAATCAGCGAGCCTCCTCCGGAGGAACTGCGTTAACGGTAATCAGCTTCTCAAGGTGTATAATGGGGGATTAAAACCACCAGAAAAGGCGCACCACTAATTTTTTAAATATAGTCGGGGACTTAAACCCTTGATTTTTTTTAACGCTCCAACTAAATGCGCTCCAGCTGATAGCTAGTTAATACTCAGTATAAGTAGGAAATATTGTTTAGGCTGTTGTCGGCATAAAAATTATTAATTGTTTAATAATAGTTAATTTATCAGTAATTATAGCAAATCCGGTTACTATAGGGTAGTTACCTAAATATCCAAATTATTATCAGACAAAGATTTTTAATTTTTTGAATATCTCCTTACTAAACCTGATTTGGTATGACCGAAAAATTAATAATTATTAATTAAATAATTCAGCTAATTCCGCCGACCCTTGGCTGCGCCGCGAGCTGTCGCTCTACAAGGGAAAAAAAAGTGCACTTGATATTTCCTGACATTCAATTCCGTAACGGTTAAAACCCGAGGTAATTATCCATTATCCATTAATGAAACCGATGAATTTGTAATTTTTAACCAAAGAAATAAGGTCTCAAACTTCTCCATTGCAAGATGTAGCGATCGCTGTTTTGTTTCGCGACATATTTATAAGTAGGAAATATTGTTTAGGCTCTCGCCGAGATAAAAATTATTAATTGTTTAATAATAGTTAATTTGTCAGTAATTATACCAAATCCGGTTACTATAGGGTAGTTACCTAAATATCCAAATTATTATCAGACAAAGATTTTTAATTTTTTGAATATCTCCTTACTAAACCTGATTTGGTATGACCGAAAAATTAATAATTATTAATTAAATAATTCAGCTAATTCCGCCGACCCTTGGCTGCGCCGCGAGCTGTCGCTCTACAAGGGAAAAAAAAGTGCACTTGATATTTCCTGACATTCAATTCCGTAACGGTTAAAACCCGAGGTAATTATCCATTATCCATTAATGAAACCGATGAATTTGTAATTTTTAACCAAAGAAATAAGGTCTCAAACTTCTCCATTGCAGGATGTAGCGATCGCTGTTTTGTTTCGCGACATATTTATAGGAAAAAGTTTTGGCGTTTGTACACCATTCCAAAGGAAAAATCCTAACTTGCAGGCCAACAAAGCCATTAAAATTACTAATTACTCAATAAAAAAAACATAACATAATTCAACAATTAATAATTAATAATTAATAATTACCTCTCCTTGAAAAAAAGAGGATTGACTAATAATGAAAATTTTTCTTTATTATCCCCTTAAAAGGGGAGGCTTTAAACCACAATTTTCGGTAAGAAAAAAAAATGTCGATCTTCGACAAAATTGATTGAAGTTTTAAAACAAATTATTGCTGAAAGTCTTCTCTGACAGCATTACAATTAGACCGGGTTAAATTCGACAGAGATTTTTTTGAGGTTCTGTCGATCTTCGACAAAATTGATTGAAATTTTAAAACAAATTATTGCTGAAAGTCTTCTATGACACCATTACAATAAGACCGGATGAAATTCGACAGAGATATTTTTGAAGTTTTGTCAATCTTCGACAACAAGCACAAAAAACTATGCCATAATAAACAAAAAATTTTATATCTCTCTAGAAACAACCTATAAACTCTAGAATAAAAGTGGCTAATGGTACTTAGACATTTTCTCTGCTACAAAACAGCTATTTGCATAGCATCTCATAGGAAAACTCAGTCTAGACAAGGGAAAGACTTCAAATTCAGAAAAATTGCTAAAACCCTTATCATTACTGAATTTATCCCCTTTTGGCCTCAAATTATTTCCCTATATAAATTTAAGGAATTTTTTGGCCTAATTTTTGTCTATAGCAAGGAACGAGTTGGTGTTTGACTTATGTTGATTATGAACCTTAGACAGAGAAATACTTTTCTCACTTTTGCCTGTTGCCTGTTGCCTGTTCCCTGCTACAAGTACCACTAATTTAATTGTTCACAAATACATCAGTATACTCACGGTTTGATAGTATTAAAAACTACTTATTAGGTAAGCATTCAGCTATTAGCATTTAGCTTTTCGGTCCGAATGCGGAGCAAACAGCTTTTAAACGTAATAACTTTCTAAGGTTAGCTCAAGGAGACCAATTTCTTTCCTGCGGAATGTGGAGCAAACATAAATTTTAATTCTCCTTAGAAACTAATTCCTCCTGAGCGTGTGATAATCAGTTAATAATTCATAGCTGATAGCTGATAGCTGATAGCTGACGGCTGTTTGCTTACCTTATTAGCAAGAGTTATTTTCTTGATTTAATAAATTTATGCAACTAAAATCAGAGGTGCATTGGATTCAACATCCAGATGGTTATTGGATATTACGCAATCCTGAATATCCAACGTTTATCCAAGTAGATAATATTGATAAAAATGTCATTTGTCTATTAGGAAAAAGACCAATACCTGCCATTGTTAATAAATACGATCTAACTATCCAAGACATTCAACAACTATTGCAAAAATTAGCAGCAACAGGTATGTTGGAAGGTACGGAACCACCGCCGAAAAAATTCTCTTTGGCGCAAATATTATTTTTCAAAATCCCTCTGTTCAAACCTGATGAATGGTTAACAGAAAGTATAGATAAACTTCGTTGGATTTGGACGGCTGGTTTTGGTTTTTTACTCTGTTTTTTCCTCGGTCAAACAATTTTTTTGTGGTTAGTTTATGCCACAGATATTGTTTCTGCTCATCAACAAGTTTGGGGAGATTTTGCTACAGCTCCGACTAATTTATTAAAGTTAGGTTTTGCGACTATGTTGGTAATTTTTCTCCATGAATTAGGTCATGCTTTTACTCTGAAACATTTCGGCGGTGTTGTACCGGAGATTGGTTTATTATTTATGTGTTTTATGCCAGGAATGTATACCAATACTTCCGACCAATATTCTTTAGTGAAACGGAAACAAAGAGTTTTAGTTGTAGCTGCGGGGGTAATAGTTCAAATAGTTATTTGGGCGTTAGGTTTGTGGTTATTATTAGCATCTCCTCCCCAGAGTTTTATGCAGCAAAATAGTTATTTATTGATGAGTGCTGCTCTGGTAACGGTGGTGTTAAATCTCAATCCATTAAATGCTTTTGATGGTTATTATTTGTTAGTGGCAATGACAGGAATTAATAATTTGAGGAAGCGATCGCTTGAATTTTATTTCGATTTATTTCGTCGTCTACCTTCACCAGAAAAAACTTCTGACCAAGCTATTTTAGCTATTTATGCTCCTCTTAGTATTATTTATACAGTTTTGGTTTTGGGTTATATGTTATGGTTAGTTGGGAATTGGATTGGGGAATTTTTACCCGCAATTTCATCTTTTTCTGGCTTTTGACTTTCTCAGGACTTACGCACGGACACTATGATATAGAGAGGGCGAATGCTATATATAGAGAGGGCGAATGCTATATATAGAGAGGGCGAATGCCATTCGCCCCTACGACTTTTTTTGGAGTATAAATCAATGAAAATTAATCAATTTTTACAAGTAGTTGTGTTTAGCTTAATTATGAGTGTAGGATTTTCTTCCAAGCTTCCTGTAGGAGCTTTTGTAATAGATTCTACCGATAATAATAGTAATTTAGCTACCAATACTAATTCTTCTGGGAGTTCTAATTTATCGCAATTTTTAACTCAAACATCTCAAGATTATCAAAAATCTACTACGGACTGTCAATTAACAAATAAGGATAAAGAGCTTGCAGGGATACCTGAACCTACTTTAATTAGCGGGTTATTTTTTGTGGTAGGATTAGGTCTGTGGACTAGGAATAGAGGATTCAACAATTAATTATTCATTATTAATTATTAATTGTTGAACCGATGTCCTAACTATAGTGGCAACTGCGATCGGAAGCGCTATATTACCTAATAATTAAGGTTTAAAACCTCTCCTTTAAAGGAGAAAAAAGCGGTCAAGGGATGCTGAGAAAACCTAGCCATATCCAATTGACCAAGAGAAGAAAAAAAATTCCTTTTAGTAAATCCTCTTCTTTTCAAGGAGAGGTAATTATTAATTATTAATTGTTGAATACCTATCAATTCTAATTTAACTATTTTTTTTACGTTTACCTAACAGTTGAGCTGCCAATATCCCACCAAGAAAACCAAATAAATGTGCTTCCCAAGAGACATTAGGATCGGAAGGCAAAATACCCCAGATTAAACCACTGTAAAGAAAACCAGCAGTTAAGGCGAATATTACTGATAAAACACTGAAGTCGAATAAACTTCGGAGTAGCAAAAACCCAAAATAACCAAAAATTAATCCACTTGCACCAATATGAATAGAATTAGGCGCACCGAAACACCAAATACCTAAACCACTAACTATTATCGTAACGATACTCACAAAGAAAAAATCACTAACTCCCCGTAACATGATTAACCAACCGAGAATAATTAATGGGGCAATATTCGCAGCTAAGTGAGCATAACTACCATGCAGAAATGGGGCGAAAAAAATACCAGTAAGTCCTATAGAATTTTGAGGATGAATTCCGCCATAATAGTTTAGTCTCCCTCCTAAAAGTTCATAATTAATAATTTGTACAATCCACAGGATAGCAATAATACTTCCCAAAATCGTTACTTGGGTATTTATTTTTTCAAATAATTTATTCATTGGTTTCTGGTTATAGTTGACTTATTCTTAACTATTTTAAACTATAGCGTTACACGCAAGACAACAGGCAATAGGGGAGATGCGTATAGAACATCTTCAGTAACTAGACTCTTTATTCCTGATTTAGTTGTTTTTTTCTTTTCCGCTTCCGAGTAGCATGAGCAGATTTTAATATTTTTAAACGATAAGGGTCAACATTAGTTTGCCAATAAACACGATGACCTTTAATTTCTGTACAATTTTCTTCTAAACATTTGAGCCAACTAATTCGGTTTTGAATATTTTTCAAGTCATTTAAAAGTCCTCTATCTTCTTCTTGTTGTGTGAGTTTAGCAAATTTTTCATAGTCTGGATAATCTGGGGTTACTAAAGCATCTTTTCTGTGTAAAATTGGCGGATTATATTCATTTGTATAGCTCTGATAACTAACACTTAAATCTCGTAAATCAATGTGCATACTTGTATGCAAAACTGGATGAGCTTCTGTGTCAAAATCGGGATAAAACAAATAGGATATTATCGGTAATTTTGTATGAAATTTAATGATAGTTGCCTCATTTAATCTACCAATTGTACGATTAGCACAACCTTCATAAAGTCGTAATAACGGATCGAGTTTTGCTACGGCAGAAACATGAACTAACAGAGAACCATAAATTTTATAACCAATAGAACTATTTTGACAACATTTACTAATTAATTCAGAATTACCTAAACTAAATAACATTAAATCGGCTAATGTACAGCCTTGAGTATAACTACCAAATAAAGCTTTAATATCATTTCTGACTACTTCTGCTAATTGGGAAAATTTAGGACGATTTCCAAATTTAGTTAAGGCTAAATATACTAATAAATCTTGGCGACGTTTATCAGTTATCTTGTCCCATTCTAGAGGATTTGTAGCTTGCAGAATTACTCGAAATGCACGACGAAAACTACCAAATTCTGCAATTAAATCTGCCTCTTCAGCAATTTCTCCTCTGACCGGAAGACGACCGCGATCGCTCATAAAGTTCATCAGAGGTATAAGCTGTTCTTGATAATCTACAAATTTCTGATTTTTGGAGTTAATTCTAGGGGTAGATAAACGAGTTTTTAATCGAGATGCTCGAAAGTTTTGCCCCTGTTTTTCATCTTTAAAAACAAAAAGGATACCCAAGTCTATAGGGATAGAATCTACATTCAAAACTTGGTCAATATAAGATTTTAATTCTTCCTGTTCATAATATTTCTGAAAAGTATTACGAGCTGTAATTATGCCATCTCCATAACCAAGTTTATTTTGGGTTTTATGGTCATCAATTAATACCATAGCGGAAACAATTAAAACTTGTTTAGTCAATTCCCAAGCTTTGATTAAAGCTTCCCTACGTTCTGCTAAAGATTCAATTACATTAATTACATAACCAAGATTAACAACATCAGCAGTTATACAAGTATTATCGGGCAAATAATAGGGGTCCCATCCTGAACTTTGATAACCTTTTTGAGCAATATGTTGAATATCCCCACCATAACCACAACCATAATCGAAAAAAGTTGTACCTTCTGTAAATAAATTTGCTTCTAAACCCAAACGTACTGGTTTAGAAATTTGTTTACGGGCGATCGCTGCTTTATGGCGTTCTATTTTGGGAATTGGTATTTCTATAGTATTTTGAATTACATGATGGTCTTTAATTTCAATTCCATGATTTTTTAGGTGTGTTAACCATCCTTGACGAGTGCCAATTAAGCGAGTATTATCTAACAGTCCTAATTTAACTTCAGCACTGGTCAGTTGAGCAAATTTTTGGTAGTTGGGATAGTCAGTATTTACAAAGGTTTCTTTGCGATGCAGTACAGGGGGGTTTTTACTATTGTGGTAGTTTCTATGGTCAACTTTTCCACTATTCATGTTAATGGAAATGCTAGTTTTTAAAGCTGGATGGGGGTCAATATCGAAGTCTGGATAGTGGAGATAAGAAATTGTTGGTTTATCAAAGTTAAATTTAATTAATGTGGTGATTTTTCGATTGTCTTTCTGTTGAGAAATTGCTTTGAGATATAAACGATGAGCTAAATTTTCGTAGAGTTGTAGTAAAGGATGAAGTTGTGCTACCGCAGAGATATGAATATAAAAAGCGGTTGGTAATTTTTTGCCTATTTTGCTTTGTTGACAGTATTTTTTTATTGCACCAGGTTGGTAAATTTCTAGGAATATCTGATTCGCATATTCACAAGCAGACTTATAAGTACAAAAATACTTTTTTATCTGGTCTCTAATTGTCTGAGGTAGGTCTATTTCTAATTTTATTTTGGGTGATATTTGGAAGTCTTCTATATTTAAAGCCAGATATAGTAAAAGTTCTGAGTAACATTTTTCTTGAAAATTATCTTCATCTTCCATCGCTAAAATATTTCTAATGCCATAGGTTTTAGGTATTATATTATGTCCGGATAATTAGCGATCGAAAAAAGTTTTTGTTCGTAGTTGGGCTTTAGCCCTAAGATAGGCATCTCACCTCATCATTAATAATTAATAGTTAATAATTGAACAATTCAGGTTTGAAGTTTTAAGGTGATAAAAGTGGAGCTTCCCCGTTGGGTGAGATGGCGTACTTCGGAGCGGCTCTGTCAAGAGCTGGTTTCCTCGCTGGCCGACCATCGACCAAGAGAATCAAAAATTTTCATAATTAGTCAATCCCCTTTTTTTCAGAAGAGGTAATTATTAATTATTTATTGTTAATTGCTGAAGGGCTAAAGCCCTACTACGAACTTTAATTAATTATAACTATTTAACCGGATATAATGTTAGGTATATTATTGAAAAAATTGCTTAAATCTTAACTCCACATTCCTACGTTTTGTGGCTGTTCATCAGAAGTTAGTATGGGGTAAGCTGAAGGTTGAGAAATAGAATCGACAGCTTCAGATAAATCTTCTTCAGTTTCTGTAAAAAATTCTAAACGAAATTTTACTTTTCCTTTTTTCCAATAATCACCAGGTCTTAATAATTGACATTCTAGCCCTTCTTCAAATAAATTTTCCGACTCCAACCTAGCTAAAATCATCGTTATATATTCACTGACTTGAAATGTACATTGAAACATTAAAAGACTAGCACTCGTAAACAAAACATCATCATTATTTAGTAAAGTTACTTCAGCTTCCATATTTAATTACCGAATAATTAGGGTTTGAAATAGCAGTCAGCGGTCAGCGGTCAGCTATCAGCTTCTCTGGACGCCTTTTATGGAGGATTCAAATCACTCATAAAAGCGCACCATAGGCTTTTTCAAATAAGCGTGGGGACTTAAACCCTTGGACTTTTAGCTGATAGCTAAATGCTGAAAACTAATAGCTAGTTAAAGCCTCTCCTTTAAAGGAGAAACAAAAAAAAATTCCTTTAAGTCAATTCTCTCCTTGAAAAGAAGAGGTAATTATTAATTGTTGAACCTAGATTTATCGCCATTAGCACTCAGATTTTTGTTTGCCAATTTTAGCCTTTATAATTAACGCACAACAAGAATTAATTTCCATGGTTAAAATTCATCAGGACTTATGCAGAAACTCTACATATATATAGCGAGGGCGAATACCATTCGCCCCTACAGATGGTGGTTTAAAAGTCAATTTGCGTAAGTTCTGTTCATGTTGTAACTAAAAAAACCACCCATAGGAATGTAAACCTTTACCCAAAAGATTGACTCCTAAATAACATACCCAGACTACAAAAAATCCAGTAGCAGCCAAAATAGCAGGTCGTCGTCCTTGCCATCCTTTAGTAATACGAGCGTGGAGATAGGCAGCAAATACCAACCAAGTAATCAAGGCCCAAGTTTCCTTCGGGTCCCAACTCCAATAAGCACCCCAAGCTTCATTTGCCCAAACTGCTCCAGCAATAATCCCAATAGTCAATAAGGGAAATCCTAAGCCAATAATACGATAACTAATGTTATCTAAAGTTTGGGCAATACTCAAACGTTGAGGAGAAAGAGTTGTTTCTGTCTCCACTGCTTGAGTAGGTCTGGCCATTTCTAAAACGGCAGTTTGACTGTGGCCATTTGTTATAGATAGAGGAGAAGATTGATGGTTGTCCTCAATTTCGTTCAGACTAGCTCCCTCTGTTTGAAGTTGCAAATTTTTTGAGAGCTTCACAGAATGATTATTCCGATTGGAACGAGTGCCAAAGGAACTGCCACTAAGCTCTACTTTTTGGCCACTGGTAATAATGAGAAAAGCGATCGCCAATAAAGACCCGACCATCAAAGTTGCATAGCTCACCATCATTACACTGACGTGCATCATCAACCAATTAGATTTTAGAGCAGGGACAAGAGGTTCTGATAACTGCATACCGGAGGGCAAAGTTAGGGCAGCAAAAGCAGTAATACCCATTGCCAAGGGAGATGTAAAAACTCCCACCAGGCGACTTCCACTCATATTTTCAGCTATGAGGTGAATAGTAGTAAGTCCCCAAGTCAGGAAAAATAGAGATTCATACAAGTTGCTAATGGGAAAATAGCCAGCTTCTAACCAACGTGCCGCTAATAGGGTTGCAATACAGAGATTAGCGATCGCCATTCCGGTAGAACCCAAGACCGAGAGATAGGGGATACGAGGAAAAGCGGCACCTACCCAATAAATGAGCATTGTGGCAAACAAGATGGCAAACGAGATATTGTCCAATGAATTTTGGAGTCTGACTAGATCCATTTATTTTCCTCTGATGATGTATTTCGGTTTATTTATATTCTCGATCCTAACGACTATCGGCAAGGTTAAGAAAATATCAAGTATTTTAGTATAGCTATCTGCTATCTGTAGAGCGATACTTAAATTAATCTAAAATAATAATCACCCGATTGGATGAACCAGTTGAAGGATGTGGTTTTCCTGGAGTTAGGAGATGATCGAATTGTAGACCATTAAAGGTATTGAATTATGTCTCATCTAAATTTCAGCCAAATAAATACTAGAAGTAAAGAAGTTTATTGTCAGCTTTCAGAAGCAATTTATTTATTAGATATAGCAAAACAAGCATCAGAAGATGCCACAGCTCTTCATTCAATTCAAACAACTATTGAACAATTAATTAATTTACGAAATCGTGTTGGTTCAGGAGAGCTTTGAATCTTGAAAATACCTTTGAAGAAGGCAGAAGGGAAAATTGCTCCTGGATAGTCTTCGACCAGCCATTTCGTGTCTACAAACCCTAAACAATTTTAAGCACTATTTAGATGGTGGGGTATTACACCCGCTATAGAAAAGATCGACAAGATTTTATTGAAGTAATTCAATTATATCTTCAATTTTGGTGGAGTAAGGCAGATAATAATGTGATTTTACAACAAGTACCAAATTATTCCTGCCTTTCCCATTTTAATTTTTTATCTTAATTTTTATTTAATGAATTTATTTGAGATATTTATTATTGGTAACTTCTGAAAATTCATAGCAGAAGTTAAGGCGAAAAAGTATTAGACCTAGGCGTGAAAAAGATATAGATTTTTGGCAAGAGTAGGGGACAGGCAACAAGCAAGATGGTTTGACGAAAAAAGCACTAAAATAATTTTTTATAGTTAATTTTTATTGACAAAACCTGCTCTAATTAAAAGGTTGATTTATTTTCTGGAGATGTCTATTGATTAAATTTGATAGTCTTAAATACTTTTCCCTAGCCTTTACATATTGTGTCGATCGCTTCCTTATATCAAATCCGTTTAATTGAACAAAAAAAAATTCTCCAATTGTCATAACTACGCCCATCTTGTCTTATCTTTCTCCTCCTGTTTGCGGAGCATTCGGTAGGAAATTCTGGATTCAGAATTCTGACTCCTAGAAACTTAACCATTCTATAACTGTTTAACCGGATTTGATATTA
Source organism: Cyanobacteriota bacterium (assembly GCA_034190295.1). GTDB lineage: Bacteria > Cyanobacteriota > Cyanobacteriia > Cyanobacteriales > Microcoleaceae > Okeania. The sequence goes on along the minus strand of JAXHSW010000083.1, from coordinate 4,087 downwards.
TCTATTCACTTTTCTACAGACCTCTGTTAAGTTAATTCTTTGCTTTGCCCATTAAAAATATTCTGTAGAAATATCGCATCCCATCCACAAACTAAAATTGTTGTTGAGATTGAAAATTATCTCAATTTATCAAAATCATAAGGGTCTAAAACCCCGCCTTTTAAGGCGATAGGGTTTTTGGAGAGTTGCTCAAATCCCCGCCTGCAAAAATAACTTCTGACTTCTGACTTCTGACTTTTTTATTAAGTGGGCGATCGCTCAGAATATATCTGCTGCAAACATGATAAAATCTCAGATAAATTAATTGAGTAATTCCCCAATTATGCAGCAACTATCTCTACCTTTAAACATACTCAATACCCAACCAAAAACAACCTCACAATTTCAAGAAATACTTAAAACTCTGAACATAACAAAATCTCCTGGATGGCCTGATATTTTTGGGGAATTAATTCATAATTGGTGCGCCAAAAAATCTTATTCTCCTATCAAAACTCTGAGTTTATTTACAGGTGGTGGAGGACTAGATATTGCCTTCCATGACTGCGGTTTTCAAATAATCAAAATGGTCGAATTAGAACCAAAATATATTAAAACCCTAGAAACAAATTCTCAGCCAGGAAAATACTTAGAAAACAGTCAACCTATCTGCATTAATATCAGAGACTATTTTCCCTCTCCAGAATTAGAAATAGATTTTATAATCGGCGGGCCACCATGTCAAACATTTTCAGCAGCAGGTAGAAGAGCATCTGGTGTTCCTGGAACAAAGGATACTAGAGGAAAACTATTTTTAGAATACGTTCGTATCTTAAAAAGACTACAACCAAAAGGATTTTTATTTGAAAATGTTTATGGAATTATTGGTGCTGAAAATGGCAAAGCATGGCAAACAATTCAAACAGCATTTCAAGAAGCAGGCTATACAATTTACTATCGCATACTTGATGCAGCAGACTATGGTGTACCACAACATCGGGAACGACTATTTATTGTTGGATTAAAAACAGGAAATTACCTATTTCCTGCTCCTACTCATGGACCTGATTCTATTGACAAAGAACCTTTTTATACAGCATTAACAGCAGTAAAAGATATTAATATCTCAGAGAAAAAATTAGAAATAAAAGGTAAATATGGGCATTTATTAACAGATATACCACCAGGATTAAATTATAGTTTTTACACCGATAAAATGGGTCATCCTCAGCCAATTTTCAGTTGGCGTTCTAAATTTTCTGACTTTCTTTATAAAGCTGACCCAGAAATGCCAGTGAGAACTATTAAAGCACAAGGAGGGCAATATACAGGACCTTTTAGTTGGGAAAATAGACGGTTTTCAATAGCAGAATTAAAACGACTTCAAACATTTCCCGATGCTTATGAAATAGTTGGTAATCGTTCAATTTCTATTGAACAAATTGGTAATTCTGTACCACCACAATTAGGCAGAATTTTAGCATTGAGTATTTTGTCGCAAGTTATGGGAGTTAAATTACCATTTTCCATGCAATATTTATCTCCAACTCAAAAACTGGGATTTAGACAAAGAAAGCGTCAGTTAACAAAAAGATATGCAGAAAAAGCTTCCGAAGCGATCGCTAAATTATCTACTAAATCTCTAGAGAAATTACAAACAGTATCTCTATCAATAAATAGTTATCCAAATCAAAAAAATATAGAGAAATTTTTGTCTACAGACTTTGGTTGGCATGATTTACCCAAAAGTAATTCTGTCAAAATTTATCTCAACTATGATTTACATTCTAGTTATTGGTTAATAGATGCAGGTATGAGTCAGTTGAGAGACAAAAAAAATCAATATTCTATAGATATAATACCTTCAGAAAATTTCCCAGATTGGGTTTTAAATACAGAGAGAGTAAAATTAATTGCTTATGATTGGGATTTAGAAATATTTACAGGATTATGGAAAGCATTTGAAGAAAAGCTGAGACAAATAACAGGTAAAGCAGATTTAGTTCAGTTATCTGGATATTATCAGTATCAACCAAAGATTAAAATTACAATGAATTTTTCTACGGAATTAGAGACTAATTCTATTTGGCAGGTAGTGGAATCTATTATTAGAGGTGTAGGTGTAAAAACTCAACTATCTGCTCAACAATTAGCTTTTTTATGGAGAGTTAATACTGAGGATATTTTTCAGTATCTGCAATGTTTACGAAAAATTGGTTATGAAGTTAGGAATCACAATACAAACCCTCAAATTATTCCTGGAGAATATTTAATTCCTTATACTTTTCCGACTTTAAACCCTCAAAGTGTCCAATTAAGAAAAAGTTTAGAATAAGGTCATTTCAGTTATCAGTTATCAATAAGTAGGGAATGCTCTTAAAAGTCTTTTAGTAGGGGTAGGAGACAGGAGACAACCCACCCCTAACCCCTCCCAGGAGGGGAAGACAGGAGAAATGGGAATTATAGAGGAGGTAGGAGGAAAAATTGTCCCAAGATTGTTCTGCCATAATCGTCCCAAAATACTAGCTTTTTGAGCTGCAAAAAGCTGAAAAGCTGGCACTTTTTTAGACAAAAAAATGCTACAAACAATATCAGTCAATGCTTTGATATTAGATCGGTAAGCCCTACTTAAACCAGCTTGAAAAAAGAATTCTACAAACAAAAAGGTGCATCTCGAAATATATCCTGAAAAAGAGCTTATCAAATTCATTTGATCGATCTCCATTTATCATTTGTATTTGTTTTTCAATATTTCTTCCTTCTTCCCTCTTCCTTCCTACTTACTTCTATCATTTACTTTTTCACAGATTCAATGTACGATACTATATTATTTTAGTTATAGCATTCAAAGCAAAGATTAGAATAATTCAAAAGTTTAAATCTCAGACAAGATAAGATTTTTCCTTCTTCCTTCTTCCTTCTTACTTTTTCCTTCTGCAATAATCAAAAAAATAAAAGCGATCGCCGATTATGAAATCTCAAATTTTAACTAATAAAAAAAAAGGCACAACAATTCAAAACCTTCAAGTTACAAAAGTAGTTGATGGTGACACAATCAAAGTTTTATTAAACGATAAACGAGAATTTATCAGAATGGATTATGTTGATGCTGAAGAAAGCTATTCTGAGTATTCCAAACCAGTTACAGACATGGGTAAAGCAGCATCAGAAATGGCAATAAAATATTTCATATTACCTGACGGTGAACTTGCTCAAGTCGATCTTGAATTTGATACAGATGACCCTGTAGAAAATTGTTTAGAAAAATATCGCGACCATCAAGGTCGTTTAATAGCTTATGTCAAAAAAAATGGAGAAAATTTTAATATTAAACTAATTAAAGAAGGTTGGAGTCCCTATTTTATGAAATATGGAAATTCTAGACTTTATCATCAAGAAATGATAGCTGCAGAAATAGAAGCTCAAGCTAATAATCTTGGTGTTTGGAATCCTCAAGTAAATCGGGGTAAACGTAAAAGAAATTATAATTTGTTAGTACCTTGGTGGTCATTAAGAGCTTCTATTGTAGATAATTATCGTACTTATGGAATAGCTTCTGGAGTTCTAGAAGTGAGATTAGATTTTCCCAAGATTTTAGCAGCAGCAAGGGCTGAAGAATATGTAACAGTTTTCTATGATTTACAGGGAGGAGTTTCTAAGTGGTTAGATAATGGTGCTTTGATTTATGATGGAACTAAAGATCACCGTTTAAAATTATGGATTCCAAATACTAATACTGCAGAAATGAAGCCTTTATTACAGCTATTAAAAAATCGTTACTTTGGTTTAGGTAGAGGATATGTTTATATTACTGGGCAAGTACATATGTATAGAGATAAACCTGAAATTATTCTTTCTCAAATAAACCAATTATCAGATTTTCCACCTACAGTATGATACGGAATCCGGTTGAATAGTTATTGTATAGTTTGGAGTGGGGGCTCACACGGATTATGGCACGGATACACGGATAGGTCCGGGAGTGGGGGCTCACACGGATTATGGCACGGATACACGGATAGGTCAGGGAGTGGGGGCTCACACGGATTATGGCACGGATACACGGATAGGTCAGGGAGTGGGGGCTCACACGGATTATGGCACGGAT
>JAXHSW010000082.1:0-37260 GCA_034190295.1 Cyanobacteriota bacterium | reverse complement strand
TTGATGAGGTACAAAATTCTCGTCGGATAGTGGAGAGGAGGGAAAAAGAATAGAGATTAATTTTGAACTTTACCTCACCATCTTCAAAAGTACTGTAAATCTTTTTTAGTCCTGGTTCGAGGGATATTTTATTCCTATTAACCCCTTCCTTATTAATTTTTTTCCTCTTCTAACTTTGGTCTTCCAACTGAGAGAGGTTTCATGGAATGTCTCTAGCATTTATCACAAATATTTATTGCCTTTGAGTTTCTAATTTGATGAGGTACAAAATTTTCGGATAGTAGAGAGGAGGTCAGAAAAAATAGAGATTAATTTTGAACTTTACCTCACCATCTTCAAAAGTGCTGTAAATCTTTTTTAGTCCTGGTTCGTTCGAGGGATATTTTATTCCTATTAACCTCTTCCTTGTAGATTTTTTTTCCTCTTCCAACTTCGCTCTTCTATTTACCTTTTTCTTCAATATTTATTGAAACTTCGGCTTTTCTTGTTCCCTCTTGTTGAGGGAGGTTTCATGGAATGTCTCTAGCATTTATCACAAATATTTATTGCCTTTGAGTTTCTAATTTGATGAGGTACAAAATTATCGGGTAGTAGAGAGTAGGTCAGAAAAAATAGAGATTAATTTTGAACTTTACCTCACCATCTTCAAAAGTGCTGTAAATCTTTTTTAGTCCTGGTTCAAGCGATATTTTTTTCCCTATTAACCTCTTCCTTGTAGATTTTTTTTCCTATTCCAACTTTGGTCTTCCTTCTTGATTTTTTCCCTCTTTCTCCTTGATTCTTTTCCTCTTCTAACTTTGGTCTTCTTTGTTCTCTCTTTCTGAAGGAGGTTTCATGGAATGTCTCGATCATTTATCCCCAACATTTATATTGCCTTTGAGTTTCTAATTTTATGAGGTACAAAATTTTCGGGTAGTAGAGAGGAGGTCAGAAAAAATAGAGATTAATTTTGAACTTTACCTCACCATCTTCAAAAGTGCTGTAAATCTTTTTTAGTCCTGGTTCGACCGATATTTTTTCCCTATTAACCTCTTCCTTGTAGATTTTTTTTCCTATTCCAACTTTGGTCTTCTTTGTTCTCTCTTTCTGAAGGAGGTTTCATGGAATGTCTCGATCATTTATCCCCAACATTTATATTGCCTTTGAGTTTCTAATTTTATGAGGTACAAAATTTTCGGGTAGTAGAAAGTAGGTCAGAAAAAATAGAGATTAATTTTGAACTTTACCTCACCATCTTCAAAAGTACTGTAAATCTTTTTTAGTCCTGGTTCGAGCAATATTTTTTTCCTATTAACCTCTTCCTTGTAGATTTTTTTTCTTCTTCCAACTTCGGTCTTCTATTTACCTTTTTCTTCAATATTTATTGAAACTTCAGCTTTTCTTGTTCCCTATTTCTGGGGGAGGTGTCATGGAATGTCTCTATTATTTATCCCCAACATTTATCGCAGTTGAGTTTCTCATTTGATGAGGTACAAAATTTTGGGGTAGTAGAGAGGAGGTCAGAAAAAATAGAGATTAATTTTGAACTTTATTTCACTATCTTAAAAAGTGATGTAAATCTTTTTTAGTCCTGGTTCGTTCGAGGGATATTTTTTCCCTATTAACCCCTTCCTCCTTCCCTCTTCCTTCTTATTATAAAGAATGAAATAGTCCTGCTTCCCTCTTCCTTCTTCCTTCTTCCCTCTTCCTTCTTATAAATCTCAAATTTTGAGAATACCCTCTGGGTTTACTGATAATAATTCCCGCTTTTGTAAACCCTCTCGTTCGAAAATTTCATTTGCTGCTAATAACCCACTACTAACAGCTCTTTCCATTAAACCACAGGGAAAAGGCATTTTTACCCAATCTCCAGCAAATATCAAATTATCAACACCACTGTTAGTTTTTGGACGTTCTTGATAACTACCTGGAGGATAACCGGAAAAATTTTTCTGATTTACCAATTCCCGATGCAGCATATTAGCATCCTTTAATTCAGGCACAATTTCATACAATTCCTGTTCAAAAGTTGTCAGTAAATTTTCCTGAGTAGGAAACTCTTTTTCTTTGTAACAATAAGCGTGTAACTCGACGACACTACCGCCTGTTTTTTCATGCCATTTAATGAATTGTTCTTGAATGCGATGATAGAGAGTAATACTATCAGTTAATTGATAGCCAGATAGAGAAGTAAAATTACTATTTTTCCACTCAAAGTCTCGGTCAAACCAAAAACGACAGACAGCAAATGGATCGGCTATATTCAGTTTTTGTATTCGGTCTTGTACTTTTTGATTGACATCTCCCTCCATCAAATTAAATAAGTGTTTAACTCCTGGAACATCCGTAGCAAATACATAATAATCTGCCTGAATTTCTGTAGGAATAATCTCTGATTTATTTTCTGTTATACCAACTAACTGCACCCGTTCTTCTTGACTTTGAGTAATTTTGTAGCGCGATAAATTTCGTTTTGCTGGACCTGATAATACTTTTCCTTTTCTATCATAAACTGCTCCGTGACAAGGACAGTAAAATTTGTCATATTCAGCTAATTTCACAGTACAACCTTGATGAGTACAAGTCAGAGAAATAGCCTCATCTGAACCAGCTTTAATAGCAAAGAGACGATCGCTCGAACCAAAATAATCAACATCCTGTTTATTTATTTCTAAATTACGTTCTACCCAAAAAGGAATTGTACTTTTAGCCTCTCCTAATTGATAGTTAATAGAATCAACTTTACCTTGTTTCCAATTAATTTTACTAATACCAATATCGGTAAAAATTTTGCCTCCTTGACTTTGAATTTCTTGAGCAATAGGTTGTACTAAACTTGTACCCATATCTTGCTTCGTACCATGAAAAGCTAAACCTTCTGGATTACCAAAAAAATAGAAGTGAAAAAACTGCATTAACTCTGCAACGCTCAATTTATCTGGAGCATTAAGACTTGATTTTGCAAAAGGTAAAAAATATAGATCGTACAACCCTTGTGGAAAATCTTTATCTACCCATTTAGCTACAGATAAATTGTCAAACTGCTGATAAGTTTTCTCTACTTTAAAGCCACCAATTGCCCGAAAAACTTCCCAATGTTTAGGCTTTGCTAAATTGATTCCCCATCTCAATCTATTAGGAGAAGATATTGCTAAATCTACAATATTCCAAGGAAAAGCAGAACTGCTAGGACGAAATACTTCTGGGTCATACTTCCCTTCTCTAAACACCATAGAATAAAACTCTAAAGACTTAAAATTATCCGTAATATTCAGCTCTGATACTAAACTTTTGAGATTGTAATATTGAGGAAAGAAACCGTGAAAACCATGTTCCATCATAAATTTTTCTTCCCCAAAATTAACAGGCCAACTAGCAATTTTTCCTCCTAGTTGTGGCGATTTTTCTAACAAAGTAACCCGAAAACCTCGCTGACTAAGTTCATAAGCACAAGCTAATCCTGCTAATCCACCACCAACTACTACCACGCTTTTAGATTTGTTTAAATATCGTGGTAAGTCCAGATTATCTTGTACAAAAATTGTTGGTTGTGGTTTGGAAAATCTAGTATAACCCAGTAGACCAGTGGCAGTACTAATAGTACATAATTTGAGTATTGTTCGTCGCGAAACTGATTTTAATGAATTGAGATTATTTAATTTATTCATCAGCAATTAATTGATTACTGTTTTAAATTTTAACTAGCTATCAACTTTTAGCATTCAGCATTTAGCTATCAGCTTTTAGCAGCTCTGGTTAAAATTCCCTGCAACCCCAAGCGCAGGATTTTTTAGGAGGAGTTGAAATCCTCTTCGTTCAATGCGCGAAAAATAATCTTGCTGACTGCTGACTGCTGACTGCTAATCGCTTTTATAGCTTCGATATATTGTAATTTACTCCGCGATATTTGCGTATCAAAATATAGAATGCTTAAGCTTTTCTCAAGTTTTTGGATAACAAAGGATTGGAGAATATGGTCTTAATAGACATCTCCAGAAAAGAGAGAGTAGGGAGTAGGGAGTAGGGGAAAATTTTTGATAAATAAGAGTGCGATAATTGATTTGATTTTTGATTATTGGAGATGTCTAATAAAGTATCTCTAAGTCTAGTATTTTTACCGACAAATTGTGGTCTAAAGCATCCATTTTTAAGTGGATAAAAAGCGGTCGATAAATAACGCCATTCGGAGCGGCTCTGTCAAGAGCAGGTTTCCTCGCTATATCCAACCGCTAAGAGAAAAGAGAATATTCCTTCTAACGGAGGCTAACTGATAACTGAAATGACCCTTAATTCTATTTTTATATGTCTAGTACCAACTTCTAATAAATACTTATAAGTAATCATAAATAGCGAACATAAATAGGTAAGCATTTCGATCCGGATGCTGTGCAAACATAATTTTTCATTTCCCTTGAATACTAATTCCTTCTTCCAAAATAATAATAAGTTAATAACTCATAGCTGATAGCTGACTGCTGAATGCTTACATAAATAGTGTAGTCTTATCGCTTTAGCTAGACTTATTTACTGCTTTAATTTAAGTTTTCATTAAGTTAACTAGCTCTGAGATAAAAGTTTTCAGCTATCAGCTTGGGTTGAAATATTTTTTAAAATTGCATTTATCTCTGTTTCAGTTATTTATCTAAGCTGTTTGCTGTTTGCGGAGCATTCCGTCACGAAAGGCTTTTTAATTTTTGGGATTATTCCTGTTCTCTACCACACAAAGATAAATAATAATTATATCTAAAGGTAGAACTTTCTGACAAGCGATCGCTAACTTTTAGCTACAATATTATAGTAGTAATTGTATATACAAATTCCATCGGTGTAGTTACTAAGTTATACCAATTCACTTAAAAAATGTCACAAATATTTGGTAACTTATGAAGTCAAATAATAAGCTGAAATTACTGTATAGTTGAGGTTTTAAGTTCCATTAATATCACTTCTGACTTCTGACTTTAGTTAAACGGTATTAGTTGCTATCCTTAAGTCTAGTGAAATACGGAGTTAATTATTACAAAAAGTTAAATGCTTGACTAAGTTTAAATTAAAGCTATAATATGAATGAAGTTTGCTTTTTACTTATAAACAAAGAATAAAAATGGTATAAAATGTTTCTATACTGTTAATGTCTAAAAATTATTTATTAAGTATTTAAGCAAGTTTAATATATACTAACTAAAAAAAATAAAATCACTTACTGGAGCTATCCATAATGACAGATGTAATCATAAATCATGCTCAAAAATTTGGATTTTTTTGTAATCATGATTTTCTCGGTTCTTGGCAGATAGTATCTCATCCCAGAACACCTATATGGAAACTGCATCAGCAGAAAGAAGACTGGTTACTATTAATCTCAGATGAACCTCATCTAATTTTATTACCAGAAGAAGTTATTGCTTTTTTAAGATGGCGTTGGTCAATCAAGAAAAAATAATTAGCATCTACAAATTATTAATCAACTTCTGTGCAGTGGATAATACCACTAAAAAAGTCAAAATTCAAAAGTATTGATTGGTAAGGCTTTTAGGATTTTGTAACTGGTTAATTATTTCTGCCATCCTGCACTAGAATTTTTCTAGGAGTAAGGAATCAGAATAAATAGCTTACATATCATTTATTACCGAATAATTAAGGTTTAAAGCCTCTCATGAGCAAGGAGAAAAAAGAAAAAAATTTCACGCGGAGCGTCAATCCTCTCCTTGAAAAGAAGAGGTGATTGTTAATAATTAATAATTAATTATTAATTGTGGAACTTTAATATTCCTTTTTTATCTAAAGAGATATATGACAAAAAATATTCTAATTCCTGTTATTATTAATCACATTCTTTTTTTGCCGAATAATTAATAATTAAATAATTAAATAATTAAATAATTCGCGCCTTGAAGCCTCCCCTTGAAAGGGGAAAAAATTTATTTTTTCCTTTTATTCAATCCTATCCGTTTTAGGGAGAGGTAATTATTCATTATCCATTATTGAACCTTGGTACTATACCATCTATCAAAAAGAATGCTATACTTATAGAGTAATTCAATGATTAAATAATTAACAGGATTCAATAAAGTTAAGAGCAATTATTAGCCAGTAACTGTATATTATTCTGATGTCTACCACTCCCTCACTCCCCTACTCCCCCACTCCCCTAGTCCCCTGCTCCCCTTAGATATCCAATGTCCTCACCGACTCCTAATAATCAATCCCACAATATAAATTCAACAACTAATACTTCAGTCCCACCATCAATAGATAAGTTTTTAGTATGTGGATTAGGTAGTTTAGGACAACATTGTGTAGCTGCTCTAAAACAGTTTAATGTAGTTGTTAACGCCATAGACCTTATACAACCTCAACATTGGGAAATTTCAGACTTATTTTCACAGTTGAACCAATTAATTATTGGAGATGCAAGAGAACCTAGTATTTTGACACAAGGTCAAGTTCAACAGTGTCGAGCGATACTTATTGTTACAAGTAATGAACGAATAAATTTAGCGATCGCTCTAGCAGCAAGATTAATTAATCCTCAAATTCGTCTTGTAGTCCGTTCTGCAAAAGAAAACCTCAATCAACTATTAGGTAAACAACTAGGAAACTATGTAGCATTTGAACCTACAGAATTACCTGCACCAGCTTTTGCCGTTGCTGCTTTAGAATCAGAAATTATCGGTTTTTTTTACCTAGAAAAACACCAAATAAAGATAGTCAAACGTGAAATAAAACCACAGGGACCTTGGTACGACCGTCCTATTTATCAGCTCAATAATCGTCATCGTAAAGTTATTAGTTATGCTACTGATTATACTCAAATATTATCAGATTTTTATGATTGGGATAGTGATGAATTAATTCAAGCAAGCGACCGAATAATTTATATTGAAAAACCAGATTTTTTGACAACGACAAACAATCAAAAAAAGTCTCAGAAAAACCAGTTTAAATTATGGGAAATATTTCGCTCAATTTTAAAATTGCAACCAACTGATGTTAAAAACCTAGTCATTAACTACTGGAATTGGATTCACGAAAACCCAATTCGTAATTTAGTTTTTTCTAGTGGCTTAATTTTAGTAATTCTCTTATGCACTGGTACATTACTATTTTTTCTTTACTATCCAGAGGCGACTTTAAGAGAAGCTTTTTATGGTACAGCAGTTTTATTACTAGGAGGATTTGGAGATATTTTTGGTGGCATTAAACTAGAGAATAATTTTCCTTGGTGGCTGCAATTTTTTAGTTTAATCGTAACATTAGTAGGAATTGTTTTTGTAGCTTTGCTGAATGGTTTAATTACAGAAAGATTATTAAGTACAAGATTTAAGTTTGCCAGAAGAAATCCTGTCCCGACTCAAGACCATGTTGTGATAATTGGTTTAGGAAGAGTAGGTCAGCAAGTAGCTACTTTATTACAAGAATTTAAACAGAAATTAGTAGCAATTAGTTCTACAGCAATTGAATCAGATATAACTCCTCAAATTCCTTTAGTTACAGGTAATATTATTAAATCTCTAGAAAAAGTAAATTTAGCCACTGCCACAGGAATTATTGCTGTCACAAATGATGAAATGTTAAATTTAGAAGTAGCATTAATGGGTTATTCTGTTAATCCAAATATTCGTTTAGTAATTCGTACTTCTGAACAACGTTTTAGTAATAATTTAGCCAAACTTTTACCATATTCTACCTTTATTTGTAATTCTGCTGTTGTTGCAGAAGCTTTTGCCGGAGCAGCATTTGGAGAAAATATATTAAGTTTATTTAGAATAGACCATCAAACAGTATTAGTAACTGAATATAATATTGAAGCAGGAGATACTTTAAATGGATTAATATTAGCTGAAATAGCTTATGGTTATGGAGTAGTAACAATATTATATCAAAAGCCACCAAATGAATCGAAATTAATGCCTTCAGATGATATTAGATTGGCAGTAGGCGATCGCTTAATTGTTTTGGCAACAATTAATGGTTTAAAAAGAATTGAAAATGGTGAAATAAAGGAACCTACTTGGCAAGTTATGATTGAATCTGCTCCGTCAGAATATGCGATATTTCAAGGAGCAAATGAAATTATTGGTATTTCTGGATGTAGCGTTAATGAAGCTAGAGAATTAATGAATAATTTGCCAGGAATATTACCTAAACCACTTTATAAACATCAAGCTCAAAGATTAGTTAGAACTTTGAAAAAATCTTTTGTGAAAGCTAAATTAATCTCAGCCTAGAACCAATTTAAGAGTCATTTGAAATCAGAATATAGCTCTGATAAGTTCATCTTTAACTTTAACAACTTGCAAACATTTATTTTTCAGTTCTACATCTTAATTATTAAACATCTCCAGAGCATAATTCAACTTTTTAATTAGAGCAGGTTTTGGAAATAAAAAATTACCCTAAAAAATCATTTTTAGTGCTTTTTTCGTGAAAATATCTTACCGAAAAATTGTGGTTTAAAGTCTCCCCTTTTAAGAGGGAAAAATCAAAAACTTTTCCTTTGAATCAATCCTCTTATTTTCAAGGAGAGGTAATTATTAATTATTAATTATTAATTATTAATTATTGAATTGTTGCCTGCTCCTGCAAAAAATCTATATCTTTTTCAGAGAAGTCTATTTTGCTAAATGCTTATCTTGTTGGTAGTTTTCATTGTCGATCTGAACACGAAATTGACTTAACAAACTATATACCAAAGGAGATAAAAGAATTCCCATCGCTATGACAAAAACCAAACCACTAAAGAGTGCATAGACAGAAGCAAATACTTTCGCGCTAGTAGTTGAGAGGGGGCTAATTGGTCCCATACCACTGAATCAATCCTCTTATTTTCAAGGAGAGGTAATTATTAATTATTAATTATTAATTATTAATTATTAAACTGTTGCCTGCTCCTGCAAAAAATCTATATCTTTTTCCGAGAAGTCTATTTTGCTAAATTCTCATCTTGTTGATAGTTTTCATTGTCGATCTGAACGCGAAATTGACTTAACAAACTATAGACCAAAGGAGATAAAAGAATCCCCATCGCTATGACAAAAACCAAACCACTAAAGAGTGCATAGAGAGAAGCAAATACTTTCGCGCTAGTAGTTGAGAGGGGACTAATTGGTCCCATACCACTAAGAATCATCGAAGCTTCTACTAGAGAATCTATCCAACTCAAACCCGCTGCCCAATGATAGCCGATAACACCCATCATAAGTCCTAGAGAGATAAAAACTGCAGAAAGGCCCATATAGCTAAGAAACTTCCATAGAAAGAGGAAAATTGACTTTGTTCGCTCTGATGAAGTCCAAGCTTTCGGTTCTTGAATCACATTTAAACCAGAGGAACCGACGAGAAATATTATAATTACTAAAATTAATAGTCCATATATGAGCATATTTCTAAAATCCACTTAACGATTATCTTATATATACGGCTAAAACTAGAGAAACTACTGTAAGCGTGCCCACCAATTTTTTCATCCTTTTATGGTAGGATTTTTAAGTCCTTAGTTTCGAGCGAGGATTGAATAAAAGGAAAATTTTTTCTTTAAAGGAGAGGCTTTAAACCTATCATTATTCGGTAATTATTAATTATTAATTATTAATTGTTAAACCATGTCTACCGATAATCGCAAACAAGTCCGCAAAGTTTTAATCATCACTTTACTACTAAATTTATTAGTGATGTTAATCAAAGCTGGAATAGCATTTTGGACGGGTTCTCTGAGTCTATTTGCTGATGCTTTGCACAGTGTTACTGATAGTGCTAATAACATTTTAGGATTAATTACAAATCATCTTGCTTCCCCTAAACCAGACCGAAAATATCCTTATGGACATCAAAAGTTTGACGCTATTGGCGCTCTAGGTATTGCTGCTTTCCTTGGTATCGCTTGTTTTGAAATTCTTAGTGGAGCAATACAACAAATATTGGGGGGTACTCAAGAGGTAAATATTTCCCCTCCCGCACTATGGATATTATTAATTGTGCTTGGGATTAATATTTTTGTGGCATTTTATGAACGTCGGGTAGGAAAAAAAATCGGTAGTAGTATTTTAATTGCTGACTCTCACCATACGATGAGCGATATCTGGGTGACAGTAATTGTTATAGCTGGATTAATTGGTATTTGGCAAGGAAATATTTGGAATCTACCTATTTTCCGTTGGTTAGATGTGGTGTTAGCTTTTCCCGTCGCTCTTTTAGTGTTTCGGAGTGCTTGGGAAGTTTTAAAAGAAAATTTGCCTTGGTTGGTTGATTATATGGCAGTTGCACCAGAAGCTATTCATGCGATCGCGATGGAAGTTCCGGGAGTAGTCAACTGTCACGATATTGCTTCTCGTGGAGTTATCGGGCGTCAGGTATTTATTGAAATGCACCTCATTGTTAATTCAAGTGATATTGAAACTGCTCATCAAATTACTGAAAAGGTAGAAGCGCGTTTACAAAAAAGGTTTCATCCTGCCAGAATTATGATTCACGTTGAACCCCCTGCTTATAAGTCAGAACATATTTCTTATGAATCTGATAATTAAGCAAGTCTATAAATTTTCATTTTAAATTTTCAGCTCTGAGATTTCTTCGGATTTTTAATTAATCGAACAATCTCTATATTAGACATCTTAGGTAAATCGCCGTGCCAGATTCTCACAATACCTGCTTTATCAGCACTTACCAATAGTTGTCCATCTGGACTAAAAACAACTGACTTAACTTCCCGCGAATGATTACTTTCCTGTGAATGATTATTTAACGTACAAATTTCTTTACCAGTTTCGACATCCCACAGTTGTATTCTCTCCTCACTACCACTCGCAAGAATCTTACCATTTGGATGAAAAGCAACACAACTAACGCTATAATCATAGCTCTCAAGAGTACGAATTTTTTTACCAGTACTCACATCCCAAAATTTAATAGTATTATCCCAACTATAACTTGCTAAAATACAACCATTAGGACTAAATGCAATACCGTAAACATCTTCGGTATGACCTGTGAGAGTTCGGATTAATTTACCTGTGGTAAATTCCCATAGCTTAATTGTTCTGTCTTCACTGCAACTTGCTAAAATCTTGCCATCGGGAGAAAATTCTAGATCGTTAATTTCATAGCAAAGTTCGTCGTCAGAGTGATTCAAAGTTTTGATTAATACTCCTGTTTTTACGTTGAACCAGCTAATTCTGTTATCGCCGTCACTACCAGCTACTATGTGACTATTAGGACTAAAAGCAACAGCATAAACGTAACTTCTGGAACAACTAAGAGTTAACTCATTAAGATTCAAGCGACTAAAGATTTTTCCCGTATCTACTTTTCGTAAAATAATTCGCTCATATTCTGCACTAGCGAGAATCTTGCCATCGGGAGAAAATGCAATATCCCGAACATAGTCCCTACGATTAAAAGCTCTAATTTTTTTTCCAGTCTTGATATCCCACAACCTAATTATTTCATCATATCCACAAGTAGCCAAAATCTCCCCATCTGGATGAAAGGCTAAATTGCTTATATAATCGTCGCGAGCAGATATACAATATTTTTCCTCGATCTTCATAGTGAAACTAAATCCTTAACTCAACAGTCTCCACAATTTATTATTTTAAAGCTTTAGTATTTTTCCTTTTAAGACTTTCCAGAATAGGCAAAGTTTTCCACAATTCAACCATAGTTTTCCACAGAATTTTCCACAAAGATTAAGGTTAAGTTAAAAGCTAAAATCTTAAATAACACGAATATTATTATTACTAATTATTTTAGCAAGCATTATCAACAGGTTTATCTATACAAATTGATTTTTAGTTTCAATCTAAATAAATTTATTTGTTGAAGGTAACAAGAAAGCGAAAAACTTTCGTTGTGTTGGGTTGCGCTCCCGCTTAACCCAACCTACGGTAGAATATTATTCCCACTCAATAGTTGTAGGTTGGGTTGAGGTACGATCTTCGCAGCTTATCCGCAGGATAAACCCAACATCCCCAAAGTTGCAAGATTGGTTTGATGAAGGTAGCTTGAAAGCAAAAGTTAACTTTGGTGTGTTGGGTTGCGCTTTCGCTTAACCCAACCTACGGTACTTCTAACTTCCGATTACTCCCATTCAATAGTACCAGGAGGTTTAGAAGTAATGTCATACACCACTCGGTTAACACCTTTAACTTCATTCACAATGCGGTTAGAAATAATTTCCAACAGATCGTAAGGTGCGCGAGACCAGTCAGCAGTCATCCCATCCTCACTAGAAACAAACCGCAACACAATGGGGTAAGCATAAGTCCGTTGGTCTCCCATCACCCCAACACTACGAATAGGTAACAACACAGCAAACGCTTGCCAAAAATCGTGATACATTCCTTGCTGTTCAATTTCATCACGCACAACAAAGTCAGCATCCCGCAAAATTTTCAACCGTTCGTCTGTAATTTCTCCTAATATCCGAATTGCTAACCCAGGACCGGGAAAAGGATGTCGTCGCACAATTTTTTCTGGTAAACCGATGGAGCGACCTACTTTTCTCACTTCATCCTTAAATAGCTTGCGCAACGGTTCGACCAACTTAAATCTCAAATCTTTTGGCAAACCCCCAACATTATGATGACTCTTAATTTTAACCGCCACTCGTTCGCCTGTTTTGGGGTCAACATTAGTATCAGCAGATTCAATCACGTCTGGATAAAGAGTACCTTGAGCCAGATAATCAAAAGGTCCTAAACGTCTTGACTCTTCTTCAAATACTTGGATAAATTCATGGCCAATTAACTTACGTTTTTGCTCTGGATCTGTGACTCCTTCGAGTTTAGCTAAGAAGCGATCGCGAGCATTTACATATTCAACTGATATATGAAAAGATTCCTGAAATATTTTCACCAAGTTTTCTGGTTCATACTTCCGCATAAACCCTTGGTCAATAAACATACAAGTTAATTTATCCCCGATCGCCTCATGCAGCAAAAATGCTAAAGTTGAAGAATCAACACCCCCAGATAGTGCTAATAATACTCGTTTATCCCCTACCTTGGCTCTAATTTCTCGAATCGCTTCTTCTACAAAAGCTTCTGTGGTCCAAGTTGGCTCACATTGGCAAATATGGTACACAAAATTTCTAATCAAAGCTTGACCACCAAGGGAGTGAACCACCTCTGGGTGAAACTGAGTCCCATATAGCTTTTTCTCATGGTGAGCGATCGCCGCACAGGGAGTATTCTCCGTATGAGCTAATACTTCAAAACCAGAAGGCATTTTCGCCACAGAATCTCCATGACTCATCCACATGGTTGTGCCTTCTTCCACATTAGTCAGCAAATCTGTAGGGTCATCTATAGATAAAGATGCTTTACCATATTCAGCTAATTGAGCGCGTTTAACTTCACCCCCTAATTGCTGTACCATCAACTGCATTCCGTAACACACGCCCAAAATTGGTATTCCCAACTGCCAAATTTCGGGGTCGCAATGAGGTGCCACTCCGTCGTAAACTGAGTTAGGACCTCCCGAAAGAATAATTCCCTTGGGATTGAGAGTTGCCAGTTTTGCAGCAGTTGTCCGATAAGAAATTACTTCTGAGTATACTTGAGTTTCGCGAATCCGGCGGGCAATTAGTTCTGAATATTGAGAACCGAAGTCCAGAATCACGATCATCTGACGGTTAAACTGAGTGGAGGAATCTGAAATTTCTTCTGTCTGTCTTGTTAGAGTCACGGTTAATGTGCTATAATATTTTACTTGTGAGGTTAATTTTCCTGAGTTTTTAAGTTGTCAGCCCGAGCTTAGTAAGATATAAATATATATTTTTCGGTGAGGAAAATTTATTTCTCCACACTTTTTGTTTGTCTCAAACTAAATTTTTCCTACTGCTACAAAAGCTTTGATACTCGGGTCGCTAATAAGCTAATAACTGAGAGGCTAAATTGATTAATTAGCAATAGGGATCGGTTTACCAATGGATAATTGATAATTTATAATTGATAATTAATTATCCATTGGTTTAAAGCTTCTCCTTTTCCTTTTAAGGAGAAAAAAGTGCGCTTGAGATTTCCTTATATTCAATTCCGTAACGGTTAAAACCCGAGGTAATTATCCATTATTCATTATCCATTAATGAACTACCGACTTCTTAGGAAAGGCAATCTAGGTTAAAAATATGTTGGTATTCTGACTAGAAAATGATAAGCTGCTTTTAGATCAGATATTTTATCTAGATTATTAAAGTACCAAAATTATTTTAATTTTCTCCCGCGCCTCATCCACTATTGTTTATTTCTCTTAAAATACCCTAACTCTAGCTGAGGGTATTCTTAACAGAATAACAAATTTGTGCGAAAAGTGTATCGGCAACTTCAGTTTTTAGGAAAATTTGACGATCGCGGTCAAATAACATCGAACCTACTTGGACCTGTTTTTGACTATGATTAAAAATATAAGCTTGACTACGTTCCTCTATACGGTAGGCGATCGCCCTATAGACCAGACCCATCCAATTCTTCCCATTATCTTTGTCTAGACTCCGCAGCAGTTTCAAAGCAGCCTCGGCAGTAGTACAAGTAAAAATTTCTTGTAGTACAGAAGTGGGCAAACCTATATTTGCACAGTGAGCTGTTAAAATTTCTAATCTTCCGTCAGCTAGATGATGATGAGTATGAAAAATTCCACCAGCCAATTTAATTAATTTGCCATGATAACCTAATAATAAAATAGACTCCACTCCAGCAACAGCAGCAGCTACTAACATTGGGCCTAACCAGTTAGCTGTTTTCATAGTCTGTTGTGGTGGTATCCCCATTTTCCTAGCTAGGTCTAAACCATTTTCTCCCACACAAAACACCAAACAACTAAACTGTGCTGCCTTTTCTTCTAACTCCTCCCGATAAGCATCAAGTTGTCCAGGCACACTCAGAGGTTGAGAAACTCCTGTAGTCCCTAACAAAGAGAGTCCTTCAACAATACCAAAAGCTGAATTAGAAGTCCGAGTTGCTAGTTGACGTCCCTCCGGCAAGATAATTGTCACTTTAATTTGTTCATTAAAATTTAGCAGAGGTTGCAAATTTTCTTGTAGCAGTCGTCGTGCATAACTATAGATAGCTGCTTCCCCATTGCTAATATTATGTCCAACCCCAGCGCCGCCCAAAATCACAATTTGTTCTGAAGCGTTACTTATAGAAAATTCTGATAATTCTACCATTGCCCACACAGGAGTATTGCGAGTTAGATCGAGATTATTACCGGGGTCGGAACGAGTAATAGCTAAGGCAGTATTATTTTTCAGTAAAGCTATTTGCTCAATAGGAATATCTACAGTTTTTGCAGGTTCAATTAAATTAATTGATACAGTAGATAAACATGGGACATTTTGACGTAGGCAATAGAGGGCAGCTACTGCACTAGCACAAGCAAAGACGGGAAGAGTATATCCAGCGCGAGGTTCAGTCATAAGTCATAAGTCAGAAGTCAGAAGTTATAAGTCAGAAGTTTAGAAGGAATTAGCAATATATCAAAATTCAATTAATTGTTTGGCAGTAGGGGTATTTTGCTCCCATGTATTGAAGTTAGAAGTTAGAAGTTAGAAGAAATGAAGCGGTCTATCAAAATGACAGCAGTTTCGGAGTTAGTAAGGTACAAAGTTTTATCACTTTACTTAGGGAAGAGCGATCGCTTGACCTACACTTACACTAAACTACCACAAGCAAAAATCCCGAAAAAAATCAATTCCAAATTCGATTGACATTATATTTGTCAAAAATAGAATCTCGACTCAATATCGGTATTTTTTCTGTAATAGCTTGAGCTATTAACAATCTATCAAAGGGGTCGTTATGGTGAAAAGGTAAGTTACTAATTAAAGATAAATGCTTTAAGTTAATCGGCAAAGTTGTAAAATCTTCTAATTTAATTTTTGCTTCAATATAAGATTCTAAGGGTGAAGATAAAGTTAATTTACCCTTGCTTTGCTTAATAGCCATCTCCCACACACTAGCTAAACTAATTAGTTTTTGATGTGTGGGATTTTCCATTAAATTACGTCCAGTATCACTTAAATTAGAGCTACCAGCAAAAAACCAAATCAGGCTATGGGTATCTAATAAGAGTCGCATTCTATATATTCTTTGAAATCTACCAAAGGCTCATCAAAATCATCACTAATAGAAATAAATTCGCGATCGCTACCAAATAAAGGAGGTCGTTTAGATTGGGATTTAGCAGATACTAATTTAACCATTGGTTGGTGATTTTTAGTAATAATAATTTCCTTTCCTTCAGCAGCCATTTCTAATAGTTGATTGATTTGTAATACAGCTTGATTAATATCTATAGTTTCCATATTTTTAATTTTTGACTTACACACTACTGTTGCTTTTTCAATTTCACAAATACATCATACTGAGTAGTACGATTATTACTAACAATAGATGTCACACCAATAGACTCCATACCATCTATCCAAACTTTTTGATTTGGAGGTAGCTGGGGAATAGAAAGATTTTGAGGATTGAAACTCCCACTAATATCAAGGAAAAAATTACCGTTAAAAGATTCTGACTCTGGTGGTAAACTTTTTTGTAAAACCGTACTTTCAGCCATAGAAGTTGTTGGCGCAGGTAAAATTTGATTCTCCACAGACCCTCCTAATGTAAAAAATGCCACATTCCCATTCAACCAACCACGAATTACGGTAAAACCACCAAATGGCGAAGTCCACTTAACCACAGGTTTTCCACTGGCAACAGCTTCACCTACTTCAAATTCTTGGTTTTTCATGGCCTCATCTAACTTTTTCAGCGACTCATCCGCAGCACGGCGATCGCTAGCTTTGACCATAAAGACAAACCCCGCAGCAAAATTTTTTAACTCATTCTTACCTCTAGGAATAGGAAGCAAAGACAAAGAATATTCTCCTGCCATCCAATTGATAAAATCTTCCTCTAAATTCATACCAGTTGTATTCTTCACAGCTTGACGTAATGTCCCTGGGTTAATAGGAGCTACTGGGTTAGCTGCTGCACCTTTAACATAATCAGACCACATTTTCTCTAAATTACTGCCAGATACCATCATCAAAGCATTTCCTGGAATCCGATTTAACATTTCCATAGCTTTGTTTTCCACGGCAAACTTTTTCTGACTATTAGGTTTTAGCCAAGAAATTGCCGTTACATCAATACCTTCAGGGGCTAAATTTACCCTAGCTGCCACTCCCTGGTTATCCTCAAATTGTTTGAGATTTTCCTCAGAAACAGGAGTAATAGATTTACTAGAAGTATAAGCAGCAGCAACAGGAATATTCACATATACCAAGGCAAAGGGTGAAGGGGTTTCCAATTTCTCGATCGCTCCCGTATAACCAGGAGCTTTTGCCAGAGACTCGTCTCCTTTATAAATATCAATTATCTGATTCATTGAAGTCTGGGAGTCAGTTATTACTAAATACTGATTTCCCAATGCTGCAGCAGAAATATCTTGCTTCGGCACCCCTTCCGTTTCTGTAATTTCAATACCTCTATAAGTACGTTTAACTAATTGACCTTTTTCCAGAGAGCGTGGTTGGTCTAAAACTTGTTTGGCCTTAACTGGGTTGGCGATGGGTAATACTACTACAGTTGCTTGTTGAGCTGGAGGTGGTGGAGGAGAGTCGGGAGTAGTAGAGTTAGCAGGTTCTAGAGTTTGCTTGCGCAATAAAGCAATCATTACTTCCTCCCCTACCCAAGGTTGAATATCTCGTTGATAGTTATAACCATAAGTCGTGAGGAAGCGATCGCGCAATTGCCCCAATAGATTTTTAAAAGCAGTTTGAGATTCTGGAGTGCCAAACTGTTGTAGTTTTTCCCATTGACTGGGGTTACTGGAGACAGAAATAGTCATCATTGCATCTTTGGGCAAAACCTCAGCACCTACGGGCAAATTATCTAGTGTGTCTTTAGAAGCTATGATAATGTAGCCAACGACACTACCAATAATCATTAATACGGTTGCCCCTAGTAAGGTTAAGGGTAAGGTTTTATCTTGTTTTTTCATTTTTAATTAAAGTGAATAGGGAATAGGTATATAGATATAATTTCAAATGGTATTATAAGTATTTAAGGATATAATTTGCCATAAATTAAAAATTATATCAGGACTTACCCATAAACGCTATTGGTAGTGGACTGTTTCATCTAAAGTAGTGCATTAGAATTGTCATTGCGTTAGCGCAGCTTTGCGATAGCAAACGATAGTGTTTGCGTAGCATGACCTTAGGAAAGCAATCTCTAGTGGATTTTCTATTGCATCATTTAAGGTGAAACAGTCCAGTAGGGTGTGTTAGCGGTAGCGTAACGCACCAAATCCTATATATATATGTCAAAGTTTCTAACTTCTAACTTTTGACTTAAAATACTACTGAATCTCCTAAATTCTAACTTTTAATTTAAAATTTCTAACTTTTGACTTAAAAAACTTTTGACTTTTGACTTAAAAAACTTTTGACTTTTGACTTAAAAAACTTTTGACTTTTGACTTTTGACTTTTGACTTTTGACTTTTGACTTTTGACTTTTGACTTTTGACTTTATGTGGATACCCTATCTAGAATCGGTTTGTCGCGACTACGCCAAATGGTGGGAGGTTTATACTCTGACGGATGTGAGAGGAAAAAAGTCTCTTCAGCAGCAGCAACATATTTCCCCACTGTTGGATTTAGGTTTGATGGTACAAACTGTTGAGTCAGAGGAAAAACAGAGGGAAAGACAAGAAGAGAAAATTGAACGGTTGACGGTTTTGGAGGGTTTGCGGAAATATGCTCCAAATCATGTTTTGTTGGTGGGGCGGCCGGGGTCGGGAAAATCTACTGCTTTGGCCAGATTATTGTTGGAAGAGGCAGAGAAATTAAGATCCTCCATTGGTCTTCCCTTGGGAAGCAGGGAAATAAGAGAAACTCTGCTGTTGGAGGAGGTAGAGAAATTAAGATCCCCCCTTAGTCCCCCCTTGGGAAGGGGGGAAACAGGAGAAACTCCTGCCTTTCAAAGCAAAGCTGAAGGACAAATAAGAGAAACTCCTTTGGGAATAGGGGAAACAAGAGAAACTCCACCCTTAGTAACAGAAGAAACAAGAAAAACTCCCCCCTTGAGAAGGGGGGTTGGGGGGGATCGAAAAATTCCCATCCTCATTGAACTCCGCTACAGTCAATCTTCCATACTTTCCAGAATTCAAGCATTTATCCACAAACACCACCCCACTCTAAATATAGATACAGCAACTCTAGAAACTTTGCTGCGTCAAGGTGAATTTTTGCTGCTATTCGATGGGTTTAACGAGATGGCATCGGAAGCGGCACGACAACAGGTGAGAATGTTTCGGCAAGACTACCCCAAAACTGCCATGGTTTTTACGACGCGAGATTTGAGTCTGGGGGGAGATTTGGGGATTGAGAAAAGGTTGGAAATGCAGCCTCTGACGGAATCTCAAATGCAGGAGTTTGTCTGTGCTTATTTGCCTGAGCATGGTGAAAAATTATGGCAGCAGTTGCAGGGGAGGTTGCGGGAGTTGGGGGAAACTCCTATGTTTTTGTGGATGTTGTGTTCGGTGTTTGGCTATAACAAAGTAATACCTGCTAATCTGGGGTTGGTGTTTCGGAGTTTTACTCAGACTTATAGTAGTCGCCTCAAGCAGGATGTTCCCGTTGATGAAAGTTCTCGACGTTGGTGGGATAGGTTATTGCAGGAGTTGGCGTGGGTGATGACGAATGGGGAGTCGCAAACTGAGATAATGGTTGCTATTTCTCGGCAAAAAGCTGAGTCGGTTTTGACGGAGTTTTTGCGAGGGGAGGTGGTAGCTCCGACTGACTGTGCGATGCGTTGGTTAGAAGATTTATTGGAGCATCATTTAATTCAGGTGGGAGATGATGGTCAGATTTCGTTTCGCCATCAATTGTTGCAGGAGTATTATGCGGCGGAAAGGTTGTTGTGGCAGTTGTCTGGTTTGAGTGACTATGAGTTGCAGTGGGAATATTTGAATTATTTGAAGTGGACGGAGGTTGTGGCGTTGATGTTGGGGTTGGTGGAGGATGAAGTGTTGGCGGTGCGGGTGGTAAGGTTGGCGTTGGAGGTAGATTGGTTTTTGGGTGCGACATTGGTGGGAGAGGTGCAAAGGAGGTTTCAGGAGCAGGCGTTTGGGGAGGTTGAGCAGTTGGAGTTGCCTGTGTTGGTGAAAGTTAGGTTGGCGGGGTTAACGAAGTCGGATGCTGCTGTTCCGGGGTTGGTTAAATTATTGGAAGACTCAGACTCTGATGTGCGTGAGAGTGCAGCAGATGCTCTGGGTAAAATCTGCTCGGAAACTGTGATTCCGAAATTACTTCCACTCCTCAATGATCTAGACTCTGATATAGCCTGGAGTGCAGTATACGCTCTGGGTAAAATAATCTGGGAAACTGCGATTGAGGCATTAATTGAACTATTAAAACACTCAGACTCTGAGGTGCGTAGTAACGCAGCAGAAGTTCTGGGTAAAATTGCTTCAGAGACTGCGGTTCCAGCATTAATTCAACTCCTAGAACACTCAGACTCTGATAATGTACCTATTTGTGCAGCAGAAGCTTTGGGTAAAATTGGTTCTGAAACTGCGATTCCAGCATTAATTCAAGTTCTAAAATACTCAGACTCTAATAATGATAATGTGCGTATTAGTGCAGCAGAAGCTCTGGGTAAAATTGGTTCTGAAACTGCGATTCCAGCATTAATTCAAGTTCTAAAATACTCAGACTATGCTGTGGGTATGACTGTAGCAGAAGCTTTGGGTGAAATTGGTTCTGAAACTGCGATTCCAGCATTAATTCAAATTCTAAAATACTCAGACTATGCTGTGGGTATGAATGCAGCAGAAGCTCTGGGTAAAATAGGTTCAGAGACTGTGATTATGGAATTAATTCACCTCTTAGAAGACTCAAACTCTAATGTGCGTAAGAGTGCAGCAGAAGTTCTAGGTCAAATAGGTTCTGAAACTGCGATTCCGAAATTAATTCACCTCTTAGAAGACTCAAACTCTAGTGTGCGTCTTGATGCAGCATTTTCTCTGAGTCAAATCAGTTGGGAAACTGCGATTTCGGGACTAATTAAGCTCCTAGAAGACTCAGAGAGATATGTGCGTTGGAGAGCAGCAGAAGCTTTGGGTGAAATAGGTTCAGAAACTGCTATTCCAGAACTAATTAAGCTCCTAGAAGACTCAGAGGAGTATGTGCGTACTTGTGCAGCATGGGCTCTCGTCAGAATTGGTTCGGAAAATGCAGTTGAGGGATTAATTCCATTCTTAGAACATTCAGATAGATATGTGCGTAATCATGCAGCATTTACTATGGGTAAAATAGGTTCAGAAAAAGCAATTGAGGGGTTAATTCCACTCCTAGAACACTCAAACAAATATGTGCGCAGGAATACGGCAGACGTTATGGGTCAAATTGGCTCGGAGACGGCAATTCCAGGATTAATTAAACTACTAGAAGACTCAGACTATGGTATACGTTGGAAAGCAGCAGAAGCTCTGGGTAAAATAGGGTCAGAAACTGCGATTCCAGAGTTAATTTTACTCCTAGAAGACTCAGACTCTGTTGTGCGTAGTCGTGCAGCAGAAGCTCTGGGTAAAATAGGTTCTGAAACTGCCATTCCAGGCTTAATTAAGCTACTGGAAGATTCAAACTCTGGTGTGCATAGTTATGCAGCAGAAGCTCTGGGTAAAATAGGGTCAGAAACTGTGATTCCAGAGTTAATTTTACTCCTAGAGGACTCAGACCAAGATGTACGTCTGAGAGCAGCAGAAGCTCTAGGTGAAATAGGTATGGTTCCCGAAAAATCAGAAAATGTAATTCCAGTATTAATTCAATTCCTAGAAGACTCAAACAAGTATATGCGCAGGAGAGCAGCAGAAGCTCTGAGTAAAATAGGTTCAGAAACTGTCATTCCAGGATTAGACACCTCCAAAAACACAGATTTGGGAACAGCGGAATCTGGGTTTGAGGACCTTTTCTGGAGAGGTATATTAACTGTACTCCTGGACGAATCAGACTCTGATGTGCGTAGGATAGCAGTATCTACTATAAGTAAGATAGGTTCAGAAAATACAATTGTTGAGTTAACCCAAAAACTACAGAATAGTAGTTTTGTCAAACAAAGTCTATCTGAAACTATTGACATAATTCAAACTATCCAAAAACGTTTACGATACTATAAACCTACTCCTGAAAATATCCATTTATAATACACTTTCTTATAACTACATTAGAATATTCGTAATATAGTTACAGTAGAGAGAGGTATCGCTGCTGGGCGAGATGTTAATAATAAGAATCAAATCTTTATTGAAAGGCTAGAAGGAGGAGCAAGTTTTAGTTAGAAAGTAGGTTGGGTTGGCTCACAGGGATTGTGCCACGGATATACGGATTAAGAGGAAAATTGCAAATACAGGTAAACATTGGTTAGGTTGGGTTGCTCACAGGGATTATGCCACGGATATACGGATTAAGAGGAAAATTGTAAACACAGGCAAACACAGGGCAAACACAGGCTAGAAGCCTGTGCCACATCATTTATACTAACCAATTTCTTAATTTTGCTGATAATAAGTCAATTATTGAAGTTGCTAAAATTAAAATAATTAAAATTGCACAAACTTTTTGATACAAAAATGAACCAAAACTTTGATAAAGAGAAACTCCTATACCACCTGCACCTACTATTCCTAATACGGAGGCAGAACGAACATTTGATTCAAAACGATACAAGACGAAGGAAGTCCATAAAGGCATTACTTGAGGTATTACTCCAAAGATAATTTCCTGAATTTTACTAGCACCTGTAGCACGAATACCTTCAACGGGACCAGGTTCAATTGACTCTACTGCTTCAGAAAAAAGTTTTCCTAAAGTACCTGCTGTATGTATAAATAAGGCTAAAACACCAGCAAAGGGACCTAAACCAACAGCTACTACAAATATTAGAGCAAATACTACTTCATTAATTGCCCGCATGGCGTCTAAAATTCGACGAATAGGTTGTACTATCCAAATTGGACACATATTTTCTGATGCCAAAATGGAAAATGGAACGGCGAAAATTGCGGCTAAAATAGTTCCCCAAAGACCCATTGAAATAGTAATTATTGTGTCTTCTAAATAAATTTTCCAATCGGAAAAATCAGGGGGAAAATATGATTGAATATACTCAACCATATTACCGCTTTTTTGGAATAAAGTTAAAAAATTTATTTCACTTTGTAGAGCAGAAAAAATCATAATAATTGCAGCACCCAATAGAAATATTATGCGAGTATTAGTAACTCGTTTTTTTTCTTGGGCTAACATTTCTATAACTGCTGGAGTCGCTATAATAGTTCGATCGATAGAGTGAAAAATATTCGTTATTTTGTTCATTTTTATTTATATATTTATACACAGAAAATTCAATTATAAATTCTGAATGATTTTTTTCTTTTTTCTTCTTCAGGACTTAACTAAATTGAGGGCGTTAGCGGAGCTTGGCGTTAGCCAATGCCATTCGCTTATGGCGTTTTCAAGGTGAATTTGCATAAGTCCCAATCGTGTTCGGATAATTTATCAAAAACTTTCTCCCTTTTAATCTTTCTTTTCCTTCTTCCTTCTTCCCTCTTCCTTCTTCCTTCTTTTCAACTAAACTAATTCTCCATGACCTTTCAATATTAGTTCTTCTGCTGCTTTACCATAAAGTTCATCTAGTTTACGATCGCTAAGATTAATTGTTGGATCGTCAAATACAACTTCTCCATTTCTCAGAGCAACAGTACGCTCAAAATACCGACGTACCATTTGAACTTGATGTAGAGAACTAACAATAGTAATATTATTTTCTCGGTTGAGTTCGCATAATAATTCCATTATTTTCCGAGCAGACTCCGGGTCTAGAGAAGCTATAGGTTCATCTGCTAGAATAATTTTAGCTCCCTGTACTAAACAACGAGCGATCGCTACCCGTTGTTGTTGTCCTCCGGAAAGTTGGGCTGCTTTTTTATAAGCTTGTTCTAAAATTCCTACTCTTTCCAATGCAGCAAGTGCCTGTATTTTTTGCTCTTTTGTAAATAGACGTAGTGCGGAATTAACAAGAGACATTCTCCCCAAGTTTCCCACTAAAACGTTATCTATTACTGTTAGTCGTTTGACCAAATTAAATTGCTGAAAAATGCAACCTATTTGGCAACGTAATTTTCTAATATGTGAGTGAAAAACGCCATCTGTTTGTAAAGCTGTACCAGAGATGTAAATGGTACCTTTATCTCCTTTTTCTAAACCATTTATATGTCGTAGTAAAGTAGATTTTCCTGAACCAGAAGCACCAACTAAACCCACCATTTCTCCTGCTTCAATAGAGATATTAACTTGCTGTAAAGCAGGTTTTCCTTTAAAATTTTTATCAAGATTCTTAACTTCTATAGCGCTATATTTAGACATTTATACTATAAATTATTAGCAAAACTAATATATATTAGAGCTTTTAGGTTAATTATAGGTTATCTTTCAATAAAAAAAAATTATCGTAACTATTCAGCTAATGGCTGATAGCTGATAGCTGATAGCTTACATTGCTATACAATACTATTCGGACAATTATCTAAATCATCTATGAAGTATATTTCTTTATTTTATTTGCTGTTAACTTCCCTATCCAGAAAATTACTTAAATTCATAGTAATGTTCTGTTTAATAATTACCATTGTATTGATTTTTCCTACTCAAGCAAAAAGCGACAATTATTTAGAAAATTCTATTCCTCTAAGTTTAATGTACAGTGGCCCAGTTTATAACTTTGGTGGTGGTGGCCTTGATATAGACTCTGCAATTCAGTGGATGATTAATCAAGTCCGAGGATGCAACTCTTGTGACGAGAAAGTAGATGCGATCGTCATTCGTGACTCAGGTAGCGACGCCTATAATCAACCAATTCTAGCTATGGATGGGGTAAACTCGGTGGAAACTCTGATAATTTCTCGTCGAAAAGATGCTCAAAAAGAGAATATAATAAACGCAATTGAGAATGCCGAAGTAATTTTTTTTGCTGGTGGCGACCAGTGTCAATACTTGCGGAATTATCGAAATACGAAACTGGATCGAGCTGTTAATTCTGTTATTGCCAAAGGTGGGGCAGTTGGCGGTACCAGTGCTGGTGCAATGATTCAAAGTCATTTTGTCTTTAATGCTTGTTCTGAAACAGTCACCAGTCAAACTGCACTAAATGACCCATATCAAGATATTACTCTTGAGGAAGGTTTATTTAGCAGGCAAAATTTTCAGGGAACTGTTATAGATACTCACTTCTATGAGCGCGATCGCATGGGTCGGTTAATGACGTTTGTTGCTCGTTTACTCAGAGATGGAATATCTGATACTGCTTTAGGTATTGGTATTGATGAAGATACTTCGTTAATTGTGGATAAAAGTGGTTTAGCTAAAGTAGTTGGAAATGGGTTTGTTTATTTTGTCTTGGGAGACCATTTACCAGAGAAATGTAACCCTCAAGCTCCATTAACTTTTAGTGGGTTCAAAATCTGGAAAAAAGAAAATGGGGAAACTTTTGATTTGAATCATAGACCATCCACTGCTGATTATCAAGTTAGTGTCGAGAATGGAGAACTTGATTCTAGTCCTTATTAGGCATCTCCTTCAAAAGAGGGAACAGGGAACAGGGAACAGCTCCGAAAGGCAACAGCTCCGAAAGGCAACAGCTCTGAAAGGCAACAGGCAACCCACCCCTAACCCCTCCTGGGAGGGGAATAATTGATAATTTATGGAAAAGAGATGGGGAGTATTTTTCAACCTTTTTCCTTTATCAAAATAACATGGGTCTAAAACCCCGCCTTTTAAGGCGCAATATTTTTGGAGAGTTGCTCACGCATCCCCTTCCCCTGCTAGCTCCCCTCCACGGTCGGGGTTAGGGGTGGGTTGGGTTAGGGGTGGGTTAACTTCTGTACGGGCACCTGCGCATAACTTTCCTATCGGAATGCTACCGCAAACGTTAACGCCCCTACTGACTTTTGACTTCTGACTTCGTTAAACCTTCCCTCTACCTCTTGACTCCTGAGGACTGGCAAAAAAACTGAATCGCCGACAAAGATGCGATCGGGGGTTCTATATTTATTCAGTGGGGAAATGCTGTTTTGGGGTTGAATAAAAAGTCATGCGTAGGGGCGAACGACTCCCAATGATAATAGTCTATCACGATTTTTTTGGGAGTGCAAGGGGAAATACCTTACCGTTTTTTGGAGCTTTACAGGATGATAATTTTTCTGGTGCTTTGATGGTGTGAGTATCTTTTCCATAAGTATTCAGTGGGGAAATGCTGTTTTTTAGTTGAATAAAAAGTCATGCGTAGGGGCGAACGACTCCCAATGATTAAATCGTATCATAATTTTTTCGGAGATGCAAGAGGAAATACCTTGCCGTTTTTTGGAGCTTCACAGGATGACAATTTGATTGAACAGTGAATAATAGCGATCGCGGAGCAAGTGCGGTAGCTACATCCCTTCTACATGAGTAAACATAAGGCGTTGCATAGAGTGCGACATGAATTTTAGGCTCTCGAACACAGGAAGCATAAAAAACACGCCCATGGGATTTACCTTCTGCCAAAAGTTTCATCCCCGATCGATCTGTTAATGGTAGAAAATTTTTCCGATCGTTACTTCTGTTGGTAGAGCTTCACAGGATGATAATTTTTCTGGTGTTTTGATGGTGTGAGTATCTCTTCTATATATATGTTCAGTAACGAAATGCTGTTTTTTAGTTGAATAAAAAGTCATGCGTAGGGGCGAACGACTCCCAATGATTAAATCGTATCATAATTTTTTCGGGGATGCAAGAGGAAATACCTTGCCGTTTTTTGGAGCTTCACAGGATGATAATTTGATTGAAAAGTGAATATAGCGATCGCTTCTACATGAATAATATCGATACTGTTGATGGGGTGAAAATTTTTCGGTGTCGCCACTTCAATAAAAAATAAGTGCTTTGCAGGATGATAACTTTTCTCTTCTCTGCTTTGGTGTCTAAGTATCTTTTCCATAAGTATTCAGTAAAGAAATGCTGTTTTTTAGTTGAATAAAAAGTCATGTGTAGGGGCGAACGACTCCCAATGATTAAATCGTATCATAATTTTTTCGGGGATACAAGAGGAAATACCTTGCCGTTTTTGGAGCTTCACAGGATGATAATTTGATTGAAAAGTGAATATAGCGATCGCTTCTACATGAATAATATCGATACTGTTGATGGGGTGAAAATTTTTCGGTGTCGCCACTTCAATAAAAAATAAGTGCTTTGCAGGATGATAACTTTTCTCTTCTCTGCTTTGGTGTCTAAGTATCTTTTCCATAAGTATTCAGTAAAGAAATGCTGTTTTGGGGTTGAATAAAAAGTCATGCGTAGGGGCGAACGACTCCCAATAATAATAGTCTATCACGATTTTTTCGGGGATACAAGAGGAAATACCTTGCCGTTTTTGGAGCTTCACAGGATGCAGATTAATCATCCGTGTATCAGTGACCAAATCCAAGTCTTGCTGATGGGGTGAAAATTTTTCGGTGTCGCCACTTCTTTATTTGAGTGCTTCACAGGATGATAATTTTTCTGGTGCTTTGATGGTGTGAGTATCTCTTCTATTATGTATTCAGTAAAGAAATGCTGTTTTTGGGTTGAATAAAAAATCATGCGTAGGGGCGAACAACTCCCAATGATAATAGTCTATCACGATTTTTTTGGGGATGCAAGGGGAAATACCTTGCCGTTTTTGGAGCTTCACAGGATGCAGATTAATCATCCGTGTATCCGTGACCAAATCCAAGTCTTGCTGATGGGGTGAGTATCCCTTCTATTATGTATTCAGTAAAGAAATGCTGTTTTTGGGTTGAATAAAAAGTCATGTATAGGGGCGAACGACTCCCAATGATAATAGTCTATCACGATTTTTTTGGGGATGCAAGGGGAAATACCTTGCCGTTTTTGGAGCTTCACAGGATGCAGATTAATCATCCGTGTATCCGTGACCAAATCCAAGTCTTGCTGATGGGGTGAGAATTTTTCGGTGTCGCCACTTCTTTATTTGAGTGCTTCACAGGATGATAATATTTCTGGTGCTTTGATGGTGTGAGTATCCCTTCTATTATGTATTGAGTAAAGAAATGCTGTTTTTGGGTTGAATAAAAAGTCATGTGTAGGGGCGAACGACTCCCAATGATAATAGTCTATCACGATTTTTTTGGGGATGCAAGGGGAAATACCTTGCCGTTTTTGGAGCTTCACAGGATGACAATTTGATTGAAAAGTGAATATAGCGATCGCAGAGCAAGTGCGGCAGCTAAATCGCTTCTACATGAGTAAATAGGGTTTACCGATCTAATATCAAAGCATTGACTGATAAATGGGTAAGTTCTATCCATCTTTCTTCTGACTTCTGCTAGATGATATTATTAGAAGTCTTAATATTTAGCCCAAAATATTTCTTTTGAGTATCAAAACAAGATATAATAATTTATATTATCAAATATATTATCAAAACCTTGCTTATAAGTACCTATGATCGATTTAAATCTTGGAGCTAAACTACAAAAAAGAAAAAATCCATTTGGAAGTAGTCGAGTCGATCATCCTTTTCAGATACATAGCGATGCAGATAATGTTTTTAGTCAAGAATTTCATAGAATACAATCTACTCTCAAAGATATTAAACAAGATATTAATCATCAAAGCAAAGGGGTTGTTGTAGTAGGGGAACCAGGGTTTGGCAAAACTCACTTAATGATGCGATTAGCAAATAGTAGATTAAAAACTAATCGACTCTTATTTATCCGTCAACCTAACAATCCTGATGCTATTATTTATCATATTTATAGTCGTATACTTGAATCACTTATTAGATGTATACCAAAAATCAACTATACTCAACTAGAATATTTGATTGCTAATAGTTGTGCGAAAATTTTTCAAGAAATTATTATAGAAAATCCAGATTTGTACCAAAAAAAAGAAAGTAAAAAAGACCAGACAATTATAGAGTTAGTCAAAAATGGAAACCTGGAATTACTCTCTTTTTTATCATCAGATACTCAAGCTAAACGAGAGTTTTGGGAACATATAGAAAATCGGTCTTATATGTGGTGGAGTACAAATTATTCAACGGCAGGATATGCACCAGAAATCTTCAAAGGAATTATCAAGTTTTGTGGTTATAGAGCCATAGATTATCGTCGCATCATTCGAGAATGGTTGGCAATGAATGATGTACCTCAAAAATTATTAGATAAAGTTAAAATAGCATCTTGGAATAAAAGCATCAATCGGGAGGAAGTATCTTTAGAAGCGTTAAAAGTATTAGGTTATTTATCACTTTTAGACGAACCTTTGATTATTGTATTTGACCAGTTAGAAGGTTTAGGTAGGGAATATAATCAGAACCTTTTGCATAGTTTTGGAGAAGCAATTAAAGAAATTTTTACTCATGTTCCTAATAGCTTGATTATCCTAAATTTATTCCCGGACCGCTGGGAGAAGTTTAAACAAGAATTTGATGATTCTATTGTCGATAGAATTTCTCAGTGTCAAGTATTCTTAAATAAGCCATCGGAAGAACAGCTAATAACAATTCTCAATGAAAAATCTAAGTCTATTAATCTGACGATTGAACAACTTTTCACGCCACACGAAATTGAGAAAATATTAAGTAAAAATTCTATACGTTCAATTATTAATTCTGCTGCAGATTTCTATAATTATAAAATTCATAATATTCCCCTGCCTGATTATCTGAAGGTTGAGACAAATAGTCAAATAGCACTACAGAATAATTCTAATGTACAAAATTTGGCTTCAGATATTAAACAAATTAAAGAACTTGTTCTGAAGATAGCTGAAAAACTGAATATTGAATCGAATCTAGAAACAAAAATTGAGCAAAATAGTGAAAATTTTATTCATCAGGAGACTCAAGCTGATACAAATAAAATTATTGGAGATTACCTGAATCAAAAATATCAGCAAATAGAAGAAGAATATAGTGAGTCTCAAGTTATTACAAGTAGTGATGACCGGGGAAAATTGGAGAAAATTTTTGAATCGTTGAAAATAATTCAACCATCTCTCAAGTTAGATTTTCTGACTTTTGATAGACCGAAAAAAATTCCAGATCATCTGGTTATTCAAACAGAAACTCAAGGTTATGCTATAGGTTTTTTATATGATGGAGGTAACGCCTTTTTTTCTCGGATGACTAACTGGAATGAATTAGTAACAAGAAATTCTCACCTCAATTTTTATCTATATCGAGATGCTAGAGGGTATCAAGTTAGTGGTGAAAAAAGTATGGCAGAATTAGATAAATTTAAAAATGCAGATAATGGCGAATATATTGTTTTGATCAAAGATGAACGGATTACTTTTGAACTTCTCTATCAAATAATTGTGGATATTCAAAATCAAGATTTGGAAGCTAAGTTGGATGAAGCGTTATTAATTCTTTTAAAAAGATACTCCCATCATTCGTTATTAAAAATAGCCATAGAAGCGATCGGAATTTTTGAAGTTTAGCTCTATTTACTAGCTATCAGCATTTCAGCTATCAGCTTTCAGCACACTAAAAGCTTGGGTTTAAATTCCCGACTTATATACAGCGGTTTTCATTTCGCTAAACCACAGTAGTGGTGTTAACGTAGTTGTGCCCTAGTAAAACGTCCTTACGCATTGTATAACTTTTGACTTTTAACTTGAAATTCTTACTTTTGACTTTTGACTTTTGACTTTTGAATTGAAATGCTTTTGACTTTTGACTTGCGCAAGATATACTAAGGAAATTTGCTAGTAACTCTACCAATTATCTGTTGCGAACTGACAAAACCAAAAGAACGACTATCGCTACTTTCTTCCCTATTTTCTCCCACCAAAAAACAGTCGCCATTTTCATCAACAAAGGCAACCCGCTTAATTATTTTCAAATTTTGGTGATGGGGATGTTTAGCCACCACCAAATCATCTATTTTAGGTAAACAGTGGCGGTAGGCTTTAGTATCAACAAGAATATCCTCCCCTGGTTTGAGTAGGGGAAACATGGAAACCCCCGTAACACAAAAGCGTTGACGTAATCTAAACAACCATAACAATAACTCTTTATTATCGCTTGTTTGTATCAATTTTTGGCCTACCAGATACATCAAGCCCGGCAATTCCCGGTAAAACCAGGTAAAACCGTTCATAGCAACGTGACGGTGCGAATCCATCAACGCAGGCGGTATCTCGCAATGCTTTGAGAAAAATCCCCAAAGCGCTATTTTTTAACTTATTTATGGCCGACTCACATGAGTATTTATTTTGCGCTTTCTTTTTCTTGACTAGGCAACCATTAGGGATGACTCAAAGTCGAGATCGAAATAACGCGATACTCAATTGTCAGTTATTTTGCAACTTCTATTATAACAATATTTTCAGGAAATTGCCAGGGATTCTAAAATCTAGTAATGCACCTCAACCAGATGACGCACCAGACGCGGGGACACGGGGACGCGGAGCGACTCTGGTGTTCCAACCGGAGCGTCCGGGGCGGTAAGCCCCAAGGGTCTGAGTCCCCCATCAAAATCTACGATTTGATGGCTCCCGATTGGTGGGCTCCTCTTGCCCCCAGCATATCGGTGTCTGGTGCGTCTCCCCTTCTCCGCGTCTGGTGCGTCTCTTCTTGACACTAAAAAAATTTAGCTAGCCTTGTACCAAGTTACGTCGCGGTCCTTAGTGGCCCAGAACATATTGTGGATTTTCTCCACAGCAGCTAATAATTCATTAGCATGATCCAAACTAACTTCCACTTTACAAGCAGAGCAAAGTTTAGCAGCTTTCCAGAAAGTATCGTGGAGGTCTGGATACTTTTCTAAATGTACGGGCTTAAAATAATCAGTCCAGAGGATGAGCAAATCTTCTTTAGTCTTCTGAGCTTGCTCTTCCTTAATTGCAATATAGCGAGAAAGAGTATTAGCAGTCTTATGGTCTCCTGCTTTTGGATCGAGCTCTAGAATTTTCTTAGTCATAGACACCACTGCTTCAGCATAAATACGAGCAGAAGCGGGGTCATAAACACCACAAGGGCCATCGCAGTGAGCGCTAACTTCTGGTGCTGGGAAGCACTTTCTAATCTGAGTAGCAATTCTGTTGAGCATAGTTTTCTAAGATATTCCTATGTGTATGGAAAAAGTAAAGTAATGTTACGATGAAATAGTGGTTAAGAAGGAAGGCTTTTCCTCATAATTTCCACCTACCCTAGTTTAAATCAAAAGTGTGGGTATTTATAATTTTCCGATAATCCCCACCTACCCCATTTGAAATGAAAAGTGTGGGTATTTCTGATTTTGAATTTTGGATTCCTTTATATAAGATAAACCTATGCCATTTTCAATTGATACAGCTCGTAATATCTTTCCCAGCACCTTATCAGCTGACGCAGTGCCAGCCACCATTGCTCGCTTCACTCAACTCAGTGCAGAAGACCAACTAGCTCTCATTTGGTTCGCCTACCTGGAAATGGGTAAAACTATCACAATTGCTGCTCCAGGAGCTGCCAATATGCAGCTAGCAGAAAGAACTATGAATGAAATTAAGAACATGAGTTTCCAGGAGCAGACTCAAGTCATGTGTGACCTGGCAAACCGCTCTGATACTCCAATGTGTAGGACTTATGCCACCTGGTCTCCTAATATCAAGTTGGGTTTTTGGTATCAACTTGGAGAATGGATGAATCAGGGACTTGTTGCTCCTATACCAGAGGGTTATCAGCTTTCTGCTAATGCTTCAGCCGTTTTGGGCACTATTCAAGGATTAGATTCTGGTCAGCAAATCACGGTTTTGAGAAATTCTGTGGTTGATATGGGTTTTGATGTGAAAAATTTGGGCAGCTATACCCGAGTTTCTGAGCCTGTTGTTGCTCCACAGAATATGGCAGAGCGAACTAAAGTGACGATTCAAGGTGTTGATAATCCCACTATCTTGAATTACATGAATTACTTGAATGCTAATGACTTTAAGGCATTGATTGAGTTATTTGCTCCGGATGGTGGCCTACAACCTCCTTTCCGTAGACCAATTGTGGGCAAAGATGCCGTTTTGCGATTCTTTCAAGAAGAATGTCAGAATCTGAAGTTAATCCCAGAGCAAGGAATTTCTGAACCTGTTGAGGATGGTTACACTCAGATTAAGGTTACTGGTAAATGCCAAACTCCTTGGTTTGGAGCTGGTGTGGGTATGAATATTGCTTGGAGATTTTTGCTCAATCCTGAAGGTAAAATTTTCTTTGTGGCGATCGACTTATTGGCCTCTGCTAAGGAGTTGTTAAATTTGGCCCGGTAGAAAGAAATGGATAATCTTAGCAAAGATATTTAACTCTACAAAAATAAGACATAAATAAATTTTGAAGAGTGTTCTGTTTGAGGACACTCTTTTTTTTATAGCAGAAGGAAGAAGGAAGAAGGAAGAAGGAAGAAGGAAAAATCTTACGTTGTCTTAGTTTTAAGCTTTTGATTTGTCCTAACCTTTCCTTCAACTGCTATATTAGGACTTATTGACATCCTCCCGACGTTGTGCAACTACGACAACGCGCGGTTCTTAAACCATCGCTGATTAGGGTCGCTTCTCGGAATGATAACAGTTCATCAGAAAAGTAATACTTAAGCTAATACTTTTGTGTATAGATGCGTAGGTCTTATTAATTGTATCTGTGTGAAATAACCAATCTATCTTGAGTTGTATTCAGAGGAGGGAGCAAGGAGAAAGGTATATAACCGAATAATAAATTGAATATAAAATTTATTTTACTTAGCTACTAAACTAGATTATATATGCTAAAATTAACGACTAAATAAAAAATCATAATCACACATAGATTTTAATAAAAAAGATGATGCAACTTACTGATACTCAGTGGTCCATAACAGAAGAAAAGATTGCCCAAGCAGCTTTGTCCAAAGCTAAGGAACGAGAAATCAATGCTTTAGTCACAACAGTGCGCCAACAAGCAAGTGGAATTCAAGAATTTGATGATTTATGGTATCTACATGATTTCCTCAGTGCTAGAAGATACGATCTAGATGGCAAGTACGACTCCAGAAATGCAACTGTGATTTTTGCTCTGGCTGGCTTAGTAAAAGAGGGATGGTTAAAGCTTGGAGAGCTGGAAGGCTTGGATAAAGAAAAGATTACAAAAGTATCTGCTATGACTCGGATGATCTAAATATTATCTGAACTAGAGTCTAAGTAAAGGGCAGGAGGTGAAATGAACTTCTTTTTCATCTAGACAAGCCCTTTTTTTTC
Source organism: Cyanobacteriota bacterium (assembly GCA_034190295.1). Classification (GTDB taxonomy): domain Bacteria; phylum Cyanobacteriota; class Cyanobacteriia; order Cyanobacteriales; family Microcoleaceae; genus Okeania. The sequence goes on along the minus strand of JAXHSW010000082.1, from coordinate 2,979 downwards.
AGGATTATCATTACTATGCTTCTTTTGGTTCTTGGTTATAGAAGGCTTTTAGAGCAATTTAGATTTAAGCTTGAGTCTCTGGTAGTAAGTTTGGTAAGACGCGATCGCAACAAAATAAAGTCCCGGCAGCGACACATAGTGGAATACCTAGAAAGTTAACTATGGGAATGGTAATTAAAGCTTGACAAATTAACCCAAAAGTGGCACTTGCTGGTAAACTACGACGTACCACTGTTAACTTCTCTCGAAATTTTAATTTTCTTCTCTCCAAAAATCCATCAAAAAAGTCGAGACAAACAATGGAAGTTGTTAAAGTTATACCACCAATAGTTGCTATTAAAGAGCCTCCAGGCAAAAAGTTGAGCAGCAACATTGGTAAACCTATTACTAACAGTAATCCTATTTTTTTGAGTTCAAAAAGTACCGCTCGCCAAATATCTCTAAGAGCGCCTAATAAGCTTGGCGGAGCTTCGGGCAATGTACCAGTTCTAATTTTTTCTAATTGTTCAGAAAGTTGACCATAAAAAGGTGAACCTAGAATAGCTCCAAATTGTACTAACAAAAATCCAATTATTAGTAATAATATTGCAAAGAGAATAATTTGTACAAGTTTATCTAAAATATTATCTATGTAACTTAAGAAGTTTAGCCATTTTGGTAATTGAGCAACAAAAGCATCAAAGCGCAAAGATAAATTATCAAAAATAGTATCAATGAAATCAATTCCAGGTATCAGTAAACTAAGATAAAGAAGAATACCCACCACGATATTAATCAAAATTGGAACAACTATATAACCTATTAATTTTGGATTTTTGACAAATATATTCAAAGCACGAAAATGGTAAGTTGCTCCTGTGAATAATCCTAAAGGAGTCTTAAGTATAGATATTATGGATTTTAAATTTTGCTGTTTTACCATGAGCTAATTTAGAGTTTTTAGGAGTTATGCCAATTAACTTTAATAATTTCACCAATATTTTCAAACTTTAAATGTTAAATAATTGCCTGAAAGTATTGTGTTTTCAAAGTTTCTAGTAATGTCAAATCTAACTTCTGACTTCTGTACGGGCGTTAACAATAGTTATGCGAACCTAACGGCCGTTTGCCCCTACTGACTTCTTGAAAGGGCATTGCTGAGGGGCAGGATGAATATAAGTGGTAAGTGGAGCAGGCATCCTGCCTGCCTGCTGCCTGCGGTGAAAATGTGGCAAGATGTCAGGAACGGGCAAGATGCCCATTCCACATAACTTACAGTGGACAAACCCAACCGTAAGGATCGGTTACTTTAGCAGTTTTAATATCTTCTAATTTTTGTAATACTTGAGGAGCATATTTTCGTTCAGAAACAGGAGGTAAAATCATATCTTTACCTTGATAATTAATAGTAGAAATATGAGCAATTGTTGCAGCAGTTCCCATACCAAATGCTTCAGAAAGATTACCATCTTCATAAGCTTTTGCCACTTCATCAATAGAAATTAATCTTTCCTCAACTTTAACACCCATATCTCTAAATAAAGTTAATACACTATCTCTAGTAATTCCAGCTAAAATAGTGCCAGTCAATTTAGGAGTAATCACAACATCATTAATGACAAAAGCCACATTCATTGTGCCACATTCTTCAATGTATTTTTTTTCCTTCCCATCCAACCATAAAACATTATCATAACCTTGTTGTTTAGCCTCTCGATCTGCTAATAAACTACCGCCATAATTACCAGCACATTTAGCAGCACCTGTTCCACCTTCAGCAGCTCGTATATATTTATCTGTAACAATTAATTTAACTGGTTCTGAATAATAAGCACCTACAGGGCAAGTAATAATAATAAATTTATAAGTATTTGCTGGTTTAAGACCAACAGATTCATCTGTAGCAAAATAAATAGGTCGAATATATAATACACTACCTGACTGAGTAGGAATCCAGTCCGAATCTAGCTTAATTAATTCCTTTAAACCATCCAGAAAAATCTCTTCAGGAATAGGCGGCATACATAATCGAAAAGCTGATTCATTTATCCGTTTATAATTAGCTTGTGGGCGGAATAGTAAAGGTTTTCCTGTTGGACTTCGATAAGCTTTTAAACCTTCAAAAACCGTCTGACCATAATGCAAGACTGACAGAGAAGGAGGCATTGGAATATTGCCATAAGGAGCAATTTTTACCTCTTGCCAATTACCATCTTTGTAGCTAGCAACTAACATACGATCGCTAAATACTTTGCCAAATGAACTATTATTAATATCTTGCTCTTTAATGCGAGAGTAGTTAATTTTTTCTATAGATATTTGAAGATTTAATGTTGTCATTATTACCTGGCTTGTCTAGTAAATGTAATCTTTCCATAATACCATTTATCAGTTATGAATCGCCAGTAATTAGAGAATTTAAAGTCAAAAAATGGGTCGTATTTTAGTAGAGATAGGTTTAGGCTAATATTATGATTGGCTGTAACTTATAAATAGTCAAAAAATCTTAAGCATTAAGCGGTCAGCTATCAGCGCTTCAGCATTTAAGACTTGACGTTAGAAATTAAACGAAAGCTTCCTTCATTCATTTTCATTGCTGAATACGAGCGCATTCGGCACCGAAGAGCAGACCGCTAATAGCTTAATGCTTACAGAAAACCTACCCCTACCTCTACGCCTAAATTATTTGACTGAAAAATTAACGATCGTGCTTGGCAATAACCCAAACAGCATGAACAATGCCACCAATATAAAAACAAAAAATAGTTAACAGAAGATTAATCCAAAAAGCACCGCCGAGACCAACGGTCAAAAATACACCCAAAGGTGGTAAAAAGATAGCAGCTACAATCCGCAGTACATTCATTTTAGTTACTCTTTTGACCTCTCCCCGGCTTAAAAGCGCGGGGATTCTCAACTGTTGCTACAATATGAGCTAAAGCCACATCTGTTAGCTTTTTTAGTTTTGGTTTCCCAGATAGAAAATCTAGAGCGCAAGGG
>JAXHSW010000081.1:20789-37419 GCA_034190295.1 Cyanobacteriota bacterium | reverse complement strand
GTCCTTCTCACATTGGACTTTTGACTTTTGACTTCTAACTTTTAACGGCTCCCTTCTTACTTTTGACTTTTAACTTTTAACTTCTCCCTTCTTACTTTTGACTTTTGACTTTTAACTTTTAACTTCTCCCTTCTTACTTTTAACTTTTAACTTTTGACTTTTGACTTCTTCCTTCTCCCTTTTAACTTTTGACTTTTAACTTTTAACTTCTCCCTTCTTACTTTTGACTTTTGACTTTTGACTTCTTACTTTTAACTTCTCCCTTCTCCCTTCTCCCTTCTCCCTTCTCCCTTCTTCCTTCTTCCTTCTTATGCTATATTTTTGACCAGATAGTTATTTTTATTAATACTCCTCCTATAGCTAATAATGGTGTTAACCAATCGCCCCATTTCACATATAAAGTTTGGGTATTTCGTCGATAAATTGTAGTTGAATAAGTTTCATAAGTATTAATACCAGATAGCCAAATTGTTCTACCGTGAGGGTCTACTATTCCAGAATAACCTGTATTAGTTGCTCGTACCGCCCATCTATCAGTTTCGATCGCCCGCATTACATCTTGAGCATGATGTTGAGCTGGCATTGTAGAACTATAATGGGCGTTATTAGCTGCTGTTAAAATAAATTCTCCTCCTGCTGCGGTTTGTCTTTGAAATACTTCGGAAAAAGCTGAGTCATAACAAATTCCAACTATTGCTTTGCCAAAGGGTGTATTAAATATTTGGTTTGTTTTTCCAGGTACTAAATGAGCGTCTAAAGGTGAGAGTCTATCTATTAGTTTTCCTAAGATTTCATTGAAAGGAATAAATTCTCCTAAAGGTACTAATTTAATCTTGTCGTAACGACTAAAAATTTCCCCTGTATTATCTATAGTAAATAAACTGTTAGTCAGATTATTATCTTGTTTGCCATAACCACCTACCCAAGCTACTACTTTTTTCTCTAAAATTGCTTGATAAAAAGAAAGGAATCTACGATTATTTTGATTTGTCCACAAAAAAGGTAAAGCTGTTTCTGGAGTTAATATCGCATCAACGTTTTGGTCTGCTAATTTTTTATATCCTTTTGTATAACCTTCCAGAGCACGATACCAACCTGTAGAATTTAACTTAATTTCATTAGGAATATTTCCTTGAATAATTCCCACTTTTAATGCTGTGGTTGAATCGGGATTTAAAGGAATATTATATAGACTAAATCCTACTATGTGGAAAAATATAAAAGTTGCTATGGGAAGGAAGAAGGAAGAAGGAAGAAGGAAGAAGGAAGAAGGAAGAAATAAGAAACGAACATCAGATTTTTTTTGTTGCAATTTTGCTTTGATGAAGCCTTCCCCAATTAAAGCATTTACTGTAATAATAGCGGCTGTAACTGTAATTGGTCCTGATAATTGACTAAGGTGTAAAATTACTAAATTATAGTTGCTCTGAGTCAAAGATAAAGAAGTCCACCAAAGACTTCCTAAACTCCAGATTTTCTCTAAACAACACCATAAAGTTATGCCTAATAAAACTCTGGCGAATGAGAATATTTTCCCTGAGAAAGATGTAGGAATTAAAACGCCAAATAAATAAGCCCAAATAGCAACTAAAATTGCTCCCCAAAGAGTGATAAAAATCCAACAAAAAAGAGCGATCGCTACACTAGCTAACCAAGGAACTCCTAACCAGGTCATGGGATGAATTCCGGTTATCCAAAATAAAGCTACACCGTGATAACCTATTCCCCAAACTAAACCTAATAAAAATTTATCAAGGTATTTTTCTTGTTGAATTACTAACACCCAGAGAGGAGCTAGAGCTACCCATCCGAGAAACCATGCGTTTACTGGTGCTGTGGTCATTCCCATGAAAATGCCACTAATAAATGTTATTAATAATCTCATTTTTTAAGGTTATAAGTTGTTCTGTGTTTAAACTATATATCCCAAAATAGGAACAAGGAATAAGGAATAGGAAATATAAATGTGTTTTAACTTAATAATTTTCTTAACTGTGCAGAGAAATTGGCCTTGCATAAATGCGGGATAATTTTAATAGTTTTGTGTTTTGTGTTTTGTGTTTTGTGTTTTGTGTTTTGTGGAATGGGCCTCTGGCCTGTTCGTTCCCGTTCCTAATATTATTTTATATAGCGTTTCTCATTCTTTGTGAGATACAGTTATCTTTTTGTCTTTTTATTACCTAATAATTAGGGCTTACCGATCTAATCTAAAAGCATTTACATATAAAGACAAGTACCTTTTTAGGGTCGAAAAAAGTGCGCCTGTTTCAGCTCTTTATGCTCAAAAAGGAGCGTATTTTAAGCTAATAGTTGGGCAGAACAATCTTGGGACAATTCTTACTTCTACCTCCTCGCTCATTCCTATTTCTCCTGTCTCCTGTCTTCCCCTCCACGGTCGGGGTTAGGGGTGGGTTGTCTCCTGTCTCCTACCCTCACTCATAAGACTTTTAAGAGCATTCCCTAATTATAGAAATTATCAACTATCAACATATACTATATAACCGGATTCTATATTAAAGACGCTTACCTCTATCAAAAGAGTGCTTTTAGATTAGATCGGTAAGCTCTATCTAGCAAATAAATGAGCTTTTTCGAGCAACCATTATCGGAAATTTTCATGGAAAGTATCTACATTATTTTCACGTCATTTTATACTCTTTTCAATTAAGTTTATTTTTTTTATTCTGTTAAAATTGACATTTTTTATCTGATTTCCAAGTTTTGATTAACTGAGAAATAGTTGTTGCTAACTCGAAGTATAATACCGTTAATCCACCTGCATCATGGGTTGTCAAATTTATGGTAACTTGATTGTAGGAAATAGCAATCTCTGGATGATGATTTGCTGTTTCTGCTGGTGTGATATTATGTCCGGTTGAATAGTTATAAATAAATGACGGAGTCCTCAGGAGTCAGTCGGACCGAGTCAACCCACCCCTAACCCCTCCCAGGAGGGGAATAAAGAAGGAAGAAGCAAGAAGCAAGAAAGAGGAAGAGGAAAAGGAAAAGGAGAAGTTTTTTTATCACTAATTATCCGGACATAATATGACTAAATAATTGACAAAATTGATTGCTTCAACAAAGTTTTGAAATTTATGAGTATAGGATAGTTTATTATCATTTCCCTTATGGGTTTAATACCCCACCGTCACCCGCGGTGTTCAAAATTGTTTGGGGGAGCGTAGACGCGGAGCGGCTTGTCGCAGACTATCCATAAGCAATTTTCTCTCCTGAGGACTGACTCCTTCTTCAACTTTTATTTGCCAATTTGATAAGTCTTTTCATTAATGAATAATGGATGATTGATAATTGATAATTGATAATTACCTCTGGTTAAAACCGTTACGGAATTGAATATAAGGAAATATTATTTCTTCTCTTGGTCGATTAGATATGCTTAGGAAACCTATCCATCTCTTGACCGCTTTTTTCCCCTTAAAAGGGTCGGCTTTAAACCAGAATTATTAATTATTAATTATTCGGCAATTTCTATTTCACTTACAGCTTTTCTGTTGTGAATATCGCTTTGTTGTACTAATAAAAAGGAAGAATAAAATTCCATGAATCAATATTTTTGACTTAGAACTAAAACTTATCAAAATAATTGGTAATACCAATTACCAAAAGTAATGCTATACTTCAGCTATACTTCAACAGTCAAATAGTTATCAAGATTAAAAGTTTGTTTTTGACAATTATTAGTTGGTTAGTATAGATTTTTCCTACTTTTATTCTCCCCACACCTCCCACACTTCCCACACTTCCTCACACAATCAGATATAGCATTCTTTTTGAGAAATGGTATAAGTAGGGGCAGGCATCCTACCTGTCCCGAAAATATCAGGAACGGGCAAGATGCCCATTCCACTTCCACAAAACTATTAAAATCACCCCGCATTTATGCAATGCCTTAAATACTTACTTACTCTTCCATATCTTCTACTTCTATTTCCTCTGTTTCTTCTGTTTCTTCTACTTCTATTTCTTCTGTTTCTTCTACTTCTATTTCCTCTGTTTCTTCTACTTCTATTTCCTCTGTTTCTTCCATATTTTCTACGTCTATATCTTCAGTTTCTGTTGCCGGAACTAAAGCTACTTCTGCGATGCTATCTGCATCATCTAATTTTTGTACCCTTACTCCTGTAGCACTACGAGATTGAATCGAAATAGCATCAATTGTTTGACGAATAATAATTCCACGAGTAGTAATCATTATTAATTCTTCAGTTTCATTAACTATTCGTAAAGAAGCTAATTTATCTTGTTTCCGTTTCTTCTTCTTAAACTTAGTAGCAATACGACCTTTACCACCTCGGTTTTGTAAGGTAAATTGAGAAACTGGCACCCGTTTTCCATAACCACCAGTAGTAATAACTAATGCCCATGGACCACTATTATTAGCTGATGTAGTTTCCTCAGTTTCTTCCTCTTCTATTTCTTCAATTTCTGGTTCTAAATCTGCTTCTTCTAGTTCTAATTCTTCCTCATCAACATCAGCAATTTTATCTACAACTGAACTGGGTAAAATATCCATACTAATTAACTCATCATCTTTCATTAGTTTCATGGATTTTACTCCTCTAGTATTACGACCTAAAGAACGTAATTGCTTATTATCCGTTCTAAAGTGAATTGCCATCCCAGAACTAGAAGCAATCATCACACTATCATCAATTCTCGCTCTTCTTACCCATCTCAATTGGTCGCCTTCGGTAAGAGAAATAGCAATTAATCCATTAGAACGAATATTAGAAAATGCTGATAAAGGTGTTTTTTTAATATATCCACCTTTGGTCAACATTACTAAAAATTCGTCATCACTAAATTCAGAAACTGCCACTATAGAAGTTACTTTTTCATCTCGTGGAATTGGCAACATTTGTACTACTGGTACGCCCCTTGCTATACGAGAACCGATGGGAATTTGATAAGCACTTAAACAGTAAACAACACCTCTTTGAGTAAAGAATAAAATACGGTCATGGTCACAACAACTGAGAAAATGTTCAACTCCATCATCATCTTTCATTTTCGTACCAGACTTACCACGAGTTGCTCGATTTTGAGCCTCAAAAGTATTAACTGGCATCCGTTTAATATAGCCTTGTTCTGTTAATAAAATAATTGCTTTTTCATTGGCAATTAAATCTGTATCATCTAGTTCTCCTTCTGCTAATTCAATGATAGTTCGTCTCGGGGTAGCATGACGTTCTTTGATTTCTAAAGCTTCAGTTTCAATAATTTCTAGAATCCGTTCCCGTTTAGCTAATATATCTTCTAAATCGGCAATTTTTAACAGTAATTCTTGATGTTCTTGTTCAATTTTTTGTGCTTCTAATGCTGTTAATCTTCTTAACTGCATTTGTAAAATTGCGTCTGATTGTACTTCAGATAAACCATGATTTTCAATTAGTTCTTGTTTAGCAGCAGGAGTATCTGCCGCCTGACGAATTAATTGAATAATTGCATCTAGGTTATCTAAAGCAATTAACAAACCTTGTAATAAATGGTCTCTTTCTTCGGCTTTTCGGAGTTCGTATTGAGTCCTTCTCGTAATAGTTTCTATCCGAAAATCTAGGAATACTTCGAGATATTTTTTCAGCGTTAGTAATTGGGGTTCTGAATTTACTAATGCTAAAACATTGGCTCCAAAATTTGCTTGTAGAGTGGTTTGTTTATAGAGATTATTTAGTACAACTCTAGGATAAGCATCTCGTTTGAGTTCGATGACTATCCGCATTCCGTCGCGATCGCTTTCATCCCTAATATCAGAAATGCCGTCAATTTTTTTATCATTAACCAGTTCGGCAATTTTTTCAATTAATGCTGCTTTATTGGTTTGGAAAGGTAGCTCTGTGACAATAATAGCTTCTTTGTCAGGACGACCGCGCTGTTCGAGGGTTTCTATGTTGGCGACACCCCGCATAGTTATAGAACCACGACCGAGGGTGTAAGCATCACGGATACCAGATTTTCCCAGAATTTGAGCCCCTGTAGGAAAGTCCGGACCGGGGATGTAGTGCATTAACTCAGTATCAGTTATTTCTGGATTCTCGATCAGTGCTAACAAACCATCAATAAGTTCCCCCAAATTATGGGGAGGAATATTAGTTGCCATTCCCACTGCAATACCAGACGAACCATTGAGGAATAGTTGAGGAATGCGGGAGGGGAGTGCCAAGGGTTCTTGTTGAGAACCATCAAAGTTATCAGCAAAATCTACTGTGTCTGCATCAATATCCTGCAACATGGCATCGGAAGTGAGCGCTTGTAGACGACATTCTGTGTAACGCATAGCCGCAGGTGGGTCATTGTCTACAGAACCAAAATTACCGTGACCGTGGATGAGGGGCGATCGCATTGAAAAATCCTGAGCCATTCGCACCAAAGCATCATAAACTGCCGTATCGCCGTGGGGATGATACTTACCCAGTACTTCTCCTACCACACGAGCGCATTTACGGAAAGGGCGGTCTGCTGTTAACCCTAATTCGTTCATAGCATAGAGTATGCGGCGATGTACGGGTTTGAGGCCATCTCTAGTATCTGGTAATGCCCTACCTACGATTACGCTCATGGCGTATTCTAGATACGATCGGGACATTTCATTACGGAGATCGGTCGGTACAATTCGTGACTCAGAAGTAGTCATACTAATGAAAAACTCCGTTAAATATATAATTAATTAGCAAAAAACCGAAAAAAATGGATTTCGTCCGATTAAATTCGGTGTATTTGCAAAATTATGCTGTTTACATCTAAAATTATAGCATATTTTGTGTGTATTTTTTGAGAAAATTAATGAGTAATAGATAAGTATTTTTCGTCCGATGTCAAGTTAAAATACTGGTATGATTACAATAAAAAGTTTCATTTCCAGAACTTACGCAAATTGAGTTTTAAACCACCATCTGTAGGGGCGAATGGTATTCGCCCTCCCCATAAGTAAAGTCTGGTGCGTAAGTCCTGTTTATCAAAAAAATCTAATATCTAAAATTAACTGATGATTTCTATTATTTATTCCGATGAATTTCTCGAACACAAAACTGGTATGCTACACCCAGAGCGACCAGAACGTTTAACTGCAATTGTCAAAACTCTCAAAACTTTTCCTGACAATGGCCAATTGCAATGGCGATCGCCCACCCCAGTACAACAGCGTCATTCATCATTGATGACACTTCTAGAAAAAGTTCACTCTCGCAGTCATATTCAAGCAGTAGCAGAAATAGCCGATCGAGGTGGCGGTTATTTGGATGGGGATACACCAGTTTCTGCAAAAAGTTATGATGTGGCATTATTAGCAGTAAGTGCTTGGTTAGATGGAGTCGATTTAGTGTTAGCAAATGCCAATCCAGCGTTTGTATTGGCAAGACCCCCTGGACATCACGCTGAAAGTAGACGAGGTATGGGATTTTGCTTATTTTCCAATGCTGCGATCGCAGCTCATTATGCTCTAGAGAAACCAGGTATTAACAAAGTCGCCATTTTAGACTGGGATGTACATCACGGTAACGGTACTCAAGAAATTGTCGAAACCAACGAAAATATAGTCTACTGCTCCCTCCATCAATCTCCCTGTTATCCTGGTACTGGTTCTGCTGACGAACATGGTTTCCACAATAATGTACTAAACTTACCCATGTCACCAGGTACCACAATGGCAATTTATCAACCCACATTCGAGCAAAAAGTTGTACCATTTTTAGCTAATTTTCAACCAGATTTATTGATTGTTAGTGCTGGCTATGATGCTAACCGTGACGACCCATTAGCAGGTATTGCTCTCCAGCCAGAAGACTATGGAGAATTTACAAAATATTGTTTGCAAATAACCAGAAAAATCTTATTTGGTTTAGAAGGTGGTTACGATCTACCTAGTTTATCTCAATCAGTAGTAGCAACAATTGAACGTTGTTTGTAGAGGATTTAGATCGAATAATATTACAACTTAAATTCAGTAAATTAAGCCCTGCATCATTGCCAGATGATTTATAATTCAAGAGAAAATTTTAGGAGTGCGATCGCGCTTCTAAATACAATGAAAATTAACTGCCTAAAATATTTAGCCAATGATATTAGAAAAATTGCTATCGAAGGGGCTACCAAAACTATCAAGACAATAAATATAGCAGTTAATTTGTATAATTTTCTTCCCAAATTAGCCATAAAAAAAATATAATAGGATTGCTTAAAAATGTATTTATACCAAATAAAATTCTAAAAAGAGGTTTTTTTTATCCTCCCATTCCATGTATAGCGTATAGCAAAAAAAGAAAATTTTTAAATTTCCTATTACTAAGACATATTTAATATGAAATACTAGGAGATTTAAAATAATTCCAAAAGCAATAAATATTAATTCTAATTACAGTAAATTAATAAATGTCGGAAAAATTTATAGAATAGTAATAATAAATATATAGCGTTTCTCAAATTGCTTTGGTGAGATACAGTTTTAGATCCCCCCTAACCCCCCTTAATAAGGGGGGAAATCTTTTAAGCGGTTTCACGCGTCCCCCTTTATAAGAGGGATTTAGGGGGATCGTAAATGTACCTCATCTTTATGATAAATGCTATAAAATACAATTAGTTTTATAACTTATCCAGTTGTAAATTTTTCTCGAAAAAAAAGAATAATATCTGGAGTAGGTTTGAAGAGAAAGATAACGCACTATTAATGTAATGTACATGGAAAACTGGAACCTTTTCGAGGAGAAAAAAGGACTGCCAACAGATTCATATAGGGGGTGAAAAATTAGTCTTGCTGAATGCACCTGGTTCTGTTCTACTAATACCGCTTGCTGAAAATAACCTTAAAGTTCTCAGAATCCTTCTTAACAGAAGATTCGATGGTAACTGGGAAAAGATTACTCAGGCGTGGTATCACTCAAAACCTCCATTGGCTGCCGTACAAACAGGCAACCCAGAGATAGTTAATCTTTTTATAGCTAGTGGCGCACCCTTCGCAGAACGTGAGTTACGACTGGCCGTCAATAGAGGCTATAAAGAAATCGTCGAGATTCTTCTGGAACATGGCGTGACAGCAAATGTTAAAATCCTTGATGTCGCAGTAAAAGAAAGACACCAGGAAATAGTCAAACTGCTGTTAGCTCGCGGAGTAGAAACAAATCCCTACGCTGCTGCCATGACAGGAGATATGGCGACGGTCAAAGAATACCTGGAGCGAGGGAGGGATCTGGATGATACAAAAAGCTATCGCTACCCTACCCTACTGAAAATTGCAGCAGGTACAGGTCAAAAACCAATAGTGGAATACTTGCTTTGTGCTGGTGTAGAACTTAACACCCGCTTTGAAGAAAATCTGGCTTCAACAGCTCTACACACAGCAGTTAGAAACGGACATCGGGAAATTGTCAGCTTGTTACTGGAGCGTGGAGCTGTAGTAAATGCCATCTGTACCTCTCATTTGAAGAAAAATTGGCAAACTACACCCCTGCACTGGGTAACATCCCCTGAAATTGCCCAACTTTTATTAGATGCAGGTGCTATTCTTGATGCCACAGATAGAAATAACTCTACCCCTTTGCATTCGGCTGTCAAACAGGGCGATCGCTCGGTTGTAGAGTACCTCATAGAGCAGGGGGCAAATATCGCCTCTCAGAATAAGGAAGGTCAAACACCCCTACACCTTGCACCTAATAGAGAAATAGCAGAGTTATTGCTAGCTCATGGTGCTGAGTTCGACATTCGCAACTCCCAAGGTTGCACCCCAGTAGATGAAGCATTGAAGAATCAATATCTTGATGTTGTCGAACTATTTATAGAGCAAGGCGTAGTACCTAATTTACCTAGAGACATTAATGCTTCCCTAGCCCACTATGCAAAAATAGGATGGCTAAAGATGGTAGAGTTACTGATTAGCCAAGGTGCAGATGTTAACTATCTAGAAACAGGATCAATAATATGGCAGAGAGAATTCATTGAATACTTCACACCACTACACTTAGCTGCTGTCTACGGACATCAAGATGTGGCAGAATGTCTAATCGCTAACGGAGCCAAACTAAATGTTTTTGGGGGAGAAAATAGAATTACCCCGCTCCACTTTGCTGTTTGGAAATGTCATCTCAATGTTGTGAGACTGTTGTTGGAGCGGGGAGCAGATGTCAATATTCAGCGTACTAAGGGGGCATTGTATTACAATGATGGGACTCGTAGGATAATGGATCCTCTTGACTCTGCTGCAATGGGAACTCCACTCCATGTGGTCTGGGATAAACATATCGCAGCACTTCTGATTGCTGAAGGTGCTAATGTTAATGCTAGAGACAGCGAATATAACCGCACCCCTCTGCACTTGATTATGGAAAAATCTTTTGGAGAGGTCGAAGAGATTGTTGAAATATTGATTTTCAACGGTGCGGATGTCAATGCCAGAGATCGGTCTGGCTCAACTCCTTTACATCTGGCAGTTGAGTATGGTGACTTTCAAGTTGTGGACTTGTTAATTGCTGGGGGTGCAGATATCAATGCTAAAAATCGGCATGGTTCAACTCCTTTACATCTGGCAGTTGAGTATGGTAAAGTAGAGATTATCCAGCAGTTATTGGTTGCTGGAGGTGCGGATGTTGATGGCAATAGTAGAAACAATACTCCCCTATTTCTAGCATTATCTAAAAGCCAGCTTGATATTGCAGAAATGTTAATTGTCAACGGTGCAGATATTAATGCTAGGAACAGTAAAGGCGAAACTATCCTCCATCAAGCTGTCAAAAAGGGGTCATTGCATTTAGTAGAATTAGCGATCGCTGTTGATGCGGATGTAAATGCTAAAGATAAAAATGGTAACGTTCCTCTAACTGTTGCTTTAGAAAATTCCTACATCGAAAAAGTCCAACTATTAATTGCTAATAACGCCAACGTTAATTTTGTTAAAAACAAAGATGGCGATCCTTTATTACACGAATTTATAGAGCGTCGCCAGATAGAACTAGCTCAACTGTTAATTTATAACGGTGCCGGTCTGAAAATTAGAGACCAAAGCGATCGCTCGGTTTTACACGCTGCGGTACAATCTAACTTGAAGGAAATTGTAGAATTATTGCTCTTACGGGGTGCAGATATTAATGCTAAAAGAAAGGCTAGTTTTACTCCCCTTGATGATGCCATTAAACTGGAAAATTGGGAAGTGGCTGACCTGTTAGTTGCCAGAGGTGCCGTCGTTAATAAACAGCAAGTCGCTCGAATATCTGCTCTATTATCCTTACCAGAAATTAAGGCCAGAAATTATGTTAATCTAGTAGCGATCGCTCAATTCAAGAAAGAAAAGAATATATCTTAAAATTGAAGCATTCTTAAATCCATCAATCATAAAAGTACCCCGGGGCGTAGGAAAGACAGACATGGAAGAGGCCAATCTCAGTATAAATGGACAACTTGATTCAGAAAATATCAGTGAAATAGGCACAATACTCCTTCACATTACTTTAAAGTTTAAGAGTATGTCAAAATCAGCAATATAACTATGGGCAGAAAATAGGTGTTTCAAACATTAGGTTTGAAATCCAGCGACAACTTAGGGCCAGCTAACTAGCAGAAATCTGTGTAGTGATTTCTCTCCTAGCTGCTAAAGCCAAATCTACCGCCTATATGTAATACTTAAATAACACAAAAGTGTAGCACCTAACAAGGGAGTTAAATTATGAAAAAAGACCTCACTAATTATCGTAATTTCGGCATCTTCGCCCACGTTGATGCAGGCAAAACCACCACAACCGAAAGAATTCTGAAACTAACCGGAAAAATCCATAAAATCGGTGAGGTCCACGAAGGTGCAGCAACAACAGACTTTATGGAACAGGAGCAAGAGCGGGGTATTACAATTCAATCCGCTGCCACAAGCTGCTTCTGGAAAGACCACCAATTAAATATTATTGATACTCCTGGCCACGTTGACTTTACCATCGAGGTATATCGTTCTCTCAAAGTTCTTGATGGTGGCATAGGCGTATTCTGTGCATCTGGTGGTGTGGAACCCCAGTCTGAAACCAACTGGCGCTATGCCAACGATTCTAAAGTTGCTCGGATTATCTATGTAAACAAACTTGACCGGACCGGAGCTGATTTCTACAGGGTTGTGAAGCAGGTTGAAGATATACTCGCGGCCAAGCCATTAGTAATGGTATTGCCCATTGGAATTGAGAATGACTTTGTGGGAGTAGTCGATCTACTAACCCGCAAAGCATGGGTATGGGATGATTCTGGAGACCCAACCAAATATGAAATTAAAGACGTTCCAGAGAATATGGTTGATGATGTAGAGAAATATCGAGAAGCATTAGTCGAAACTGCTGTAGAACAAGACGATGATGTAATGGAAAAATATCTGGAAGGAGAAGAGCCAGATATTGAGACTCTCAAAAACTGTATCCGTAAGGGAACTAATGAGTTGGCTTTCTTCCCTACCTACTGTGGCTCATCTTTCAAAAATAAGGGCGTGCAGTTGGTACTAGATGCGGTAGTTGATTATCTACCTAACCCGACTGAAGTCAAACCACAACCAGAGGTAGACCTAGAAGGTAATGAGACTGGTAACTTGGCCTACGTTGACCCTGAGAAGCCTCTGCGTGCTTTGGCCTTCAAAATCATGGACGACAAATATGGTGCTTTAACTTTTACCCGCATCTATTCTGGTACTTTGTCCAAAGGTGACACAGTGCTGAATACTTTTACAGGTAAAACTGAGCGAGTAGGACGTTTGGTGGAAATGCACGCTGACTCTCGCCAAGAGATTGAATCAGCTCAAGCTGGTGATATTGTTGCTATTGTTGGTATGAAGAATGTCCAAACTGGGCATACTATCTGCGACCCCAAAAATCCTGCAACTCTAGAACCGATGGTGTTCCCCGATCCAGTAATTTCAATTGCTGTGGCACCGAAAGACAAAGGTTCTGTGGAAAAACTGGGCATGGCATTGAGCAAGATGGTTGCTGAAGACCCCTCTTTCCGAGTTGAGACAGACAAGGAAAGTAATGAAACTATTATTAAGGGTATGGGTGAGTTGCATTTAGATATCAAGGTTGATATTCTCAAGCGGACTTATGGAGTTGATGTGGAAGTTGGTAAGCCACAGGTAGCTTATCGCGAGTCTATTACTAAGCGTCTTGAAGATAGTTATACTCACAAGAAACAGTCTGGTGGTTCTGGTCAATTTGGTAAGATTGACTACGTTATAGAGCCTGGCGAAGCTGGTAGTGGTTTCCAGTTCGAGTCGAAAGTGACTGGTGGAAATGTACCCAGAGAATTTTGGCCAGCCGTGCAAAAGGGTTTTGAAAGCAGCTTTGAAAAGGGTATGTTAGCTGGTTTCCCTTGTGTGGATATGAAGTTTACCCTGACAGATGGTGCTTATCACCCTGTTGACTCCTCGGCGATCGCTTTTGAGATTGCTGCTAAGGCGGCCTATCGGCAGTCTTTTTCTAAAGCTGCTCCTCAGTTACTTGAACCAATAATGAAGGTTGATGCGTTTACCCCTGACGATCATGTTGGTGATGTAATTGGAGACCTCAATCGCCGTCGAGGAATGATTAAGTCTCAAGATTCATCGCCTATGGGTACTCGCATTAAAGCAGATGTGCCATTGAGTGAGATGTTTGGTTATATTGGCGACTTACGGACTATGACTTCTGGTAGAGGTCAGTTTTCAATGGAGTTTTCCCATTATGCACCTTGCCCTAATAATGTGGCGGAGGTAGTAATTAAGGAAGCTAAAGAGCGTCAAGAGGCTAAGAAATAGTTTGGTCTAGTAGAGGTGTGGGAAGGGTGGGGAGGTGTGGGAGGTGTGGGAGGTGTGGGCAGTGTGGGAAGGGTGGGAGGTGTGGGAGGTGTGGGAGCATTATTAAATTCTATTCTCCCCTATTCCCCCACTCCCTGACCTATCCGTGTATTCGTGCCATAATCCGTGTGAGCTACTCTCCTACTCCTGTAAGGGCGAATGCCCCTACTCCCCTACTCCCCTACTCCCCTACTCCCCTACTCCCCTACTCCCCCACTCCCCTACTCCCCTACTCCCCTACTCCCCTACTCCCCTACTCCTGTAAGGGCGAATGCCATTCGCCCCTACTCCCCTACTCTCAACTGCGCAAGCTTAAAATCTCTTCTTCTCCAAATTATTCACAGCAGGAGCGCGTAATACTTCACCCTCACAGTTAAACCGCGCTCCATGACATGGGCAGTCCCAACTTTTTTCAGCGCTATTCCACTCTACAATACATCCTAAGTGTGGACATACTGCCGACACGGCATGAAGTGTTCCTGAATCATCACGATATGCACCAATTTTCTCGCCATCAATACTCAACAATTTTCCTTCTCCAGCTCCTACTTCAGATACTGAAGAATCTTGTAAACCTTTCAAGCGATCGGCAACCCAATGCTTGGCAACATCTGCGTTTTCCTTAATAGAAGTTGCAGAAAGAAAGGGTGTAGCACGAGTGGCATCGTACAATTCACTCCAGGGATTTTGTTTACCCTGAATTAGATCGGATAACAACATTCCTGACATCGTGCCATTACTCATACCCC
Organism: Cyanobacteriota bacterium; assembly: GCA_034190295.1. GTDB lineage: Bacteria > Cyanobacteriota > Cyanobacteriia > Cyanobacteriales > Microcoleaceae > Okeania. The sequence continues at coordinate 22,875 of JAXHSW010000081.1, read as the reverse complement.
ACAAACTGAAACCAGTTGCAACATAAATATGCTCATTTGCCGGAGTTAGCTTACCAATATAGGGAATGTTGTCAAAAGAAATCATATCTTGAGATGACCAGCGATAATCAAAGGTTTCAATACCAAAATTAGAGAGACCGTAATTTTCTAAATCTAGATAGTATTTCTCAGTATTGACAGTGTCACCAGTTTTATGCCCTATACCACCAATCATTAATAGCATACCGCCATCTTGAGTGGGAGTAGTACGGAGGGAGTGGGTATCATTGCCAACACCGATAAATACTCCTTCTGGTGCTTTAGCTGGATCGATATGTGCCCCGACAATATACGATCGCTTCGGGTAAGTTTTAGCAAAGAACAAACCTCGATCGAGAATAGGTAAGTTAGTTGTGACAATGACATCTGTGGCATTAACCACACCTTTGTTAGTTGTAACTTGGCAAGGAGTACCTTCTTCAGCGGTTTTAACTCTGGTCTCCTCAAATATATAACTACCTCCTCCCTGAATTTGATTTGCTAAGTGCAGCAGATATTTACGGGGGTGAAACTTAGCTTGATTTTCAAATTGTACTGCTCCTGCTATCGGAAATGGTAGAGAAGTTTCCTGAGCAAATGTTGCAGGAAGACCTAATTTAACTGCTGCCTCTACTTCTGCTTCAATTTGAGATAGGTCGTCTTGATGACGGGCAAAAGTATAAGCTTTCTCACGAGAGAAGTCGCAATCAATTTGCTCTTGTGCCACCATAGTAGCCACAAATTCAACGGCAGCTTGGTTTGACTCTCCATAAATGCGTGCTTTTTCTAAGCCAATTTCTTTAATTAGATCGGCATAAATTGTACGGTGCAGGGATGTTACTTTAGCGGTAGTATGACCGCTGACTCCTGCGGCGATATGGTTAGCTTCAATGACTGCTACAGTTTTACCTGCTCGTTTGAGTAATATTGCAGCAGTGAGGCCAGCAATTCCACCACCTACTATTGCTACATCGACTACGACATTATCTATAAATTGAGTAAAGTTAGTGTTGGGTGTTGAGTCTATCCAAAAAGATACTGGTTTTCCGGTAATATCGGCCATCAAATCTTCTCCATGAGTAGGTATCTATTATTCAATGTAGTGTGCTAACCATGTATATAGACATCTATCTGCGGATGTAGTTGAGTTTTTGTTCTTTGGTTAAGACTATTTCTGTCGGGATATTTGAGCGATAAATACTTACATAGATAGTGTTAATTGTATTACTAATTTGGTAATGTTTGACAAAAAAATTCATTGAAAAAAGCGGTCAGCACCTCAGCACTCAGCAGTAAACGTTTAGAAGGGGAATGTTACCAAAAATCCCCACAAATACAGCATATTTCATATCAGTGAGGTACATCTGTTGCGCGCAAGATACCCGAACTACTAGCTCGTCTAGCTTGAAAATGTGGGTAAATTTTAGACAATATAGACCTCTCCCCCCTTTCTAAGCGGGGTTGGGGGGGATCATAGCGTTAGGTTTTACTCACAATTTTAGTTTAGACGAGCTACTACAAAGACTTGAAGATTATTATTTGTACCTCATATTGCAATCTGCTGTAATATCATGTTCGGACGGGTCAGTTATAAAAAACTTTCTCCTTCTCTTGTTCTTTCTTCCCTCCAGCAATTCTGTTTGCGGAGCATTCCGTAGGAAATTCTGTTTGCGGAGCATTCCGAAGGAAATTCTGACTCCTAAGTAGTTTATTTATAAGTATTTAACCGAACATGATATAATTACTACAACCGTTCTACTAAACTTACCTAACAGGTACAAATATGTTGTTGGGTTTCCTGAAGGTCAACCTAATCTACAAAGTTATACTGACACACCTAAAATGTTGCAATAGTAGGGGCAGTTCTACGTTAAATTAATTAGTCTTAACGAATTAGATGAATCGGCTTTTACCCCAATAATCTAATGATATAGAACCCTTTTTTTCGGGCTAAAGTTTTACTACGAGCTTTTTTCGGGCTAAAGCCCTACTACGAGCTTTTTTCGGGCTAAAGCCCTACTACGAGCTTTTTTTGAAGCTTTTTTCGGGCTAAAGCCCTACTACGAGC
>JAXHSW010000081.1:0-20689 GCA_034190295.1 Cyanobacteriota bacterium | reverse complement strand
AGCTTTTTTCGGGCTAAAGCCCTACTACGAGCTTTTTTCGGGCTAAAGCCCTACTACGAGCTTTTTTTGAAGCTTTTTTCGGGCTAAAGCCCTACTACGAGCAATTTGTGCTTATCCAACAAATGAGAAATTGTCAGCGTCAAGTACAGGTGCATTTTCTAAGGTGACAAATAGACCACCACTACCTAAACCAGCATCACTACTATTTTGGTTATAGAATAGATTACCATTATTTGTATTGTATATAATGGTAGCATCCTCTGTCGCAGCATCATTATCGCTGGTAACAGTGGCAAATACATCTTCAAAACTATCCCCACTATCAATAGCAGTGAAAGTTGTCCTGTTGATGAGGATGATATCTCGCTCTATATCAAAATCAGTAATTCTATCTTCTCCAAAATCATCTTGGTCATAAGCTTGAGTTGTGTTAAAGATAAAGCGATCGATACTTGCACCACCTGTCATAACATCATCTCCTGGACCACTATTGAGGCGATCGCGACCAATTCCTCCATTAAGAGTATCGTTACCACTACCACCAAACAAGTGGTCAAAACCAGGGCGACCTTCTAAAATATCGTCGCCATCTCTACCATAAAGGAAGTCATTACCAAAACCACCAATAACAGTATCATCAGTTTCGCCACCAACGAGAGTATCATCATCCTTAGTTCCTTTCACAAATAATACTCTCTGAATGCGCTCGTCTTCTTCTGGAGGTGTATCTGCATCGCTGAAACTAGGGTTGCCATTTTCCGGGAAATTAACTGATAAATATTCAGCTAGTGCATCTTGCTCAGTACCATTATCAGTAAAGTTCGCATTATTAGTTGCTTCTGGTGGCAAACTTTCATTTACTAAGTCAACTCTGTCTTCTCCAAATACTGGGAAAGGATAGCTATCGCCACCACCTGCGAGGAAACCGAGAGTCACCATCCGAATTTCTCGGTCTGGGTTTCCTACTAAGGAGCCATTCTCCACTACCACATCAGCGATCGCGACCTTCTCATCTACAATAGCCAGACTTCTGACTCGCTCTCCATCTGTGATAACGCCTGTCTCATCAAATTCGATAGCTTGTTGAGTGATGTCATAACTGAAAGTAAGGCCGCCCACCTGCGGAAACTGACCGGGAGTTGAAGTATCTGTAGTTGCTGCAACACCATGTTCGATAATTTGTTTGAGTTCTTCTGCAGTAACTGTTAGTAAACTGAGGTCGTTATTGAAACGGAGGGAGTTTTCAATATCTAGCTGAGAAATTTGTCCGTCTTCCTTACCTGCAAAATCATTTCCAGCAGGAGGCAACTGCACTAAATCATCGGAAGTACCGCCAGGAGGAATAAACGACTGACCGATATTGTCGCGGATACCGCCACCGTTTTTAATGGAAACTACCACATCAGGGTCGTATTCTTGGGCAATAAATAGATTGGCATCCGCTGTCAAATTTCCCAGATTAGTTTCTTGGGTACGGACATCTCCTCTCGTACCGTTGAGGAATACTCCTGTGGAACCGAAAATATTGCCGTCTCTAGCAGAAATGTTGTTATTTATAGCATTTGTCACAGCTACTATTGCGGGATCGGCTACATCTTCAGGATCGACATCTTCCTGGTAAACTCGGTCAACTCCCTCATCATCTGTAGCATAAGCACCGCTTAAGTCTTCGTCAAAATTTGTAATAATACCGTTTTCGTCAAAGTCAGCAATGAGGCGACCGACATATTTATAGTTGCCGTCGGTGTTGATGACTAATACAGGTTCATCGCTAGCAGAAGTAAATTCAAGAGGATAGGAACGGTCCCGAGTATCTCCATCCCGTAGGATATCATCTTCTGTGGCGAGGAGAGTGTTGGACCCACCAGCCATAATGACATCGACGTCTGTCAGCAGTTCTGCTAATTCTTCTTCAATACTAATCTGCTGCATGTGACTCAGCAGAATAACTTTATTAATTCCTGTGGCGGTTAATTCATCTACTGTTTCTTGAATAATTTCCGCCAAAGCTGCAATATCGTCGCTATCTGAGGGGGAAACAATTAGACCGCCAGTGGAAGAAATGGTAGGTAAAGCAGGAGTAGTTGCACCGACTATACCTATTTCTTCCCCACCTACTTTAATGACAACGCTCCCAGAAATTGTATTAGGTTGGGGTGTTCTACCATCTGGCACAACAAAGTCTGCAAGATTATCATCAGTAGTAAAATTTATATTGGTGCTGAGGTAGGGAAACTGAGTACCTTGATAACCATCGTCATCAATTCCTGGTCCAACTATTTCAGGGTTACTTGCAATGAGATTACCAAAGGCGTCTGTTCCTAGGTCTAATTCATGATTACCAACAGCAACTGCTTGGAAACCAAGAGCATTATTGATTAAAATATCGCCAATGCCAGGTTGACTGTTAGTTAATTCACCTTCTCGATCTGGGTTCGGTTCTTGATAAACTTCACTACTAGCATTGAAAAAAGGTCCGGCAATATAAATATCTCCAGAAGATAATTTTAAAGTATTATCAAAATCATCTTCCAGAGCATTCATAACTGCGGAAAAATTAACAGCATCTTCGATCGCTGGAATACCTGCTTCTTGATCGGCAGCATGAAGAATTTGCAGTTGAATTGGCTCCATTTATTTTTCTAATTAAATTTAATTGTTTTTCTAGGTCATCATATCTCTATAAAATTAAGTAATCTTTAACAGAAGTTTGACATTAGGTTAAAAATAGTTTAACAAACACATGAAAATGCTATTATTTAGGAGCCAATTCAGACAATTTATCTAAGTTAAAAATATATGAAAAGACGCAATTTTATAGGTTCTATTTTACTGTTGATTACAAGTTGTACTGCTACAAAAAATAATACTAATAATTCACGAATACTAAATAAGCCACAGAAATTACGATTTGCAGTTACGGATGTTGTTGATGAGGAAAAGTTGCAACGCGATCGTCAGCCGTTTCGTGCTGCTCTAGAAGAAGTATTGGCAACAAAAATTGAGTTTTTTCCTGTTGATAGTTTGACTATGGCAGCAGCAGCTTTGCAGTTGAGTCAAGTAGATTTGTTATCATTTCCCTTATGGGTTTAATACCCACGCGCGTCACCCACGGTTCTCAAAATTGTTTGGGTCTGCGTAGATGTGGAGCGGCTTGTGGCTCGACTATCCATAAGCAATTTTCCTCCTGACCGAAAAATTGGGTTTAAAGCCTCCCTCTTTTAGGGGGATGAAAAGCGGTCGAGGGATGGATGGGTTTCCTAACCATATCCAATCGACCAAGACAGCGGTCGCTCTTCAAAGCGAACCGTAGGGTGGGATGGATGGATTTCCTAAGCATATCCAATCGACCAAGATAAATATTCAATGAGCGTATTTTCGTTTTCTCCGGCTTTAGCCGGAGGTACTGATAACTGATAACTGTTAGCGAAGCTCCTCCGGAGGAGGCTAACTGATAACTGAAATGACTCGGTGACTCCTTCTTCAAGTATCATCAGAAATATATCTTTTTACTGAAATTTAACCTGACTTTATTGAAATTTTAACTAAAATATGTTAAGTTCATAGAGAGTCAGTAGATATTCATAAATTTTACAATTATTTTTGTAGAAAGGAATAAAATTTTGCAATTAATTGTGAATGTTTATGTGGGTTCTATATTAATTATAGAAAGCTCAAATATACTCAACTAACAGCAAACAAAAGTTATTTTTTCTAGGGCAGGGAAAATGTTACAAACTAAATGCAAAAATTTTAAATTTAAACAAGTGACGCTCGATAGAACTTGTAACCATACATTATCAGTTGCAATTAGAAAGTCTAGATCTGGAGCTAACTACAATTCATCTGCTGATAGTACATCTGTTCCTAGTTTAGTTTCTCTATTTAAAACCTCTAATCTGAAGAAGGATATGGGGGCAACAGTTGTAGAATAAGTACGATATATATTCATTTTTTCCCATATACATCAATAGAATTATGGTAGGCTCATTTAAACATATTTTCACTTCCTCCTGAGTCATTATATCATTATAAACATTATCATTATCCGCGGGTGACGCGCGTGGGTATTAAACCCATAAGGGAAATAATTGATAAAAAAACCTGCACTTCATTCATCTCAAATAAGCAATAATACTATTGCAGGATGGCAGAAATAACTAACCAGTTACAACATCCTAAAAGCCTTACCAATCAAAAATGATTAACTTTTAACTTTTGACTGTAATGAAGTGCATCTTATATCATGTCCGGATAATAGCGCGATAGAACTCCGTTCCGCTTACGCGTTAACGCAGTTGTGCGCCAGCAATCGAAAAACTTTCTCCTTCCTTTCCTGTTCTTCTTCTTCTTTCAACTTCGGTCTTCTTTCTTCCCTCCTGACTCCTGACTCCTGACTCTTCCGATTTATCACTGTTCAACCGGACATGATATTACATTCTGAATGCGAGCGCATTTCCGGAGGAAAGGAAACCTCGCCAATTAGCACTCGCTTTTAATTTTTGACTTGTAACTTCCGCGTAACGGCACTATTTCCATTCATCCCAAGTATTATTAAAAATCGAAGTTTCAGGAAAAGCAGTCGGATTACCATTTTCCTGTAAACGACCTTGTAAAACCTCCAATTCCCATTCCTTAGAAGGCATATCATCAATCAATTCATAAGGAAAAATACCCCTTTCCAAAGCAAAATCAATCGTTGTACCAGCAGCAGCACCAGCAGACCATTCAAAAGAATGAACCCGATAAGCAGCGGCAGCAATATAACTCGTAGCAATAGTTTTTCCCGCTACCAACAAATTGTCAATTTGCTGAGGTATCATTGCCCGCAAAGGAATTTGAAAAGGATAAGCAGAACCTTGACCCCTCCTAATACCTGCTCGTTCAGAATTACCAGGTGCTTCTGCCGGACTTTTAGTCATGCAGGGATGAAAATCTATTGCATAATGACCAATACCCACACTATCAGGAAAAACAGTCGCCCGAGCGCGTTGAGGCATTTCTGCCATTGAGTTAATTTGTGCATCTGGGGGTACAAAAGCAGAAACAGCTCCCCACAAATAATGTAACATATCCGGTGCTAAATTTTGCAGATAAAAATCATCCCGAAAATTCTTTTTAGCAATATCAACTTCTGCCACCGCAAAACCTTCTGGATAAGTCTTTCCTGGACGACCAATAATACGTCTCCCCTCTCGCATATAAGGATATTTTGACAACCCGTGAGCTGTTCCCATGGGTGCATCAAACCCACTCAAAAAACGATTATTGGGATGTTTTTCCTTTACCCCTGCTCCCAACTGAGAGTCAGTAGTTCCCTCAACTAACCAATGGAAATAACCGAGAGCATTTTCCTCTCCTCGACGGAGGGTTTCCGCACGCAAACCACCCATCCAACCACCGGGTCGCAGTTGACCTGTAGCTTGCAGTTGGTTTCGACTGTAAATTAAGTTGTCGTCGCGGTTTCCAGGACGGTAGTCATTGCCCCAAGTCCAATTTTGCATGGAAATATCGCCGGGAAAAATTGTTCGTTTTTTGTAATCTCCTGGTTGCGGTGCGTCTGGTTTCACTGACCAAATTTGACGATAGGTGAAAACTAGGGGGAAACTAGCTAATCTTGATAATTCATAACTATAGTAGGGAGCATACTGAGAATAAAAGGGGGGTTCGACATGGGTTTGGGGTGTTTCGGTTGCTTCCATGGCGAAGGTGTAGGTAAAACCTTGGGTGCAATAGGAGTCTCTGGTGTCAACGGGGGATGAGGGGTCAAGATAGGTTTGGGGATCGATACCGAGACGATAGGGAACATCTGCTAGGGCAATAATTTCTCCGGTTTCGGTAGCTTCGACAACGTACCAGTCTGCACCTCCGGTTTTTTCTGGGGAAGGTTGGGGTATAAATTGAATTATGGTTTTGTCGAAACGAGCTGAGTTTTGGTAGCGGTAAGCATCTTCAATAATTTGAGATAGGGGTTCGGTGTTGATGGGTGGGGTGCCTGGTGCTGGTTGATGTTGGATAGCGATCGCTCTATTGATTTGATTATTGGAAATATCTAACTGTTTCACAACAGTATTGGGAAACCATTTGAATGTTCCTCCACCTTTTTTGGCAGCATCTTCCAACATCTCAAATAGAATACCGTGACCATCGTAAGGCATAAAACAGGAGACACTTACCCAACAACCACCGGGATTTAATCTTCCGTATTTTTCTTCAATGCGTTCCCGTAATTCTAAGTAACCACGGGGATAAAATAGGAGACTGCGTTGAGTACCGCGTTCGTCGAGAGCGGATGTACCTTGGGAGGAAATTTGACCACCTACCCAGTCGGTAATTTCGGTGACACAAACGGTGCGTCCTGCTAATAATGATTCGTAGGCAGTTGCTGCTCCTGAGAGGCCGCCACCGATGATTAGTATTTCGCAGGTTTCTTCTTGGTCTGGGGTGCGGGGTAGCGCTGATAACGCGGGGGCAATAGTTGGAGTTAGGGAAAATAAGCTGAGAATTAGGCTGATTATTGGTTTGGTTTTTTTGAGCATAATTTAGGTTAGAAATTAAGGGTTAAAAGTTAAAATTATAAATTAATTTGAACAGATTTGATGGAGAATAAAGTGAAAATTAAGTATACCAGGAATTACGCAGATTCACCTTGAAAACCCCATCTGTAGGGGCGTTAACGATAGTTATGCGAAGCAAATGGCATTGGCTAACACCAAGCTCCGAAGGGCGTCCTTGTTCAATATTATTCTCAGTCAGTTGTTTGAGAAAAGTTTTGTTTTGTCTAGCCTGTTTTTGATGTGGTTATAAATGTGGATAAAAGCTAATCTATTGAGTAAGGATAATCAACAAGTTTAAGTAAGCATTTTAACAAATAGTTATGAGCGACTATAAAAACTTCTTCCATGATAATTTCTGTTAGTTTAATCTGGTTTTCTGTCTTAGATATTTTAGGATGAATCAGTAAATTTCTCACCTGCCCAATTATATTCACACTATCCATTTCATTTCTTACCCAATTATGTTCTTTTGCCAGTTTAGTAATTTCCCAATTCTCATCAAGTGGAAGTAGAGAAATATCAAGAGTTTTCATTAATAATCTAAGTTTATCGGCAAATGTTAATTTTTGAAACCCATCAGAACTAATATAGTTGTTACTTTTTAAATGTGTCCATGCTAGTTTTTCTAAAGCAGAATGAACTAAAATAATAGAAGTATTATATCCATTCGTATGCTTATAACTTTCTATATACCACTGAATAGAATTTTGAATTACTTCTTGCAATGTTTCATCTTGCCACTTTTTCATAAATCCAGGGAAAGCATAAACACTTTCTTTACTCTCCTCCCTACTCCAAGAATAACCAGGGGATTGCCATGAATCAGCTTTAATAGTTGGAGTACGCCATTCTTCTAATACCTGATTTCCTTCTGCATCAAAGCCTAAAAGAAAAAGAGGTGCTATCCAAATTCCTCTAACAAAAGAGATGTAATAAATAAAGGCATTAATAATTTCATAGCCTTGCTTTAAATCAAAAGTTTTACCATCTGAACGTTTAACTCTACAGATATGAGCAATGCCATATCCTCCTTCAGCTTCCAATCTGTCTTGAAATTCATCAGAATTATCTAAGGTTGCTAAAACAATCTGCCAATCATCATAGTCAAAGATAAATTGATTTTCAAACCAGGTTGGAAACCAACTTTCTCTTTCTATTCTTGTTACATTTCCTTCCTCATCATATTTAAAATCATAATCGTTAGAAATATCAAACCGGAAAAAATTAGCTATCTGAAAAGTAACTGATGATAAATTATCTGTTCTCCCTTGTATAAAAGGCTCCTTTAAATCGCCAAAACTTTCTCTTTTCCCAGTTCCATAGCCTACGAAACTTCCTAGCCTAACTTTCATTCTAGGTGCCAAGTTTATCTGAGTTAATTTCAGCTCTGTATTATCTAAATTGAATTTCATCTGATCGCTAATACCTTCACCATAATATACAAATTTAAAACTTATATGTGGAAAAGGATACCAAGAAATCTGAATCAAAGCTTCACCCGGAATAGTATTTTTTCCATCAGTTAATTCAGCAGAATTATCATATAGCAATACTGGTTGACTGGGAAATTTTTGTTCTAATAATTTAGGCTCTGGCTGCCAAGTAAACGTCATAAATAATTAAGTCTCTACTACGTTCTACAATTATAATATATTTATCTTATTCAACAACTTAAACAACAGACTCAATTTTTTTAGTTAAACTATAATTTTAATACTATCATAAATATAAAAATTTGGTGACTCAAATATGACTAAGGGGTGGGTATCTTGCCTGCGGTAAAAATATTAGGAACGGATAAATATTAGGAACGGATAAATATTAGGAACGGATAAATATTAGGAACGGGCAAATATTAGGAACGGGCAAATATTAGGAACGGATAAATATTAGGAACGGATAAATATTAGGAACGGTCAAATATTAGGAACGGGCAAATATTAGGAACGGTCAAATATTAGGAACGGTCAAATATTAGGAACGGGCAAATATTAGGAACGGTCAAATATTAGGAACGGGCAAATATTAGGAACGGTCAAATATTAGGAACGGGCAAATATTAGGAACGGGCAAGATGCCCATTCCACAAAACACAAAACACAAAACACAAAACACAAAACACAAAACACAAAACTATTAAAATCATCCCGCATTTATGCAACGACAAATATCAATAGAAATTTCAATGACAAATTCAGTTCCCTTACCCAGTTGTGAATAACAACTTCACTTTCCATCATGTTTTTCTTCCACAATTTGACGAGCGATCGACAGTCCTAAACCCGTCCCTTTCCCGACTTATTTCGTTGTAAATAGATGATTAAATATTCGATTTTTCACTTCTTCAGACATTCCACAACCATTATCTTGAATGCTAATTTTGACCATAAAAATTCGAGGGTTTAAGTCCCCCACTATATTTGAAAAAATTCGTGGTGCGCCTTTTATGGAGCTGTATAACCGGATTCTATATAATAGGTCGAACAATACCGGGTAAATCGAGGTTTTTACTGAGGACGTATTGATGGCGAAACTGTAGTAGTTCCTTAAAGGTGGGATATTCTTTACGCAGCTTTTTGAGAACCACCGGTTTCGAGTCGTCAGTTTTGACTCCTCTATAAACCCGGGTGCGAGTACCTTCGTAAATTAGGTCGGTAGTTTGGTATTTTGTTAGAGTAGTTATGATTTTCATAACTCCTTAGTTTTAAATCTATCGGTAATGGGGTACTTTATCGACAGAGTTTTGTGTTTATATACATCTATTTTAAATCTAAAATTCTTTGATACGATCCGTAGAAACACTGATCTTACAAATATTTTTTAGTGGTTTTCGTAAAGATATAGGATAATGATTCTTTACCTTTAATTAATTATTATAAATATATATATTTGCTATTTTTGTCTTTTTAATTCTATTTTTCATCTAATTTATTTATTTTTTTACCATTGTTTAATTTGTTATATTAAATCATATTCTTAATTTTTGGTTTTAAATACTTAAAATTTTTAGAGATTAAATCTAAAGATAATACAGAATTTTAAGCAGTATAAGTTACAGTTGAATATTGCTAAAAATAGAATAATTTAGGCATTACTCCTAACCATGATTATTTTCTATATTTGTGAAGAATAATTGTGATTTTTGAGTTAAAATAGTAGCGATCGCCATCATACAGTGGTTTTCATTCTGAGTTTGAGCGTTTATGTAAATATATAGCACTACATCTTTTGGTTAGGACAATAAATTTTAGGGTAGTTCTGCTCGCGTAATGGTAGGAAAAAGGAATATCTGGCACGGGAGCAAGATGCTCCCACTGCCTTGCTTCGTAATAAATAATGACAATGCACGACCAATGAAAATGCACCACCACCAATTTTATATAGAATCCGGTTGAATACTTATTATATGAGATGGGGAGATGGGGGGATGGGGAGATGGGGGGATGGGGGGATGGGGGGATGGGGGGATGGGGGGATTTAATATTGAAGTGTGGATAGAATTATAAACATATGCTGTATAACCGGATTCTATATTAGTTGTAAAGAAACACCATACTTGGGAACGTCAAGAGTCAGTCAATAGTAATTCATATTATCTCCGGATAAAAGCGCAATCAAAAAACTTTCTCTTTCTTGTTCTTTCTTCCCTCCTGAAGACTGACTCCTTGCTCATTTATTAGACATCTCCAATAATCAAAAATAAATTCAATTATCGTACATAAATTATCAATTATTTCCCCATACTCCCTCTTTTCTGGAGAAGTCTATTTATAGAAATGATATCACTCAAGTTTTGCTGACCCAAAAGTGACATCAAATTTTTCACACCAGACCACAACATTTGGATAATCTTGCCAATTTATTCCTTCTGGAATGTCATAAACTTGTTCTCCTGTAAAACTTTTTAAATCTCCTAAACGCACATAATTTTCTGCTGTGTAACTCCCCGGACTATTTTCTTTATGTAATAACAATTTTACTGCCGGACCTTCAATAGCAGAAAAGTTTTCCGCTAACCGCACTTGAGTTTTACCACCTGCTTGAATAATTTCTGCCGTACCTTCCGTATCTTCCCCCGGAGTAATAGTTACAAATTCTCCAGAAGCTAGAACAGTATTTGTCTGAGCTAAAGTCGGATAATTAGAAATAGAAGCAACAATTATTTCTGGTGATAAAGTTTGAGATTGTGCATCTGGACAGACTTGTTTTTCCCAATCACATTTAGACAAATGTTTATCTTGCCAACTTAGAGAAATTTCTAACAAATCCCGACTTCCTGTTATTCCTTGCCCTAAAAATACTAGAATCGCCAAACAATTTAAAGCAGTATGAATTTTGCGCCATTTGTGAGTTCTATCTTTATATATTTCCGGCACAATAGCCAAAGAAAAAATCATTAAAATTGAAGCTATTATACCATAATAAAAATGAGAAACTGCCCATTCATAGTCTCGTCGGAAAACACCATCTTGAAAACCTAAAATTACGATACCCGCTCCAGTCAAAGTAGCAAATACTCCTCGCCATAATTTAGTTTTAGCTTGATAAAGAAATACGAGAGAAGCAACTGTAGCAATAAATATTGTTACTATTAATATTGCTAAAGTCATATTTTCACTCTTGAAATCTTTAAAAATACCCTTAAAATATATGGAATAAGCGATCGCTACTAAAGTTATTCCAACAACGGAACCTGTCAACCAATTACCTATTTTTCTATGTTCCGCTCCTACCACTGGAGGAATTTTACTTTTACCTTTGTCGGCAGTTTGTAGCCTTCGTTGACGAGCTTGCCAAGCCAAGTTGAGAACTATACCAATGATGGGGAAAACCACTACAACTGCCAATGCTGGATGTATCAATCCTGCAATATCTTTTGCATTCATAATTTACCTTTTAGATATAACTTTATATATTATATTTAAGCAGGTTGAGTGTAGGTTAAATTATTTTTTGCTGAAAATTTGCTAAAAATTAGATATTAGGAGGTATAGACAAAATTGATAGTAGTTGAAAGGCCTGAAAATCTATATGCTGGTATTAAAACTCTATTGTTACTGAAAGATTCTCAGATGTGTAGATTATAGATAGTTTTTTCAATAAAAATGTAAAATCTTGCTTTAAATTTAGCAAGAATGAAACAAATAATTCTCTGAATAGAGCTTTTCAATTTACTGTAATAGATCGAGTTCTGTAGGTAAGTATATCAAAAAGATAGTTGGCGTAATTCATTAGTTAACTATTAGTATTTTTCTCTCTTAAAAGCTTTTTGAATACTACTCTTGAGGTAATAAATGGGTCTTTAGTCTATGGTATCGCGTAATGGTACAGCAACAAGGAATACCAAGCACGGGAGCAAGATGCTCCCACTGTTCTCATAACAAACATTGCCGGACGATGCGCGATCGCGTCATCGATGCGGAGCATTATCGCCTTTCATAGACAATGGGCGATCGCTACCGATGATAAGAAAGCAATATCGTTTATGCAACAACAGACATCTGATATTAAAATTTTCTCAACCCCAGAAATAATTAAGCATTGGTCAGAGGCAGCAAATGTTGATTCGTCCATACTATCTGAAGCTCTAAATGCAGTTCAGGTAAACGGACGATATTCACCTCCAAAAAGCCATTCTCTGAAAAGTTGGTGGGAAAATGCTTCTAGTCCGGATAATTAGCGATAAAAAAACTTTATCCCTTCTGCCTTCCTTTCTCCAAAGTGTAAGTATTCAACCGGACATGATATTATACCAGTTTGATAAATGTTTGCTACGAATCTCTGACCGCTGTTGCCTGTTGCCTGTTATCTAAAAATCAACTCAACCAAACCAACCCACTCACAGTCAGAATTATTAGTACTAACGCCACCCAAACAAATTGATTATCTTTTGTATTAACTTGACTAGGATCGACAACTTCTAACTTCAGAGTTTTTGGCTTCCGTGGTGCTGACTTAACTTGGGAAACCATAGTGCTACCTCTACGATCTTTAGCATCACTTTCAGATATTGCCCCCAAGTCAGGAATTTTAGTCATCCACTCTTGCCTGGTTCTCAATACAGGTGCTTCGAGAATAGCTAATATACGTTTCGCTTGTTGACGGGTTTCTAAACGAGGATGACGAGTTAGTTGTTTACAAAGAGCTGTTGCTTCTTGAATTTGGCCAGTCGCTTGATATGCTGTCACTAACCAAATTTGTACCTCTCCCCCAAATCTTGAATTAAGCTCAATATTGTCTTTAGCAGTTTCTAAATGTTGCACTGAATTACGGTATTGACCACGCTCAAAAGCATATTTGCCAGCTTTATATTCAGTTTCAAATAATGTTAGGTTTTCTGAACTCACGATTCCTGTTAATTAGTTTTTGATATATTTCAAATTAATCTTGGTTATTATAGCAATTTTTTGAGGGAAGAATATTCAATGATATTTTAGGCTTATGTGGAAATAAAAATTTAAGTATAGCAAAGTTTTTGCTAATTGGTGCTATTGGAAATAGTGCTGCCATTCTGCATTGGCCAGATGCAAGTGGCCTCTGTTCCCTGCTATATATCTTGATAACAAAAAAAAATCTGAGATTCCCCTGTTTTATTTTCAGGAGAAACCCAGTTATGGAATTTTTATTTATTTGTATCCAGTCTTAAAATTTATAGTAGATGCAATTATATTTTAATTTCTTAGCGAGACTGACGACGACGGGAAAGGAACATTCCACCACCGATGAACGCTAAAGCGGCAATGCTGCTAGGTTCTGGTACGCGCACTTTTGGTTCTGAAAGGAAATCCTGGTATGTTTCTTCGTATGTTAACTCAGAGATGGCGCCACTTATACCGTTAAATTGAACTTCTAGACTCCTAACTTCTCCTAGGTTTTGTGGGAAGAAAAAATCCCAGACAGAGTTCTCAAACTCATCAGGAGCTACATCTTGATTGGCTAAAAAGTATTCAACGTAGGGATTACCAGTAAATTTGTCTTCTGTAAGAGCTTCATCTACATTAGTCTCATTAACAGCATTGTTAAACCTATTTCCTGTAACGTTATCAATTATGTATCCTCCTGCTCTTGAAAATGTATAGTCTGCTATAATGTTGTTATTTGCGCCTTTAGCTATCAAGTTAATTTTATTAGCATCTGTCTTATCAAAATCAAGAAATTCGATATTTCCTAATGCAACATCCTCATCAAAGTTAAATTTGATTTTACCACCATCACCCTGATCGTCTGGAGCTTTAAATAATCCTTGATTATTTGTTTTGTTATTCTCTTGAACAATAAGGATGTTGCCTCTTGCTCGTGTATTCAAATTCCCTCCAGTTGCTAGGTCTTCATCTCCAAATGTGTCGCTTCCAATCTTCTGATTGCAGCCGTCGCTAATTCCACTATTTAGTGCGTCATAGTTGCTATACTTATTTTTATTACTTGTTGAACCTTCAATCTCAAAAGGGTTACAACTACTGTTGAACAAGGTGACACCTTGACCTTTATTACCAAGTCTTTCAATTGTAACCCCTGACCAAGGGTCTACCTTAAGATTCTGTTTACTTTGATCTTTAATGTCAATAACTGTTCCAGCATCAAGAGCGTTACCGTCGGAATCTTGGTCGAAATTAATAGTAATTGCTCCAGCAGAAGTCACGCTTGCTGCTACTGCGATACTTGCCAACAATGCACTTTTTCCGAATAATGTTGCTTTAGATAGTAATGAATCAGTTGTTGTGGTTTTCATTTATATACTCCAAAATCAGTAATATTTAACTTCTATAATAAGGAGCAGAAATCAGTATATTAATTGTGATTTCTACTTGCTTGCTTCTCTTTTACTATATTGCACTATTTCTACACAAACTGCAACATTAAAAGCTAAGAATTTATGATAAAAATATAATTATGTATTTTCAACGATATATGACTTTTGGGATTTACTGCGAAAAATACAGTGGCAATACTGATGACAAACAGTTAATATTAGATTAGAAAAACTATTTTTTGTAGTAGCTAAGTGGTCTCACTTAAATAAATACCGAAAGACTGATTTGATATTAAATCCGTTGGTTTCAGAGAAATACTAAATCCGGTTTACCGAAGAATTAAATAATTAAATAAATAATTAAATAATTCGCGCCTTGAAGCCTCCCCTTGAAAGGGGAAAAAAATAAATTTTTTCCTTTTATTCAATCAATTCCGTTTTAGGGAGAGGTAATTATCAATTATCCATTATCAATTATCAATTATTGAAATAGGAGCTTTATTTGGAAAGTAGGGCAGAAGGCAGCTATGCTGAAGGGTTAGAGAAGATTTGGAAAAAGTACCTTTTCATAACCGTATTTAGTGTGATATAACTCCTTCGATCTTCATACAACGCGTAAGGGCAAATGGCCATTTACTAACGTAGAGCTGCCGCTTTATAGAACCGTTATGAGAGCTATATAATGATGGTAGTCAAGTCTTTTCGCGCATCAATTTTGAGGAAAATTCAGTTGAAGGAGTGTTGAATTTTTTGTATGATCGAGAACCCACATCTTCCCTCTTCCCTCTTCCCTCTTCCCTTTTCCCCTCCTGGGAGGGGTTAGGGGTGGGTTATCTCCTGTCTTCCCCTCCTGGGAAGGGTTATATAGAATCCGGTTATATAATATATGTTGATAATTTCTTAAATTACTTCAATATTTAATCGGACCCACTCCCCCACTCCCCTACTCCCCCACTCCCCTACTCCCAACTATACAATAACTATTCAACCGGATTCTATATGAGGGGTGGGTTGTCTCCTGTCTCCTAAGGAGAGGCTAAAAAAACTTGATATTTATGAAGATACGGTTAGGGGTTCTATATGTTGCGGAGCAAAACGCCCCTACAATATAGACTCTTATCTTTAATACTGAATAACACCGATTGTTATAACTACTAGAGCTTTGTGATTCTCTCTCTTCCTGTACATCGCCCTACCGACCGCTCCACACCGAACTCCTGTTTCCTGTCTCCTGATATCAAATCCGTTTAATTCGGTATAAAAAAAATATTCCATCTTCACCCAGAGCGGAAAGAATTCTGAGTTCTCTTCCCTTCTCAATTCTGTTTGCGGAGCATGACAAACGGAAATTCTGATTCACTATCTTATTACACCGATGCTACCGGATTTGATATTACTCCTGTCTCCTGTCTCCCCCTCCTGGGAGGGGTTAGGGGTTGGTTGTCTCCTGTTTCCCCCTCCTGGGAGGGCTTAGGGGTGGGTTGTCTCCTGTCTCCTCTATAACTGTTAATCACATTCCAAAATACTAAACTCGCTGACAGGAGAATCTAGGGGCACAAATGTATAACCTAATGGCGAACAACTAGACTTCACTACTTTAGTAAAAATAATTCCTGATTCTTGGCGATCGCCACCTGGTAAAAAAGTTATTTCTCCTGTAGCACCCTCAGAACTAAAATCTTCACTTGCTAAAATTTGTTGCAGGGCAATGCGATTAAACTCTTTACGTTCTGGAAGTGATTCTAATGCTGTAATCAAGACTCTAGCAGCATCATAAGCAAAAGCTGTACGCCAACTAACAGTTCCTCCCCAGATATTTTTTGCTTGCAGTGGAAAATCTGGATCGGGACTATTCAAGCTGTGCCACGGTGTAGCTACTACAAGATTTTTCTCTGCTTCTTGAGCGCCAAACTTGAGAGTATAGTTAGTATAGAGGTTTTCTCCAGTAACTATCGGTAAATTGAGCTGCCAATTTGCTTTGATTACCTCTATTGCTTTTGCTAAAGTGGAAATATCTGGCAGTAATACAATTGCAGTAGCTTTTTGTTTTTCTACTCTATCTATAGCAGCACTGGCATTAAAAGAAGTTCTTGATAAATCAAAGCTATCATTCAAGTCTTGAAGTATTTTGCCACCACCTGCACTAAAACTAATCATAAATTTATTCTTGAGAGATTCACTGTAAATATCATTAGGATTATCAAACAAAGCTACTATTTGCTGTTTATTAGTAGATTGATTAATTAAGTAACTTGTTATTGCTTGAGCAATAGTGGCATCAGATGGTATCATGCTAAAGAAAAAATCATTACGACTTGATAATTTAGAAGCACTAGCAGTGGGAGAAATTAAAACCAGTTTATTCTGTTCATAAATTGGAGCTACTTCCATCGCGATTTCACTAAAACTATGACCTATTACCGCCAAAACTTGACCTGTTAAAACCAGATTATTTACTACTTTTACTGCTTGCTCTGGAGAGTTGCCATCATCAACAATAATTACAATTAAACCCTTACCTCCAATCAAATTATCGCTCAGGTTTATAGCATTCTGAGCTTGAGCAACTCCCCGTATTTTTTCTAAACTATTGTTGAGAGCTTGTGACTCACCTGTCATTGTTGCTGCAACGGCTATGGTATAAGCATCGGTATTGCTAGCAGCTAGTCTGGCATTATTCAGGTAAATCAGAATTTCTGGATCGTTAAAGTATTTTTTTCTAGCTGCTTCTAAAAGTTTGACTGCTTGCACATAATCACCATCAGCAAAAGCTTTAACTCCCTCTTCTTTTTCTGTAGGTGCGGAACCTGGAAGCAGAATTTCTTCCCCACAACTTAAATTGTCGTCAAGTTTCAAAGGACAAGTTGTTGGTGCTTCTGGTAACATAGCAATTAAGACAGCGATCGCTCCCAATGTTAAAAGGGAAATCTTGCTTAACCATTTATTGACTTTGGGTGTGGTTTCTTGAGATTTACCCTTGAAGTTCAGTATTTTTTGCTCCAATGGAGAGTCAGGTAAATAGTTTTTCTTTGCGGGGACGGGTTGTTTCTTCTGGGTAGATTCAACTTCTGCTTGTAATTGTTGGTTGTAGTCAGCAAGACGTTCCAAAATGTCTTCGGTTGTTTGGGGGCGACACTGGGGTAAATTTGCCATCATCTCATCAATTAAGTCTGCTAATGTTTTTGAGATGTGATTAGCACGATGTCGCCACATTAATCTACCACTCTGAGGATCGGTGGGCAAATTTTCAGGGTCTTCTGCTGTGACTAAATAAACTATAGTTCTAGCAATGGCAAAGACATCCGAGTATCGTGTGATTTTCCCTTCATACTGTTCTGGGGATGTGTAACCTTGAGAAATCATTTCAGTCGCATCTTTGCCTTCAAATTGCCTTAAATATGTTTCTGTCACTTGCTTAGTAGCACCAAAGTCAATTAATGCTAGTTGACCCCACTTCTGTTTTTGGGAATGTTGTTGATGCTCAGTGGTATCTTTTTCATTTTCAACTGCCTGTTTTTGGTCTAATGTTTCTCGGATTTTTTCTAAATTATTTCCTGACTGTGCAACACTTTTTTGGGTAATTGAAATAGAAGATAAATTATTTGCTCTGCTAGTTTTTCCATTTGTTTGTTGACTAGCTTCTTCTGTAGGCAAATTCCCATAAGAGCCAGAGGGATGTTTGACTTCATTATGGTTGGAGTTTTGTGCTGTGGAGCTACGCAACATGATATTTCTTGGTTTAATAGCCCGATGGATGCACTGATGCTGATGAAGTTTACCAATAGTTTCTACTAACTGTGTGAGCCAGGCGATCGCTTGTTCTTCTTCTATAGGTTGATTATGATGAGTTTGTTCCATCCAGTCAGATAAATTTATACCCTCAATTTTTTCCATTACCAGACAGTGTAATGGTTCATCTCCCGCTTCTGACCAGATAAAGTATCCTTCTGGTTCGACTTTTGGTAATCCAGGTTCGTGTAACTGTTTTAAAACTTTTGCTTCTTGTTCAAACAAAGAAATTAGTTGTTCCATTTCTTCGTCTTCTATTGCTCTTGGTACTTGCAATATTTTCATAATTTTTATCGTACCATTATGATTGACTTCCCAAGTTTGACCAAAACCACAGTATCCAATAAGTTGAATTGCTTGATAGTGTTGTTGTAATATTTGTCCAGGATTAATCATCTTCCTCAAAGTTAAAAATTAAAAATCAAAAGTAAAAGTTTCAGGACTTACGCAAATTCACCTTTAAAACGCCATATCCATATGTAGGAGCGCCATTCGATAGTTATGCGAAACAAATGGCATTTGCGTTCTGCAGAGCTGCCGAATGCTGCCCTCACTTGATTTAGTGTCCGTGCGTAAGTCCTGAGTCTATTAAAATAGGGTTTGCTTATGGAAGCTAAAAGTCAGGATAGCTTAGGGTAATGGAGCTTTTTATATTCAGGACTTACGCAGAGACTCTATATATAGGGAGGGCGAATGCCATTCGCCCCTACAGATGGTGGTTTAAAAGTCGATTTGCGTAAGTCCTGATATTCAATTTATCTCCAAGTTTATCAAAATCATAAGGGTCTAAAACCCCGCTTTTTAAGGCGAAATATTTTTGGAGAGTTCCTCAAATCCCCTACTTCCCCTCCTGGAAGGGGTTATATCAAATCCGGTTAAACAGTTATAGAATGCTTAAGTTTCTAGGAGTCAGAATTTCCGTTTGTCACCGCGAAGCAAACAGCAATCCTGCAATTCAGGAGGAGAAAGATCGGACAAGATGGGTGTAGTTATGACAATTGGAGAATTTTTTTTATGTTCAATTAAACGGATTTGATATTAGGGGTGGGTTAACTTCTGTACGGTTGCCATTCGGAGCTTTGCGCCAGCAAACGGCTGTTTGCTTCGCATAACTATCGAATGGCACCCCTACTGACTTGCAGACTTGCTGACTTCGTTAAGGCTCTTATTGGCATCAATTTACTGAAATTTTCTGCTGAAATTCAAGAAAATTTATTCACATAAAATGGCGGACACCGTTGCCAGAACCCCCATATCCGCTAGATCAAAAAGTAAGGAGAGAACGCATTAAAGAATACCTCCTGTCCATATAATTTGGTATTACATCTATGTGCTGTAGCGTCATCAAGTAGAGATTTTTTCTATTAGTATCACGACTTACGCAAAATATCAAATCACACACCATCTGTAGGGGTGATTAACTGTTGAATGAAAATTGTAGAAAGTAGTTGCTATTTGTAGAAAAGTGTTTTAATATTAAACAGATAACTAAAGAAATGAAATATCTAAAGGTGAATGCGACTTGTTGATAGACATATTATTAACCGAACACATCAGTATTGGCGGGTGTGTGATGAGTTAGCCTTTCAATCAAAAAACTTATATAACTTAGCTAACTATTATTGTCGTCAGCATTTTTTCTGTACTGGTTATAGTCTAGATTTAACTAAACTTTATCACACCACCAAAGATAGCGATGCTTACAGAGCATTACCAACTAAAGTATCAAAACAAATAATCAAATGCTTGGTTGCAACTTGGCGTGGTTATTTTCAGGCTATAAAAGAATGGTTAAAACGTCCAGAGAAGTTTTTTGGAAAACCAAAAATACCCAAATATAAGGACAAAACCAAAGGTAGAAATGTAGTTATATATTCAAAGGAATCAGTCTATAAAGCCCCTTTAAAAAACGGTATTTGTCACTTATCAATGAGTGAAATCAAAATACCTGTAGTTGTGGATACTGTCACCGAAGTCAGGATAGTACCTGCTACTAGCTGCTATATAATTGAAGTAGTGTTTGAATTAACGAATCAGCCACAAATAGACTCAACATATGTAGCCGGAATAGACTTAGGAATTGACAGATTAGTAGCTCTATCTACAAACAAGCCCGGTGTTAAACCACTGCTGATTAATGGGAAGCCACTAAAAAGCGTCAATCAACTATATAACAAGCGAAAAGCTAAATATCAAAGTAGGCTGATATGCCAGAAAAAAACTAGCCGTAAGATTGAAGCCTTAACTTATCACCGGAATCGTTTTGTGGAAAATTATCTACATAATACCAGCAAGTTAGTTGTAAATTATTTAGTGACTAATAATATTGGTACTGTAGTTATAGGCAAAAATGATAACTGGAAACAAGGAGTAAATATAGGCAAAAAAAACAATCAAAACTTTACCCAAATACCACACTCTAAGCTAATTAAACAGATAACTTATAAATGTCAACTGGTTGGCATCAAAGTCATTGAAACCGAAGAAAGTTATACCAGTAAAACATCTGCTATTGACTTAGAAAAACCGATATGCCATGAAAACTATGTAGGCAAGCGAGTCAAACGTGGTTTATTCAGGAGTGCAACAGGCA
>JAXHSW010000080.1:0-37647 GCA_034190295.1 Cyanobacteriota bacterium | reverse complement strand
GAATCCGGTTGAATACTTATTATATGAGATGGGGGGATGGGGGGATGGGGAGATGGGGAGATGGGGAGATGGGGAGATGGGGGATTTAATATTGAAGTGTGGATAGAATTATAAACATATAATGTATAACCGGATTCTATATAATATCATGTCTCTTTAAATAACCACTTCGGAAAAATCTAGGGAGTAGGGAGTAGGGAGTAGGGAGTAGGAGTAGGGAGTAGGAAACAAGAGGAAACTTGTTTGCGGACCATGACAAACGGAAAAAATATTTTCTCTCAAGAGAAGAAAATTTTTATTATGGCGTTCTTAATGAGACTTGATATAACCCCGACCGTGGAGGGGAAGACAGGAGACAACCCACCCCTAACCCCTCCCAGCAGGGGAATGAGCGAGGAGGTAGAAGGAAGAATTGTCCCCTGATTTTTCTGTCCTTGTCTACTCGAAATGCTAACTTTTTGAGCTTTTTAGACCTAAAAGCTGGCACTTTTTTGGGTTTAAAAACGCTGAAACTTTTATTTGTCAATACTTTCATCTTAGATCGGTAGAGCAATATTTAGGGTTTGCATAAGGAAAGTCTTTTTGCTCTTTGTAGGAGACAGGAGATAACCCACCCCTAACCCCTCCGGTGGAGGGGAATGAGCGAGGAGGTAGGAGTAACAATTGTCAATTTGGGATTTTTCTGCCCAACTATGCGCCTAAAATACTAACTTTTTGAGCGTTTTAGACGTGATACCAGGTACTTTTTTCGACCCCAAAAAGGCACTTGTCTTTATAAGTCATATAGAATCCGGTTATACAGTATATGTTTATAATTCTATCCACACTTCAATATTAAATCCCCCATCTCCCCATCTACCCATCCCCCCATCCCCCCATCCCCCCATCCCCCCATCTCATATAATAAGTATTCAACCGGATTCTATATCAATGCTTCCCCAGAACGATCGGTAGAGCAATATTTAGTAACTATAGCAGTGGAAGAAAAACTTAGGACAGATCAAAAACTTAAAAAATCAGACAACGCCAGATTTTTCCTTCTTCCTTCTTCCTTCTTCCTTCTTCCTTTGAGAAACTAACACAAATTGTTAAAAGAATAGACCTTTATGCTTTTCTACATATATGATAATGATGTAGATAATAATTAGATAATATTCGTGATTTTTAGGTTAGTGGCGATCGCAACCTACTTGATATTGACCTATAATCCAGTAAATAGGCCAGTAGTACAGTATAAAACTATTTCTCTTAAATTTAAGGAAGAAAGGCCAAAGTTTTCTTCACAAACAGATGATAATAATGCGTTGCTGAGTGATGGTATTCACCTTTTTGGTCAGTCTTCTCAGCCACAGCAAATTCAAAATGAGTATTTTGTATTTCAGCTCAAAAGTGGCAAGGTAATAGGCGCTCTTTATCTACCCCATTCAGCTTTTTATTGCTTTTATGGATTTTATAAGCAAAATAGCTTAGATGTAAAGGTTGTAGATAGTTATGATAATAGTGCTTCTGACTACATAGTAGATTTAGAGAAATATTACCCCATAAATCAAGTTAGTGAGAATGATGCCAGGATATTGAATACTTGCCAAACTAACTATCAAAATTTGGCTTGGTAATTTGAAGAAGGGATAAGGGAAAATTGCTGTATAAAATTTTAACAAAAATGTACTTAATTATACAGTAAATATCTCAAAACTTCCCACAGCTCCCACACCTCTCACACCTCTGACACTTCCCACTCCTTCTTTTGTTGGAGATGCTTAATACTCAATACCAGGTTGCGCCCTCACACCTTGCTCTCTAAAAGGATGCTTAATCATTTTCATTTCTGTCACTAAATCTGCCCTTTCAATTAATTCTGGAGGGGCACCTCTACCTGTTAGGATAACATGAGAATCTTCAGGTTTCTCTTCTAACCCAGCTAACAAATCTTCTAACTTTAAATAACCCAATTTCAAACTAACATTAACCTCATCAAGTAATACTAATTTAAAATCTGGATTGCGGATATAAGATAAAGCCAAATTCCAAGCTTCATAAACTTTCTGAATATCGCGATCGCGGTCTTGAGTTTCCCAGGTAAACCCTTCACCTAAAGCATGAAAAGATATTTGTTCGCCCCATTTAGTAAACACTGCTTTTTCTGCGGGTTCCCAAGCACCTTTAATAAATTGGATAATTGCGACTTGATAACCGTGACCCAAGGAGCGCATGACCATACCCAATGCTGCTGTAGTTTTGCCTTTACCGTTGCCAGTATTGACAACAATTAAGCCTTTTTCCCGAGCTGCTTGAGATACTCGTTGTTCTTGCACTTCTTTGCGGCGCTGCATTTTCTGTTTGTATTGTTCGGGAGTTAGGGATGTCATATCAGTTATCAGTTATCAGTTATCAGTTATCAGTACCAAATAGTTTTTTTATCACAATTAATGTTCATTTGTCAACTGAAGAAGGAAGAAGGAAGAAGCAGGAAGGCTTATAAATTGATAAATGTTTGCTACAAATACAGGAGTTACGCAGAGACTCTAAATATAGCGCTACGCGCAAGGCAACAGGCAACAGGTAACAGGCAACAGGTTAATACAAAAAGGTTTCAGCTTCTATTTATGTCAAACACCTTAATGCGTAGCGCTATATAGAGGGCGAATGCCATTCGCCCCTACAGATGGTGATTTAAAAGTCAATTTGCGTAAGTCCTGAAATAGCAAGTGCAGGATGGCGCAAATAACTGACCAGTTACAAAATCGCGGGAACAATTACAAATTAATACTTTTGACTTTTAACTTCCGCGTAGCAGCACTAGGGTATTTCTTAGGAGTCCTGACTCCTGGTTCCTAACTGCCACTAAAATATTACATTTAAACAGGATTGCTATACAGTGTAAACAAGACTTACGCAAATTAACCTTGAAAACGCTATATGTAGGGGCGAATGGCATTGGCGTTCCGCCAAGCTCCGAAGGGCGCCCTCACTCAATTTAGTGTCCGTGCGTAAGTCCCGATCGATTTAAATGAAGAAAAAAATTAGAGTCCAATGGATAATTTACTAGAATCATTTCGTGAAGCTTACAGAAACCTGGAACTTCTACCGTTGCTGACACCAACAGCACTAGCAAAATTTCGGGTCGAATATGGTACTGAGACTATTGAAGAGTTAGAGCAGTTGGTAGAAGATAGTCCTTCTGGAGATAGTAAAATAATTTTTGCCGGACATCGTGGATGTGGAAAGTCTACTCTTTTAGCACAATTTTGTCAGCAGATAGAAGATAAGTATTTTGTGGTATTTTTCTCTATTTCTGATTCTATTGAAATGTCTGATGTTAATCATATTAATATTTTGTTCGCGATCGCTGTTCGTTTAATGGAGAAAGCACAGGAGCAACAGGTAAAAATTAAATCTTCTACCAAAGACCAATTTTATAAATGGTTTGCCAAGCGCACTAGAACTGAAACTGATGAATTTAAAGCTGAAGGAACTGCTGGTTTTGACTTATTTAAAATTATTACGGGAAAATTAAAAGCTGATGCTACTATTAGAGAGGAAATTAAACAAGAATTTCTCCGAAAAATTTCTGATTTAATTGCTAGAATAAATGAAATTGCTGCTGTAGTAGAGTCGGCTTCGGGAAAAGAAATTTTGGTAGTTATTGATGACTTAGATAAAATCGACCTTGCCGTGGTACGACAGGTTTATGGAGAACATATCAAAGCATTATTTCAACCTAATTTTAGAATTATATTTACTGTGCCTATTTCGGCTTTGCGGGAAGTCCGTACTATCTCAACTTTGCGTACTGAAACTAATAATCAAATTGTGACAATGCCTGTTTCTAAACTCTTTAAACAGGGAGAACGTCGCCTACCTAATGCTGTACCAATACCAGAACCTACAGCTATGTTAACTAATATAATTTATAAGCGAATTTCTCGATAATTAATTGAGCCAGAGACTGTTGAAAAAATTATTATTTATAGTGGTGGAGTATTGCGGGAGTTAGTGAGAATAACTAACGAATGTTGTCGGATTTGTCTCAGGTTAATTCGGCGTAGACCGGAGGATTTAGAAATCAAAATTAATGCTGAAGTATTAGAAGAAGCACTAATAAATATTAGTATTGATTTTGATACGGCAATTGGCACGAAAGACTATGCGATTTTGCAGCAAACTTATCAAGATTTTATGCCAGCCGACCCTCAAGAAGAACGTTTTCTAGATTTATTACATGGGTTGTATGTTTTAGAATATCGCAATGCTCAACTATGGTATGACATCCATCCAATTGTTACCGAACTTTTGCAAAGAAAAGGTTATTTCAGTTAACAGTTATCAGTTATCAGTTAACAGTACCTCTGCAATAAGGAGGCTTGAAATACAGAAGATAGCATTTCTCATAAAGATGAGGTACATTCACGATCCCCCTAAATCCCCCTTAAAAAGGGGGACTTTGAAACCTCCCCCCCCCTTTTTAAGCAGTTCCCCCCGAACTCGCGGGGGGTTAGGGGGGATCTAAAACTGTATCTCATAAACTAGAGAAGCGCTATATTCTTTTTGTTATCCCCTTAAAAGAGGAGGCTTCAGACGAAATTTTAGGTGAATTACAATGAAGGAATTAGCAACAGATATGCAAAATCAAAATAATTATGACGATTTAATTGTTTCTATTGAGGCAAATTATCAATCCTTAAATATTCTGATTGCCGTGTGTGACTATAGTCAATATCGAGAGGAAATAATTCAAAAATATGAAACAGAATTATCTCCCCATATTCCTTGTTATCAAGTTGAGTTGGCAAAGGGAGAACCCAGTCTCAGGGCGGCTATTTCTCAGTTGGTAGAAACTGATGAATATTTAAAGGCAAAAAAGCAAACTGTGATTACTGTTACTGGTACAGAAAGTTTGCGTTTTTTAGCTTTTGATGAAGAAAAACCGGAACAGGAAAAGTTTTTTGGTTACTTACAGTGGACTAGGGAAGCTTTGCGACAATTTCCCTTTTCTATTGTGCTATGGGTGACGTTTCAAATGGCAGCAAACCTGAGTAAAAAAGCTCCTGACTTTTGGGCATGGCGCAAGGGAGTTTTTCGGTTTATTTCTCACCAGAAAAAGGCTCTTCCTAGTGAGGATGTGGCTTTTTTGCCTGAGTTTTTTCCGGAAAGGTGGAGTGAGGTAGATGAGGATGACCCCCATTTTTTGCCAGTGGCAGATTTGCAAGAATTGATTGCAGATATTGAACGGCGAACAAAAATTAGGTGCTGAACATCCTAATACTAATATTGTGCGAGAAAATCTCGAACGTTGTCGCGAACAACTCTGATATCAAATCCGGTAGCATCGGTGTTATTCAGTATTTTAAGATAAGAGTCCATATTGTAGGGGCGAATGGCATTCGCCCATAACCATTGTATGACGACGACAGAGTTATATTATATCAAATCCGGTTAAACAGCCATAGAACAGTACCCCTTATGTAGTGCCTTTGCGTAAGTCCTGATTATATCAAATCCGGTTAAACAGCCATAGAACAGTTAAGTCAGGAGGAGTCAGGAGTCAGGAGGAGAGAGAATTACAAAGATGAGCGTAGTTATGAGGATTGGATAATTTTTTTATGTTCAATAAAACGGATTTGATATTACTCCGAAGCCAACGGATTTGATATGATATGTTATTTTTAGGATTTACGCAGAACTACTATATCTAGGGGGAATGGCATTTGCCTCTACGGATGCTGCTTTCAAAGTCAATTTATGTTAGTCCTTATATGTTATTTTTAGGACTTGCGCAGAACTACTATATCTAGGGGGAATGGCATTTGCTCCTACGGATGCTGCTTTCAAAGTCAATTTATGTTAGTCCTTATATGTTATTTTTAGGATTTACGCAGAACTGCTATATTTAGGGGGAATGGCATTTGCTCCTACGGATGCTGCTTTCAAAGTCAATTTATGTTAGTCCTTATATGTTATTTTTAGGATTTACGCAGAACTACTATATCCAGGGCGAATGCCATTCGCCCCTACGGATGGTGTATGATTTGAGATTTTGCGTAAGTCCTGATTTTAATATTTGTCCAGGAAGTGGTGAAAATATTCGGAACGGGCAAATATTCGGAACGGGCAAATATTCGGAACGGGCAAATATTCGGAACGGGCAAATATTCGGAACGGGCAAGATGCCCATTCCACAAGCACAAGCACAAGCACAAGCACAAGCACAAACACAAATACAAATACAGACACAAATACAAACACAAATACAAATACAGAGCCATACAAAACTATTAACGTACATTCCGCATTTATGCAACGCCAATTTTTTTGCATAATTTGAAGAAATTAACCGGAAGTTGCAAAAAATCTTAGAAGAAAGATAAGAGGATATTTCTTAGTATCTAGGTTGTCTACTGAAAAAGCCATTTTTCTCATTTTCATGTGGGGTGAGGAGGCAACAATTTAGGAACGGGGAACGGGTAAAATGCCCATTCCACTTCCACAAGACTATAGATTATACCAGGAGTGAGATACGTCCATAGCGGGCAATATGCTATAGCGGGCAAGATCCCCGCATTTGCATTCATTTAATTGTTAATGTTTGTACTTCATGTACGAGCGAATCTGCTGTAAGTTTTGTTGTATAGCAACCCCCTGGTTGGTGTTTAGACAATTAGTGCGAGCATCTTGCTCGCGTCGTAAATTATCATAATTACTCGACCTGGGGTGAAAATATCAGGAACGGGTCAAAATATCAGGAACAGGAAAATATTAGGAACAGGAAAATATTAGGAACGGGTGAAAATATCAGGAACGGGTGAAAATATCAGGAACGGGTGAAAATATCAGGAACGGGCAAAAATATCAGGAACGGGCAAGATGCTCATTCCACAAAAATAAAACTATAGATTATACCAGGTGTGAGATACGTCCATAGCGGGCAAGATCCCCGCATTTGCATTCATTTAATTGTTAATGTTTGTACTTCATGTACGAGCGAATCTGCTGTAAGTTTTGTTGTATAGCAACCCCCTGGTTGGTGTTTAGAAAATTAGTGCGAGCATCTTGCTCGCCTCTTCAATTATCATAATTACTCGACCTGGGGTGAAAATATCGGGAACGGGAACGGGCAAGATGCCCATTCCACAAGAAAATAAGATGATTAAATGTCTACTTGATTAACCAGGATAAACAAATAGTATTTGTTTGAAATTAATTTTCAACTTGTAGATACTCAAACAATACTAGGGAATCAAACATTTACCTCTACAAATATCATAAATTAGGCTTAATCAATAACGAAAAATAATATGTAAATACATTTGTCTTATTTTATTTGAGGCACAGATTTTTGATGTCTAAATTCTTGCTTGAATATACTTTAATGAATGTCATTTTCGATATTTTTTGCCTAATTTATAGTTGAATCAACCTTAGTGTAGGCATGGCTGAGGGGCGGGTTAATGAAGTCATAACTCATAAGTCAGAAGCTATTTTTGCAACAGGGATTTTGAGCAACTCTCCAAAAAGTTTCGCCTTAAAAGGCGAGGTTTTAGACTCAATTATTTTGATAAAGATAAGTGGGGGAACGGGCAAGATGCTACAAAACTATGAAAATCATCCCGCATTGATACAACGCCCTGTTTGAATCGAAAAAGTCAGTATTAGTTAATTAAAATCAATAAAAAATTACTATGTCAGAATTTATTTCTATTAATCCAAGAATTCAAGAAGACTTCGGTGACGAAGAACCTATTATTAATCAACCACCAAGCGATCCTGCTGACATTGGTGATGATGTAACACCTATAACTGATGACAATAGCGGCGGATTGTTGTCTGGTGGAAATGGCAGGGATTCGATCGTAGGTGTTGATGGAGATAATGTGATTGAAAGTGGAGGTGGCGAAGACACTATATTTGGCGGAGGTGGTGGTGATATAGCCTTCGCAGGAAGAGGTGATGATTGGGTAGATGGTGGAGAGGGTGATGATGATGTTAATGGTAACCGAGGGTCTGATACTGTATTTGGCGGAGGTGGTGGTGATGTGGCCTTCGGAGGAAAAGGTGATGATTGGGTAGATGGTGGAGAGGGCGATGATGAAGTTTATGGTAACCTAGGGTCTGATACGGTTAGAGGTGGTGATGGAAATGATTTTGCATTTGGAGGAAGAGGTGATGACTTGGTCAGAGGTGAGGAAGGAGAGGATCGAGTTTTTGGAGGTCGGGGGTCCGATAATGTCAGAGGGGGTATCGGGAATGATAGCGTCTACGGTGGTAAAGGTAATGATTTGGTTCTTGGAGAAGAAGGAAACGATCTAGTTTCGGGAAACCGGGGTAATGATACTGTACTCGGTGGAGAAGGAGACGATACGGTTAGAGGAGGTACAGGAGACGATCTCATTGATGGTGGTGCAGGTAATGACCTGCTAGAAGGGGGTCAAGGATCGGATCTTTTCCGTTTTGAGTTTTTTGATTCAGAGACTTTTATTGCAGATGGAACTGAGATATTTGGTTTCGATACTCTCAACAATTTTGTTCCTGGAGACTCTGGAGTAGACACTCTCACTGACTTTACTTCGGGAGAAGATAAGATACAGCTTGATGGTAATAGCTTCGACGAGTTAATTGGGCCTGATGGTACTTTCGACCCTAACGAATTTACTACTGTTGCTGAGTTTGCTGAAAATCCAGATGCTAACTTAGTCTACGACTCAGACGACGGTTTGATGTACTATATTGACGCGGATAATAATGCTATACAATTCCTGCAATTAGATGGTAATCCAGATATTACTGGTGATGATTTTGAAATTATTTAATTATATAGCGCTACGCGCAAGGGAACAGGCAACAGGCAACAGGCAACAGGCAACAGGCAACAGGGGAATACAAAAGGGTTTCAACTTCTATTCATTGGGACTTACGCAAATTCTTAGACAATACGCTATCTGTAGGGGGTGAATGGCATTCGCCCCTACTAAATATGGCGCTTGGTGTGTAAGTCCTGATAGTATAAGCTAAAAGTTCAGAACTCAACGCAATGCACTACCATCGAAATATGAACAGCGAATCTTTAAAAGTATTGAAGTTAGCTGAAGAAAAAGCTTCCAGGGGATTTTTATATCAAAAGCAGGGAAAACTAGCTGCTGCTATATCGTTATACCAAGAAGCGTTAACTTTAGTACCAGACCTCTACTATATTGAGTATAACTTGGGAATAGCTTTTCAGTACCAGGGAAATCTATCAGCGGCTTATTTTCATTATCAACAAGCGATCGCTCATCATCCAGGGTATATTCAAGCTTATTATAATATTGGGATTGTTTTACAACAACAAGGTTTACTAGAACGAGCAATTTCTAGTTATCAAAAAGTTATTAATTTATGCGAATTTAAGGCGGAAAAATTTTTAATTCAAGTTCAAGCTTATAGTAATTGGGGTAATATTTTAGTTAAGGAAGGTAGAGCTTCTGAAGCAATTGAAATTTTTCAAAAAGCTATTATTTTAAAGCCAGATGATGCTTCTCTCTACAATAATCAAGGTCAAGCATTTTTCGAGCTTGGGAAAGTAGAAAAGGCTATTACTAATTATCGTCAAGCACTGGAACTTAAGCCTCAATTAATAGTAGCTCGTCGTAATCTCGGAAAAGTTTATCAACAACAAGGTTTGCACTCAGAAGCTATTGTTTGTTTTCAGGAAATAATCAAGCAGTATCCAGAAAATCTTTCTGCTCATAGTAATTGTGCTTTTTCTTTTTTGGAATTAGGAAAGTTGGCTGCAGCAATACCTCATTTACAAAAGGTTATTGAGGGTAATTCTTTTGTGGAAAGTTTTTGTGAAAAAGCAGATTTGTTAACAGGGTTAGATGAATTAGAGAAAGCAAAAATAGCTTGTGCTAAATTTCTTGTAAAACTAAAAGAAGGAAGAAGGAAGAAGGAAGAAGGAAGAAGTTATAATTCAAAAGTCAAAAGTCAAAAGGAAGAAGGAAGAAGTCAAAATTCAGAATTCAAAAGTCAAAAGGAAGAAGGAAGAAGTCAGGAGTGGATGGGGAATGAAACCTCAAGTAATTATCAATACCCTGTAGACGATGAGATATTAAATTCAAAAGAAATAGATAAATCAGGACTTACACAAATTAACCTTGAAAACACTATCTGTAGGGGCGAATGGCATTCGCCCTCACTTGATTTAGTGTCTTTGGGTAAGTCCTGTAAATTATATTTAGCAGAAGAAATAAAAAGTCAAAAGGAAGAAGGAAGAAGTCAGGAATGGATGGGGACTGAAACCTCAACCAATTATCAATACTCTGTAGATAGCGGGATATTAAACTTAGAAGAAATAGATAAATTATATTTAGCAGAAGTTAGAGAAAATTTAATCTTAACTTACTCAAGCTTGGGAAATGTATTATTTGAATATGGCGAATATTCACAGGCAGAAAATTATTATCAAAAAGCATTGAAATTTCAGCCATTAAATGTTGATTTGCATCTCAAATTAGGCAATAGTTTAGCTAAACAAAAACGCTTCAATACGGCTATTATTGTTTACCATTTTGGGTTGGCAGTTGAATCTTTTGAAGAAGGAAGAAGGAAGAAGGAAAAAGGAAGAAGTCAAAATTCAAAAGTCAAAATTCAAAAGGAAGAAGGAAGAAGTCAGGAGTGGATGGGGACTCAAACCTCAACCAATTGTCAAAACCCTGTAGGTGATGAGATATTAAACTCAAAAGAAATAGATACATTATATTTAGTAGAAGAACTCAAAAGTCAAAAGTTAAAAGTTAAAAGGAAGAAGGAAGAGGGAAGAAGTGAAAAGTCTAAATTCAAAAGTCAAAAGGAAGAAGGAAGAAGTCAGGAGTGGATGGGGACTCAAACCTCAACCAATTGTCAAAACCCTGTAGGTGATGAGATATTAAACTCAAAAGAAATAGATACATTATATTTAGTAGAAGAACTCAAAAGTCAAAAGTTAAAAGTTAAAAGGAAGAAGGAAGAGGAAAGAAGTGAAAAGTCTAAATTCAAAAGTCAAAAGGAAGAGGGAAGAGGGAAGAAGTCAGAAGTCAAAAGTCAGAAGTGGATGGGGACTCAAAATAATCGAGTTAAATGTCAAGGGTTAAATTGCCAACCTTGTCTCAAACAAATATTTAAACAACTTCAACCAATTCATTTAGGAAATGGTATTTATAGTCTTTCTAGAGAAAAAACACAAACAATAAATATTGATTTTCCAGAAACAAAAAAATTTGTCACAGAAGTAGAAAATGGCAGAACATGGATAGTTCCTCAAAAAAATAATTGGATGATTTGTAATGCCATTGCTATTATTAATCAAGATAATCAATTATTAGCTGAAGTTTCCCGTGAATACCCAGGACAATTGCCGGGATGTGACAAGTACGATATCAATAACCATCGGTTTTTTACTACGGAAGAATTACCTCCTTTAGAGCAAATAAACGGTACAGTGGCAGTTTTATCTGGGTTGTCAGGAAATGTTTATTTTCATTGGATGGTAGACATATTGCCCCGGATCGAAATATTGCGACGCAATAGTATAAATTTTGAGGAAATAGATTGGTTTTTAGTCAATAGTACTAAACAACCATTTCAACAGGAAACTCTCCGGGTTTTAGGAATTCCAGAAGATAAAATTATAGAAAGCGATCGCTATCCCTATATTCAAGCTAAAAAATTAATTGTTCCATCTTTTTCAAGTCATTTAGCTTGGTTAGAAAAATGGGCCTTAGAATTTCACCGTCAAGCATTTTTAACTCCCTCGCTTTCTACTGTATTTAAAGATGGGTTTCAATGGAAAAAAGATCGGCATAATCTAGTTACTTCTTATCCTGAAAGGATCTATATCAGTCGGAATAAAGCTAAATATAGAAGAGTTATTAATGAAACAAAATTAATTGATTTATTAAGTCAATATGGCTTCGTTAATATCGAGCTAGAAACTCTTTCTGTTGTAGAGCAAGTGGCTTTATTTGCTAATGCCAAAGTGATAGTTGCTCCTCATGGTAGTGGATTGACAAATATTATGTTTTGTAGTCCCGAAACTACCGTAATAGAATTAGTTTCTCCTAACTATATTAAGCATTATTACTGGGCGATCGCTCAACAATTAGGGTTGAAGTATTACTACTTAGTAGGAGAAGAGTTTTCCTATTACCCAATCCGCCAAATCATGTATCCTAATTCCCTGACTGAAGATATTATAATTAACCTTGGTAAACTAGAAAAAATGCTATCACAAGCAAGTATAAAAAAAGTAGATTCTCATCCCACAGTAAAATTTCTGAGTGAGGAACGAACTTCTCAGGAAAAAAATCTTCTTGAGAAGAAACTTTCTAATTCTGAAGTTGATGTATTTACCTTTTCCCAAAAAGGGGAAGAAGATAATGTAAATCGAACTACAGCAAGTAATAAAATGGCACCTAAAGTTAATCCAACAGAAGCGGCCACTCACTTCCATAAACAAGCTCTATTATATTTAGACCGAAAGAATTTAGATGAAGCTAAAGCGGCTTGCGAACAAGCTCTAAAATATCAACAAGATTTTGCTGAAGCCTGCAAAACAATGGGCATTATTATGCAAAAAGAGGGTCAAATAGAAGCAGCCTTTGAGTGGTATTCACGGGCTATTAATATTCAACCAAATTTTGCTGAAGCTTATGTTAATATTGGCACTTTATATGCTCGTAAACAGCAGTGGGAAGAAGCAATTGAGTATTATCAAAAATCTATTACTATTAAACCCGATTTAGCTCCAGCTTATCGCAATATTGCTAAGGCATATCAGAAAGTTGGGAAAGTAGTAGAAGCAGCAATTTTTCAATATCAAGCTTATTGTTTAGAACCCACAAATATCAAAGCAAAAGAATATATAAGTTTAGGCAATACTCTCTTAAAACATCAGAAATTAATAGAAGCTATATTTTGTTATCGTAGCGCTATCAAATTAAATCCTAATTCAGCAGTAGCTTATCAAAATCTCGGAGAAGCATTATCTCAAACAGGTGATGTTGAAGAATCTAATAGTTGTTATTTTAAGGCAACTCAATTGGGAATAAAAAAATTCTCAAATCTCAATCGTAACTTAGGTGACAAAATATCTAATTTATCTGCTCAAAATACAGCAGATAGAATAAATTCAATTGAAGAAGTTAAAGGTCAAGAAGAAGTTAAAAGTCAAAAGTCAAAAATCAAAAGTAAGAAGGAAGAAATTGAAGAAGGAAGAAGGAAGGAGGAAGAAATTGAAGAAGTTAAGAGTCAAGAAGAAGTCAAAAGTCAAAAGTCAAAAGTCAAAAGTAAGAAGGAAGAAATTGAAGAAGGAAGAAGGAAGGAGGAAGAAATTGAAGAAGTTAAGAGTCAAGAAGAAGTTAAAAGTCAAGAAGAAGTCAAAAGTAAGAAGGAAGAAATTGAAGAAGTAAAAAATCAAGAAGAAGTTAAAAGTCAAAAGTCAAAAGTCAAAAGTAAGAAGGAAGAAATTGGAGAAGTCAAAAGGAAGAAGGAAGAAATTGAAGAAGTTAAAACTCAAGAAGAAGTCAAAAGTCAAGAAGAAGTAAAAAGCAAGAAGGAAGAAATTGGAGAAGTCAAAAGTAAGAAGGAAGAAATTGAAGAAGTTAAAAGTCAAAAGTCAGAAGGAACAAGGAAGAAGGAAGAAGGAAGAAGTGTTGCGACAGATAATATTTCTGTAGATCGAGATAATGTAGAAAGTTATAAAAAATTAGCAAAAATGCTGCAAAATCAAGGTAAGGCAGCAGAAGCTTGGCAATTCTATACAAAAGCGATATCTATTGCACCAAAAGATCCAGAAATTTATAGAGATTTAGGTAGTTTATACGGACAACAAAAGCAATGGCAAGAAGCAATCCAATGTTATCAAAAAGCTATTGAAATATGCCCAAATATGGCAGATATCAACCGTTATTTAGCCACAGCATTAACTAATGTTGGTCAGCACGCAGAAGCATCTAAATTTTGGGAAAAAGCTGATTCTCTAGAACCAGAAAAAGCAACAGCAGAAGAACGGTTGCTCTTAGATAATACTCTGTCACAAAATAATTTAGTAGACCAAGCAATATCTTCTTATTATAATGCGATACAAATTAATCCCAATTTGGGAGTAGCATATCAAAAGTTAGAGGAAACTTTGAAATTTCAAGCTAATTCCCAATCCTCTAATTTTCAATCTCATAGTATACAAAAAATTGATGGAGCAATAGATAATACTTGGGTCAGTAGTTCCGGTCTTAATTTGGTAGGAAATACTGGTACTTTTCGCTCGCCATTTCAATATTTTGAGAAATTTTTCAAGCAGTTGTGTAGTTCAGTAGCTTCTGCTTTTAATTTCCAGAATCAATTGCCGAAAAAGTCTTCACAACCATCTACAAATATTCCCATACTTCCGGGTACAAATAATTCCTTCCCCTTAAAACCAGAAATAGATTTTAATCTCAAAGATATAACAGAAACTGCTGGTGAAAATTTCTTATTTCCTGCTGAAGAAGTCAAAATTCAAAAGTCAAAAGTTAAAAGTCAAAAGTTAAAAGGAAGAAATCAGAAGGAAGAAATTAAAGAACTCAAAAGTCAGAAGGAAGAAATTGAAGAAGTCAGAAGTCAGAAGTGGATGGGGACTGTAGATGGGGAGGTATTAAACCCAAAATCAAAAGATAAAATAGATAGACAAATCAACGCTCAATATGATGTAACAAAATCAACAGTCGTTTTACCCGATATTTACATTCAACGAGCTATAGTATACAACCAAGAAGGGTCATACGAACAAGCGATCGCTGAATGTCAGCAAGCTATAGCAGTACAACCAGATATGGCCCTGGCCTACAAAATATTGGGTAATGCTCAACAAAAAATAGGCGGTGCTAGTCAACGTCAGAAAGCTAAACAAAATTATTTAAAAGCCATATCTCTTGGTAGTCAAGATCCTTCAATTCACGCCAACTTGGGTAGTTTGTACGCACAAGAGGAATTGTGGGAAAAAGCAATACCCTGTTACCAACAAGCGATCGCTCTCAAACGAGACTTTGCTGGAGCATACCGCAATTTAGCTAAAGCATGGACTCAAGTTGGTAAACAAGCAGAAGCAGCAGACTGTTGGTATGAAGCATACACTCTCGACCGAGCAAACATTACTCCCGAGCAACATTTGAGTCTCGGTAATACCCTCTGTCGTCAAGGTCAATTAACTAAAGCTATATTCTGTTATCACAGAGCGATAAAATTAAACTCAAATTATGCTGCTGCTTATCAAAATTTGGCTACAACTTTGAGGCGTCAAGGTAAGGTAAATGAAGCTGCTATTTATGTTCAAAAAGCTCGGGAAGTTAGTAATATTTCAGTTAAAAAACAAGTAGAAGTAAACGGCAATAAACCTCAAGATATTAATCCTGAAGATGTTTTGCAGTCATATTCAATGGAAGAAATTGAAAAAGTCAAAAGTAAGAAGGAAGAAATTGAAGAATTCAAAAGTCAAAAGTGGATGGGGATTCAAACCCCAACAATTTTTCAACACCCTGTAGATGGCGGGGTATTAAACCTAAAATCAAAAGATAAAAAGAGGAAGGAGAAGTTGTGGCCAATTAATCAAGCAGATTTAATTAAACAAGCTGAAGCAGAATTTTTCAATAGTAAATTCTATGATGCTATCTCTACTTGTGAAGAGGCAATTTCCATAAAACCCCATGCAGTAGCTTATCAAATAATGGGTAAATCTTGGGTAGAAATAAATAAACCAGACCAAGCGATCGCTGCTTATCAAAAAGCAATAGAAATTCAGCCAGACTTTGGCGAAATTTATGCCAGTCTAGGAGAATTATACCTTCAAAATCAACGACAAAAAGAAGCGATCGTTGCCTACAAAAAAGCCATCAAATTTGCACCAGACTTAAAAGAGGGTTATCGAGGTTTAGTTGAAATATTGCTAGACCAAGGAAAAATTGATGAAGCAGAAGAATTATCTTACAATGCACTTATCCAACATCCGAGTTGGGCAACTGCCCAAGAATTTTGTACTTTAGGTAAGGGTTTAATAGCAGAGAATAAAACACAACAAGGTATCGTTTGTTTTGATCGAGCAATTGAATTAGACTCCAAATTATTAGAAGCTCACTATAGTTTAGGCAAAGCTTTAGCAGAAAAAGGAGAATGGTTAGAAGCCATTAATTGTTATCAGCAAATCATTCAATTAGAAGCGAATCAAACTGAAGAAAATTATGGTGAAAATGAGATAAATATAGAACTAGGAGAAATATACCATCTTTTAGGAGATGCCTTACAAGAAATAGGTAAACTTGATGAGTCTGTAGCAGCTTATCAACGAGCAATTGAATTAACATAAAATTAACCAGATTAAGGATTATTGTTCGTAGTTGGGCTTTAGCCCTTTCAATAAACTTATTGACCAAATTGATTTAGTAATAGAAAAAATCTTTAACATTTCTAGGAGTTAAAGACCGTTTATGGGGGAATGCCATTCGCCCCTACATAGAAATATTAGAAAATCCTCAGATAGTATCAGGAGAAAATATTTTGCCAGGATTTATTCTAGATTTAATATTGTTCGTAGTTGGGCTTTAGCCCTTTCAATAAACTTATTGACCAAATTGATTTAGTAATAGAAAAAATCTTTAACATTTCTAGGAGTTAAAGACCGTTTATGGGGGAATGCCATTCGCCCCTACATAGAAATATTAGAAAATCCTCAGATAGTATCAGGAGAAAATATTTTGCCAGGATTTATTCTAGATTTAATATTGTTCGTAGTTGGGCTTTAGCCCTTTCAATAAACTTATTGACCAAATTGATTTAGTAATAGAAAAAATCTTTAACATTTCTAGGAGTTAAAGACCGTTTATGGGGGAATGCCATTCGCCCCTACAAATGGTGGTTATGCGTTTCTGTTAATAAAAAAAATACCATCTTTTTCAAATCCCTGGAATTTATTTATAGGGATTTTTTTTGATTTGTCGTCCGCTCCCTTTTCCCTTCTGAAAAAATATAAGACTTTTCAATTATCCTCAATTTATTTGATTATCCCATTTCTTTCTTAATCAATTATTTCCGGATTTGAATGTGAAATTAATGTTTTATAGTAATAGCTAATAATATATTACAAATAGCGCAAAATTAGCCTAGTTAATTAACAGCCAAAACCCATAATTAGAGATTTATTGGAGTAAGGTGTAGAAATATTAAAAAATTCCCAGATACTGATTTGTTCTCAGAGTAATTTATTAAAAGATAACTTTTTGAATATATAGGGTGCGTGAAACTAGGATAATCTTCCTAATTAACAATTGAACTTACCGAATAATTAAGGTTTAAAGCCTCTCCTTTAAAGGAGAAACAAGAAAAAATTTTTCTTTTATTCAATCATCTTCCTTTTAGGGAGAGGTAATTATCAATTATCCATTATCAATTATCAATTATTGAAGATCCATCTTAATCAGAAAATCAGTTTTCAAGCCTCCCCTTTCAAGGGGATAAAAAATCAACGCGCGTCAGAAGTTAGAAGTTAATCGACCCCTAACCCCGACCGTGGAGGGGAAGTAGGAGATTTGAGCAACTATCCAAAAATATTTCGCCTTAAAAGGCAGGATTTTAGACCCTTATGATTTTGATAAAATTCAGTATTTCAAGCCTCCTACTTTCCGTTTGTCATGCTGCACAAACAGGAGGAGCTACTGTTAACTAATAACTGATAACTGAAATGACGCACCAATAACAAATATTTAATACCGGAGATAGAGATGATGCTAATTTCCCTACCTACACAACAACAGCAAACCAATTTTAAGCAAGCAAAACATTTTTTTAGCTTAGGAAAAGTTTTCGCAAAAAAGAGTGAATGGAAAAAAGCGATCGCTGCTTATCGCAAGGCAATTGAATTAGAACCTGACTGGATAGAAGCAAGACAGTCTTTGAAATATGCAGAAAATCAACTTCAGGAAAAAACAATCAATACTCAAAAGCAAATAGAACCTAGTAAAAAGTTGAAAATAGTCGATCGTCCCTTAGATCAAATAGCTACACAAGAGGAGCATAATTCAGCGATCGCTACTGTTAATAATGGAGTTATAGTTAACTATGATTTGGCAGATGAGTATCACACAAATGGCGATAATTTAGTAGAAAAAGGAGAGAAAGAAGAGGCCATAAAGGCTTATAGAAAAGCTATTGAAATTAATCCTGAATTATGGGAAGTATATCATAAATTAGGTAATTTATTGCAAGAAAAGGGAGAATTAGAAGCAGCAGTTACTGCTTATCAGAAATCCATAGAATTAAAGTCAGATTTTTCTTGGTCTCATAATAATTTGGCAGATGTTTTAGTTAAATTGGAAAGGTTAAAAGAAGCTGTTAATGCTTATAGTCAAGCTATTGAATTAAATCCTGATTTTCCTTGGGGTTATTATAAATTGGGAGATATTTTAGTTAAATTAGAAGATTGGGAACGAGCGATCGTAATATATCGGCAAGCAGTAACTATAAACCCTCAAGCTCCCTGGTATTTCTACAAGTTGGGGGAATTGTTGCACCAGCAGGGTCAATTTGAAGAAGCTGTGAAATATTTGCATCAGGCAATTGAGCTAAAAACAGATGTGCCTGAATTTTATCTTGGTTTGGGAGCAGTCTTAGTCAAGTTGAAGCAGTGGCAGCAAGCACAGGAGTATCTTCACCAGGTGATTCAATATTCTTCTGACTCCCGTCAGACTTCCCATTTAGCAGAAGCTTATTATTATTTAGGAGTAGTTAAATCTGGGCAGCAACAATGGTTGGAAGCA
Source organism: Cyanobacteriota bacterium (assembly GCA_034190295.1). GTDB lineage: Bacteria > Cyanobacteriota > Cyanobacteriia > Cyanobacteriales > Microcoleaceae > Okeania. The sequence continues at coordinate 18,853 of JAXHSW010000080.1, read as the reverse complement.
GTAAAATTATATCGCCATAGTTTAGAGATTAATTCTGATGGGAGTGATTGTTGTTTAGCTTTAGCAGAAGCTTTCAGTAATTTGGGGCAATGGTCACAAGCGGTAGAATATTATCGTCAAGCGGTGCTTTTATCTGGGGAGTCGAGTCAGGTTTTGTTCCGTTTAGGGCAAGCTTTATGGCAGTTGCAAAGGTGGACAGATAATTTGGAAGGCCGAGAATCAGGTTTCAAACAAGAGAAAATCGGAGACTCTCAAGACAAAATTATTAGCTATCAAAAAGCGATTACTAAAAAGCCGAAAATTATCTTATTTATGCCCTATTACAAAGCGAAAGACTCCGAAAGACAAGAGGAATTAATTTACTGTTTGAAAAAAAATATACAGTGCAGTGAAATTGAAAAAATTATCTTAATTATAGATGATAATCATATTCCCGAAGCGGAAAGTTCCAAAATTGAAATTGTCAAAATATCTGCCAGACCAACTTATCTTGATTGGGTAGAATTAACCAAGGAAAAATGTCAGAATCAAATTTCAATACTTGCCAATACCGATATTTATTTTGATGAATCAATTGCCCGAATCCGAGAAATATTTTCTGCCGATCCACAAGCATTTGTAGCTTTAAGTCGTTATGAAAAAGAAGCCTCAAATCAAACATTACATAAAAACCCTCATTGGTCACAAGATGTTTGGGCTATTTCTGGAGAATTTAACTTTACAGAATCCTTTAAAAACTATCTGAGATTCTGTTTAGGAGTGCCTCGTTGTGATAATAAAATTGCTTACTTATTTGCCATTCATGGCGCTCAAGTTTATAATCCCTGTCATCATATTAAAACAGTACACGTTCAGGAAAGTCAGTTAAGATATTACGATAAATACGGCGATACTACTATTTTAGGTGGTACAGCATGGGTCTACCCAAGTGTTATCATTAATGAACCATCTAAATTACAAATAGATTTGTGGACATTAAATACATCTAATGTGACTGGCTTACAAATTAACAAAACATGGGATTCCTTAAAGAAAAAAAGTCAAGAAACACAAACAGAAAAACCAGAAAGTAGTGAGAAACCAAAAACCAATGAAAAGAAAATAATCCATAACGTTTTAGGACTTGACGATGATTGGCAGTACCCCGCAATTACAGAAAAATATGCCTATCAAATGGCAAATAAATTTTTAACAAAAGATAACTTTGATAGAAATGTAGTTTATTTTGGATTTCCTTGGGCAACACTGATTGACAAACTCTTTCACAGTCAAGATAAAACCGAAGCAAACGCATTAATAGAAAAATTGAGTAGCTTTCAAGATGAACTGAAAAAATACAAAAAAGTTATCACAGTTTGTCAACATATGCGAATGTTAGAAATTGAAAGTATTTTTAACGAAATTGGTATAACTGATATTTTTTGGTCACATACAACAAAAGACCAAAATGTTCTCCCTTCTTATCCAAATATTTCATTGCATCCTTTCCCACTTTATCCCGTACAAGCAATTGATATTGAAGCCCAAGAAACAGACAAAAAATACTTGTATTCATTTATCGGAACTCGCCCTAACAAATCTTATTTGACAGATTCAAGAAACATAATTTTTGATTATTTATCAGATGATAACCGAGGATTAATAAAAGTAAGAAACCAATGGTATTACAACAAAATTGTCTACGATCATCAAATTCTCAAAAAGGTGGAAAAAACTGATGGTCTTGTAGACATCTTGGCATCAGAAGAATTTAAACAAGTGATGCAAGAAAGTGTATTTGCTCTGTGTCCATCTGGTTCTGGCCCCAATTCAATTCGTTTATGGGAAGCTATTGGTTTCGGAGTTATCCCAGTTATTATCGCCGACACTTACTTACCCCCTGGCGATCGCGCACTCTGGGATGAAGCAACAGTTACTTGTTCAGAAAAATCAGAAGATATCAAAGCATTACCCGATCGCTTGGCAGAAATACAAAAAGACGATGAACTTCTCCAGAGAAAACGCGAAGCACTCAAACAACTGTGGATGAGATATGGAGCAGACTGTTTTGTATATGACATCGTGAAATTATTTTTCAAATATGCGTCCGGCGACCTGGGAGCAACCAAACCAAAAACCAAAGCATCTAAAGGTTTAAAGAAAGCAGTTAGTTCGTTAGTAACTAAAAAATTAACCAAAGAAGACTTCAAACCATCCTACACTTGGCCGAATCCCACATTCCCATTTAGGTTATATTATGACAGTCCCAAATGTAGAATTTTCATCATTGAAAATATCCAGCACAACTGGAAATGGATGGCCGAATGTCACGAACATTTTCGCAAAACAGATTTCTTTTTCGTGATGACAGGTTGGTATCAAAGTCCTGCTTTTGCTTATGAAGCTGAGGCAATTTTTTCCGTACTCAATTTAGATAAGAAACAATTTTTCTTCATGTATAATTCCCCACAGGAAATGGAAAACTTTGCAGAGAAAGGTTTTCAAGGAGATGTTATTAACCAAAATGCCTGGCTTGACGAGAGCAATGTCCTACAGCATATTGGAAAAGAGAAAATATATGATAGCATTTATGTGGAATTTAACAAGAAATCTAAACGCCCTCAACTAGCAGCTCAAGTGTCCCCATTAGCGCTGGTGACAAAAGCAAATCATGGAAAAGATTTTGCCGATACACCGCCATACACATATATAAATGAGCAACAACTATCACCAGCAGAAATGTGGGAAAAAATTAATCAATCTCACTGTGGTTTAGTGTTATCCGCAGAAGAGGGAGCTTGCCCAACTTCCAGCGAATACCTATTGTGTGGTATACCAGTCGTATCAACAGCTTCCCTGGGAGGTCGCGACGTTTGGTATAACGAATATAACTCCATTATTTGTGAACCTACACCAGATGCAGTTGCCCAAGCAGTAGAAAAATTTTTGCAAAATCCTCCTGACGGACAACGCATTCGTCAGATACATATAAAACAAGCGCAAGAGTACAGAGAAAAGTTTATTCAGGTAGTAGCTGATGTTTTTAATCGCTTTGGAGTTGTTGATGTCGAAGCATCAAGCTATTTCCAAAAGAACTTTTATAACAAAATGAGGAAAAACGAAAAAATTGATTTTGTCAAATCTCTTTTTGTTTGAAATTATAGATAATTTGGCGTTGGTGAAAAGAGGTATGATATCCTGTCCGGATAAAAGCGCGAACAAAAACTTTCTTCTTCTAGTACTACTGTTTCTTCTTCTTTCTCCCCTCCTGGGAGGGGTTGGGGGTGGGTAGACTCCTGAGGACTGACTCCTGAATAATTAAGATTAACATCATAAGTAGGTAGGTGAAAAAATTTACAAGTATGTCATTGCGACTGGAGCGGAGCGGAAGGAAGCAATCTCAAGGGTTTCAACTGCTTTAACATTTCGTTACATAGTGACGTTTATTCGCGCCTACCTACTTACACTAATTCACCAACACCGATAATTTCATCTCATTCAGGTATACGAATAGCGGGCAAAATGCCCGCACTACAAAAATTTAAACCTTAATATTTGTACCTCACATACCATCTACTGTAAAATAATTAGAGGCAAAAAACTCTATGAAAGTCGTAAATTCAGAAACTAAAAATATCGACAAACAAGACTTTAAACCCTCCTATACCTGGCCGAATCCAGCCTTTCCATTCAGGGTGTATTACGAGAGTCAAAAATGCCGAATTTTTATTATCGAAAACATCCAACACAATTGGAAATGGATGTCTGAATGGCATCAACATTTTCGGAAAACTGACTTTTTTTTCGTTTATTGTGGTTGGTATCATAGTCCTTCCTTTGCTAAAGAAGCCGAGCGAATTTTTTCCCTGCTGAACTTAGATAAAAAGCAATTTTTTATCATGTACAATTCTCCCCTAGAAATGCAAAATTTTGTGGAAAAAGGCTTTTATGGGGATGTAATTAATCATAATGCTTGGCTTGACGAAAACTTAGTAATGCGACCACTGAATCTTGATAAAATTTACAATGCTATTTATGTAGGTCGTCGTAGTGCATTTAAAAGACATTTTCTCGCTTCTAAAGTATCTCAATTAGCACTTGTAGCAGGAAATAATCACAGAAATACTGCCTCAGAAATTCCTCCTCATAAATATTTGAACGACAAGCAATTATCATCAGAAGAAGTATGTAAAAAAATTAATCAAGCTCATTGTGGTTTGATTTTATCTGAAGCGGAAGGAGCTTGTTTTTCCTCAAGTGAATATCTTTTGTGTGGGTTGCCTGTTGTTTCTACAAAATCAAAAGGAGGGCGTGACGTTTGGTATGACGAATATAACTCAATTGTTTGCGAAGCAACCCCAGATGCAGTTGCTTTAGCAGTAGAAGAATTTGTCCGGAATCCACGCGATCCACAGCGTATTAGAGAGAAGCATCTCGAGCAAGCAAAAGAATACAGAGCAAAATTTATTAATGTGTTAGCCGATGTTTTTCATCGTTTTGGTGTGGTTGATGTAGCTCCGGTTAATTATTTCCAGGCAAATTTTTACCATAAACTTAGGAAGTCTTATCTACCAGATTTTCAAGCGATTTTTGGTAGTAATTATTGCCAAAGCAAATAATAATACATACAAAATTATTGTCGGCGATGAACACAAATCCCAAATTGATAACCAAAGGAGAATCAGCAATGAATTTTTTTGAAACTTTAAACAAGGAAAGTTTTTCATGGGTATTGAATGGTAGTCCTACTCCAATGCCTCACTCCCTTAAAATTTTAACAATCATGCAATATTTAGCGGCTTCTAAGTACGAAGTTTTTATTGAAACTGGAACTTTACGAGGCGATACAGTAGAAGCAATTAGTCAATTTTTTGATTGCAAAATATACACAATAGAACTTTCTGATGAGCTTTATGAAAAAGCCACATTAAAGTTTAAAAGCAATCCCAATATCGAATGTATTCATGGAGATAGTGGAGAAGAAATAACTAAACTTTTATCTGAAATAAATGTTCCTTGTTTCTTTTGGTTAGATGCTCATTTTTCCGGAGGAATTACAGCAAAAGGAAAATATACAACTACTCCAATTATGGCCGAATTACTTGCTATTATTAACCATCCTATTAAAAACCATCTTGTATTAGTTGATGATATTCGTAACTTTGAAGACCCACAAAAAACTCATTATCCAGATCCTCAAGTTCTAATACAAATGCTTCGATGTTATTTACCTAACATTAAAATCACTTATTTCAATGACATTATGAGAATTATACCAAAAGAAATAAAAGTTTCTTCAAACTTTAATTTGTCTAATCTGTTAGAGAAAACTTTAAGTAAGTGATATACATTTTCTACCTCAAATACCCCCTTAACAAAAGGGGGAAATTAGAAAAATAACTTGAAGTTATCATTTTTTAAGACCAACAAAATTACAGCAATGAAAAAATATAAGTTAGCACTCATCAAACAAAATGTATATGGAGATTTATACGTTGCAAAACCATTTAATAAGCAGCCTTACAAATATAGTCTTAAGCGTTCTGGGCCTCTAGGATTTTTTACTGCTTTTGAAACAGATTTTTTTATAGTAAATGTCGATCCGAGCTTAGAGTGTAACACTTATAAAGAAAAAATCTACTACTGTAAACATGGTACTGTGGAGAAACATGAAAAATTCAAAGAAAAAACTATTAATGTTGAAGGAAAATTATTATCACAAAAAGATTGTTCAGTAAATGTAGATGATATTGATTTTTCCATATATGATGTTGTTATTTCTATTGATATTGCTATACCTACCAGAATTCTATCAAAATTTCCCAACATCCTGTGGTGTTACTATATTTCAGAACCTTGTATGCCTACATATCAACAATCTTTATCTAAACCATTGTTTTGCTATGATATTTTTTTAAATCAAATGTTTAGGAATTCAAATGATTTTCAGTTTTTAGAGCAACAATTAAAGGGGCATATCATTGATTTTCCATATTGTTTTATGTTTCCTTATATATTTCATAATTTATTTGGATATGCAAAGAGAATATGTAAAGAAAATGAGAAACTAAATATAATAATACCCAACTACGTTAGAAAACTATTAAGCGATCGCCAGATCGCAAAGATAGAGGAATCTTTTCAGATATTAACCCCTGGAGGATGTTCAGATAATTTTTTGAAACTTTTATGTCAAGGTGACATTTATTTACGACTTGGTAATAAAGGAAAGTTTGGAAATGAAACTACTGAAGCTGTTTGTGCAGGTGCTGCTTTTATTAGTACAGAAAGAGGGTGGCGAAATAGAGTTTATAACATACCAGGCTCAACGGTAAGAGGGTTAGGGTTTACAGAAGAGCAATTCAATGAAGCACTGAAATTACTAAACACCCTTAACGAAAATAGGGAGAATCTAGAAAAAATAAAAACTAAGCAACAACAGATAGCTCATTACATTTGTTATCAAAGACCACTATCTATGTTAATGAATTTTTTATCTCAAAAAAAAGATTCAAATCAAGTTACAAATAAAAAAAGTTTTTCAGATGTCTTAAAGTCTTAGTAGACAAGTCATAAAATTTAAACCATCAAGCTAATTTCAAATAATTACTAAGGAGCAAAACAATGAATTTCACTAAAAGCCTATTAGTCCCTGATTATATTTATTCAGCCAGGGTTGATGTAGCAGATATTCCATTTTTTGAAGAAGCATTTTATAATGATGTAGAATTATACAGCGAAGAGATTAAAGCTACTCCCGAACGCTTCAAATATGGTCTGAGAATTGGATATGGTTATATGAATATGATTAAGAAAAATCTATATTTATTACCAGAAAAATACACGATTAAATCACTAGGTGATAAAGGATTTGAATGGAGGTTTGTACCAGAATTAATCCACAAATATGATACTAAATCCTCTATTTGTGCTGGTGCAGGTACAAATATAACTTTTGAAATTTCTTTTGCACAAGAATTTCCAGATATTAATATTACTTTGGTTGACCCTTCACCTAAGTCTATTAAGCATATTGAAAGGATAAAGTTACCACCTAATGTTAAATTTTTACCTGTAGGTCTTTCTAATCAAGATGAAGTCTTGAAATTTCACAAGCCATCTACTCCTGGTGTTGGTTCTCTTTCTGCCTTAAATCTTCAACCAAGCGATACTTTTTTTGAGTTGCCAGTTAAAAGACTTTTGACTATTTTAAGCGAGCAAAATATTGAAGCTAAAAACCTATGTTATCTCAAATTTGATATCGAAGGTTCAGAACACGTTGTTATTGATGACATTATTAAATCGAAATTGAGACCTGCTCACATTGCTTTTGAATTCGATCAACCAATTCCCCCTTGGACTATGGAAAAAACATTGAAGAAATTAATTAAGTATGGTTATGTTGTTGTTGATATTTGGGGTCTGAATGTGCTTGCTATCGATCGATCGTTAATTGCCTAAATAGACAGACAAAATTTTTCAATTTTTTCATAAAATCAAAATTAATTGGAATACAGGAATTACAAATTTATGGTTAATTATTCTGGATATAACAGTATTTTAGTTGCGTCTCACAGACGTTCAGGAACTCATTGGACTATTGATAGTATCAGACACAATTTTCCTTCAGTGAACGATCAATTTATAACGTTGGAGAGAATTCTGCCTAATCATCCAAGTCCAATGAACCTAGATGAATTTAAGTCTTATCTAGACAACAAAAGTGAGAAAGTAATAATTAAAACACATTTAACTCCATTCGAGGTAGATAAAATAGCAGATTCTCATGTGAAAAAAATTATTCAGTTGATATTTGATCGATCAAAAATTGTATATGTTGTTAGAGATGGAAGAGATGTACTAAATTCTTTATTTTATTATGTAAGTTCGTTTAGCCAAAGAAAAGAAAAGCTTACATTTACAGAATTTTTAAAACAAAGTTATGAAAAAAAGAATAAAATTAACAGAGTTGAATATTGGCAGCATCATGTAAAAAGTTGGTTGGCTCAAGAGAATAATATATTTATGTTGAAATATGAATCTTTGGCTCAAGATTTCAATAATGTTGTAGAACAATTGGCAAGTTATTTAGAAATACAAAAAAATCAACAAATATACAAGCCAGAATTGAAAAGGAAAGGCTCATCTGCTGTTTCTCCTCGTAAAGGAGTAGTTGGAGACTACAAACAGAATTTTTCTGAAGATGATTTGGCTTTTTTCAATCATACTGCTGGTGATTTGCTTCAGGATTTAGGATATGAGTAAGTAGATCGGGCTAAAAAAAAAGACGTTGCATATTTAATCAAAAAAACTCTAAAGCCATTGAATATAAACTTTTGAGCTAATTTACAATTTGATACATAACGCCCAAAATTTACCATGTTCTACTTAACAGTTAAAATGGGTAAACTGAGCAGCACAATGCGTCGCCCAACCTACAAAAAATATTTAACTCAACTCGTCAGGGTCAATACCTAATTCTCGTAGTTTCGCAGCCAAGCGATCGGCCTGTTCCTCGGCACTGGTGGCCCGTTGTTGAGCTGCGACTGATTCCTCTTCTGGGATTGGAATCAAATCTCCTTCCATACTCATCCAGCGCAACCAGAGTCGCTCTATATTACTGTAACTCCCTTGCCATAAACCCAGACTTAGTTCAATACTAGGAATTAACAAACGTCCATTAGTCAACTCTGCTGTTTCGTAGCGATCGCCTACTAAATGAAATCCCTGCATTTTATTGGTATAGCGACTGAAAGTCACATAATAAGGAACCCGTAGAATTTGCTCGTAAACTTCCCACTTCGTCGCAGGTTTTCCCAGATTTCGCACTGTCTGTCCTAAATCTTCATCTTCAGTCCCCGGAGATAATAACTCTACTACGACTAAAGGGTTAACTCCTTCTTGCCAAACTACATAGCTCAGGCGCATATCTCGCTCTTCGTATAACCTGGGCACTCCCACGACCCCAAACCAATCTGGGCGTTTATACCAACTGGGATGTTTGACATCGTAGTAGAGATTCATATCGCTGCCACAAAATCAGGACTTACGCATAACCACCATACCTAGTAGGGGCGAACGGCCGTTCGCCCCTACATCTGGTGTATAATTCAATATCTTGCATAAGTCCTGAAAATAATAAATTGGGATACCAGTTGTGAGGTTGAAAAGTTTGGCGCAACAATTCTGGTTGCAAGTAGTGAAATTCCTCTGGCAAACCAGGTTCCTCCTGATTTTCACTTGGTAGGTCGTACATGGTGGGGAGAGTTTGCTTTGCTGAAAGGGGTGGAGCTGATTGAATGGATATATTTGTCATATCAGTTTATTTTGCTCTCGACATGGTTTGGTTCGTTCGGGCGATCGCAAAGTAGTGCGGAATACTATTGTTTTGTCTGGCTGAAAAATAATGGTTTTTTATACTACTAATAATGACACTATTTGCGCCCATATTTTTTCACACTTATATCATGTTCGGATAATTACTTATAATAAAATTTTTGTTTGTAGTTGGGCTTTAGCCCTTACAATACTTACTATTATTGCTCAAGCCCAACTACGAGCCTAATTATAACTGTTCTACCGAACATGATATTACAGTTTAACATAGGATTTTGACAAAGTAGTAATGGCAGTTGCTATAGATTGGAATTGTCTAAAAAATCTTTTTTTGTAGTTGAATCAAATTATTTTTCTTCTAATAGTAATTCTGCCAATTCACAAAAACCTTCTGCTTCTTTCTGACTGGTAATATAAACTGGTTGATGATTCAATTTATCGGCATATTCGAGAATATTTGCTACTCCCACTGACAAAGGAAATTTACTTTCATCAAACAGAGTTTCATCATTAGGACTATCACCAACTGTAATAATTTTTTCTGTGGTTAATTCCGGAAAATATTCTGACAAAACTTGCAATAAACCTGTAGCTTTATCTTGTTCTAAAGGTTTAATATGACACTGCACAGTGCTATAGGTAAAACCATAACCTTTGGAATGACAAATCTCTGCCATTTTTGTCAGTTCAGATAAACTTAAATCCTGAATATCAAAAGTCCAATCTGTGAGTCTAAACTGATTATCAACAGATTCTTCAATCCGAGGAAATAGACTTTTTAAGTATTGGAAAACTTCAGCTAAATTTTGTCTATGTAGATTAATATTTGGGATAGAGGTTAAAAATTTAAGTGCTTCGCTATGAGTAGGATAAAATAAACCTCCATTTTCAGCGATTGCTCCTACTATTGGCAGATAATTTTTAATAGCTTGCACCCAACCGGCAGAACGACCTGTAATTACTAATACCTGAATTTTTGCTGCTGCTAACTTTTCTAAACTCAGGAAAAGATTAGAAGTAAATTTACCATTTTTAGTTAATGTTCCATCCATATCAGTAGCTATAAATTGAATATTTTTTAGGCTACTTTTTGCTAGTGCTTTAGAGAGAGGAGTCATTTCAGTTATCAGTTATTAGTTATTAGTACCTCCTGCAATCAGGAGGCTTGACTTATGGAATATTATCTTTTCTTTTGGTCTATTATATATGGCCAGGAGTCCTCGCCATCTCTCCACTGCTTTTTATCCCCTAAAAAGGGGAGGCTTTAGACCAGAATTTTAACGTTATATATAATAATAGTGTACTAAATCAAGAGTTATTCTCATTATGTTTGAAACAATTACAGCTACAAACCTAACTTTACACGATATTGAAACTAAGTTCAATTTACAATTTTCTGAGGATGAAGAATTTTTTCGAGAATGGCTTGATGATTTACCAATAATTAATGATTTAGAAATACAAGGGTTAGATAAACTCAAAGCTGACTATCTCAATAATATTAAATATCAAATGTTAGAAAATACTGTCAAAATGGTGGTATTAGCACCGTTATTATATTTAGCAGATTTATATATTCCTCCCTTTCATATTGAATCTGAAAAATCAGTAGAACTTGTGCTAGAAGATGAGGATAAAATTGTGAGGGGAAGTATAGATATTTTGGTCTTAAAAGAATATTTTTGGGTAGTTGCGATTGAAGCTAAACGGTCGCAATATTCTCTAGAAGTAGGATTGCCTCAATTATTATTTTATATGTTAACTAATCTGACTTCAGAAGTACCGACATTTGGATTATTGACGAATGGCAGTAATTTCCGATTTGTTAAACTAATGAAGGGAGATAATTTACAGTATTCTGTCTCTCGAATTTTTGATATTCTTAATCCTGGAAACGATTTGCATCAGGTTTTTCAAATTTTAAAGCGTTTATCTCAACTAACTGAAAATTAGACATCCCCAGAAAAGAGGCAGTAGGCAGTAGGGGGAAATAATTGATAATTTCTGCACGATCGTGGATTTTATTTTTTATTATTGGAGATGTCTATTAGGCTTGAGGATAATAATCATCGTAAGCATTTCCTGCGGAATGCTTACTAATCATCAACAAATAAATCAACTATCAAAATAGGTGAAAATGACAGAAATATTATTGCCAAATTCCTGTATTCTCAGACCTGCATCTGCCCAAGATATTTGGTCTATTCGTAAAATAGTTTTGACTGCTAAACTTGACCCAACTCAATTAATTTGGCAACAATTTTGGGTAATTGAATATGAAGAAAAATTAGTAGCTTGTGGGCAGTTGCGTAATTTTGAAGATGCAGAAGAATTAGGTAGTTTAGTAGTCATCAAATCTTGGCAAAAACATGGTTTAGGAACAATGCTAACTCAACATCTAATTCAACAATCAACTAAACCTTTATATCTAGAATGTCTGGGTAAAAAATTAGAATCTTTTTACAGTAGTTTTGGTTTTGTACCTATTTCTTTAGCCGACTTACCTCAATCTCTAAAATTCAAATTTGGTATATCTCAATTAGCGAGAAAATTTTTCAAACTTCCTGTAATAATTATGCAGTATCAAGGAAAAAAGTAATTGAAGAAGGCAGAAGGCAGAAGCAAAAGAAAGGTTTCAAGGGATAAGGTTTTCTATCGCGCTCTTATCCGGACATGATATTATTTAATGCTATGCTCAAAAGTTCCAATAATTGGTAAAAGCAATATTAAAGAATAAATTTTAGCAACAAATAGTTCTACTTTTAGTAATTAGTATTACTGAGTTTCAAGTTTCACTCTTACTATTTCTAAAGGAATGCCGGGACTTTAATATTTTTGACAGTGAAAATGGCTTAAAACTCAACCCTAGCAAGGAAAATACGTCAACAGGGTAAAAATGGCTCAAACTCTAGATAGATCGAGAAACAGGCTGTTTTGACATTAAAGCATTACACAACAAGGGTTTAAGGCTATTTTTAATTATTTTTTTGCTCAAGTCCCGATACCAGTATTTATTTTAATCTATGTCTTAATGAAGATGACATCTAAACTAAAATAGTTTACCATTATACTATTGAAAATTAATAGAACTTAAGTTTTTTAATATTTTTAGGAGAAATTACTTTGTTTGATAATTGGTATGATATATTTCAAACTATAATTGTTGGAACCTTTGCCTATATAGGTATAATTATTCTACTGCGTGTATCTGGAAAACGAACACTTTCAAAATGGAATTCTTTTGATTTTATTGTCACAATAGCAATTGGTTCTATACTAGCAAGCACATTGTTATTAAAAGATATTTCTTTATTGCAAGGGTTGATAGCAATTGTTGTCTTAACACTTCTTCAACTGGTAATTACTTGGGTTTCCATTCGTTCTAAAAAGTTCCAAGAATTGGTGAAAGCAACACCAACTCTCTTGCTTTATCGGGGGAAGATGAGACATGATGTTATGAAAAAAGAACGAGTTACAGAAGGTGAAGTTTTAGGAGCAATTCGTAGTAATGGGATAGCTGACATAGAAGATGTGGAAGCCGTAGTGTTAGAAACAAATGGTACTTTTAGTGTTATTAAAGAGTCTAAAAGTGGGTTTGCTTCTGCACTTTCAAATGTTCAAGGTTATCCTTCACAAAATATCTAATATCATGTCCGGTTGAATACTTATTATTAAGATAGTAGGGGAGCAGGGGAGTAGGGGAGTGGGGGAGGCCGGGAAAATAGAAAGATTGGCGTTGCTGAATACTGGGATGATTTCGGTTGACACGGGGACACGGAGACACGGAGACACGGGGATTATGCTTTCTGCTCTCTGACAAAATCATCCCGCAATTATGCAATGCCGAAAGATTTACTGTTTAAGCAAGAGGATAAGTTTTTTCCAGATCGCTCTTATCCGGACATGATCTCAGTCCTTAAATTTTATTTATAACTGATTATCCGAACATGATATAATATAATGTTACACCATTTATAGGGGTTAACAGCCGTTAACCCCTACTATCTGTGGTGACTATGCTTAAGTCCTGACTATATTTAATTTCGCTACATTATTCAAAATATCTGGTGCTGCAGCTTTAGGAATACAAACAACATTACCAGCACGCATTTTCTCCAAGCGATCGCCTACCACAGAAATAAGCTGATTAACTTTCCAACGCATTATCTCACCAGACACAGGAATAATCTCAATTTCATCTCCCACTTCCACAGACTCAACCAGTTGCAGAACAATATTTTCTGGTGTTGTCTCCATCACAATACCAAGATATTCGTGAGTCCCCCTACTACTTTCCAACTGCTTATATACAGAATCATTTCCAGCAGGAGTTTCCAATGAAGCAGAAGAATAATCACGATGAGGCACAGATTCTAATTCACCACTAATCTGATTGACTAACTCTGGAGTCAACCTCCCTTCTGCATAAGCATCGATCGCTTGACGATAAGCTTTGCAAGTCATCGCTACATAAAACGACGATTTCATTCGCCCCTCTATTTTCAGAGAACAAATTTGATGCTCAAAAAATTCTCCTACTTGATGAATACCCCATAAATCTTTAGAAGACATAAAAGTAACCGGGCGATCGTCTGTTTTTGCCTCCAACTGATAGGGAAACCGACATGATTGAATACATCCACCACGATTAGAATCTCGACCTGCGGTAAAATTGGAGATTGTACAATTACCAGAAAAAGCCATACACATAGCACCGTGAATAAACATCTCCACATCAATACCAGTTTGTCTACGAATCAACCCACCCTCTGCAACACTCACTTCTCGCCCCACAATTAAACGCTTCACAGAAAATTCCTTCCACATTTGACCAGCATAAGAATTAAGACAAGATGCTTGAGTCGAGAGGTGAATGTCAAGATTAGAACTATTTTTCACGACTCGCAAAACCCCTAAGTCGGAAACAATAACACCATCTACACCAATAGATTCGAGAAATTGACAATATTCGGCTAATCCTTCAAAGTCATCATCGTGGAGAAAAGCGTTCAGAGTGAGGTAGACTTTAGCATGATTTTGGTGGGCAAAATTGACTCCGTGTTCTAAGTCGTAGTCAGAAAAATTATCTGCTCGCGCCCGCAGACCGTATTTTTGCCCACCCACATAAACAGCATCAGCACCATAAGTAATAGCAACTTTTAGACGTTCGAGATTTTTAGCAGGAGCTAACAATTCTGGTTTCCACATATTATATAAAATCCGGTTGAATACTTAATTATATAGTTGGGAGTAGGGGTGTGGGGGAGTGGGGGAGGTGTGGGAAGTGTGGGAGGTGTGGGAAGTGTGGGAGGTGTGGGAAGTGTGGGAAGTGTGGGAGGTGTGGGGATCGCAAGATATAAAAAAATATAGGGTTGTAAATATTCTCCCCAGGCAAAGAATTAGCCCTGCTCCCAGGAGGGGAATATAGAGAAAGATTTGGCAACGGCGCTTTAATGGAACATTTTTTTATACCGAACCCCAGCGGATTTGATATTACGGGAGACTGATACTTTTGATCTATGGATGGAAAACTGCTCATTATCTATCCCATTTCCTGACTCCTGACTCCTACCCTTACTAAAAGATTTTTTCCGCAAACCCTAGATAGTTGGATAATTAGGAGTTACGAAAATCAACCCAGTTATATCATGTCCGGTTGAACAGTTATAAATAAATGACAGAGGAGTCAGGAAGACCGAGTCAGGAGTCTACCCACCCGCGGGCCCCGACCGTGGAGAACCCACCCCTAACCCCTCCCAGGAGGGGAAGAAAGAAGAAAGAAAGAATAAAGAATAAAGAAGAGGAAAAGGAGAAAGTTTTTTTGGTCGCGTCAGCGGAACGGAGTTCTATCGCTAATTATCCGGACATGATATTACTACGAAAAAACGAGGTTTCTGGGTTCGCGTGCTTTTGAATTTTTAACTTCTTCCTTCTTCCTTCTTCCTTCTTCCTTTTGACTTCTGACTTCGTTAAGGTTCCACAACCACAGTCGTACCCACCTGTACTTTCTCAAATAAAGCAATCACATCTTCATTCCGCATCCGCACACAACCATGAGATGCAGCATATCCAATAGATTCTACAGTGGGAGTACCATGAAACCCAATTGTATCTTTTCCATCTGTCCAAAAACCAATCCATCTTAATCCTAAAGCAGTATTTGGCCCTGCTGGCATTACTTCACCTGTCCAGGGGTTTTGCCATTGCGGATTTTCCACCAGTTGAATAACTTCAAATTCACCCGTTGGTGTTTCCCAACCTGGTTTACCCACTGCTACAGGATAACTAGCTATTTCCTGTTCTCCTTCATACACATACACTCGTCGTTCCCCTAACCTGAGTACTACCTGAGTTAACTGTTGTGCTTCTACTCCCAAATGTTTTTGAAAGTCTTTAACAGCACGTTTAAGTCTTGGCATTAAGCCACCAAATGATGGATTAACTGATTCTCTTTCTGTTAGTAAATATTTTTGGAGGTCTTGAACAGGAGGTTGTCGCTTTGGCATCAAATCATCAAATGCTAAATTAGTTTCCTTCTGTGTTTGCCGATGGTTATTAGTTGTCTCAGTCGTATAAATAGAAGCTATAGATAATTTTTGACCAGATAATATAATAATTGCTGTAGTTAAGAATATTGCTGTTAAATTATTAAAATAATTGGGTCTAAAACCCCGCCTTTTAAGGCTAAATATTTTTGGAGGCTTGCTCAAATCACCGTTATAAAAATAACTTCTAACTTCTGACTTCTGACTTCTGACTTCCTTAAATGCTCCCTTATTAATTTTAAATATAGGACTAAGCCATTTATTTGTGGTAGATTTGTTCATTTTTCACTCCTCAAAATTAATGATATAGATATTATCGGAAACTAATATTATTAATAGCTTAATTTATCAATAAATTATGCTCATATTCTGTTAAGGTTCGACTATGACAGTTGTACCAATTGCTACTTTTTCAAATAGGGCTAGTACATCTTGATTTAGCATTCTAACACAACCATGAGAGACAGCTTGTCCTACTGTTTCTTCGTTGGGAGTTCCATGAAAACCTATATAGTTTGTGCCATCTGTCCAAAATCCAATCCATCTTTCCCCTAAAGGATTTTCCGGACCTGGTGGTATTATTTCTCCGGTAAAAGGATGTTTCCAGGATGGATTGGGAATTTTTTGCATAACTTTATATTTACCTGCGGGAGTTTCCCATCCTTCTCTACCAATAGCAATGGGATAGCTGGTTTTTAATTGCTCGTCTTCATATATATAGACACGGCGATCGCTTAATTTTATGACTAAATAAATATTTTCATTTTGCTGAATATAAAGTTCTTTGAGGATTTTTTTTGTAATAGGTGATTTGGATTTTATTGGAGACTGAGTTTCTATTAAGTCTGTAGCATTAGTCGAAGCTTCTTGATTTTTAACAGGAGTTGAAGCATGAGCTTGTTGTTGTAAATAGTTCCAGCTAATTACTATACTTATGCTTAGGAGTATTAACAGATGAAAACTACTAAAAATATTGTGGTTTTGACTACTATTTCTCCATTTAGATAAAGATTTTTTTCTGACTTTTTCCTTCATTTAGTCAATCCTTAACTACTGAAAATATATGTAAGCATTTCCTGCGGACTGCTGCGCAAACAGCCGTCAGCTATCAGCTAGCCTCCTCCGGAGGAACTGCGTTAACAGCTATTGCTTTTAGTTTACGATTAAAGCTTTATTTATTGTCTTACTAGAAAAGTTGGTTTCCTTGACTTTAAAGTCTATATTAATTTAAACACTTTTCTTAAAGAGAAAGTCTTGTTGCTGAAAGCTGACTGCTAATAGCTGAATGCTTACAAATATATTGGTTTTTGATTATATAGCAGTTTTCATTATTAGACATCTCCTTCATGCATAGGGAACAGGGAACACCGGAACACCGGAACACCGGATAAATAATTGACAATTTATAGATAAGAATTGCTTTTATTTTTGATTTTTGGAGATGTCTATCATAAATTTTGAAAGAGGACTCCCATTATAATCTTTGATTTAATGGTAATAGTGTTAACTTCTCGCTTTCAAGGTAAATCTCTTATCTACAGAAGTACGCAAAAGAGCAAATTATACACCATTTGTAGGAGTTAACAGCTACCGCTCGCCTAACCGATAGTTGTACTGCCGACGCAACAATTCTAACCACATTTCTATTGTGGCTATTTGTTCAGAATTGGGCCTTAATTTATATTGGTAGGCAGTCCGCATTACTATCAACACAAGGTTCGATCGTTGTTATGATAACATC
Source organism: Cyanobacteriota bacterium (assembly GCA_034190295.1). Classification (GTDB taxonomy): domain Bacteria; phylum Cyanobacteriota; class Cyanobacteriia; order Cyanobacteriales; family Microcoleaceae; genus Okeania. The sequence goes on along the minus strand of JAXHSW010000080.1, from coordinate 1,252 downwards.
AACTTTTTCCTCTTGAGCAAAAAGCAATATTTGTAAATTAATGGGGCATTGAACTCCATTAATTTACCGCCGATTCATCCGCCAAATCAGAGATTATGGCGCGAGGCTTCTCGACGATTTAGCTAAAAAAGCTGGTTGTTGACTTCTTTTGATTTTTTACTATTGCGCAATAATTTTATAAATAAATAAATAAGGCAACCTTTAGGGAAGTTGCCATCAAGAAATCAAAATTTAATTAACAATTTTCTGCTAATGGTTATAGTTGAGGAAAATGTTACAGACTGCCCAAATTTGCCAAACCAAGAATTACACCTGCGCCTAAAATATGACCAAAGCTAGTGGTTGCTAAAACTCCAGCTACACCAAAACCACCAAAAAAGTTAGAACTAGGCATAGCAGGTCCAACACTAGGATATTTAACAGTAAACTTACCGAAGGCGATCGCTACAATATTGCAAATAATCATAATTAAAGCAATTTTGGGACTCCAAGCAAAAGTATTAGGAGTAACTGCGAGTAAAGTTGAGTAAAGCATTTTTTCTTTTCCTTAATTATATGTAGTCAATCAAAAACCTAAGTGGCATTTTTATACCATAAAATACAATTATTTTCTTTGATAGAGTAACTTAGTAATAATTCTTTACAAAATCAGCGATTTAATAGGACTCTTAGAGAAATTGGGAGTAGGAAACTGTGGAAGGTATCAATAGAGTTTTTGTGATGAAAAAAGAATAGCTATAGGCGTTTCAAAATAGTTTGGGCAAATCATTAAGTTATATCAAATCCGGTAGCATCGGTGTCATTTCAGTTATCAGTTATCAGTTATCAGTTATCAGTACCGACAACTATTGCCGGAGAAAACGAAAATACGCTCACTGAATATTTTTGGTAGTGCGTCAAGGAAGTGTGGGAAGTGTGGGAAGTGTGGGAAGTGTGGGAAGTAGGAGGAATAATTGTACCTGTATCTTTCTGGGAAGTGTCTGTCTTTGGTCCTAACTTTTTGGTCTTAAAGGGTGAAAAATTTGCACTTTTTTCCCGACAAAAATCCTAAAAACTTTATATCTCAGTGCTTTTAGATTAGATCTGCGGGCCCTACGCAGGCGAATCCCACACTTTACGCTCTGCACAACCATATTTTTTCATCCCCCTTTTAGGGCTATGCTTTATAAACATCTTTCTTAACATAAAATTTGACACTGGTAGACAAGTTATGTTGATGTCTTGGAGCGGCTTTTTTAGGAGAAAAGTGTAT
>JAXHSW010000008.1:52191-88522 GCA_034190295.1 Cyanobacteriota bacterium | reverse complement strand
TGGCTCTGCTCTTGAGCGCCATTCGGAGTAAGTGCGGCAGTTATATCGCCCTGCGACTGCAATTGTTACTATTGGACAATAGTTATGGCTCTGCTCTTGAGCGCCATTCGGAGTAAGTGCGGCAGTTATATCGCCCTGCGACTGCAATTGTTACTATTGGACAATAGTTATGGCTCTGCTCTTGAGCGCCATTCGGAGTAAGTGCGGCAGTTATATCGCCCTGCGACTGCAATTGTAACTATTGGACAATAGTTATGGCTCTGCTGATTCGCGATCGCTGTGCGACTGCAATTGTTACTATTGGACAATAGTTACAGCAGTTTCCGCACGTTATTGTTGTACATATGCGGAGCAAGTGCGGCAGCTATATACTTTCATGCAACAAAGCCACCTTTTTATATAAAATCCGGTTATATAATATATATTTATAATTATTTCAATCTCCCCTACTCCCCTATTCCCTATGAGGAAACGGAGACACGGAGACACGGGGACACGGTGACACCCGTTTAGCCCTCTGGTGTTTCTCCCCCTCTCCGTGTCCTACTGAACCCACTCCCCTACTCCCCTACTCCCCTACTCCCCTACTCCCCTACTCCCCTACTCCCCTACTCCCCTACTCCCTGACCTATCCGTGTATCCGTGCCATAATCAGTGTGAGCCACTCTCCCACTCCCTATATATTCAATCAACCATGCAAAAAAATCAACTCAAACAAAAACTCAAAAACGGCGAAGTCGTACTCGGACCTTTTATGAATTGCGCTTACCCTGCATTCATCGAAATTTGTGGTCTAGCAGGATTTGATTTCGCAGTCATTGACCTCGAACACGGACCTCTAAATATTCTAGTTGCAGAAGACCTTTGTCGTGCTGCTGACTGTGTAGGTATTGCCCCCGTTGTCAGAGTCAGTAAAAACGATGCTTCACAAATTCAACGTGCTCTTGATATTGGTAGTGCGGGCGTACAAGTTCCACAAATAGAAACAATAACTGATGCAGAAATAGTAGTGCAAAGTGCAAAATATAATCCCATTGGTTGCCGTGGTTTATCATTCGGAACTCGTGCAGGAATTTATACTTCAGCAGGTAGTAATATAACCGATAAATTAAATGCAGAATCTTTAGTTGTAGTTCATGTTGAAGGTACAAAAGGCATCGAAAATCTGAGAGAAATTGTTACAGTTCCTCATATTGATGTAATTTTTCTCGGTCCTTACGATTTATCTCAATCTCTAGGTATTCCTGGAGAGGTAGATGATATTCGAGTTGTTGAATTAATGCAAAAAGCAGTAGAAATTATCCGGAATGCTGGTAAAACTGTCGGTACTTTTACTAATAATTCTGAGACTGCTAAAAAATGGATCGACTGTGGAGTTCAATATATAGGATTAGGTATAGATGTGAGTATTTTCTTACAAGGTTGTCAAGCTTTGGTCAAAGCTGTAAGAGGTTAATTTTTACTTAGGAAGGAAGAGTTCAATAATTAATAATTAATAATTAATAATTACCTATCCTTGAAAAAGAAGAGGATTGACTCAAAGGAAAATTTTTTCTTTTAAAGGAGAAGCTTTAAACCTTAATTATTCAGTAAGAAGGAAAAAGTTAATCTAAGAATATTATAAATAATTGGAATGACTAAAAAAAATTACAGGAAATGTTCCTGTGACTAAATAGTATAAAAACCATTCATTCTGACTTCTGTAGGGGCGAATCGCGATTTGCTTCGCATAACTACCGTTAACGCCCCTACTAACTCCTAAAAAATCCCCTAGCTATTTTTAGCCAACATTTATTCAATTGGTATTATACCAAGCGTGAAAAAAGAATATTACAAATAATAACCAGTATTAAAATAATTTGTAGGAAATATCTATTGGACGAAAAAAATAAATTACTACATAAGAAATGGTATCAAATCTATTCCCATACGACTCCTGTCTCCTGTCTCCTGGCTCCTAAGCGGTAACTTAAATATTTGTAGCAAAGATTTATCAAACTGGTATTAGACATTTTTTAACAAAATTTAATACTTTGTATATGATTTAGCGACAGTTCTCAGAAGTCTGAGCTATATTAAAAATATAGTTGTATAAAACGTAAGCATTTCGGTCCGAATGCTGCGCAAACAGCTATTAGCATTCCCGTTTGTCATGCTCCGCAAACAGCTTTTGTAAGTTTCACTGATGACCAATTTCATTAATAACTTTTCATTCTTCTTTGAGACTAATTCTTCCTGCCACAATAATGAGTTAATAACTCATAGCTGAAGTGCTGATGGCTGACCGCTGAATGCTTACTACAAAACTAAAATTTTGCTCTATAAAAATAGGGAGAAATATTTATGCAAAGAGTTTTAGAATCAATTCATTTAGACTACGCTTTTATGTTTACCTACAAAAAGGTAAATTCTATTAGTATGGAAGGTTTTGAAAAGTTTTTTTCTGACCTTCCAATTGACCCTTACATGAAAGCTAAATATCGTTACAGAAGACTTTCTCGTTTTATTATCTCAGGAGAAGAATTAATAAAACAGCCTCATGGCTATCTTTTGCAAACTAAAAATTATAATCCTCTAGCAGGAGGGATTAAAAGAGAATTTGCTGAAATAGACGACAGACTTATTGCCTTAGATAACTTTAAAAAAATGATTTTAGCTTTCTGCGATTCCTGCAAACTACATCCAGAAGCAGATATTGGAGTTCATCAAATCAGAACTATTTGTTCACCTAATAATTTAGGTAATCCAGCACCGGAAGGTATTCATAGAGATGGCACAGATTTTATTGGCATATTTGCAGTAGATCGACATAATATTCAAGGAGGTGCGACCCATCTTTATACTGCGAAAAAACAAAAACCTGTGTTTAGTAAAATTCTCAATCCCGGGGATTTATTATTGGTAAATGACCATGAATTTTTCCACTTTACAACTCCCATTAAACCTGTAACTGAAGAAGCAGGATATCGGGATGTATTTGTGCTAACTTCTCCAAGTTTGATTCATTGAATCGTAAGCAAACAGCCGTCAGCTATCAGCCACCAGCTATTGCTTTTTTTTAGTTCTAGATAAGAGCTTTACTAATTGAGTAACAGTTAAATTTTACGCTTAAAAGCTGGCTTTAAAATCTAGATATTAAAATCCCCTTATAAGAGCTGAGAGCTGACAGCTAATAGCTGTTTGCGCAGCATTCGGACCGAAATGCTTACATTGAATAAAAGAGAAATAAAGACTAAATATTAAAATTTTTCCTTCTTCCTTCTTCCTTCTTCCTTCTGATATAATTTTTAAAGATGAAAATTTTCTAGTGAAATCAAATAAAAATGGAACGATATCTACAAATACTAAAATTATTTTGGGGTGCAGCGATCGCTGCTGAATTAGAATACCGTTTCAATTTTGTTATAGCAGCAATTAGCAGTCTAGGGAGTTTATTAGGTAGCTTATTTGGGTTATTTCTATTTTATAGAACAGGCTATAAATTTGATAATTGGAATTGGGAAGAAGCTTTAATTGTCTTAGCAATTTTCACTATTTTACAGGGAATATCCGCTATTTTTTTAATTCCAAATCTGAATCGCATTGTACAACAAGTACAAGAAGGTACTCTAGATTTTATACTACTAAAACCCATTAGTAGTCAATTTTGGCTTTCTACTCGTACAATTTCTCCTTGGGGAATACCAGATGTGATTTTCGGTATTCTATTATTGGGATATGCTGGTAGTAAATTAGGCTTAGGAATAGATAATTATTTGCTTAGTTTAGTACCCCTTGTTTGTGGAATAATTACTCTTTATAGTCTGTGGTTTATTCTGGGTTCAACAAGTATTTGGTTCGTAAAAATTTATAATGTGACAGAAGTCCTCAAAGGGTTATTAGAAGCAGGAAGATACCCCATGGCTGCCTATCCCAATGCTTATCGTTTCTTCTTTACTTTTCTAGTACCAGTTGCATTTTTAACCACTGTACCAACTCAAGCAATCTTAGGTAGAATTGGAGGAACTTGGATAATAGGTTCTTTTGTTTTGGCAAGTGGGTTATTATTTGCTTCTATTAGATTTTGGCGACTAGCTTTGCGCTACTATACAAGTGCTTCTAGTTAATAAGTAGGTGGGCAAAATCATTTGTATATATGTACTTAGATATATTTTCTGTCCCCTTTTCCCTACTTCTAAATGTTACAGCAGATGAGGTGATTAATGTGGTACCATCAATGGAGTAAATATTTTTTACCAAATAATTAAGGTTTAAAGCCTCTCCTTTAAAGAAGAAACCAGAAAAAATTTTCCCTACCGCGTTAATCCTTTTCTTTTCAAGGAGAGGTAATTATTAATTATTAATTATTAATTATTAATTGTTGAATTTAGCTATGGAACCAAATCAACTTTTAAGTGAACTTGAAGAAAGTTTAGATTCTCAAGAGTTACTACAACAAATACAACAACAGCAAGAACAAGAAGAAGAACTTTCTGAAGAAAAATCTTTTTCCCAGAAACGTTTGATAATCTTATTATTATCTATTCTAATGATAGAAGTAGGCATCGTTGTTTATGCCCTACAAGCTAGTCAAAAAATAGTAATTGTTTCCCCTGAAGAAAAAGCTCTTTTAGAACAACAACAAGCCGAAAAAGATTTAAAAGATGCTCAAAAACTAAATGTTCAAGGTAAGAATATGGTTAAATATCCACCACTCCCTTTAGCGACTTGGGAAGAAGCAGAAGCAAAGTTACTCGAAGCTATTAAATTATTAGAAGAAATTCCTGATGATACTACTGTTGAAAAAGAGGCTAATAAACAGCTTCAAACTTACCGCCAAGATTATAATAATCTCCGAGAAAAACTTATTGTAGAAAAAACAGCAACCTCTAAGTTAGTTACTGCTAAAAAGTTAGGCACAGAAGCAAGTGTAATTGTGCAAAACCCCCCTCATCCACCAGAGGTATGGCAAGAAGCTCAAGCTAAATGGCAAAAAGCTATAGATTTACTGCAAGAAATACCTCAAGATACTTTTGTTGCTGCCGAAGCAGTAGAAAGATTGGATGTCTACCGTATTAACTATAGGGCAGTTAGTAGTAGATTAGAAAGAGAAAAAGAGTCAAATTAGGGAAAATTGCTTATGGATTAAACCCCAAATAATTTTAAGTACCCCCGTTGACCAAAAAGTAAGGTCTCAAGCTTTCTAACTGTAGTAGGAGGTACTGATAACTGATAACTGATAACTGAAATGACGGTGGGGTATTAAACCTGCATGCATAAAAGATCAAATATTCCAACTACAATAATTATCAAAGTTATACCTTTTTTATTAAGAGTTGTAACGAACTAATTATTGATATAATTTACTTGAATAAAATAATTTAGAAAAATTATTGGTTTAGGTACATTAGAGTTAAATTTTTTTGGCTCTAAAAAAACAACTAAACAACTTAGGAGCTTGCCCAAATGTTGGCAGTACAAAATTTCTTGGTTATAGTAGCAGAAATTGGTTTGCTACTCGCGATTTTAAGTATAATTAATTGGTTAGCTGGAGAAATTTTAAAACAACTAACCAAAGCTGTTTCAAGTAAGAAAGTTAAAATCACAATTCAAAATCTCCAAAAGAATATCCAGACTGTATTAACCCTGAGTGCTGGATTACTCGGTATACTGATATTAGGATTTAATAGTTGGTTAATATATCAAGGAGAAAATCTACTAGAATACACCAAATCATTTATTAATACTATTCCCAAAGAATTCTGGGAAAATCTAGGTATGGGAGTAGGCAGAAGTTTATTCTTATTACTCTTTGTAGCTATTACCCAACCTTACTTCCAACGTTTAATAGACAACCTGTGCGATCGCACCAAAAGATTTGAATATATTACAGCTAATGATGAAAGTATAGAATCTTTCTTTAACTTTGTCAGTCTCAACCTAATTAACATTATTTGGCTATTGAGTCTAACCTTATGTACTCAATTTATCCAACTACCAGAAATAATTCCGCAATATATGTATATTGCTCTGAGGATATATGTCATTATTACAGTAGGCATACTTCTGGTCAAAGCCAACATCATAATTATCGACACACTAGATGCTCTTAGCGAAAAATACTCCAGTCCTAGTTCTAACAAGCTGCTACGCTTATACGATAGCCTCCGCCATCTCATACCCCTATCAAAACGATGTCTTGAGTATGTAATCTACTTGTCTATGGCAACTCTAGTGTTTCAGCAACTAGACTTTATTGCCTATCTAGCAACTATTGGACCTAAAGTGATTCAGATCGTCGGCATATTTTATACTAGCCGTGTGATTGAAGAGATAGGCAAGCTTTTGGCCAGGAAATTTCTACTTGGTGACGACGAAGAGTTAGATGAAATTAACAGAAAGAGACGAGAGACCCTTTTACCATTGTTCGAGAGTACCCTCAAATATCTAACCTACGTTGGTGCAATGATCGCTATTCTCAATGTCCTCGAGATTGACTCTACTCCTGTTCTCGCAAGTGCTGGTATTTTAGGTCTTGGTGTGAGCATGGGAGCACAGAGTATTGTTGAAGATGTAGTAGCTGGGTTGTTTAATTTATTTGAAGGCTACTACTTAGTAGGTGATTTTGTGGAAATTGATGATATAAAAGGTTATGTGACAGCGATCGAACTTAAAACTACTCGTATTAGTTTTGATGATAAAGACTATATTATTCGCAATGGCGAAATTGGTAGTATTGTTAACTATTCCAGATATAGTGAAGCTGGGGTAAGCGTCGGTGTTGCTTATGATGCTAATCTCGAACACGTTTACAGAGTTATAGAAGCAGTGGGGCAAAAATTAAAGCAGGAGAATGAGGATGTCATAGAAGCGACTGAGGTAGACGGGGTTGAAAAGTTTGATAGATATCAGTTATTAATTCAGACGACAACACAAGTTAAACCGGGTACAAACGAAGACATAGAATTGTGTTTGCGTAAAATGATTTTGGATGCTTTTGAAGAAGAAGGGATTGAAATTCCTCATCGTGGCGGTCGCAAAGGTCAGGATAGTCAAGAAGAACCAGACCCGGAGGATGAAGATGAAGAGGATGAAGAGGATGAAGAGGATGAAGAGGATGAAGAGGATGAAGGAGATGAAGGAGATGAAGAGGGTGAAGAGGATGAATAAGCAACTAGCAAATTAAGCTGAAGCTAACGGGATATCAAGAATTTTGAGCAAAATACGGTGTTGCTGAATCAAGGTATGAAAATAAAAACTTAAGAATATAGCGCTACGCATTAAAGTGTTTGACATGAATAGAAGCTGAAACCTTTTTGTATTCTCCTATGGCCTGTGGCCTATGGCCTGTGGCCTGTGGCCTTGCGCTATATCAAATATTTGTCATTCAATAGTTTAGCGATCGCAAAAAAACACAAATCATACCCAAAATTAGCAACGCCCAAAATACTATAGTAGTTTAACTTAAAAATGAGACGTTTTTTTGTCTTAAACTCCCTCATAGCAAGAAAGCTTTGTCTCAATCTAAAGTTAAATGACTATAATTAGGGTTTGCGCAAGCGCTTGTCTTTTAGTAGGGGTAGGAGACAGCTATACTGGAGACAACCCATTCCTAACCCCGACCGTGGAGAACCCATTCCTAACCCCGACCGTGGAGAACCCACCCCTAGCCCCTCCCAGGAGGGGAATACAGGAGAAAACCCACCCGCGGGCCTCAACCGTGGAGGGGAATGAGCGAGGAGGTAGGGGAGTAAGAATTGTCCCTCAATTTTTCTGTTCTTGTCTGCCTTTTATGCTAACTTTTTGAGCATGAAGAGCTGAAACAAGGGCACTTTTGGGGAATCTAAAAAGGCTCAAGCCAATATCACTCAATGCTTTTAAATTAGATCGGTAGAGCAATAATTAATACTTTGCTCAAATCCCCGTTACAAAAACAACTTCTGTACGGGCGGCCGAAAGCTTGCGCATAACTTTCCTATCGGAATGCTACCGCAAACGTTAACGCCCCTACGACTTGCAGACTTGCTGACGCGCGTTAAATGGCGGCTAAAGCAAAACTACGAGCCTGATTATATCGGACTTGATATAACCAGGTTCACTGAGTATAGCACTACGCACTAAGGTTAGGACATTTCCCCATCTTGAAACCCTTTGACAGTCTACTGTTCCCTGTTCCCTATTCCCTATTCCCTATTCAAGTAGCGCCATAAAATCATTTTAAAAGTTGCTTCACCGTGCCGATCAGTTCTCGTGGTTGAAATGGCTTGGCAATGTAAGCATTTGCACCTTGTCTAATACCCCAATAATGGTCAAAATCTTCTCCCTTAATAGAACAAAAAATTATTGGTAAATCTTTTGTCGAGGGACTCGATCTGAGACGACGGCAAACTTCATAACCGTTAATATCTGGCATCACAATGTCCAATATGATTAAGTCAGGTTTATGTATTTCTATTTGCTCCAATGCTTTTACTCCATTACTAGCAGATGTCACCTTGAGACCACTTTTTTTTAAGAGGTTGATAATCATTTCCCGATGAGAATGTTGGTCGTCCACTACCAAGATTTTACTCATAATTAACTTTGTCTATATTTTTATTCTATGATGCACTACTTATAAATAAAGGAGAAACAACAAAAAATTTTCCTTTGAGTCAATAATCCTCTCCTTGAAAAGAAGAGGTAATTGTTAATTATTGCTCTACCGAGATAAGACCAAAGCACTTACAGATAAAGGTTTTAGCCTTTTTTGGCTCGAATTGCAGTGCGCCTGTTTCAGTCTAAAACACTCATGCATGGAGCATATTTTAGGCTCATAGTTGGGCAGAAAAATCCCAAATTGACAATTCTTACTCCTACCTCCTCACTCATTCCCCTCCAGGGAGGGGTTAGGGGTGGGTCTTCTCCTGTCTTCCCCTCCAGGGAGGGGTTAGGGGTGGGTCTTCTCCTGTCTTCCCCTCCAGGGAGGGGCTAGGGGTGGGTTCTCCACGGTCGGAGCCCGCGGGTGGGTTGTCTCCAGTATAGCTGTCTCCTACCCTCATCCATAAGACAAGCGCTTGCGCAAACCCTAATTATTAATTGTTGAAATGGCTCCTAAAGTAGAAATATACAAAACGGCTTCATCTACAGGAATACCTAAAACTTCATTCACACTATCGTCAAAGAAACCACCGATACCACTAACACCTAAATTAAGATAAATAGCTGCTAAATTTAGTTTTTGTCCAAGATGGCCTGCATCTGCATGGAGGTAACGGTAAGCGCGATCGCCATATTTTGCTACAGCTTTTTTGAGGTCGGCGGTATGAAATAGCACAACAGCAGCATCTCTGCCTAATTCCTGTCCCAAGCACAGATAATGTAGCTCTTGTCGGAAATTTTTAAATCTAATTTGCCGTAGTTCTTGAGCTACTGGAGCATAATAATAACAACCTTCTTCTAAATCATCTACCCCCGAAACGGCAATAAATGTTTCGATCGAACTCAGGTCAAAATAATCGGGGTTACGATCTAAACCTTGATTAATATAATGGTGGGGTTGATAGGTAAAATCTAATACAGCTAATAGCTCTTTTAAACTAATTGGCTCCCCAGTATACTCCCGAGTAGAGCGTCTTTTGAGAATAGTTTTTCTTAAAGCTCCTAAGTCTCTTCCCCATGAGATGGAGGGAGTGACAGTGGGGACTTTTGTACAGAATGGAAAGTTGTATTTATCTTCTGAGTATTCAGGAGTTTCTCTTGTCTTCCAAGTAGGCACTTTTGGAGAATTTGAGTTGATATGAGCAGCTTGATGTAAATATTTTAGCAGCTCGCCATCTGGAATCGGAGGATAATCTGTTTGAGTGCCAGAAGGTAGAGCACTTTCCCATTGTGAGAGATGTTGTTCAATATCTAGTAGGTCTGCCAGAGCGACAATAGCGATCGCCTGTTCTTTTTGAGTATCTAGATAAAGTATTTGATTTACTGCTTCATCGGTAAACCCACCAATTAGATGAGGTCGGTAGTTGGTGAAAGCAGAAGCTAATTCAATATTACCTAGTAAGTGACCTGTATCTAAAAATATTCTTCTATATGCTCGGTCTTCATAACGCCAAGCAGAGCGATAGAAAATAGTAGTTATGGCGATCGCTAATTTTGTATTTTCTAAAGCTGGATGCCAAAAACAAGCATCTTGCAATTCTGGCCAGATTCTATTATCCCAAAATCTGAGTAAGGAATGAGTTTTGGCCTGATAATTATATAGTCCAGCAGGTAATAGAGGTGTGCCACGGGAAATTAAATAAACCTCCGCAGGATACAAACCTCCAGCAGAAGGAGCAGCTCTTAAGTAATGATTTCCCATCATTGTTGGCACTTTACCAGTTAAGCCATAGCTACATAAAAATAAATTAGATAGTCTTTCTCCTTCTCCTAAGTCTTTTTCTTGATTAATTTGTTCTTGCAGATAGGGTTTGAGGTCAATAGTTGTCCCGACTTTATATTCTTTGAATGGTGTTGGTTGTTTTTCCCAGTCTAGTTGGCGATTCTTACTTCCTATTGTTTCTGGGTCGTATTTTGTCCGCTCATGGTAGTGTTGAGCGATGGATTGTTTCACTTCTGTCATATTTCTTTTTAGGTTTTATTAGGTATATTTATGATTTTGACATTTCTGAAGAAAAATTTTACAAATCTTAAAAAAGGATTAGAATCGCAGTAATTTTTATAAGGCCATCTTAATATTAAGCTTAATAAAAACAAGTGAGTATAAATACTCATAATTTCATATATAAATGATAGTTATCAACTGCTAATCAAGTAGTTCTAAAAATATTAAGATGGAGAAAATGAGTGCAGAGGAATTACTAGCGAGATACGCTGAGGGTCAAAGAGAATTTTGTGACATTGATTTGAGTAATATTGAATTGTTTGAGGCTGATTTAGAAGGAATTAATTTAAAAGGTTGTGATTTAACAAGAGCTTATATGCATTATGCAAACTTGAATCAAGCTAACCTCAAAGGATGTAATTTGCAAGGAGTAGAAATGGGAGATATTAAACTTTATCAAGCTAATTTATCTGATACTAATATTTCGCAGGGGAATCTATCGAGAGCTAATTTGCGTAATGCTAGCCTCAATGGTGCTAATTTGAATCGAGTTAATTTACAAGGTGCAAATTTATATAATGCGGATCTCAGAGATACAGATTTAAGGTATGCAGATTTAAGAAAAGCTAATCTAGAAAAGGCAAAATTAGATAATGCAAAATTGGGATGGTGTAATTTATTTCGAGCTAAAAAAGTTGATTTATCTATGGCAGAACACAATAACACTACTATTGGACCTAATGGATATTAAAATAGCAGTCAGCACCTCAGCACCTCAGCGGTCAGCTCTCAAGGCGTATGATGGGAGATACTCTAGAGTTGCCGCTCCGCGTCTACAAACCTTCATAACACGCACACCACGCGCTTTTTCAAATAAGTGTGGGGGACGCCGAACCCGCCGATTTTAGATGATAGCTGATAGCCGATCGCTGATAGCTTGTTAAACAATTAATAATTCAGGACTTACGCACGGACACTAAATAGAGTGAGGGCGTCCTTCGGCAGCTCTGGCGGAACGCCAATGCCATTCGCCCCTACTTATGGCATTTTCAAGGTTAATTTGCGTAAGTCCTGTAATTAATAATTAATAATTACCTCTCTTGAAAAGTAAGCATTTCGGTCCGAATGCTGGGCAAACAGCTATTAGCAGTCAGCTAGAGCGCAAATAATGAATAATTCCTTCTAAGATTCAAGGAGCTTACCTTGGCACTAATTTTTAATTCTCTGTCAATTTTTAAATTGCTTTTACCGAAGAATTAAATAATTAAATAATTAAATAATTCGCGCCTTGAAGCCGACTTTCAAGGGGAAAAAATAAATTTTTTCCTTTTATTCAATCAATTCCGTTTTAGGGAGAGGTAATTATCAATTATCCATTATCAATTATCAATTATTGAACTCCTCCTCTAATCAATAGCTGATAGCTAATAGCTGACGGCTGAATGCTAACCTTGAAAATTACTAGGATTGGCAGAAAGGGTTTTTTTTAACTAGCTATCAGCTAAAAACTTTTCAACCCATATCTTGAGTAAGGGAGTGGGGGAGCAAGATGCTCCCACTGCTTTTGTTCTCAATCAAAATAATAACAATAGAATTGAAAATTTTACCGATATTTGATACAATAAAAGTTTTGCATAAACAATATATAGTTGCTGACAGGAGACAAAAATAATGGCCAGAATGTACTATGATACCGATGCCAACCTGGACATCTTAAACGACAAAACTATTGCCATTATTGGTTATGGTTCCCAAGGTCATGCCCACGCCCTAAATCTCAAAGATAGTGGCTCAAAGGTAATTGTAGGACTATATCCAGGTAGTAAGTCTGCCCACAAAGCAAAAGAAGCAGGTTTAGATGTTTACCCAGTAGACAAAGCTGCCGAAATAGCAGACCTAATTATGATTCTTTTGCCAGACGAAGTACAGAAAACTGTCTATAAGAACGAAATTGAACCTAATCTCACAGAGGGAAAAATTCTAGCTTTTGCCCACGGCTTTAATATTCATTTTGGTCAAATTATTCCTCCATCAAACGTAGATGTGGTCATGGTTGCCCCCAAAGGACCTGGACATTTGGTCAGACGGACTTATGAACAAGGAGAAGGAGTACCCTGTCTATTTGCCATCTACCAAGATGCTTCTGGTCAAGCACGCGATCGCGCGATGGCTTATGCTAAAGGTATAGGTGGCACTCGTGCAGGTATCCTCGAAACTAGCTTCCGGGAAGAAACTGAAACTGACCTGTTTGGGGAACAAGCTGTTCTCTGTGGCGGTCTGAGTGAATTAATCAAAGCTGGGTTTGAAACTTTAGTAAATGCAGGTTATCAGCCAGAATTAGCTTACTTTGAATGTCTCCACGAAGTTAAACTAATTGTCGATCTTGTTGTTGAAGGTGGTCTGGCAAAGATGCGCGACAGTATCTCTAATACTGCTGAATTTGGCGACTATACTCGCGGTCCTCGCATTGTTAATGACCAAACTCGTGCCGAGATGCGGAAAATCTTAAACGAAATTCAATCTGGTCAATTTGCCCGCGAATTTGTTATGGAAAATCAAACAGGCAAACCTGTGTTTACCGCCATACGTCGTCAAGAAGCAGAACACCCTGTGGAAGAAGTTGGTAAAGACTTACGCGCTATGTTTAGCTGGCTGAAAAAACAGGCTTAATTTTTTTGTTTTGGTGAAGCGCGTGCATGATATTAATCTTAATTATTTAGCCGTAGGGGCGAATGGCATTCGCCCCATGGGTAGGCATTCGCCCCATACTGGTAGCGTATTGTCTAAGAATCTGCGTAATATCATCTCCGGATAATAACGCGATCAAAAAAAACTTTCTCCTTATTCTTCTTTCTTCTTTGCTTCCTGACTCCTGACTCCTGACTCCTCAATTTATAACTGTTCAACCGGACATGATATAAGCCCTGATGATATTACTTGTAAACCAAAAAGCCAATTATTGCATCCAGAAGCGCTTCTGGTTCGTCAACTCTGACTAGATGACCGCTATTTTCAAAGATTCTTAAATCGGCATTGGGAATAGCTGTAGCGATTTCTGCTGACAATTCTGGAGGACAAATCCAATCATGTTTTCCTGCTATTATTAAAGTGGGAGCAGTAATTTTATGTAATTGCTCAAGCACATTATAAGAACGCAGAAAACCACCAAACGCAACATTAATAGCATCGGGAGATAAAATAGTTCTGTTCCAACTTTTTCCCGATGTTTCTGGTTTATAAGTTAATGAATACATGGGCATCATTAATTTAAAATATTCTTGCAGTTGAGCTTCATTCTCAAATTTACCATCCCATAAAAATTGAGCGATCGCTTGTTGTTCTTTTGTTCCTTTTTTAGCTAAATTAATTTTTGCTAGTTCTAAAAATCTAGAACTGCCAGCAGTAGCAATAACAATTAAAGATTTAACATTTTCTGGATAACGGACTGCATAACTCAGGGCAACCATTCCTCCATAAGAAGTACCAATAATCACAATTTTTTCTAGCCCTAAATATTGACGCAATGCCTCCATATCTTCTACATTATTTTCGAGGGTATAAGTTTCTTTTGCTCCCCTCGCCGATCGCCCTTGTCCCCGGTGGTCAAAATACACTAATTGTAATTTTTGACTCAAGGGAGAAAAGGTAGGTTTATAGGAAGTATGGTCTGCACCTGGTCCACCATGAATTACAAAAGCAACAGGTTTTTCTCGCATCTTTTCCCCATCTGGCACTAGGGCGGCACCTTCAACATCAAAATAGATTTGCGTATCTCTGATTTTAGCTAGCATCTTGCTTTAAAAAAATAGAATGAAATTACTATAGCAATTGCCAAAAAGAGGGAGTAGGGAGTAGGGAGTAGTAATACCCATTTGAAAAAAGAATGCTTAACTTAAGTTATACTTCAATTATTACAGTGCTTTTCAGATTGATAAACCACATCGTTATAACCAAAACCCTTTAAGGGCGAATGCCATTCGCCCCTACTGTGGTCTACTGAAATGGAAAACGCTGTAATTAATTAACACAGACTGAATAACTTTTTTGACAATTAGCACGCTAGTTCTTGTTCTTATTAATTATTCTTATCTTTACTTCTCTCCTACTCCCCCGCTCAAGAAAATGTAGCAAACATTTATCAAATTTGTATAATTCTGATTCCGTAGGAATCGTTAACGAAGTCAGAAGTCAGAAGTTAGTAGGGGCGTTAACGTTTGCGGTAGCATTCCGATAGGAAAGTTATGCGCAAGCTTTCGGCCGTTTGCTTCGCATAACTATCGTTAACGCTCGTACAGAAGTTAACCCACCCCTAACCCCTCCCTGGAGGGGAAGTAGGGGATTTAAACCCCGCTCCAAGAACCCTATCGCCTTAAAAGGCGGGGTTTTAGACCCATGTTATTTTGATAAAGAAGAAAAACAACTGTGCCTCATTAGCTTGGGAAACACTATATTATATACATAACTTACGCAAATTAACCTTGAAAACGTCATATGTAGGGGAAAATGGCATTCGCCCTCACTGGATAAGCGTGTCTGCGCGTAAGTCCTGATATAGATAGCGCTACACAATTATATACATAACTTACGCAAATTAACCTTGAAAACGTCATATGTAGGGGCGAATGGCATTCGCCCTCACTGGATAAGCGTGTCTGCGCGTAAGTCCTGATATAGATAGCGCTACACAATTATATACAGAACTTACGCAAATCAACCTTGAAAAGGTCATATGTAGGGGCGAATGGCATTCGCCCTCACTGGATAAGCGTGTCTGCGCGTAAGTCCTGATATAGATAGCGCTACACATTAAGGTGTTTGAAATCCCTAAACCCTGAAACCCTTTACCGAAGAATTAAATAATTAAATAATTAAATAAATAATTAAATAATTCGCGCCTTGAAGCCTCCCCTTTCAAAGGGAAAAAAATAAATTTTTTCCTTTTATTCAATCAATTCCGTTTTTAGGGAGAGGTAATTATCAATTATCCATTATCAATTATTGAACAGCTTACTATTCCCTATTTCCTATTCCCGATTCCCGATTCAAGTAGCGCTATAATATATTTAGCCTAAATTCCTGGTGATAGTGATGCTCAATTTAGCTGGTTATCAAGAAATCAATCAAATCTATGCTGGACTACGCACTCTGGTCTATCGAGCAATTCAAGAAACTACTGGGCAACCAGTTATTATCAAAGTCTT
Organism: Cyanobacteriota bacterium; assembly: GCA_034190295.1. GTDB lineage: Bacteria > Cyanobacteriota > Cyanobacteriia > Cyanobacteriales > Microcoleaceae > Okeania. The sequence continues at coordinate 72,757 of JAXHSW010000008.1, read as the reverse complement.
ACGCAACCCTCATCCTAGCTTCAATGAATTGGTTCAATTCCGCAACCAATACACGATCGCCACTCACCTAGACCATCCAGCTATTGTTAAATGCTTATCCTTAGAACCCTATACTAATGGTTATGCCTTAGTAATGGCCGACTCAGGAGCGATCGCTCTGTCCGATCGTTGGCCGACTCAAACCCGTTCCCTCAATGAATTTCTCTACATAGCTATCCAACTAGCAGAAGCTCTCCAATATCTCACTCAACAACGTATTATCCACAAAGACATCAAACCTGCTAATATTCTCATCCACCCTGAAACCAATCTAGTCAAACTCATTGACTTCAGTATCTCCACTTTACTACCCAAAGAACAACAACAACTTATTAACCCCAATATTCTCGAAGGAACTCTCGCCTACATTTCCCCCGAACAAACCGGACGCATGAATCGAGGTATTGACTATCGCACCGACTTCTACTCTCTCGGTGTAACATTTTTTGAAATACTAACCGGAAAATTACCGTTTGATTCCCGCGACGCTATGGAACTTGTCCATTCTCATCTGGCGAAAATGCCAAATTTCTCAGGGAGCGGGGAAGAGATACCCCTGGTGCTTTCAGATATTGTGATGAAGTTGATGGCTAAAAATGCTGAGGAGCGATATCAGAGTGCTTTTGGCTTGAAGCACGATCTAGAGCAATGTCTACAGCAGTTAGAAAGTACGGGAAAAATTACATCTTTTGAGCTTGGAGAGAGGGATTTGTGCGATCGCTTCCTGATTCCTGAAAAACTTTACGGACGGGAATCAGAAGTGAAAGTGTTACTTGATGGCTTTGAGCGCGTTGCCAATCCCCCCCTTAGCAAGGGGGAAGTAAAATCCCCCCCAACCCCTCTTAGCAAGGGGGAAGTAAAATCCCCCCCAACCCCTCTTAGCAAGGGAGGAGTAGAAATGATACTTGTGGCAGGATTTTCAGGAATTGGGAAAACGGCAGTTGTCAATGAAGTTCACAAACCTATAGTTAAGCAACGTGGCTATTTTATCAAAGGTAAATTTGACCAATTTAATCGTAATATTCCCTTTTCTGCTTTCGTGCAAGCTTTCCGAAATTTGATGGGGCAATTGCTAGGAGAGTCGGATACCGAACTAGCTACCTGGAAAACTAAAATCCTCAATGCACTAGGAGAAAACGGACAGATTATCATTGAAGTTATTCCTGAGCTGGAAAAAATTATCGATCGCCAACCACCTGTTGCTCCTCTCTCTGGTAGCGCCGCCCAAAATCGCTTCAATCTACTGTTTGGCAGGTTTGTGCGGGTATTTACTACCAAAGATAATCCTCTGGTAATTTTTCTGGATGACTTACAGTGGGCAGACTCGGCATCGCTAAACTTACTGAAATTGTTGATGGATGAGTCAGAAACAGGCTATTTATTGGTATTGGGAGCTTATCGCGACAATGAAGTTTTTCCAGCTCATCCATTGATTTTGACTTTAGATGAAATTGAAAAACAGGGCGCTAACATTAATACCATAACTCTAGCTCCTCTGGAAAAGCTAGATATTACTCGTTTGGTTGCTGATACCTTGTTGTGTTCTGTAGAAATTGCTGAACCTTTATCTGAGTTAGTGTATGATAAGACTAAGGGAAACCCATTTTTTACAACTCAATTTTTGAAAGGGTTATATGAGGATGACTGCATTACATTTGAGGCGGATAGAGGGTACTGGCAGTGTGACTTGGCACAAACACGACAGTTAGCGCTGACAGATGATGTAGTAAAATTTATGATAGAGCGATTGCGAAAATTACCGTTAGCAACCCAGTCAGTGTTGAAACTGGCAGCTTGTATTGGTAATCAATTCGATTTAGGAACGTTGGCGGTGGTATGCGAGAGCAGTCAGGATAAAGTGGCAACAGATTTGTGGCGAGGGTTGCAAGAGGGGTTTATTATTCCAGAAAGTCAGACCTATAAATTTTTCCAAGGAATGCAGAACGAAGAAAATGAGGTGGAAACAATTTCAGTGGGGTATCGGTTTTTGCACGACCGCGTTCAACAAGCAGCTTATTCATTGATTTCTGAAGAGAAAAAACAAGCGACTCATCTTGATATTGGTACTTTACTTCTGGAAAAATTATCAGCTACCGAACGGGAAGAGAGAATTTTTGAAATCGTCAACCATTTAGACCTTGGTCGGACATTAATTACCAATGCCCAAAAACGAGAGGAGCTAGCAAAACTCAATTTAAGTGCAGGAACTAAAGCCAAAGCTTCCACAGCTTATGCAGGAGCTTTGAGCTACATCCAAATAGGAATTGAGCTTTTACCTGATGACTGCTGGCAACAACATTATGAACTCAGCTTTTCTCTATATAAAGAAAGAGCAGAAGTGGAGTATTTGAATGGCAACATTGAAGCTGCTGAAATGTGGATCGAACTCATATTGAAAAATGCTTTGACTCCGATGGAAAAAGCAGAAGTATATAATATGTCAATTATTCAGTATACTCTGCAAGCGAAGTATCCAGAAGCTATTCAAGCAGGTCGCAGGGGTCTGGCATTAGTTGATGTTGACCTTCCCGAAGAAAATTTTGAACAAGTAAGAGATGCAGAACTAGCGATCGCTACGGAAACTTTTAAAAATCTACCTTTTGCTTCCCTGACTGAATTGCCTTTGATGACCGAACCAGAACAAAAAATGGCAATCAAACTGTTAATTACCCTCGGACCGCCAACTTATCGTTCTCATCAAAGATTATGGTCTGTCATTTGCGCCAAAGCAGTTAACCTGTGCTTGAAATACGGAAATACACCAGAAGTTGGATATATCTATCCTGCTTTTGGCGGTTTGCGAGGATATGCTCTGAATAATTATCAAAATACGGATAAGTTGCTCGATGCTACTATCGAATTAACTAAAACCTTTAATAATAAATCTGCTGAGAGTGTTGCTTATTTGATGATTGGTAGTTCCCTCAGACATTGGTCTCATCCTCTAAAAGTAGCAACAGAAGATTATCTTTCATCTTATAGAGTCGGTTTAGAATCTAGTAATTTGCAATATGCAGCTTATGCTTTTGGTCATAATATGTATTGCCGTTTCTATCAAAGTATTCCCCTAGAAAAACTACAGAAAGAAGTGATAGAGTCATTAACTTTCACTCAAAAATATAAAAATCAATGGGCGATCGATCTTTTCATTGGCGGTGGAATGCTATTTTCGGAATTGATGGGAAGAAAAACTAATATAGTCGAATCTGAATATTTACAAAAATGTCGCGAGCATAAAAACTGGCAAGTCATTTGTATTTATAAGATATTGAAAACTCAACTTCTCTTCTTTTTTGACAGACGATCGGAGGCGCTAGAGTGTTGCCAGGAAGCTGATGCAGAAATTATTAACGTTGCACCTCAAGGACTACTTCCTTATGCCCATCATTTATTTATTTATGCGCTGCTGATGACATCACTCTATCCCAATGCAACAGATAGTCAAAAATTAGAATATGGGGAAAAAATCTCTACCTATCAAAAACAACTTGCCATTTGGGCTAAGAATTGTCCGGAAAATTTCCTGCATTTGTGTTGTTTAGTGGAAGCAGAAATGGCTCGAATTGCGGGAAAAATGTTAGAAGCAATAGAATTGTACGATCGCGCCATTGCCCTAGCTCAAGAAAACGAATATCTCCAAGAAGAAGCATTAGGGAACGAACTCGTAGCCAAATTTTACCTCGACTGGGGGAAAGAAAAAATTGCTGCTATCTATATGCAGGAAGCATACTACTGTTACGCTCGTTGGGGAGCTAAAGCTAAGACAGACCAACTAGAACAAAAATATCCTCAACTACTTGCCCTGATTATTCAAGAAACTCAACCTCCCCTCAATTTCGACCAAACCCTCAACTCTATCCAAAGTCTTGACGCTGGGAGTTCTTCTTCCTCTGCTTATATCCTCGATCTCGTCTCAATTATTAAAGTATCTCAAGCCATCTCCCAGGAAATAGAATTCAATGCGTTGATATCTAAACTAATGAACATTGTCCTCGAAAATGCTGGAGCTGACAAAGGTACATTAATTTTAAACAATACTGGCACTTGGGAAATTATTACCCAATGTGAGAAGAACAGTTGTCAACTATCACCCATGCCTCTTGATGATGCCGAAACTCTTCCCCTAAGTATTATTAATACGGTCAAAAATACCAAAAAAATTCTCCTAATCAACGATATTAGTCAAAATACCACTCTCTCTGGAGATACTTATTTGATTCAAAACTCACCCAAAAGTCTCATCTGCACTCCCATCATCAACCAAGGTAAATTAATTGGCCTGATATATCTGGAAAACAATTTTACCGTAGAAGCATTTACCCCAAACCACATTGAAATTATCAAGCTCCTGAGTTCTCAAGCTGCTATCTCCATCGAAAACGCTCAACTCTACAACACCCTCGAACAAAAAGTTCAACAGCGCACTGCCGAACTATCTCAAGCTCTCGAAGACCTCAAAGCCACTCAAAAACAACTTGTGGAGTCAGAAAAAATGGCTGCTTTGGGGGGATTAGTTGCTGGAGTTGCCCACGAAATCAATACCCCAATTGGCACGAGTATTACTGTTGCTTCTACTCTAGCGGACGAAACCCAAAACTTTACCAAAGCTATAACTCAAGGACAACTAAAACGCTCTCTACTTAACAATTATCTAGAGTTAGCTGGAGAAAGCAGCCAACTGATGTTGAGTAACTTGGGTCGAGCTGGAGAATTAATTCAAAGCTTTAAACAAATAGCTACTGACCAAAGCAACCTAGAACACCGACACTTTAAGCTGAAAAAATATCTCAAAGAAATTGCTTTAAGTTTAGCTCCCCAATTTACAACATCTCATACCCTCACTGTAGAAGGGGATGAAACCATTAAAATTAATAGTTATCCAGGTGCCTTGGCTCAAGTTGTGACCAATTTAGTTACCAACTCCCTAACTCATGGGTATCCTGCGGGAGAAACCGGGAAATTACTCTTGGAGGTTTGCCAAGAAAGGGATAAAATAAAGATTGAATATAGTGATGATGGTTGTGGAATTGAGGAGGAAAATTTAGGTAAAATTTTTGAGCCGTTTTTCACCACCGCAAGGAGTAAGGGAGGTACAGGATTGGGATTACATATTGTCTATAATTTAGTAACACAAAAGTTGCAAGGTACAATAGAAGTTGATAGTCAGATTGGTTTAGGCACAAGATTTGTCATAACTATTCCTCTGTCTGTTAATTAATAGACATCTGTTCATTAATTGATAATGGATAATGAATAATTACAAGAAGGTTAAAACCTTTACGGAATTGAATATAAGGAAATTTTCTAGCACTTTTTTCTCCTTGCTTATGAGAGGCTTTAAACTTAGATTCGATTAATTATCAATTATCCATTATCCATTGGTAAAAATCAAAAATAAAATCAATTATTATCCATAAATTATCAATTATTTCTCCCTTCCGGAGCTGTTGCCTCTTTTGGAGGAGATGTCTATTTATAGATAGGGATATGGTCCGATTTAATATTGAAGTGCGGATAGATTTATAAATACAGGACTTACGCACGCAGACGAAATTATACGCCACCTGTAGGGGTAAATTGCATTCCTACTCACTAAATGTGGTACCTCTGCGTAAGTCCTGAAATATATACTGTATAGAACTCTTATGATATCTATATAATTATGGTAGTCAAGTCTTTTCGCGCATCAATTTTGAGGAAAATTCAGTTGAAGGAGTGTTGAATTTGTTGTATTATTTCTCCCCACATCTTCCCTCTTCCCCTCCAGGGAGGGGTTAGGGGTGGGTTTCCCCTCCAGGGAGGGGTTAGGGGTGGGTTTCCCCTCCAGGGAGGGGTTAGGGGTGGGTTTCCCCTCCAGGGAGGGGTTAGGGGTGGGTTGTCTCCAGTATAGCTGTCTCCTGACTCCTAGCTAACGGGCATATTTATGAAGATACCAAATGGGTTCTATAACCGAATTCTATATAATAAGCGATTGTAAATTGGGGTGCAAAAAAATATGATAACCCACGACTATAAAAAGCAGAATAATAAAAAGATTCTTCCTGTTGCTGAAGATGATGAACAACTCTTGCTTGTAGAAGATGATGAACTAATTCTTCTAGAGGACGATGAGATTATTCCTTTAGTGGAAGAAGACGATCGCCCATCTCTAGAGATAGACCCTTGGAAAATAATGGTTGTCGATGATGACTTAGCCGTTCATCAAGCCACTAGATTAGCCTTGAAAAATTTCGTTTTTGATGGTAAACCTATCTTACTGCTGGAGGCATTTTCTGGTCCGGAGGCAAAACAGTTAATTTTAGAAAATCCCGATCTTGCCTTCATTTTGCTTGATGTAGTGATGGAAACCAATGATGCTGGCTTAAATGTGGTTCGCTATATTCGCGAAGAACTAAATAATAGACGTATCCAGATTATTTTGCGGACTGGTCAACCAGGAGAAGCACCAGAAGAGTATGTAATTCGCAACTATGAAATTAACGACTACAGAACAAAGGTTGAACTAACTAGACAACGATTAATTACTAGCACTATCTCTGCTTTACGAGCCTACCGGAACGTTATTGCCGTCGAAGACAAAAGTATAGAATTGACCCAAACTTTGAAAACTTTGCAGAAAACTCAACTGCAACTGATTCAAACCGAAAAAATGTCGAGCTTGGGCAAAATGATAGCAGGAATTGCCCATGAAATTAATAATCCCATTACTTTTATTTCGGGTAATATTGATTATGCTCGCGAATATGTCAGCGACCTACTCGAACTTATCGACCTCTACCAAGAAAATTCATCTGTTCCCGTTGCTGCCATAGAAGAAAAACTAGAAGATTTAGACCTAGGTTTTTTATCTCAAGACCTAAAAAAACTTCTCAACTCAATGGAAACAGGATGCGATCGAATTAGTAAAATTGTTCTTGGTTTACGCAATTTCTCCCGCCTCGACGAAGCGCAGATGAAACCAGTCAATATCCATGAAGGATTAGAAAATACTTTACTGATTTTGCAACATCGCCTGATAGCGAATGGCTCTTATCCAGAGATTACTGTTGTTAAAAATTATGGAGAACTACCCCCAGTAAATTGTTATGCTAATCAAATGAATCAAGTATTTATGGAAATTTTTAATAATGCTATTGATGTTTTAACTACCTCGGAGAATTTGGGAAAAAATCCTACAATTTTCATCACTACTGAAATGAAAGACTCAGAAACTGTAAGAGTTAGTATTGCTGACAATGGAATTGGGATGAGCGAAAATATTTGCCCACGAATTTTCGACCCCTTTTTCACTACTAAACCTGTGGGTAAAGGTACTGGACTGGGGTTATCGATCGGTTATCAAATTATTACAGAACAGCATAAAGGACAACTGCAGTGTATTTCTCAGTTAGGAAAAGGTACGGAATTTATCATAGATATTCCAGATGGCTCGCCAAATATCGCCAAGGATTGAAATCTTTGGTTAATAGCTGAAGTCATCTTACAGATGACTCAATCTTCAAGAATTTAGAATTTAGAATTAAGAATTTAGAATTATATCATGTTCGGATAATTACTTATAATAAAATTTTTGTTTGTAGTTGGGCTTTAGCCCTTACAATACTTACTATTAGGGCTAAAGCCCAACTACGAGCCTATTATAACTGTTCTACCGAACATGATATTACCTCTCCTTGAAAAGAAGAGGATTGACGCGGTACGGAAAATTTTTTCTTTTTTCTCCTTGCTCATGAGAGGCTTTAAACTTTAATTGTTCGGTAAAAATTTGAGAGAGAAGATGCAAGACAAAGATTTGGCCACAGATGTACGGATAGTCTGAGATAGAAATTAGCGATCGCCGAAACTACCAACAACTGATAACTGAAATCATCCGTATATCCGTGACCAAATCCGCGTCTAGCTCCCACTGCACAAACCTCAACCACAGGCCAGACAGAGATTTTGGCCACAGATGTACGGATAGTCTGAGATAGAAATTAGCGATCGCCGAAACTACCAACAACTGATAACTGAAATCATCCGTATATCCGTGACCAAATCCGCGTCTAGCTCCCACTGCATAAACCTCAACCACAGGCCAGACATAGATTTTGGCCACAGATGCACGGATAGTCTGGGATAGAAATTAGCGATCGCCCAAACTACCAACAACTGATAACTGAAATCATCCGTATATCCGTGGCTAAATCAGTGTCTAGCCCCCACTGCACAAACCTCAACCACAGGCCAGACAGAGATTTTGGCCACAGATGTACGGATAGTCTGAGATAGAAATTAGCGATCGCCCAAACTACTGATAACTGATAATTGAAATCATCCGTATATCCGTGGCCCAATCAGTGTCTAGCTCCATCAACCAACCAATAACTAACAATAGACGAACAACCCATAGAAGCATACATCAACCTCATCCAACAACTGCTAACCCACCCCGACAAGGCAATTGAAATCCTCAAAGCTAACCACGAGTTAGTAGATGAACAGTTACTCCAAATAATGGAATATTCTGCACAACAACTCGCAGAAAACGATGACCAAAATGCTCAAAACGCTGCTAATTTTTTACGCCATCTCAGGAGTCAGTTTGTGGAAGTGCTGGAAATCTCAGAATCTTCTCCCTCAACTAATTACTCATCGGAAGACTATTTGAACTTTCTGATGGAGGTACTCGAAGCAACCGCCGAGAGCAACGGCGACCCCAAAATTATCTACCCACTTTTGCAAGCAAACCTAGACAAACTCGATAATAACCTTGCCGATATATTACGCAACTGGGCAACTGCTAAATTTTCAGAAGTGGAGGCAAACGTAGCAAAATTCATTGCCAATATTATTTGGTATTTCAGCTACTACCTTAAGGACTTCCCCCTCGGCAACAAAGCAAATAACATAGAAATCGTCATTGCAGGTTCAGACAAATCTGCATCTACTTTTTCAGGAGTAGGTGAAACCCAGTTTGCTTTACCTGATGTATTTCCTAAAGAAACTTTGGATATATATTGAATATTTTTGGAGTGGCAAAGATTTTCTATTTTGTCTCCATACCACCTACGACTCCAAGCACGGGGACTTTTCCTTACATCAATCACACACTTAACATCAAAATTTTGTAGATATTCTAAAAATTCACTGTAATCTTTACGATTTCCATAGCCAAATGTCAGTATATATTTATTTGAAAATGTCTCTGAAATATTCATTGTTTTTTCTCTATTTAGAACAAGCTTAATTGAGTAATCATAGGAGGTTCAACAATTAATAATTAATAATTAATAATTACCAAAAAATGAGGTTCAAAGCCTCCCCTTTTAAGGGGATGAAAAAATATTCAGTGAGCGTATTTCAAGCCTCCGGCTTTAGTGGTCGGTACTGATAACTGATAACTGATAACTGATAACTGATAACTGATAACTGATAACTGAAATGACCTACTATAAAGTATAGGTCTTTCTTGTTCATAAATTCAACCTCTAGCTTTTGTCTTACTTTTTCCACAGCTTCTTTTTCCTTTCCTATTTGAGTCGAACTCAAAGATTTATCTCGACATTTTCGATAAAGCTCTTGAATTTCCCAGTCACTAATACTATAGCTTTGACTTTTGAATTTTGACTTCCGTGAAACGGTATTTGAGCCTGTAAAATCTGACTTTTGTAAGGGCGAATGCCATTCGCCCCTACGACTTCCGTGAAACGGTATAACTATCTCCCTTCACAAAGAAGCCGATCGCTCTCTTTAACATCGGGACTATTCTGCAAATAGTCGTGAACAACATCACAACCCCGCGCCAATAAATTATCTAAATCAAAGTTCCACAATATTGCTACCCGGTCTCTACCAACTGCACCGAGAATTTTACCATCTGGACTAAAGCTAACATCCATTACCCCTTCTCGAATACCTGCTAGACTCACCAATTCTTCACCATCAAGAGTCCAAATTTTTACGGTGCCATCATCACTACCACTAGCGATAATTTTGCCATCAGGGGTAAAACTCAGACTATTCACTTGACCTTGATGACCTCTGAGAGTAGCGATCGCTTGACCTTCTGGAGTTAATAATTTTACTGTATTATCAGAACAAGCTACAGCAATAATTTTTCCATTTCCACTAAAAGTCACCCTCTTCGCAACATTACACAACCTTTCAACCCTTCCTAGTTCCTCACCCTCTATACTCCACATTTTCAACACAACCTGACTCTCACCCCCAACACCAACTGCAGCGATCGCTCTTCCATCGGGTCTAAAAGTCACACTTCTGAGTTCAGAAATACCCCCTGGAATAGTCAATAATTGTTGACCGCGAATATTCCATAATTTAATCGTTCCATCCAAGCTAGCAGTTGCCAACATTTTACCATCCGGACTATAGCTAATACTATAAACCCGGTCCTTATGTCCCAAAAGAGTCGCATTACCCAAACCAGCCAAATTCCAAACTATTCCCATTCCATCAGCACTTGCAGAAGCCACAGTTTGACTATCCGGACTAAAGCTCAAACTATGAATACCCCGTTTATGTCCTTTTAAACTTGCTAACTCCTCCCCATCCCGACTCCAAATTTTCACATTCCGGTCGTAACCCCCAGTAGCGATCGCTTTTCCATCAGGACTAAAACTAATAGCTGTAATATAACTGGTATGACCTTTGAGAGTAGGCAGTTTTTGTTCTTGAAGATTCCAAAGTTTAATCGTATTGTCAGCACTAGCAGAAACAAGAGTTAATCGATCGTTACTCAAACTGAGACTACTAACCAAGGTACCATGACCTTTGAGAGTTGCTATTTCTCGACCATAATGAGTCCAAAGTTTAATCGTTCCATCAGAACTTCCAGAAGCAATAGTTTTGCCATCAGCACTAAAATTAACGCTGACAACTGGACTTTTATGACCTCTGAGAGTACCTATTTCTTTACCATCTATACTCCATACTCTCACAGTACTATCCCAACTTGCAGTAGCAATAGTTTTACCATCCCGACTCACACTCACACTCAAAACTCTGTCTTGAAAACCTTCGAGAATAGCCAATTGTTTCCCTTGAGAATTCCATAACTTCACCGTTTTATCTTCACTTGCAGAAGCTAATACTTTACCATAACTGACACTGTAAATTTTATCCTGATGTGCTTGAATAGACTTCAATAATTTCCCTTGAAGATTCCATAATTTAATCGTTCCATCTACCCCACCAGAAGCAATAGTTTTGCCATCAGGACTAAAACTCACACTATTAACTGCTCCTTTATGTCCTTTCATCGTTACTAATATTGTGCCATTCTGACTCCAGAGTTTCACAGTACCATCATCACCAGCAGAAGCTAACATTTTACTGTTAGGACTAAAGTCAACACTGTAAACAGCACCCTGATGTCCTTGCAAGGTAGCTAATTCTTCCCCAGAGTTACTCCAGAGTTTGATAGTACCATCATCACTAGCAGAAGCAATTATTTTTCTATCCTTGCTCAAGCTGATACTATTAACTGGTTGTGTATGTTCTGCCAGAGTTCTGCGCGTACTCACACCATAAACAGTTTTGCCCAAAGCAATTAAAACTCGCATTCTTACATCTGTTGATACTTCTGAAGTATTGCCTAATCTCGTGCCAGCTTTCATAGCAGTAAGTAAAGCATCAAACCGTTGGTTAGCAGTAAACTGATTTTCTGCTAATAAGCTCAAAGCATTAAGTTGAGAATTTAATTTATCCTTTTCTGCGACTTGCCAATTAACAAAAGAAAATCCACTTAACCAACCTAAAATTAAAATTAATCCTATTATACTCCTGGTGCGAAAATGGTTTTGAAAACGTTTGCGGTTGATACTTTTTTCCAGAAATTCTTTTGCTAATACAGACACAAAAGCACTATCAGCATCACTTTCTAATAAGTTTTCAGCTAAATTTAACTTGCGCCCAGTTAGTAAATATTTATCCGATTTATTTTTTTTCAGCCATCTTTGAGCATCAGCTTCCATGCCAGGTTTTTGTTTAATTGCCTCGCGGTTTGACTCTATCCAAAAATTTAACTGAGACCAATGATGAATAATAGTATTATGGGCTAATTCTACTACTGTTACTGTTTGATTATTGTTTTGATAGTTTGTGAATTTAGTAGTGATAATTAATCTAGCTTTTGCTAATTTTTTCAGTACCTTACTCACAACTGCTAATGACTGTTGAGGGGTAATTAGATTAGTTTTTAATACTCGTTTGCAGCTTACTACTGTATCTTCATTTATTTGTACCAGTTTGAGAAATATCTGCTTTGCCACCTGACGTTCCCTAGCACTGAGGGAGTGATAAATTGCATAAGCTTGTTTTTCTAGACAACCTTTGACACCACCTAAATTAATATATTGATTCAGAGTAAATTGCTCGGTTCGACGCTGTCGCCATAGTTCCGTTAGAGTATATTGTAATAATGGTAAATTAGCGTTACTTTCTGTATCTACAATCATTTGTTCCACTAATTCTGGCTGAATTTCTATCCCTACTTGTTTGACTGGTTCGGCGATCGCTTGTTGCAACTCCAGTCTAGTCATCGGGGTTACTGTCACTAAATGAGATTGAATTTGCCTCGCTAACCCAGAATATTCTTGCTCAAAGCATTTACCTAAAAATTCTGCTCCCATAGTAATAATTAACAGAAAAGTATTACTATTTTGGTAATTGCTGTCTATTGCTCCCATTAAACATTCAAAAAATTGCTTTCTTTCGATTTTGTCTAAACACAGGGTAAAAACTTCCTCAAACTGGTCTACTACCATCACTATTCTCGGTGCTTGAATATTTTGCAGCACTTGTCTAAACCCACTAGCACCCTGTTCCATTAATTCTTCGATTTCTATGGGTAAATGAATTATACGTTCAGGATCGGTCTTTTTTATCTCCTGCTCTAGGTTTTCATTGTCAGAATTTTCTGTTTTCGGTGGTGTTGCGGGACTGGATTTTCTTTTTTCTGGCGATCGCCTACGGGGTCGTTTTGTTTCTTGTGTTGGTGGTGGAGGTGGTTCGGGAATAGATGATTTTTGCGGTTGCTTTTTTTGTGGATGCTGCTGAGAAGTTAATGATAATTCTGTAGTAGTGTACGGTTGTAATGACTCTTTTTCTAGAGTTGTTGCCTCCGTTGTCGGCGTTAACAATGTCTGTAGTTGATAATCTACAAATGCTGCTGCTAAATTTTTTAAAGGATGTTCCCCCGGTCTAATAATTAATATTGGCCAAGTGTTACTCCCCGACAATCTTTGCCCCAGTTTAAGTTGATATAATAACCCTGCTTTTACTAGACTTGATTTACCAATTCCACTCGCTCCGACTACCGCTAAAAAATTCCGAGAACGAACCTTTTCTAAAAGTAGATTAATTAAGGTTGTTCGACCATAAAAATATTTAGAATCTTTATCGTTAAACTCAAATGCAGCCAGTCCTTTATAAGGGCAAACTCCGGCCGTCAAATCGGGATTTTCTGTAGCTTCTTTTTCCCCTGTTAAAATAATTTCGTTACCAGAGTTATTAAATACTGGATGTAGAGTAGAAAGATTTAATTTTCTATTTATATAGTCTATTAAATTATAATTTGTTACACAAAAAGTTGGATAATTTTCTGGTTCTAATGCTTCTAATAAACAATTTGTGAGAAAGCTATGTCCTGAAGTTATTTGTGTTGTATAAACTTCTGTTTCTTGAGAAACAAAAATATAACACCTATCATTATAAGTTGATTCTATATTACTCAGACTTGTTTGTAATAAATCAATTTTTTTGTCCTGATGGTAACAATCTAACCATACTATTTGTTGTTTGACAGGAGACTTTTGTAATAGTTGACTTAACCAATGCAGTGAAACTCCCCATTTTCCTTTCTCAGGGTTCGTATCACTGGTTGCTAAAAATCCTTCTTGTACCCCCCCTTGTTCATCTAATAAACTATTTCCCACAAAAAATAATAAAGCAGTTTCAGGAATATTATCTAGAGGATTAAATAATTTAGAAATAGCCTCTTTCAAAGCATTTATTTCACAGTTTTTAGTCTTGGGATGAGGGTCTACTTGCCAAGAACCCTCTATATTTGCTCCTGGAAAGCGCTGCACTTGAAAATTGCCATAGGTCTCTAATAATTGAGCGATCGCTTCCGCATCTGCTGCTGGTTTAATCAAGTTTCGGGGTTGAGCAGAGCTATCTTTCAGCAAAGGATAATGATTGATACCCACTACTAACGCTTTTCGGTTCATGCACGGTAGCCCATTTTAGTTGATAACTGGCCAATTTATTATAATACCAATTTTATGTGAGGCTGCACAGAATTATCAAATTCACAATCGGGATTCTAGTTCCTTTCCTTTAATAAATGTTAAAAAATTGCCAATTTTCAGAATTGGTAAAAGCATAATTTATTTACTAAATACTCCAAACTTTGCTAAACTTTTATTAAAATTTATAAATACTACTTAATAGGGTTCATTAATTGATAATGGATAATTGATAATTACCTCTGGTTAAAACCGTCCTTGATTGAATATAAGGAAATATTAAGTGCACTTTTTTTTTCCTGAAAAGTAAGCATTCAGCTATTAGCGTTCAGATTTCAGCATTTTAATTAATAGACTTATTGCAAAATTCATATAATAGGGAATAGGGAGATGAAATTGTTTGTTTCATATCTTGAATTGATTTAATTTAAACTTTGACCGGAGGTCTAATAAAGCCAGCCTTTGTTTGATTTAGACTACATTTTTAACTCATAAATTGAAGTACAAGAACGACTAGCTTGCTTTAAGATAATGAAGCTGATAGCTGATAGCTGATAGCTGACCGCTGAATGCTTACCCTGAAAAGGGTCAAAGCATTACACAAATTTAAGGATTTCCGTAATAAACTCGATCCAGATGGCCTTTTCTACAACAGACATCTCCAGAAAATAAATCAACCTTTTAATTAGAGCAGTTAAGGAAATAAAAATTCACCCTAAAAAATCATTTTTCCTGCCAATTTCTGTGAAAATATCTTACCTGTTGCCTTGTTATTTATTATTTATTTTATAACTGTTCAAGCGGACATGATATAACAGTCAATTTGCGTAAGTCCTGAATCCATTGTTCCTCATATAGAATCCGGTTATGCAGTATATGTTTATAATTCTATCCACACTTTCTCACCTTCAATCTCTCGACCTCCCCTTAGACCCACACGAACCAACTCCCCACCCTCCCCACCCCCAAACATAATATAAGTATTCAACCGGATTTGATATTGCCTCTCGTAAGGCGCCATTCCCTGCATAATAATAGTACTTGCGGTGCGTTACTTATCTCAACGCTCCGCTCCTGGCATCTGAGAATTATAAGGTTGATGATGTTAATACAGTATTGACAAAGTGTAAGTTAAGTAATAGCGCGCTCGCTTCCTAACCAGAGGCCATCGCCAAAAAAACTAAACCTTTGGACATCTCGTCCAGAGTTAACGTTGTTATTTAGAGGTTTTTCTTAATGATTTTCAACCGTATTTGGAAGCATCTGTGGAAGAATCTAGTGGTTATGACGATCGCCACTACTTTCTTTTTGAGTGTCGCGGTCCCTCCGGCGACAGCATGGAACCTATTCGACTTCTTCAAAGGGTTTGACTGGTTTAGCAAATCCGAACCAGCTCCCACCAGCACCGCTGCCGACTCAGAGGCCACAACTTTTACCCTGCAACTTCTCCATGCTTCCGACTTTGAAGCTGGCCTGGAAGCTCTGAAGGACGCGCCTCGTTTTTCAGCCGTCCTCAATGCTCTCAAACAGGACTACCCCAATACCCTTTTCCTTTCCTCTGGAGATAACTATATTCCCAGTCCGTTCCTGTTTGCGAGCAGCGACCCGACCATGAGTGATACCCCTGTGGGTAAAGCGGGCATTGGCCACGCCAATATTGAAATCCACAATCAACTGGGCGTCCAAGCCTCCACTTTTGGCAACCACGATTTCGATCTGGGGACCAGGGAAGTGAGCGATATCATTCAACCTTCTGGCAAATATCGTGGGGCATTATTTCCTTATCTGAGCGCGAACTTAAATTTTGCTACAGACCCCGACTTGGCAGACCGGGTGACGGAAAACGGACAAGAGATTAGCACCATAGAAGCAGGAAAATTGGCTGGAGCGGCGATCGCGACTGTTGGTGGCGAAGAAATCGGCATCGTTGGTGCAACCACACCCTTGTTGCCGGCGATCGCTTCTTCTGGCGACGTGACCGTACTCCCTGAAAATGCCACTGACTACGGTGCCCTTGCTGCTGATATTCAGGCTGCTGTAGACGAGCTGACGGCAACGGGTATCAACAAAGTGATTCTTTTGTCCCATATGCAACAGTTGAATATCGAGCGTGACGAACTTGCTCCTCGCCTCCGAGATGTGGATATCATCGTTGCAGGCGGTTCCCACACGTTGCTGTCTGATGAAACAGACCGCCTCCGCACTGGAGATACCAGCGCAGGTCCCTATCCGATTTTCAAAACTGATGCGGACGGAAACCCGATCGCCGTAGTCAACACGAAAGCCAACTATACTTATGTGGGTCGCCTGGTGATTGACTTCGATGCCGAAGGTCTCCTTATCCCCAGTAGCATCGACCCTAGCATTAGTGGAGCTTACGCCGCCGACGAAGAGGGGGTTGCAGCCACGAATGGCACGCCCGATCCGGAAATCGTGGAAATCATTGATACCCTCAATGGAGTCATTGCTACCCAGGATGGCAACATTTTTGGCAACACGACAGTTTTCCTACGGGGCGATCGTGTCTTTGTCCGGACTGAAGAAACCAACCTGGGCAATCTGACTTCCGATGCCGATCTTGCCTATGCTAAAACTGTGGATGCGACAACACGGATTGCTTTGAAAAATGGGGGTAGTATCCGTTCCAACATCGGCATCATCAACGCTGGAAGCGGTAGCACCGATCCCAATGACTTTGAACTGTTGCCCCCAGAAGCAAATCCGGAAGCAGGGAAAGCAGAGGGACAAGTGTCCCAACTCGACATCAACAACTCTCTCCGGTTCAACAATGGACTCACCCTCATAACGCTCACGGCAGAACAACTCTTACAGACACTCGAACATGGGGTTGCAGGGACAGCTCTCGGTGCAACGCCTGGCCAGTTTCCCCAAGTAGGAGGTCTGAAGTTTAGCTTCGATCCTAAACTTCCTGCTGGCGATCGCATTATCTCTTTAGTCGTTTTGGGCGATGAGGAATCTGATGTGGTTGCTCAAGATGGCGAACTCGTCGGCGACCCCAACCGCACCTTCCGGGCGATTACCGTTAGCTATCTCGCTGATGGTGGCGACAGCTATCCTTACCCCAGTTTTTTGAATGCCGATCCGGTTTTGTTTAATCGTGTCGATCTCTTGGGCGAGCCAGATAGTGATGGCGACGGAGATTTTGAACCTGAAGAAGACCTCAACAAAAACGGGGTGAGGGATGAGGCAATTGCAGAACCTTTCGAGGGCGTTGCCGACTTCGCTCCTTTCGGCACTGAGCAGGACTCACTGGCTGAATACTTTCATCAAGTTTTTCCTACAGCAGACAAAGCTTTTCAGCAGGTGGACGGCCCCCCTGCTTCAGATGAACGGATTCAGAACCTGGCGTTCCGGGAAGATACGACGATCGCTCAATAGAGCAAATTTTGCTGGATTTATCTAATCCCAAATCTCGATAATGTTGTATGGTGCGATTGCCTCTGGGCGATCGTACCAAGTTAACGAGAACAAGGTTGAATCGTTTCGCTTATTTAGCAAAATAAAAAGGCGTTGGTGAATTTAGCTATGATTTTCGTGGCTGTAGGAACAGGGAATAGGGAACAGGGAATAGGGAACAGGGAATAGGGAACAGGGAATAGGGAACAGGGAATAGGGAACAGGGAATAGGGAACAGGGAATAGGGAACAGGGAATAGGTAGGGACGCCCTTATGCAACGTCCCTACAGATCTTGATTACGGTTCGCCCAAACATCTTAATTCTTATGTTGATTCACCAACGCCAATAAAAAATTAGTTCTCTAAATCTACAAAATCCAGCTAATATATTTGATAACTCTATTGCTTTCCTTTGCAATAGCTTACAAAGGCTTGTTTATTTTCTAGAGATGTCTAATATAGATAGCCTTCAATTCAGACAACTTGTTACCTCTAAAGTAGACACAATAATCCTATTTATGGACACAAAAAATCGTTTAGCTTTCAGTTTTCTCATAACGTGGGTTTGTACCTGCTTCCTGGCAGTAATTATTGGACTGACCTCCAATGCTACTCCTGCTAAAGCAGATGTTATCTACCACGCTTTCGATGAGTGTTTTGCCAATGTCACAGCAAAACTGCCTGAAGTTCAAGCAGCAGGATATAACTACATTCAAATTTCCCCTCCCAATAAAACACCCTCACGGGAAGATGATGCCTGCACTTCAGATAAATACTGGTACATTCAGTATCAGCCATTTGATTATGTTCTGGAAGGAAATCTAGGAGATGAGCAAGATTTAAAAGATTTGATTGACGCTGCTCACGAACGGGGAATTAAAGTTATTGCCGATGTAGTCTTTAATCACATGGCTAATTATCGTTTTTATAAAGACGTTGCACCTTTCCCCGAAGCATATCCGCTCTATGCAAAAAAGGAATATTTCCACGAGGCAAAATGTATTGCCAACTATAATAATTCCTACGAAGTTGAAAATGATTGGTTATGCAGTCCCAATGACAGGGAAGGATTGCCAGATTTAAGGACTGACTTACCTTATGTGCAACAGAAACAGCATGAGTATATGCAAAAACTGATTGCTCTTGGCATCGATGGTTTCCGCTTTGATGCTATCAAACACATTTCTGTTGAAGATTTGGGGAAGATAGTTGAAGTTATCCCTGAAGATAAGTTTTTCTATGGTGAAGCTATCGGTCGTAACTATGACGAGAGCATGAAATATATTCCAGTGTTTCCCAAAGTAACGGATTTTCAATTGGTCAATACTTTGAAAAGTGCTTTTGGTTACGGGGGAGACTTACGCTCTCTAGTTAATCCAGCAGATACTCAGCGTGCTGTACCTGGAGACAATGCGGTTACCTTTGCTCGCAACCACGATACTTGGGCACCAGGGCAGTTTGATAATTGGAAATTTGACAAGAACGATTTAGTTTTAGCAACAGCTTACGTTTTAGGGAGAGAAGAAGGAACGCCATTGATTTTAACTTTTGATGCTTTTGAACCTACAGTTGTTGCTGGTACCAAATTTCACGAAAAAATGATGGGAGAGTCTCAATACTATCGCAATGGTAATGAAATTGCTGATAGTGCAGACAGTCCTAATTTACTCTTTATTGAGCGTGGGGATCGAGGTTTAACCATTATTAATAAAGCTGGTGAAACATTTGATGTTACAGCAGCAAAAATGCCCGGTTTAGGAGTCGGTTGTTACAACGAGCTACAGTATGACTTTGAAATGTGTGTAGACTACGGTGGTGACGGTCAAAAGTACATTAATAAGTGGGGTTCCCCTAATCGCGGTGGCATTGAAATTGGTCCCCGTACCGCGTTATTCTTTGTCAAAAATGAGGCTTAAGTCCTCTCTTTAATGACCAGACCAGATTAATCTTGGTGAGGATAGCGATCGCCGTACAATGAGTTTATTCATATTTGATGGCGATCGCCTCCTATGCCACAAAAATTATAGGTAATATCATGTCCGGATCGGAGCGATTTGGAAAAAATTTTCTCCTTCTCTTCCTGTTCTTCTTCTCCCTTCTTCGTTCTTCCTTCTCCCTTCTTCGTTCTCCCTTCTTCCCCTCCTGGGAGGGGCCAGCGGGTGGGTTGACTCGGTCTGACTGACTCCTGAGGACTCCGTCGTTTATTTATAACTATTCAACCGAACATAATATAACTGTTCAACCGGACATGATATAAGCATTTCAGTCCGAATGCTGCGCAAACATAATTTTGAATTCTCCTTCTAAGATAATGATTTACTGCAGTTTTTAGATGGGTAAACCACAGTTAAAAAGTTAGGTGTTCAATAATGGATAATTGATAATGGATAATTGATAATGGCTTTGTTGCATGAAAGTATATAGCTGCCGCACTTGCTCCGCATATGTACAACAATAACGTGCGGAAACTGCTTTCAATAATTGATAATTGATAATGGATAATTGATAATTACCTCTCCCTAAAACGGAATTGATTGAATAAAAGGAAAAAATTTATTTTTTTCCCCTTGAAAGGGTCGGCTTCAAGGCGCGAATTATTTAATTATTTAATTATTTATTTAATTATTTAATTCTTCGGTAACTATTGTCCAATAGATAAATAGTAATAATTGCGATCGCAGAACTATCGCTCATCAGCAGAGCAATAACTATTGTCCAATAGATAATAATAATTGTGAAACAGAGCGATTAAGCTGCCGCACTTACTCCGAATGGCGCTCATCAGCAGAGCAATAACTATTGTCCAATAGATAATAATAATTGCGATCGCAGAGCGATTAAGCTGCCGCACTTACTCCGAA
>JAXHSW010000008.1:0-52091 GCA_034190295.1 Cyanobacteriota bacterium | reverse complement strand
CAGCAGAGCAATAACTATTGTCCAATAGATAATAATAATTGCGATCGCAGAGCGATTAAGCTGCCGCACTTACTCCGAATGGCCCTCATCAGCAGAGCAATAACTATTGTCCAATAGATAAATAGTAATAATTGCGATCGCAGAGCGATTAAGCTGCCGCACTTACTCCGAATGGCGCTCATCAGCAGAGCAATAACTATTGTCCAATAGATAAATAGTAATAATTGCGATCGCAGAACTATCGCTCATCAGCAGAGCAATAACTATTGTCCAATAGATAAATAGTAATAATTGCGAAAGAGGGGGATATAACTGCCGAATGGATGTTAAGAACGCTACTTTCATGCAACAAAGCCATGAATAATTAATAATTAACAATTACCTCTTCCTAAAACGGAATTGATTGAATAAAAGGAAAAAATTTATTTTTTTCCCCTTGAAAGGGTCGGCTTCAAGGCGCGAATTATTTAATTATTTAATTATTTAATTATTAATTCTTCGGTAAGCGAAACGAGGGCTGCGAATTCCACAATAGATGGCTGACTTTGTGGTCTACTCAAGTGAAAAGCGCTTTCAATAATGCGCGAATGCGCGAATGCGCGAATTACCTCTCCTTGAAAACGAATAGGATTGACTAATCATGAAAAATTTTTCTTGTTTCTCCACAGCGAGTGAGAGGCTTTAAACCTTAATTATTCGGTAATAGCTGAATGCTGACTGCTGAATGCTAAATGCTGAATGCTTACAACTATAGTCACCTCAAAACGCCAAAAATCATTACCAATAGATAAATTATATAAATACTATTAAGTACCAATACTTCCTTGAAAGAGAAACTATATTTAGGCTTACCAAAATAAATAAATAATGAATAAAATACTCCTAATAAAGCTACAAAAAATAAGTTTACAGAATATAATTTGATATCTTCCACAGGTAAACTTACTAAAGCTAATGGGAAAAAAGCTAGAGTCATTGTTGCCGTATTATCAGCAATAACACTGGTAGTTGCTGCTGTAAATTGTCCGCTTTTTGCCACACTCCAAGTAGCAAAAACTTCCGGTACAATACTCAAAGTAGAAGTAATAAATAAGCCACCAACTAATTGAGCAATGCCCAATATAGAAACTATTTTTTCTGTAGCTGTGACAGTAAAGTAAGCACCGATAATTAATGCTAATATTCCAGCAATAGCAACAATAATCTCTTCAGTTTTCCAATTTACCTTTGTACCTTTTTGCTGGTTTCTAATAATTGCTTGTGCTAAGTAAATAAAATAAGCTACCAACATTAACCAACCATCAATAGGTTGTAACCCACGCCAAGGTTTAGGAATAGTAAGTAATGCTGCTAACCCAATTATTAATAAATAGGGAATTGTTTGCACGGTTAAAGCTTCTAGTTTAATTTTAAGAGGCTGGGAAAATTTATCTGGTTTATTTTGAGAATTTTTTTGAGCAGCAAAGTAAGCAACAGTGACAATTGCAGGAACAGAGACTATATTAGAACCTAGTAAATTACCAAGTCCAATATCAGATAAACCTTGAATAGCGCTAGCAGTATTAGTTCCAATTTCTGGGCTAGCTGTGGCTAAGGCAACAAAAGCTGCTCCGGCGGCTTCAGTTAGTCCCCACTGTTGACGTAATTTATTTAGAGGTTCTGCTAATTTGTCAGAACCCCAATGTGCTGCCCAAATAGAACCTAGTAAAATTAGTATCCAAAATAATAAGTTTATATTCACAATTTTATCCTTGAATTATTAAATTCATACTAGAGACAGATGTTTGATGAAAAATATTTTGATAATATTTACCAAATGAATGTTAAGTTAAGAAAAAATTCCCTTTAAAACATACATTAAATATATTGAAGTTAACTGAGGAATAGGAATTATGAATGCTCCAAAAAATCTCACAGGAATTGAATTAATTGATTGTGCTAAAGCTAATGCTAAATATGGAGTAGAAAAAGCTGCTCAACAATGTGGCTATGGTCAAGATATTAAACTGTTTCAGCAAAAACTTCAGGAAGCTTGTGATGAAAAAGGTATATCTATTGATGCGGATAACATTAGTCTTCTAATTACAAACCAACAATTAATTAAGAAAGAAGGTGGAGTCGAAATTGCTCCTGATACTGCATCTTCTCTCTAAATCAGTCATCAGTTAAAATTCGGATCGGGGAAAAGTTATAAATGTCTTTAATCTTTAGGCGACATTTAGTATTAGTCTGATTTTCTAGAAAATAGTTACTGTAATTACTGTCAAATTATCTAGTAATTACAGTAATTAAATTATTGATAATCTTGATTCAATAAATTGCTTTACAGGGAAGATTTTATGTTTTACTGAGAGTCTACAGGAATATCATCATTATATTTATCTTGATTGTAAAAATAAACAGTCCGAATTGGATAAGGAATATTAATATCTGCTCGGTCAAAAGCTTTCTTAATAGCAATAATTGCCTGAGTTTGAGTTCGGCGTACTTCTTTCTGTTCTGCCTTAGTCCAATAGCGCACAATAAAGTCAATTGAACTATCATTAAAACTAACTAAATCTATCTCAGGAATAGGATCGCCCAAAACACCTTCGACCTCTTGAATAAGTTGGTATAAAATATCTGCTGCTTCTGATAAAGGAGTATTATAATCCACACCTACTCCTAAATCTGTTCGTCGAACACCAAAAGCTGTTCTTACCTGTACAGCACTGGTAAATACATTAGAATTAGGTAAAATGACTCTTTCGCCATTGTAAGTCCTAATTTTTGTAGTCCTAATATCAATTTGTTCTACAGTACCTTCATAGTCATCAACTATTATTTGATCGCCGATGCGAAATGGCTGTTGTAATAAGAGTAATATTCCTGCAAGAAAATTTTTAAATATATCTTGAAATGCAAAACCAACAGCAACAGACCCAAGACCTAATGTCGCAATAATATCTCCTAGCTTTAAACCGGGAAAAGCAATAACACAAGCAATAATAACTCCTATTACCCAAGCACCAACATAGGTGGTTTTTGTGATTAAAATTTGTAAGGATTTACTAGCAGTTGCACGTTTTCCTACCTGTTGGGCGAAGTTCCGAAGTAATTTTGCTCCATAGCGAGTTAAAAAAATAATAATTAATGCTATTAGTATGGCTGGTATGATTTTTATAGTACTTTCAAGTACATCTTTTAACCCATCAATAATTATATTGATTATTTCATTCATATCTAAGTAAAAATTTAGTAACCTCTATTTAATTTATTTAATAAGGTTTAAGGTTAAATTGATAATAAGATGGTAGGTGGTAATTTGGGCATAAATACCTGGATATTACCACCTAAAACACAATAACTATTTATCTTTTAGCAATAATCCAAACAGCATGAATAATTCCTGGGATATAACCCAGTAAAGTCAAAAGAATATTCAACCAAAATTGACCGCCAAAACCTACTTGCAGAAATACGCCAAGGGGTGGTAAAAAAATCGCACAAATTAAACGAACAATATCCATGTTAATCTCCTTAATAAAATGGTTCTGTGGTATGTAATCTATCTTACTCTTTGTGAGGTACTCTGGTTTTCCTTCTCTACTGTCTTCTGTTCCTTGCTCCCTAAAACCCCAGAACTTTGTGTCTCACTCAGAGATGAGAACTGCTACATTATCAACTTGTGAGGCAAGTTTGTCAACGCTTTGTATGAAATATGAAAAATGATGCTAATTATGAATTTCCCCATCTCCCTATTAATATATCCCTAGCAGACATTAACCTATTTCATATGTTTTAGACCAATTCCCATGCATTAATTCTATACTTGGCTGGAACTTCAGCGATCGAGTAATTAACACAGGTTTAATAACTTATTTCCTAATTATTAGCCAGTTAATCCTAATTATTCTGATTTTTACTTCCACTCCCAGGAGGGGCCCGCGGGTGGGTTCTCTCCCTGTACAGACTTTGCATGCAACGTCCCTACCCACGGACTTACTCTCCTACTTAAGAAAGTGTAGAAAAGTTTTTGATAAATGGCATTAGGGAGTAGTAATTCGGGAAACAGGGAATAAAAAATCAGGAAAACAACTGTACCTCATTAGCTTGAGAAACGCTATATTCAATTATGTATCAAAGTTCAACTTGGGGGTTTATTTAATTTTAATAATTAAGCAAAAAAATTTGTTTATTATAAGTAAACTTATAAAAATAAAATAAATCATCTATCTTAAGATAGAAATTCCATACCTATCTCGATCTTCTCTTATCTCTAGATAAATTTTTATTTGCTGGAATAAAAAAAAAGCTGTTTTTCTTGGATATTAATTATCCATTCTATCCAAAATTAAAAATATAGCTAGGTTCAACAATTAATAATTCATAATTAATAATTACCGAACAATTAAGGTTTAAAGCCTCTCCATTCATGGAGAAAAAAGAAAAAAATTTCATGATTAGTCAATCCTATCCGTTTTCAAGGAGAGGTAATTCGCGCATTCGCGCATTCGCGCATTCGCGCATTCTTGAACTCTAGGATTGACTAATTATGTCATCTTCAATTCTTGTCTATCCTATGTGAGTTATGCATTATGGCAACTCAATATTTATTGCAATTGTGATTAGTTCTTGATTTCTCTCCCTAAAATTATCCAAGCTTTACTACCACTTCAACCTTTTGATAGATGTAAATTTATCTTTTTTTAATTTACTATAACTGTAGTAAGTTTAAATTTCGGATCGAGGATCATTCTAATATTATGTATCTATTAGAAGTTGCTACAGAAGTTACTACAGAAGTATCTCATTTTCCTTTTGCTGCAACAGCAGTATTAGTAATTGGGTTCATTGCTGCAGTAACAATAGGTTCTATTGCCTGGTACAACTCTAAGCGTCCCCCTGGTTGGGAAAACAAAGAACGTCCTGATGTTGTTCCTAAAGTAGATTCGTAAAAAATAAAATACTGAATAATATCCGCTTTAGTCGAGCCATAGACATAACATTTTATTTAAGTTCAATAGAAATTTATTTGGAGGTTAAGTAATGACAAATCAAACAAACACAGGTCCTAACTACGATGCTAATATCACTCCTACAGATGTAGCAGATAGGATGGAAAGAGAAGGAGAAAACTTTATGAAAACTCCTGAAACTGAAGCAGAAGAAAATAATACTGCATCAGGTTATACTGTTGATACAGAAGGTAGGTTAAATAATTTTGCGGTTGAGCCTGAAATGTATGTCAATGAACCAGGAGACTTGAGGCAGCAAGAAGAAGAACAAGGAGTAGAACGTGCTAAAACTATGAAAGAAGTAAATCAGACTAATGAAGAGGGAAATTTATCTATGTCTGAAGATAATCGTGGTAAAGGAACAGGTAAAATTTAGTTATCAATTATAATTAGTTGAGCTGCGCATATCAACAAGTATTCAGAAGTGACATAAAAATGTTTGGCCTAGCTGATAACGCTAGGCTTTTTTGCTAATAGACATCTCCAATAATAAAAAATCAAATCAATTATCCCACTCTTATTTATCAATTAGATCGAATCCGTTTAATTCGGCACTTCAACAATTAATAATTAATAATTAATAATTAATAATTAACAATTACCGAAGAATTAAATAATTAAATAATTCACGCCTTGAAGCCTCCCCTTTCAAGGGGAAAAAAATAAATTTTTTCCTTTTATTCAATCCTATCCGTTTTAGGGAGAGGTAATTATCAATTATCCATTATCAATTATCAATTATTGAACTCTCCTTGAAAAGAAGAGGATTGACTAATTATGAAATTTTTTATTTATTATCCCCTTAAAAGGGGAGGCTTTAAACGACAATTTCTCGGTAAAAAATGTTCCATCTTCAACCATTACCAAATATTTCTCGATATTCCCCTCCAGGGAGGGGTTAGGGGTGGGTCCCTATCTCCCCATCTCCCCATCTAATTACACCGATGCTACCGGATTTGATATTATTTCCCCCTACTCCCTACTCCCTCTTTTGGGTCTAATGGAAACTAAAGAGGATAAAAGATCGTATCTATCAAATTGCATAATCACAAAACATATCAAGATACTCCTTTCGATAGAAGAAAGTTTAAAAAATTATTATTAATATATATATGTAGATAAAAAAGTTTTGAGGTTAATATATATGAGTACCGAAGATAGAGCAAAAGCAACTGCTAAAAATATTGAAGGTAAAGCTCAAGAAATGCTAGGAGATATTACTGGTAATCCAGAAGATAAGGCTGAAGGACAAGTTAAGCAAGGTGAGGCAAAAGCAGAACATGCTGTAGAAAATGCCAAAGATGAAGCTAAGAAAGCAATTGACTAAACCGACGAACTTTTTTAAATTATTTTAGTATAACTAATGTTTTATAAGAATTCAAGGAAAATGTATTAAATACTTTTCCCTGAATAGATAAAGTGTTTTTCAAGATAGGATAAGTCAAAAATTAGTAGGGGTGAATTTTTAATAGAGAAGGATTGAGTAAAAAATATTTTTATTCAAACTATTAAACCACCCTGACATCTTTGACTAATGCAGATGGAAAGCATAACTATTAATGGGAAATAGATCTAGGTTAACTAACTAAACCAGAACGTAAAGCACGAACTGCTGCTTGAGTGCGATCGTTAGCACATAGCTTATTTAAAATACTACGAACATGGGTTTTGACAGTTCCGACAGTAATATAAAGCTTTTTAGCAATTTCAGCATTACTACATCCAGAAACTATTAGTTGTAATACTTCTAATTCTCGTTCTGTTAGACGATCTATCTTAATTATTCCATTTCCTCCTGGCGCACAGTCCATCTCATCTAGTTTGATTTGTGATTGAGAAGTTGGATAATTATTATCCTGAGTTTCCCGAGCTTGTTTAATTACCAAACTAGCGATCGCCGGGTCGATCCAATTATTACCTTCATTCGTAACCTCAATTGCCTTAAGTAAATTACTGAAACTGATATCATTGAGACTATATGAGTCTGCACCAGCACTAAAAGCAGCTATTACGGTATCTTCACTGTCTGTTGTTGCTAAGACTAACACTTTTGTTTGTTTATCTTCCCGACATCCATTTAATTCTTTCAACTTCTGAGTCAGTTCAACTCCATCCATATCAGGTAGATTAAGAGCAACTATTACTAAATTTGGCTGAGTTGCCTTCACTATTGCTAAACCTTCTTTGCCAGAAGCGGCATCTCCAACTACTTTGATGCCTTCAGACATCTGCAAAGCAGCTACTAACCCAGCACGACTTGAGTTATGCTTTTCAATCAAAACAACTGTGATTTTGTTCATCGTAATTCCCTTTTGCTTTAATTAAACTTGTGAGATTGTTTGTAAATCATTCAGTAAAACTTACTAATTGTATGATTTTTAGCAGTTAGTTATTAATAGTCAAAAGAGCTTTTTTAATACTTACTCACTCAGCAGTTTCATACCTGGAGTAAGGTAAGCATTTCGGTCCGAATGCGGAGCTAACAGCTATCAGCTATTAGCTAGCTTCCTAGGTCGGAACTGCGGACTTCAGCTATTAAGCTATTAATTTTGGGTCTGCGTAAAAGCAACCTTTGAAATTGAGAAAGACTAAAAAATTACCGCCAAAGTACCCTGACTACACTTTAGAAGTAATTATTCATTACTAATAGCTGATAGCTTACAAAGTCAGCAACACCAATTAGTCTTTCTTTATAGGGAAAATAAGAAAATGGGCGTTACATAATCAGGACTTGCCGAATAATTAATAATTAATAATTAATAATTAATAATTAAATAATTAAATAATTCTGGTTTAAAGCCTCCCCTTTTAAGGGAAAAAAAGCGGTCGTTCGCGGAGATCGGAACGGAGTTCTATCTTCAAAGCGAACCGTAGGGTGGGATGGCGGACCGCGTTTGCGATAGCATTCCGCTAGGAAAGCGGCTCTGTCACTCTTCGGGTCTCCTCGCTGTCCGACCATCGACCAAGAGAAGAAATAATATTTCCTTATATTCAATTCCGTAACGGTTAAAACCAGAGGTAATTATCAATTATCAACGATCGATTAACTTCCCTGGGGGGAAGTCCCGCGCTCTCTTGAAAAGGAGCGTCCTATGGGAAAGCCAGGATCGAGAGTCGGATACCTCCACAAATAAAACGTTCCGCTCTCCTTGACAAGTAGGAGGTATTTTGTTATAATAACCAAGGTCAACAAACACAGGGGGAGGACATCACCTCACACGAAACAGCGGTCAGGGTTTCTCTGGCTGAAGAATCCCGCGGGGCTCGCGATCGCACAACGTCGGGAGTATGTCAATGAAGCATATACTCTACATATAGCTAGTGCGCCATTCGGAGCTTGGCGGAACACCAATGCCATTTGCGTTCCGCAGATTTGCCGAAGTACCCCCCTACAGATGGTGCTTTAAAGGTCAATTTGCCTAAGTCCTGAAGATTATTAATTAGGGCTTGCGCTCATCAAGCTAAAAGTCAGGAAAGCTTACGGTAATGAAGCTTTTTATATTCAATTTATCTCCTAAGTTATTGGCTCTTATTGGCATCAATTTACTGAAATTTTCTTCACATAAAATGGCCGAAACCATTCCCTGTTCCCCACAAATCGACCCGTCCCCCCGTCTGGTGCGTCCCCGTGTCCTACCTCCACCAACCAATTTTTTCAGCAAACCCTAATTATAAATATTCACCCCCTTTCACTAAATGGTCTTCAGCTTTAATGTAAAGCCCCTATTTTTTTAAGCTTATCATCTAATTCTCTCAAAAACTTTAAATCTATCTCTGGTAAATACCCGCCACTATCCTTTTCTAAAAAACTAAACGCTTCCCTAAACTCATACCCACTTGCTTGGATAGGTGCATCAAAATGACTTGGAATAACTTGCCGAAAATTCCAACTTGCCACTTTCTCAACCCACTCCATCACCTGTTTTGGACCGCGATTCAAAATCAGGGTTTGCAATATAGGTGCTACTAACAACCGTCCATCCTGTCGTAATTGTGTAAAAGAACGCTGCCAATCATACTTCCAACGCCACGGCAAAATACCAAAGTATGCTCCCTTTGAGCGGTCTGGTGCCTTCAAAACATTCTGAAACATCTCTCTAGTAGGTACCACATCTAAAGCATCCACCTGAAAATATAATGCAAACAAACATATTTTTTGCCACCCTATACATCTATCGATCGGATTATCTTCTACTACATCAAACACATTATCCTTCGCATGAAACAACAATGGATAGGGGTCTAAATTCAAAATTTCTGGGGGTTTCGCAGGTACAGACAAAACCGTGTCTGTCACCAATAACGTTTGAGATGGACTATGGTAAAATACTACTTCTGCAAAAGGTTTGAAACCAATATCAAGGGGTCCGAGAGTTGCGTAGTCAAATTCTGCTGCAAAAGGTGCATCACCACTGTTAGCAGGAAGTAGATGGGTGCGTTTTTGAGGTAAACCCAACCAACTCAGGGGTAAATTTAGAGGAAAACTCCATTGGTTGGGCGTCACAAAAACTTCCGCTGTGGGAAATTTTCTCGCAAAGGGTCCCACATATACTTTATGTTCTAAGCCAGAAATAGTTGGTAGAATAATGTAGCGAACTTCTCCATATTTTTCTACCAATTCATTAACAAGGCGCACGCATTCTCGTGTTGGTGCTATGGGAGCATAAACAAATAAACCACTTCCGAGCATTCTTACCACTGTCATCCGAATTGGTACAGTGACATAGAAAATGCCCTGAAGTTGGTCAAAAGTCCAGATTGTATCTTTGACAATCTCCTTTCGTAATGTTCGTCTTTGTCCATAAGGATATAAAGGTAAAATAGGCCATAGAGGCCATGACCAATCCTGAGAGCGAGAAATTTTATGTTGAGTTTTAGACGACATTTTCCTCGACATTTATGGACAACTGTGGACAAAATGTATAGGTATAACCGTCTTTTTTATGTACAACTTTTAATTTACTCATATTAACACTTTTTGCTTTTTGTCCTGACACCTTCAATAATTATTAATTATTAATTGTTGAAGGTCAACCCAGTAGTCTTTAAAGTATTGAACAATTTCCACCGGGTAGAATTAACCGCTGCTGCATCTTTTAATGATCTTCTTGCTTGGGTTAGTATTCGCTTTAATAACTCAGGTTTACCAGATCGGAATTCTTTGACATCTTGATTACTTTTAATCTGATTGCATTTAGTACAGGCAACAGTTAAGTTAGATACTCGCTCTGTTCCTCCTTTTGACTTTGGGTAGATATGTTCAACTTCTAGCGGTGTATTAGTTTGGCCACAATAAACACATTGACCGAACAATTAAGGTTTAAAGCCTCTCACTCGCCGTGGAGAAACAAGAAAAAATTTTAATGATTAGTCAATCAATTCCGTTTTAAAGGAGAGGTAATTGTTAATTATTAATTATTAATTATTGAAGGTGCCATCCCTGTAAATTTTGAGCCTGGGTCAATCTTGAGGGTTAAAGTTGTTTTCACAACTATTTCAACAGCTTTGCGTGAGAATCAAAGTAAACGGGAAGCGTCTAAATACAGAAACTCTGCCCGAATTTAACAACCTACGAGCAACAGAAGGTTTGCAAGGTTGCAATGGTTTTTTGTTTGTATCTATGACAAAAATGTAATTAGTATTAGACATTGTGGTGTCTAGTCCTTTTCAGTAAAGTGTTCCTCGATTATGTTGGCCTGGCTTGTTCATGCTCTAAACACGCTTCGGTACAAAACCCACTTCCGATTGGCGCACTTTAACGCTGTCCTTAATTTAGAGCGACCTGCACATAAGCTGGAGTTCACTTATGGTGGTCGTGACCTCCCAACGTAGTCAGTACTGACTTAATCTGCAACCTTTGAGAGACAATTCCTAAAAATGTCGGCCGATTGGCTAGGTTTTTCAAAGGTGTATAGTATTAAGAGGAGATAAAAAAGTAGGCTAGTCAAAATTAAATTTCGGAAATTAGAATTTGATGCAATTCCTTTATCAAAATCATAAGGCTCGCGCAACCCCACCTTTTAAGGCGATCGGGTTTTTGGAGCTTTTCTCAAATCCCCTTCCCCTGCTGGCTCCCCTCCACGGTCGGGGCCCGCGGGTGGGTTGGGCGCGCGGGTGGGTTAACTTCTGTACGTCGCCAATCCGACGGCTCCCCTATCTAACTTGCTGACTTGCTGACGCGCGTTAAATTGGTAGTTCTACTGTAAAAGTTGTCCAACCATTACTACTGGATACTAATATATTACCATTTAGTTGTTCTACCAATTTCTTCACTAGGGCTAAACCTAAACCTGTACCCCCTTGTTTCCAAGGATCGGCATTAGGCACTCGATAAAATTTATTAAATATTTTAGGTAACTCAGTTTCGGGAATTTCTGATGGGTTACTAATCAAAAATTTGATTGTAGGGGGTATTTCTTTAAGGCTTTTTTTGCTACTTTTTTTCTGCTTACATTCAATGATAAACTTGATTTCCCCACCATTCTGAGTATACTTGCAAGCATTATTAAGGAGTTCTGCTAAAATCCGGCCTAAACTATTATTATTAGATACGATCTGAGGGATTTTTTTAGGAAATTTAACTTTTAGAGTTTGTTCGCGTTCTCGAGTTCTAGATTGAAAAGGATCGATAATAGTGGGAAGCCAACTTTCTAAATCTATTGTATCTATAGGAATAAGTGCAGTACCACCTTCTAAGCGTTGTAAATCTAACAAATCGGTAATTAAGTTAATTTCTC
Source organism: Cyanobacteriota bacterium (assembly GCA_034190295.1). Lineage (GTDB taxonomy): Bacteria > Cyanobacteriota > Cyanobacteriia > Cyanobacteriales > Microcoleaceae > Okeania. The sequence continues at coordinate 40,357 of JAXHSW010000008.1, read as the reverse complement.
TTTTACACTCTGTATCTAAAATACCTAAATATTGTTGACCGCGTTCTGATATAGGAAAGACTTTCAACATATGAATAGCCATTTTCATGTTCGATAGAGGCGTTCTTAATTCATGGGACACAGTGCTTAAAAAATCATCTTTGAGAATATTAAGTTGCTGTAGTTCTCTCACTTTTTGCTGCAATTCTGCTGTGCGGTCTTGAACTTGTTTTTCTAAATCTGTATTGAGAGTTTGTACTTGTTGATAAAGTTGAGCTTGTTGAATAGCGATCGCTAACTGAGTTGCTAGCTGCTTCAACAAATCAATTTCAGATTCTTGCCATTCTCGAATTTCCGAACATTCCTGGGTACACATCAGTCCCCGTAGTTGTCCATCTTGGGAAATTGGTACTATTAAGCAAGCTTTTACCTGTTTTTCCTGAAGTTCAATAATTTTTTCTGTACTTAAATTTGTTTGAGTGAGATCGGAAACTGCCTGAATCTGATTTTGATTCATCTTTAAATTTGACATTAAGCATTCAGATGAAAATGTTTCTCCCATCCAGGAATTGCAATTTTTTTCTACTGACTCAGCAACTATTTTAGCTGTTTTTGAGGGTTCTATCTGAAATAACACTACCCTGTCTGTTTTGAGAAATTGTTGAACTTCTGTAACTGCAGCATTAATAATTTCATCTATATTTAAAGATTGATGAATCCGGAGGGCTATTTTTGCCAGGAGGCGATCGCGCTCTAACTGTTCTTGTATTTCTGCCGTTCGTGCCTGCACTTCCTTCTTTAATTCTGCATTTCTAGTGCGTAATAGTTCAAATTTTTCTGCTTGTAGTTGATTAACATCTTTTCGTAATTGTCTAACTAACCCAAACATTACTGTCGGGTCTAACACTTGAAGTAAGCTTGCCTGATTAACTGTTCCCAGAAACTCTCCTTGTTTTCCACATACTATTAAGATTTGTACCTGTTCCTCCAACATTTTTTTATGAGCATCCCAGAGAGAGTCTGTTTGTTTCAAAGAATTAACTGGCATTTTCATTACCTTTTTTACAGGTGTTGTTGCCAAATTCATATTTATAAAATAGGCTTGTGCAACATCATCTGTTGTGATTATCCCAACAGGTTTTTCAATTTCAATCTTTTGTGTTTTCTGTTTTTTCTTCTGTGTTACGATTACACTACTCACTTGTCGATCTGACATTAATTGACTAATCTTCAACAATGATGTCATTTCTGGAGCTGTGACGGCAACAGAATCATTTTTGACTTCATTTACCCTTCTCGATCTGAGAATATTAGAAGGTTGCAGTACTTGACGAATTCTTTCTGGTGTCACAACACCAACTATTTGACCCATACTATCTAGCACTGGTAGATGACTAATTTTATGTTGGCGAAACAGAGATAAAGCAGTAAATAAATCTTGATCGTCTGATTCTTTTAGAGCCACAAAATTAGATGACATGACTTCTGCTATCTTCACCTTTTTTGATAAATTGCTTAGATTATTAATTTTACCAGTCGCAATTAGTTTGACAAGGTCGCTGAAAGTGAATATTCCTAATAAAAAAGAAGATTGTACATGACAATTTTTTGGGTCTTCTTCAATAGATTGATTTTCTACAACTAAAACACTTGTAGCTTTTTCCTGGTTTAATAATGGTGATTCATCAATTTTTCCATTTGTCAGTGCATTTACAGGCATTATACAACTGCTTTGTAACGTACTCATTTGTTTTAGTACGTCTACCAGAGGAGTTTCGGGGGTGACAGTTAGCGGATAACGGTCAATTGCTTGTTCGAGAGGCGATGAATAAATACGAGATTGAGCAACCATAATCATATCTCCCTTTTTTTTATAGATAAAATAGATAAATGCAAAATATTATTGAAATTTTTCAGGCAAATCTAGAGTTTTTTTATCTTTAATAAGTAATTCTATTCCTACTGTAATTCTTGCCTATAAATTACAGTATAAATTTTAGCATTAAATCAAGTTTGGAACAATATTTGAAAGTGCTAAAATTAGTTTAAGTTTGAGTTTCGTAAACTCGATCTACTTTTGAAAAAAATCAGGATGCTGTGAAACTGATTACTGTTAAGAATGGCGGTGATTAATATATAAAACTAAGTAAGGAAGCGATCGCGATCGATACTTATATTAAGTTCGATTGAATACTTACTTGCATTTCACAGAAACAGACCTAAGAAGTTAACGCGCGTCAGCAAGTCTGCAAGTCAGTAGGGGCGCCATTCGATAGTTATGCGCAAGCTTTCGGCCGTTCGCCCGTACAGAAGTTAACCCACCCGCGGGCCCCGGAGAACCCACCCCTAACCCCTCCGGTGGAGGGGAAGTAGGGGATTTAAGCCCCGCTCCAAAAACCCTATCGCCTTAAAAGGCGGGGTTTTAGACCCTTATGATTTTGATAATATAATATTTATATTTATCGTAGATATAATGCTCTACTTTTGGAAATACGGACTTCTCAAGATTTTTGATGACTGGCATGGCCTTCATTTTTGATATTTAAGAAATAAATTAGAATATAATCTGCTATTTCTAGAGTTTTTGTTTCAAAATATTAAGTAAAGATGAGTTGAGAGTATTACCCATGTTTCCATTCTTTACTAAATCCTGCTGTGGCTGGGACTTTTTTCAACCAGAGTCTCGTAAAGTCCATCAGGAAAATAAACTGAAATTCCTGAAGTGGATGCGAGACGATCTAGAAACTAGATTAGCTGGACTTAATGCGGCCATTCAAACCATTGAACGCCAAATTAATCAAGACCAACCTTCTTAAGGTTATAGAGTCGATTGTCCACCGAGAAAGCCTAGGAATGCATTACCGAAAAGCGACGTTGAAAGCCCCCGTGTTTTAACCGGGGGATGAAAACAAGCGAGTCGTTTAGACTAGACAACTTTAGTTGTCCTGTGCTATTATTAACTACAATAACTTTTCGGTCTGCCCGTTTCAAATTTAGATAGTGACAATCTACCTAATTATGGTGAAAAACCCAATGATTGGAAACTGTCAGGAAAAAGAATAAAGCGATGCAGCGCGGTCTTGGGGGTTTCCCCCATAAGCGACTGCATCAAGACAGCGTGGTTTGTATAGAACCGAGTTACTACTTAATTATTAATTATTAATTGTTGAACCGTTTCCAGGTTTTGGCCCTTCAAGTCCAGGCTAAAGCAGTAAATTAGGCCAACGACCGGGAATCTGCGCGATCGCTGATTCAAGAAACCATCAACCACCCAGGCCAACAAATTGTTGCCAGTAAAGCCTTTATTGGCCTAAACTGTAAATTAGTACTATTGCTAGAATATTTTCTCACAGGTTTTCCGATGGCCGAGTCTTTGACAAAGAGATGGCTCCGAAACCTGCGCCATATCCAATCGACCAAGAGAAAATAAAGTTCAATATTTCAATTCACTTTACTTGACCTTTGTCATGCTGCGCAAACAGGTACAGAGAGGTACTGATAACTGATAACTGATAACTGATAACTGATAACTGAAATGACTGACCCTATCTACGACCGCCTCGGAGAGATAGCTCACAAAAATGACATTTTTATCGGTGGAAATACTTACGAGGTTGAGTCCAACTTTCCCAAATTATATTTTCAAAACTACTTTGCGATCGACCCTAGTGGCAACTTAATATTGTGCTACCGCCGTCTCAACTCCATGTTTGCTCCTTCCTACACCGTTCTGAGAAACCGACAATAGACCTCTCCGAAAAAGATATAGATTTTTGGCAGGAGTAGGCAACAGGCAACAGGCAACAAGCAACAGGCAAGATATTTTCACGAAAAAAGCACAAAAAATGATTTTTTAGGGTGAATTTTTATTTTCTTAACCGGTCTAATTAAAAGGTTGATTTATTTTCTGGAGATGTTTAATAACCTTATATTCTGTAAAAATCTACAATTATAGCGCTGCGCGCAGGCAACAGCTCCGAAAGACAAAAGCTCATCTGGGAGAATAAAAAACTGATAATATAAGACTTTTAGCTATATCTGTTCTATTCCTGAAATTGGTATTTGATCGTGTCCGGATAAGAGCGCGATAGAACTCCGTTCCGCTGACGCGACCGAAAAACTTTATCCTTTTCCTCCTCTTTCTTCCCCTCCACCGTCGGGGTTAGGCGTGGGTTTGACTCCTGAGGACTGACTCCTCCGTAGTTTATTTATAAGTATTCAACCGGACATGATATTACTTCAAATTGGCAGAATCTTCCACAACCAAAAATCGCAATATTCGGAGGATATAAATTTTATAAATTCATCAACGCTCACTTCTAAATCTAGGTTTTGCAGGTCAACAATAGTTTGATAAATTAACTCAAATAAAATTCGTTGTTCTGAACTTAAAATAATTAAATCTCCCCTGGGTGAACTCTTAAAATTATCTAATTGCTGACGACTTTTTGTGCCTTTAATTGGATAATCTGTTTCATCTCGACAAAGCTTAAATTGTAGTGATGGATGGTAGATCATTAATTCATTATAATTTCTGATCCGATAAAAAAATTTAGACCCCCCCTCATGTAGAAAAGCAATTACAAATTGATGTTGTTCGATTTTTATCGCTAAATGTTCTGGAGTCACCCGTTTTCCTAAATTTAAAACTTCTATCTCTAAGTTATCCCAACTGTCTTTAAAAAACCGAAGAATCATTTCGAGTTTACCAACATCATCTAAATCAGTTAATATTTGATGCTCCATAAATTTAGCTTTTAGTTTGACTTTCTGTCGGTCAAAATATTCCTGTATAATATCCCTTGGAGAAACTAAAATAGGCTCATCCAGTACAACTTCATCTTCCGCTAAATACTCCGATCGATCTGAAATAACAACAGCTTCTTCTGTAAAATTATCAACCTCAATATCCAGTTTTTCTGCAATTTTAAACATCAACTTTTCCATCCGTCCTAAGCGTTCGTTTAGCTCTTGCCAAGGAATTGTAAATGACGCCAAATTCGGAGTAGTCGAACGAGAATCAAAATCATATTTTTTTGCTAAAGGGATATTATAAACCTTCTCTCGATAAAAATTAGATGCAGTGCTTAAAACCCCCCGAATAGAATTTGCTCGTACAATTTTATCAATTTCTGAATTTGCAAATAATTCCTCAATTGCAAAACCAACCATTTCAGCTCTGAGATTCAATAACTTTTTTAAAGCAGAAATCGGAGGTTTTTTTAGCACAATTTCCGATTGAGAAATCCGATGCACTACAGAACCATCAAAAACTTGTTTAAACTGCTGCCAACGATGGGGAAATAAATTTAAAATTACCAAACTATTCGGCACATGAGTTAATATTTCTTTGATGGATTCTCCAAAACTCCAAAGTAAACGTTCATTGTGTTCTTGTCCTAATCCTTCCAATTGGTCAAATATTAAAAGTAAAGGCTTTTCTAACAGAGATAAACATCCTAAAACCTTAATTGCTTCTAAAGATACTTCTTCCCTACTCATCTCTTCAGACCAAGGAAAAAGTTGTACCTTTTCTAACTCTTCAGCAGGTAAATCATTCATCGCCAACCACTGAGTAACAATTCGTCGGCGAGAAGGGTCGCTATATCTACAAAATCTCAGAATACCCTTAAAAATTTGAGGCGCATATCCAGCAGGCGAATAGTTTTCATCCCACCAATTTAGAGCACGCTTTTCAATATGTTCCCAATAATTCCTTTTAGTTTGAGTCTCTGCTTTAGCTAAATTAGAAAATAATTTTAGAGGATTCTTTTGCATAACTTCTAATACTTTTTTATCCCTCTGAGTTAAAACAGTTGAATTACTCTGTAAATTTTCCATAATTTGAGCAAAACTATGAGCAATTAAATATTCCAATTGATTGTGGGAACTTGATTGTACAGGTTCAATTAAAGACTCAAGAATTCGACTATAAGTATGAAAAATTACAGCTTGAGCATTATTAGGTTGTCGGATATATAAAAGACGATTAGTCTCTAAAATATCTTTAGCAAGTCTCATCATTAAATGAGTTTTTCCCGACCCCGGTTCTCCAATAACTACAACACCCCTACTCTGATGATTTGGGTCTTGACTAATTTCTTCTACAACTATTTTTAAATCATTAAATTCACTCTCAAAAACTTCTCGTTGGTCTGGATGTTGTTGAAAAGGTGTATCAACTCGATTATTAACAAAAGGGTCTGTTTTAGACTTTAATTTAGTTTTTGTAGATTGTTGCATCAGATTTTGATAAAGTTGATGAGTAAAAAGAGCATCATATTTAGCACGATGAGCTAAGGCAGGATTAAAACGCTTATCTGCTACTTTTAGATGGAGAAATTTACAGAGATTTTCCAGAGAATGACTGGGAATTTGAGGATAAAAAAGTAAGCTTAATTTATAAGTACAATAAGTCTGCAATTTTGGAGAAGTAATACCCGCTACTTTAAAAGAATGGTATAAAATTTTCAAGTCATGTTCCGCGTAATGAAAAACAAGAAATTTCTCTTGAATAACCTCTAAGAATTTGTTGAGTACTTCTACTAAAGATTGCCCTTTAGTCGATGGTTTTAAAGGTTGGTCGTTGTTAGTAACTATTGCCTCAAATATCAAATTTCCTAAAGAATTAATTACAGCAATCTCCTTGAGCAGGGGATTTCCTTCAGTATCAACTACTAGATAATCTTTAAACATTCAAGTATTGGGAAATAGGGAATAGGGTTTTGTGGAATGGGCATCTTGCCCGTTCTGATGTGGAATGGGCATCTTGCCCGTTCTGATGTGGAATGGGCATCTTGCCCGTTCTGATGTGGAATGGGAGTAGGGGAGTAGGGGAGAAGTAAACATAAGAATAATGAACATTAACTTGCTAATTATTAGCAAAAAATTGATAATACCAGTATTAATTACTTAATAACTGAAGTCTTACCTAAATCTAGCATTAATTTATGATAATTCGTATAATATTATGTCCGGTTGAATACTTATAAATAAACGACGGAGTCCTCAGGAGTCAACCCACCCCTAACCCCTCCGGTGGAGGGGAAGAAAGAGGAGGAAAAGGAGAAAGTTTTTTTTATCGCTAATTATCCGGACATGGTATAAGGAATAGAAAAAATCACCGAATAATTAAGGTTTAAAGCCTCTCCTTGTCAGCATTCAGCTATCAGCATTCAGCTATTAATTCATTGCCTTGAGAGCAGGAATTAGTATTAAAAAATTAAAGGATAATTATAAAGTATTGGAAAAAAACTGACCTTGACCACAACAAGTGTATATACATTATCTATGAAAAAGCTAAAAGCTGACCGCTAATAGCTGTTAGCTCCGCATTCAGACCGAAATGCTTACCTCTCTTTTAAAGGAGAAACAAGAAAAATTTTTCATGATTAGTCAATCCGAAATTTCCGCAATTAATGATGTGAAAATTTTAGAGAGAATTATTTCTCAAATTCCCCAGATTTCCTCAAAAGAGAAATTACGAAAACTATATACTGAATAACTCAAAAATCGGGTGCATATTCCGCACCCTAAATCTTCAACTCGATCGACAAGGAACAGCAAAATCTCTCAAAGGGGCGATCGCTCTTTTGGAAGAGGTACTATTATTATTAGACATCTCCTATAATCAAAAATCAAATCAATTATTATCCATAAATTATTAATTACCGAGAAATTGTAGTTTAAAGCCTCCCCTTTTTAAGGAGATAAAAAAAAGAGAATATTCCTTATTGCAGAGGTACTGATAACTGATAACTGAATATGTACCTTATTATTGAGTGGCCTTCACTTTGCAGGGGGAACGGCAGTGAGTCGGAATAGGAAAGCAGGGTCTGAAAAGCTAGAGCGTTATTTCTGGAGCATCATCTCATAATATGTCCCGTCATTAGTCAGATGAACATCAATAATTTTCTCTTTTTCATAAATTTTGTATTTATGCCTGACTTATTAATATAGCTTTTTCTAGAGAGATATTTGTTATGAAAAGTCCAATTGGGATAGTCGCTAAAGCTGCTGCAAAATTAAAGCTTGCTTGTATGTCTGCTGCTGTTGCCACATTAATGTTTTGCCCTGCTGTTTTGGGTCAGGTGGAAGTAACGGCAGAAAGTGTTACAGATACTAGGACTGATACTTTTAATAGTAAGCTAGATATTTACCTGAAGTTTTTTGAAGATATGCTAGTAGATGCTAAGGCAATACGTGTAAATGTCGATCGAGCTGTAGATGAAACTGGGAAAAGTATTATTAACAATGAATCAGAAGAATCAGAAAGTGAGTTTGAAGAAATCTCTTTTCCAGGGTACAACTATACTAGGGCTTACTTAAAATTGAAAAGTCCGACTAGGCAAGCTGCAACAATCAAGGAGATTTCAGGTACTCTGGAAATGTTTATTCCCGATCGAAATGCAAAATCAACGGTAACAGTGAAAAATATCCTGGAAAAGACTGGTGTGCCAATTTCCAATTCAGTTCTCAAGTCTTCAGACATTGAGGTTTTGATTCAAAAACCAGAGGATATGAATCAACATGAGGAATGTGAAGTGGATCGGCAGGCCACTCAGCAAGAGGAAGACTCTATGTCTGCTCGTTCTCTGACTAGTGTTTTTACAGAGTTTAAGTGTTCTATATTTGCTTCTACATTTGCTTCTACGTTTGTTTCTATCCCAAAAGACAAGAGCATAATCATTTTGATTAGGGATGTAGACTCAAAGCTAAAAGGTATTGAATTTGAATCTGAAAGTGGTGAAGTTATTAGACATAACGGTTCCTCTACATTTGGTGATAGTGAGGAAGAAATTCGAGTTTATGACTTTGAGGAAAAACTACCTCCCAAAATACGACTAAATTTGTACCTCTTCAGAGCTGAATCAGTAGTTACAGTTCCATTTAAAGCAGTTGACATACCACTACCGTAAATTTATTTTTAGGATATCAACTAAGAGAGTGTTTGTTTAATAAATTAGGACTTACGCATGAGATACGAAAAACTAGGATTTGAGATGGCTTTCCGTCCCGGTAATGCTCCGCAAACCCTGTCGGTCGCAATGACGGAAATAGGTTCTACTGCGTAAGTTCTGAAATATTAAACCATGTAGAATGTGAAACGGATTTCATATAACGCGCTATCCCGGAGCACGCGGTGCGTGACAGTCAGAGCAACCATTATTCCAGAAATGGTCAGCGTATCGTCATACACCCTACAATTTTTTATATAGTAGATTTTAAAGTCTTAAGCATCCTTAGTAAAAAAATAAAATAATTATTAAAAAACTCACCAACTATGGTAGGCTTTCTTTAATTCTTTGCCCATAAACATTTTATCCCTCATCATAGGTATGAAATAAATCATGGGCACAGATACATAAAACATAGATAGATATTATCAATCCTATTAACCATGACAATTACTACAGCACCATTTCCAATTGACATAGGAAGCTATAAACCACTTTCTCTCGACCCCACAAACCCCACTCTCACAGACGAACAACGCGAAACACTCAAAGCAAATATTCAACTTTGCCGTGATACAATAATCTTCTTCACCGCCACTGGTGCTGCTAGAGGAGTAGGAGGTCATACAGGTGGCCCTTATGACACAGTACCTGAAGTTATGATTTTAGATGCCTTTTTCCGAGGTGCAGCAGAAAAATTTGTACCTATTTTCTTTGATGAAGCTGGACACCGTGTAGCTACTCAATACTTAATGGCAGCTATCGCAGGAGAACTTCCTGTAGAACGTCTGGTAAATTATCGGGCAGCAAATTCTCATTTACCAGGACACCCAGAATTAGGATTTACTCCAGGAGTAAAATTCAGTTCCGGTAGATTAGGTCATATGTGGCCTTATATCAACGGTGTGGCAATGGCAAATCCTGATAAATTAGTCTTTTGCCTTGGTTCCGACGGTTCGCAGCAAGAGGGTAATGATGCTGAAGCAGCGAGAATGGCAGTAGCACAAAATCTCAATGTTAAATTGATAATTGATGATAATGATGTTACTATTGCAGGTCATCCCTCCGACTATTTAAAAGGTTACGACCTCAATAAAACTTTAGCAGGTCATGGCTTAACCGTACTCGAAGGAGATGGGGAAGATTTAGATGGTTTGTATCAACGGATATGTCAAGCGGCTACAACTCAAGGTCCGGTCGCTGTGATTAATAAGCGGAAAATGAGTGTGGGTATCGAAGGTCTAGAAGGTTCTACCCACGGACATGATGTGATTCCTCTAAAATTAGCGATCGAATATCTAGACGCAAAAGGTAGAACTGAAGCAGTTAATTATCTCAAGGGTATTGAAAAACCAAAGCAAAGCTACACTTTCATGGGTGTAAGTGACAAAATGGGTTCTAACCGGAATGTCTTTGGCGAGAGTGTGGTATCCGTCCTCAAAGGTATGAGTGAAGAGGAACGCAAAAATCATTTATTTGTTGACAGTGACTTAGAAGGTTCTTGCGGGTTCAAACAAATTCACGATGCTTGTCCAGAGCGGTTTATTAGTGGCGGTATCATGGAACGTGGCAATTTTTCTGCTGCTGCGGGGTTTGGTATGGAAGCAGGGAAGCAAGGTATTTTTGCCACATTCAGTGCTTTCCTTGAAATGTGTATTTCTGAAATTACAATGGCGCGGTTGAACAACTCCAACGTTTTGTGTCACTTCTCCCACGCTGGTATAGATGACATGGCAGACAATACTTGTCACTTTGGCATCAATAATATGTTTGCCGATAACGGTCTTGATGATGGTTATGAAACTCGCTTATATTTCCCTGCTGATGCGAACCAAATGAAAGCTTGTGTGGAAGCAGTATTTACTCAAACCGGAATGCGGTTTATCTTTTCCACTCGCTCCAAAGTACCAATTCTGTTAGACAGCAATGGTAATGAATTTTTTGGTGAAGGTTATAAGTTTACTCCTGGCAAAGATGAAGTCATCCGGGAAGGTACAGCAGGTTATATTGTCAGTTTTGGTGATGCGTTATATCGCTCCCTTGATGCAGTGGAACGTCTGAAACAGCAAGGAATAGATGTTGGTTTGATTAATAAACCGACTCTCAATGTCATTGACGAAGATATGTTGCAGAAAGTTGGTTCTTCTCCTTTTGTATTAGTTGTTGAAGCATTCAACCGTCGTACAGGTTTGGGTAGTCGTTTCGGTTCTTGGTTACTCGAACGTGGTCTGACTCCTAAGTTTGGTTATCTAGCTACTCACAAAGAAGGTTGCGGTGGTCTATGGGAACAGTTCCCCCATCAAGGGATCGATCCTGAAGGTATTATGAGTAAAGTTAAAGAGTTAGCTAGTTAATTTTCTTCAACAGAACTTACGCAAAATATCAAATCATACACCATCTGTAGGGGCGAATGGCATTCGCCCTCACTGGGTTTAGTGTCCGTGCGTAATATCATGTTCGGATAATTACTTATAATAAAATTTTTGTTTGTAGTTGGGCTTTAGCCCTTACAATACTTACTATTATTGCTCAAGCCCAACTACGAGCCTAATTATAACTGTTCTACCGAACATGATATAAGACCTGATAAAATTTAACTAGCTATTAGCTTGAGCGCATTTAGCTAGACTCTTACAGAGGAACTGCGTTATCAGCTAAAAATCCAAGGGTTCGGCACCCCCCACGTTTAGCGTAAAAAAGCGCGTGGTGCGCCTTTTATGGGGGTTTGTAGACGCGGAGCGGCAACTCAACTCTAGAGTATCCCCTATTATACACCTTAAAAAGCTGATAGCTGACCGCTGAGGTGCTGACTGCTATTTCAAACACATAATTCAAAAAAATCAAAAACAATATGGCCTTAGCAGAAGAATGGAGAGACAGAGGGTACTATGTAATATTTCAAGAAGACTATGTAGTTCTGTTTCCTCGTGGTAGTGGTAATTGTTATAAGACAGTTGTTGATGAAGGTAAGTGGATGAGATATGATGATGAATTTGAAGAACCTTGGGTAAAATTTGAACCTTCCAAAAAGGAGAAAACTAACTTTGAAGAGATAGCTGCTAATTGCTATTGTTTTTCTTTAGGTGGCGGAATTTGCGATTATTGCTCTGGAGAAAAATTGTCTAGTGATTAAGACATTATCTCTAAAAATTATTTAAACTGTTCAACCAAATATAATATTACTAAGTCAAGCACTTTTCAGAACTGCCTTAATTTATCTTTTATGGATCTGGGTTTAATACCCCACCGTCACTTGCGGTGTTCAAAATTGTTTGGGGAAGCAGTCCCCATGCAATTTTCAATTTTCCCTCCTGAGGACTGAGGACTGACTCCTTCTTCAAGGAATTTTTCTAGAGTTGCAGCGAGTTCATGCAGTTGTACGGGTTTACTTAGATAATCATTCATACCAGCTTTGAGACAATTTTCTCGGTCTTCTTTCATGGCATTTGCTGTCATGGCAATAATCCAAGGTTGGTAAGTATATTCAGTATTTTTAAAGTGTTGACGGATATGATGGGTCGCTTCTATCCCGTCCATTTCAGGCATTTGTATATCCATAAGAATGATGTCATAGAATTGGTTTTTGACTGCTTCTACTGCTGCTAAACCATTTTTTACTACTTCTATAGTATATCCTAAGCGATGCAACATCTTCTTCGCAATAATTTGGTTTACAGGATTATCTTCTGCTAAGAGAATGCGCACAATAGATTGTTTTATGGACTGGGAATCATTAGATTTTTGAGTAGTAATTAATGATGAATTTGAGTTGACTTGCTGTGATAATTCTGGAGCTAAAGGTAAGTCTAAATCTACCCAGAAAATACTACCAACTCCTGGTGTGCTAGTTACTTTTAATGAACCTCCCATCATCTCTACTATTTTGTGGCTAATTGCTAGTCCTAATCCTGTTCCTTCAACTTTGTTTTGATTACTTCCTACTTGTTCAAATGGTAGGAAAATTTTTTCTAAATCATTGGGATGAATACCTTTACCCGTGTCTTCTACTTGAAAACGAATTTTTTGTTGTTTTTCTGATTGTGAATCATTTTCTCCCATAGAGTCTACTTTAAAATTAACCCCTCCTCGGTCGGTAAATTTAATGGCATTTCCTAATAAGTTAATTAATACCTGTCTTAATCTTTTTTCATCCGCTATAACTCTAGGAGGTAATTTGTTAATAACTTGATAATTCAAATAAATTTTCTTTTCTCGGGCACGAATCCTAAATATTTCAACTATTCCATTAATAAATTTGGGAAAATCTAACTCTTCTGGTAAAAATTCTAGTTTGCCAGCTTCTATTTTAGATATGTCGAGAATGTCACTAATGAGTGTTAATAAATGAGAACCAGATTGATAAATAATCTCAACGTCTTGTTGTTCTTGAAATGTAAAATTTGGTGAATTTTGCAGAAGTTGAGCTATACCTAATATTCCATTTAAAGGAGTCCGTAATTCATGGCTCATGTTTGCTAAAAATTCACTTTTTGCTTTATTAGCAGTATCAGCAGCTACTTTGGCTTCCATTAATTCCGCAGTACGTTCTTTGACTCTAGTTTCTAATGCTTCAAAAGAATTTTGTAACTGTTCAGCCATTTGATTAAAAGATTGCGCTAAAGCTCCCAGTTCGTCATTATGTTTAACTTTTATTCTATGGTTTAATGCTCCATTTGCCATAGTAGTTACGACTTGGTCTATAAAGCGTAATGGTAATACGATTCTATGTCGAGTAAAAGAAACTATATTATAAACAATTAAGGCTATAGATAGCAGAGTCAACAATAAAAATATTACTGGTACTAGGAATGGTTGAAGCGCTTCTTTTATTGGTTCTTCAACAATGACTAACCAAGGTACTTTTGCTAAATTTTGACTATTAGAAAATACCCAATTTTCATCAATTGCTTGATATATATTTATTTGTGGTTGATATTTGCTGCTGTTCCTACTAGATAATGCTTGAAGGTTCGTTGTTTTTTGAATAAAATTTTGGTTCTGATGAACAATGACCAAACCTTCATTGTTTACGATATATACATAACCGTTTTTTCCGACTTTAATTTCAATTGTTTTATCCCATAATTCTGTCAAGTCAACTCTCGCCACTAATGAACTTTGAGAAATTCCAATATCATTAGTAACAGCGATCGCTACTTCCAAATATGGTTGTTGATTTTCAAATTTGACGTTACTAATATATAAAGATTCCACTCGACCACGACCGGATAACCAAGGTTGTTGATTTATTTGTTTTTCTTTTGGACGATTTAGTCTACTATTTTGTACTAAAACTTTCCCATCTATATCTACAACTTTTAAATCTAAAAAAGAGCGATTTCTATCTCGCATCTGATTCATTATCAAGTTAATTTTATTAAAATCATTAGTTGTTGATAAAGCAGCACTTGTTGCTACCATATCGCTTTCTAGTGCTAAAAAAAATTGGTTAAAACTTGTAGCTGCTTCTACTTTTGCATAATTAATTTTTTGATGAGCTTGTTGTATTGTTACTAACAAACTCAGCAAAGTTGTAGCTGTAATACCGAGAATGGCAATTAAGCTTAGTATAATAACTCTAAATGTTATTTGTTTTCTCAAGGATGTTGGTTGTTGTTCTAATTCCTGAGTTTTGAAATTACGATGAACAAGTTTGGTATATAGATTATTTATATTCATAGCTTTGATAATTAAATTTCTTGACTATTATTTTTCTCTTTTTCTTTTGGGTTTAATACCCCGCCGCCGTCAACGGGGTTGTTTACAATTGGTTAGGGTTTGAGTCACCATCCACTTCTTCCTTCTTCCTTCTTCCTTCTTCCTTCTTCAATCAAAATTTTCTGAAGTTATAACTTCAGTATTTGGTAAAAGGATAATATTGGGAAAAGTTTCTCCATTTTCTAGATGTCGAATCATTAATTGAATTGCCAATCGCGCTTGTTGTTTTGGTGCTTGATTAATTGTAGCTGTAATTTTACCTTGTTTAATTGCTTGTAAACCATTTTCTAGACCATCAAACCCTGTAATAATTATTGGCGGATATTGACTATTTTCTACTGCTTGACTAGCGCCTAAAGCCATACTATCATTTGCTGCTATTATCGCGTCAATATTGTCAAACTTTTTCAACAATTTTTTCGTAATTTTTTGTGCTTTTGATTGTTCCCAATTAGCAGATTCAATCGCAATTATTTTCATATCCCCTGTTTTTAAACCTGCCATAAAACCCCGGCGACGCCGAATAGCATTATCGTGATTAGTTGCACCATCTAAAATTGCGACTGTACCTTTCCCCTCTAATTTTTTAACCACCCACTCACCCATTGATTTTCCCGCAGCAAAATTATCAAATCCAACAAAAGTTAGTATTCGATCGCTATTAAGTGGAGTATCCATAGCAATAACTGGTATATCTAAATTAATAGCTTTTTCGATGGCAGGAACTAATCGAATTGAATCAGATGAACCGATGATAATTCCATCTATTTCTTCTGTTTCAATTAAATTTGCTACTAGAATAATTTGGTCTTCAACAAATTCTGTTGTTTGAGGTTTTTCGGAATTAATTACAGTTATATCTACATTAAAATTTTGGGCTGCTTTTTCAGCGCCTTCTTTAACATTTTTCCAATAGGGTTCCTCTGGAGTAGTTTTCAAAATGTAGGCTATTTTCCAAGGTTTCGTAGCTTTGATTTCTGTTTGAAAAATTTCGTCTGATACTTGACTAACTGGAGAAGATAACTGTTTTGTTGACAATGTTTCTTCGGGATATTCTGAAATTTTTGTTTGGTTATTACAGCCGAAACTTAAGAAACAAAGTATGAATATTATTATAAATTGTGGAAATAAAGAGCAGGAATTATACAAATTATTTAGGTTCATTTTGGTAGTTTAGTTTTCGAGTTTATTTGATGATAATTGTAGTAGCAATTTTTGATTCATTGTAAGCATTCAGCCATCAGCATTCAGCCATCAGCTATTGCTTTTAGTTTGAGATAAAAGCTTTACTCATTGAGTCAGAATTTATATTTACTATATATAAAAGCTGGCTTTAAAACCTATATTCATTAAAACCCCCTCATAAGAGCTGTTTGCGCAGGATTCCGCAGGAAATGCTTACGATTCATTAATTATTTTAATTTTGTTATTCTTTCAAGAAGAGAGAATATTTTTTTAGTTTCATACCAGTTAAATCAAACAAGGTTACAAAATTATGCTTGTTGGGAATATCTTAACTGGAATTTTTAGAAAATATTTACTAGATCAAAACAATTTAATCCACTCATGGCACATAAGTTCAAGAATTAATAATGAATCATTACTTCTTTTTAAAATAGATAAGATTTACAAACAAGATTTGTTTTCTTTATTTTTTCTTTAAATCAGAGGCTTTAAACCTTAATTGTTTGGCCAGGAAAAAGTAATTAAGAAGAATCAAAAAGGTAAACAATGATAGATATAGGTGAAAAATAGTATTGGAGAAGTTCCTTTTATCTGAAATCCGGTTATACAGTTATCGCATTTCTACTTTCATTCAATGCAGACATAAAATGCCCGAATATCCCCAAATAATTCTCACTCTCATCCTTCCTTTCTCCTGACCCGGTTCTCCGCTCATCTCATCATAGGATAGATAATTAATTATCCGGATACGATATTAGATATAAATTTCCAACTTCCTTTATGTAGAATTATAGCAACTGCCATTACTACTGTTGACTTATGAAATATCTAAAATAACGGAAGATAAATAATCAACCTTCTATCCTGGGTCATTTCATTTTAGATTTTGGCAATAAATTTCTCGATCTTTAGAAAGCGAAAGATAAATTTCCTAAAACTTGAACTCATAATTAATTATTAACTATTAATTATTAATTATTAGAAAAATCAGGTTTGAAGCCTCCCCTTTTAATACCAATTCCCTTGCATTAATGCTATAGTTTAGTAACACTTCAGTTATTAAGTAATTAACACAAGTAGAATAACTTTTTTACTAATTAGCAGCCCAGTTAATTTTAATTATTCTTATTTTTACCGAAGAATTAAATAATTAAATAATTAAATAAATAATTAAATAATTCGCGCCTTGAAGCCTCCCCTTTCAAGGGGAAAAAAATAAATTTTTTCCTTTTATTCAATCCTATCCGTTTTTAGGGAGAGGTAATTATCAATTATCCATTATCAATTATCAATTATCAATTATTGAATACTCCCCTACTCCTCTACTCCCCTGCTCCCCTGCTCAATAAAGTGTAGAAAAGATTTTGATAAATGGTATAAGGGGATAAAATTAAAAATTTTCCTTTTAGTCAATCCCCTTCTTTTAATAATTATTAATTGTTCATTGTTAATTGCTGAACACCGTTCTCTGATATAGATAAAAAAACAGCCCACTATCAAGTGAAACTGCATTCCAATTTAACCTCCAAACAATTGTGAAAATTGTGAATACTTAAATCCCCATTTAATTCAACCTACAACCTATCTTAAGGTAGTTAACCTATAGCTCCTGCAACAATAGATTCCGGCTGTAATAAACCTGTTAACATTTCCTCTGGTCGCTTACCATGAGGCCAAGCAAAAGCATGACGAAATGCTGCATCTTGACAAGCTTGTAGTTGTCGAAAATCAATCACATCCAATGTTAGTAAATTCTCATATTCAAACGGCAAACGTACATTATGTAAACCAGCATTATCTGTACAAATAGCAATATCTACTCCAGCATCAAAACATTGGTCAAATACTGTCTTTAACTGACTCATATTATCCATAGTACCTGTTTTAAAATAAGTAGTTGGACAAACTTCTAAACATTGCCCATTCTTAGCTACATCTTTTAATAGTTCTGGATGTTTTAAAGGAATTTGAATGCCATGACCAATTCGCATTAAATAAGGTAGTAATTCTGGATGACAACCGTCAGGAGTTTCATAAAGATGTCCAGTAGTTTTTACCCTCTGGGAACGCGCATATTTATACAGTTTAATAAACTCATCTATACGTTCGCCATAATGATTATCTCCACCAGCTAAATCTATAGCACATACATATTCTGGCATTTGCACTGCTAAATCTACAATTGCTTGATTAACTTCATGGGGTAATCTAGTGTGCATACATAAAATTTGGCTAGTAACAATCGGGTATTCATTTTGTTGACTTGCCTTACCCACAGTTGTAACTATTTCTGACATTAAATCTATACGTTGAGACTGAGATAAATGCTCTGGAGTTCTCAAGTAAGGTGTATAACGTAACTCTAAATAAGCTAAATTTTCAAATGTATAAGCACCTCGAATTAAGCGATAAATAAAGTAAGGCAATGTCTCAATAGTTTGAACGTGTTCTACTAATGTATGTAGTTCTAAATATTCATCTAATGTGTTCCTTGGTTTGGTATAAAATTCTTCAAATTGTTGATATTCGGGAAAACGGTTTGCTAGCTCCTCGTTTTGACGTTGGAAATATCGCCATAAAACTCTAGGAACTACGGAACCTCCTAAATGTCGATGTAATTCTGCGTGTAAAGCCATAGAAATCTAATTTATCCTTTAAGTATAAGTCTTAATAGCTAATTCTAGTTTCAGTAATAACGAGGGAGTCCTCAGTCCTCAGTCGGACCGTGGAGAACCCACCCCTAACCCCTCCCAGGAGGGGAAGAAAGAAGCAAGAAAGAAGAAGAGGAAAAGGAGAAAGTTTTTTTGGTCGCGGAGCGCGGAAGGTCGTTCTATCGTGATCTTATCCAGACATGATATTAGTTATCTAAATACTGAGGGTTACTTCTGTTGATATAGCATTTCTCAAGTTACTGAGATACAGTTGTTTTTCTTCTTTTCTACTCCCTACTCTCTTACACCATTTCTCAATAGTAATGCTATGTTTGATTACCATCTCACTACTCCCTACCTCCCAATCTCTCTGTGTGAAAAAAGAATACTTAACTTAGGTGACACTTCAATTATTAAGTAATTAACACAGACATAAGGAACTTTTTTGATAACTAGCACGCCAGTTATTGTTAATTATTCTGATGTTTACCGAATAATTAATAATTAATAATTAAATAATTCTGATTTAAAGCCTCCCCTTTTAAGGGGAAAAAAAGAGAATATTCCTTATATTCAATTCCGTAACAGTTTTAACCAGAGGTAATTATCAATTATCCATTATCAATTATCCATTAATGAATTCGGTTGTGCAGAGCGTAAAGTGTGGGATTCGCCTGCGTAGGGCCTGCAGATCTAATCTAAAAGCACTGAGATATAAAGTTTTTAGGATTTTTGTCGGGAAAAAAGTGCAAATTTTTCACCCTTTAAGACCAAAAAGTTAGGACGAAAAACAGACACTTCCCAGAAAGATACAGGTACAATTATTCCTCCTACTTTCGAGCAGACCAGACCACACTTCTCACGCTTCCCGCACGGACCGCACAGACCACACAGACCACACAGACCACACTTCCTTGACGCACTACCATGAATTCTCCCCTACTCCCCCACTCCCAGGCTCAAAAAAATGTAGAAAAGTTTTTAATAAATGGTATAATCCCCATTTATGCTAACTCCTGCTATTCAAACCCTCAATGACAGCAAGAGTTTTAGACATACGGGTTATTGTAACAGTAATTAACAAAAATTAACAAAAATAAATTGACATAATTTTTAGTAGATGCAACAATAGCAAATTGTGTTAACTATCCGTAGAGGAGACCCTTGGCTAACGTAATAGTGATAGGTGCCCAGTGGGGCGATGAAGGAAAAGGAAAAATTACTGATTTGTTAAGCAAGTCAGCAGATGTGGTAGTACGTTACCAGGGGGGAGTAAATGCTGGCCATACTGTTGTTGTTGATGGTCAAACATTTAAACTACACTTAATTCCTTCCGGTATTCTTTATCCTGATACTGAGTGTATCATTGGCTCTGGAACAGTTATCGACCCCAAGGTTCTGATTGAAGAATTAGACCAGGTTGAAGCTTTAGGAATCTCCACCTCAAATTTGATGATTTCTCAAGCCGCTCATGTGACAATGCCTTACCACAGACTAATAGACCGGGCATCAGAGGAACGTAGAGGTAGTCAAAAAATAGGAACTACAGGAAGAGGTATTGGTCCAACTTATGCTGATAAGTCCGAGCGTACTGGGATTCGGATAATTGATTTGATGAGTCCAGATAGATTAAGAGAGCAGATAAATTGGACGGTTAATTATAAGAATTTAATTTTAGAAAAGCTTTATAATCTATCTCCTTTAGACCCAGACGAAGTAGTAAAAGAATATCTGGAGTATGCAGAGCGCCTCAGACCTAATGTTATAGATGCGTCTTTGAAAATCTACAATGCAATTCAGCACAAACGTAATATTTTATTTGAAGGAGCACAAGGTACTCTCCTAGATTTAGACCACGGTACTTATCCTTACGTTACTTCCTCAAATCCAGTGGCAGGAGGTGCTTGTGTGGGTGCGGGAGTCGGGCCAACAATGATTGACCGAGTAATTGGGGTAGCTAAGGCTTATACTACTAGAGTGGGAGAAGGACCATTTCCCACAGAAGCTAAAGATGATATAGGGACATTGCTACGCGATCGCGGTGCAGAATTTGGGACAACAACTGGTCGCGAACGTCGGTGTGGATGGTTTGATGGGGTAATTGGACGTTATGCAGTCCGAATTAATGGTATGGATTGTATGGCGATTACTAAATTGGATGTATTGGATGAATTGTCAGAGATTAAAGTATGTGTAGCTTATGACATGGAGGGCGATCGTTGTGAAGATTTTCCCAGTAGTTCTTTGCAGTTAGCTAAATGTAAGCCTATTTATGAAACTTTACCTGGTTGGCAACAGTCAACTATAGATTGTAGAAATCTTGAAGATTTACCCAAGCAAGCTTTAGATTATTTACGGTTTTTGGCAGAGCTAATGAATGTACCTATTGCCATTGTGTCTTTAGGAGCTAGTCGTGACCAGACTATTGTAGTTGAAGACCCAATTCATGGGCCAAAGCGGGCACTTTTAGGTTCCCATGGTAGTACGATTATTTCTTAATTAATCGAATTTGATTTTGCGATAGGTACAAAAAAATATAAAATCAATTGTTTAAATATTAGGAAAAAATAGAAAAATTGTGTAAATCCTGTTCTCTCTCAGAAATTATTTTTAATTCGCTTTTTCCTTCTTCCTTTTGATATAGCAGTCGAAGCAAAGGGCGCGGATATATCAAAAGCTTAAAACGAAAGACTTCGCCATATTTTTCCTTCTTTCTTCTTCCTTCTTTCTTCTTCCTTCTTTCTTCTGCTATATCAAAAACTTTGGTATAATTAGCAAGCAAACTAAGCGAAAAAAGTCAAGATGGAAGTTACAGTAGAATGTCAAAAAAGACCTGAAGGTAGCAAAACCAAAGCTCTAAGACGAGAAGGATTAATTCCTGCCGTATTATATGGTCATCAAGGTACAGAATCAGTTTCATTAACACTTGATGTTAAGAAAGCGCAGCAGTTGTTGAAAGATACCTCTATTAACAATACTATTATCGATCTTAAAGTTCCTGATATTTCTTGGAGTGGCAAAACTATTCTTAGGGAAGTTCAATCTCATCCCTATAAACCTTTAATTCTTCACCTAAGTTTTTTCTCCGTAGCTGCTCATGGAAGTCTAGATTTAGAAGTACCTATAAATTTTGTTGGCGAGCCAGTAGGAGTTAAAGTAGGTGGTGGAATTTTAGACCAGGTTGTTACAGAATTAGCAATCAAATGCAAACCAGATAAAATCCCTGAAACATTGGAGATAGATATCTCAGGTCTTAACTTAGGAGAGTCTCTTCAGCTAAGTCAAATTACCTTACCAGAAGGAGTAGAAGCAGCAGCAGAAGCAGACTTAGTGTTAGTGCGCGTCACAACTCCTGCGCCTGCAGCATCTACAGAGTCAGAGTCAGAGTCAGGGTTAGAGGGTGAAGCAGAGATTTCATCGTAAGTCAAAAGTCAAAAGTCAAAAGTAATTCCTGACTAATTAAATGGTGCAATAGATGTAGGTTGGGTTGAAGGACGTTAGCGCCAGCTTATCCGTAGGATAAACCCAACTTACTTAGGGCTTACCGATATAATCTCAAAGTATTGACAGATAAAGGATTCAGCCTTTAAAGGAGCGAAAAAAGTGCCTGGTTTTCTGTTGAAAACCCTCAAAAACTTAGCATAAAAGACAGGCGGGATAGCAGAAAAATCATGATCGACAATTGTTCCGGCTATCTTTTCTATAATTCCTTGTTTCTCCTAACTACTCCCCCACTCCCCCACTCCCCTACTCCCCTACTCCTGAAAAAGACTTTTTCAGCAAACCCTACTTAGTTTTTGTAAGGAGAAAAAATGCTGGTTAAACTCCAACAATTAACTGTTCCTCCAGGACAACGAGTGTTCTTAAAAGATGTAAGTTGGCAAGATTTTGAAGGAATTTTAGCCGACTTAGGAGAAAGTCGTAATTCGCGAATTGCTTATGAAAATAACACTTTGGAAATTATGGCACCATTACCAGAAGATGAAAGTGCAAAAGTGATTATTGCAGATTTATTAAAGGTGCTGATGCAAGAGTTAGAAATTGATTTTTGGCCTCTTGGTTCCACAACTTTTAAAAATGAATTGATGCAGCAAGGTATTGAACCTGATGACTGTTTTTATATTGAAAATGAGGCAAGAGTACGAGGTAAGAAACGAATAGATTTAACTGTCGATCCGCCTCCAGATTTAGCATTGGAAATTGACGTTACTTCTCGCACTCATCCTAATATTTATCAAAATTTAGGTGTTCCTGAATTGTGGAGGTTTGAGAAGGGTAAGTTGAAAATTTATGTGTTGGAAAATGGTGAATATGTAGAGTCGGAATTTAGTATGCATTTTCCTGATTTGCCTTTGACTGATGCTATTCCTGAATATTTGGAACGCTCTCCATTTATAGGTTGGAATAAAACTATGAATACTTTTCGCGCTTGGGTGCAGGAACAGGTTTCTGCAAAATAAAGTAAGTTGGGTAGAACGAGAGTGTTAGCGGAGCTTATCCGTTAAGATAAACCCAACAAAGCTTAGTAGGGTGCTGTTAGCGATAGCGTAACGCACCAGACAACATCAAAAATGGTGCGTTACGCTCCACTTCGTTCCGCTAACACACCCTACTAAATTGGTAACTGATACAGGAGATATAATATGATATGACTACAGTTAAAGAAATTCAAGCAGCAATTCAGTCCCTTTCTCCTGATGATTTCACCTATTTAAGAAAATGGATGATGGAGTTAGATTGGGAACAGTGGAATCAAGAAATTGAAGCTGATTCTGATTCAGGAAAACTAGATTTTTTGATTGATGAAGCGTTAATAGAAAAAGCACAAAATAAACTACAGGAACTCTAATTGCATAAAACAACTCAAAGATTTTGGCGATGTTTTAATGAGTTACCTGAAGCTATTCAAAAACTGGCAAGAAAAAACTTTGAATTGCTCAAAAGTGACTTAAATCATCCTTCTTTGCATTTTAAAAAAGTGGGAAAGCTTTGGTCTGCTAGAATTGGAACAAATTACCGAGCATTAGCTTTGAAAGATTAAGAAGATTACATTTGGGTATGGATTGGAACTCATGATGAATATGAGCAAATCTTAAAACGGGATGGGTAATACGATTACAGGAGATACAAAATGAAACAATTAAAAAGAATTACTTTAGATCCAGAAGTAATGGGTGGTAAACCTTGTATTCGAGGTTTGCGCGTCACTGTTGGTACTATAGTGGGACTGATGGCATCAGGTCATTCAACAGAAGATATTTTAAAAGCATATCCTTATTTGGAACCGGAGGATTTTCAAGAAGCTTTAACCTATGCTGCTTGGCGTGTTGAAGAAATAGAAATTCCCTTAGAAAATTGTTTTAGGATGAGAAACACCTAGCAAGGGAGCAAGATGCTCCCACTGTTTTTTTGACCAAAATAATTACAGTAGACTACCGTTACAATGCACCGTCTGCAAAGTGCGAATAGTTGCTACATCTCCCACAGAACTTTCTACAATAAAAGTTGAAGATGAAGAAGAATAGAATTGTCAAAAACTTTTTACCAAGGCCAAATGCTATAGTGCCGATCGCCTACTTTATTCTAGAGTGAGCAAATATTGAGTTATACCATCTAACATCAACTCACATTTGCCCACCCTACCTAATTAAATATCCAGGTCAGTAATATTCAATTTTGGTCCATAAGTTTCAATAAACTCACGCCTGGGAGCAACCCGATCGCCCATCAATACCGTAAATATCCGATCCGCTTCCGCAGCATCTTCAATTTCTACTTGCTTCAAAGTCCGAGTTTCTGGATTCATTGTTGTATCCCAAAGTTGTGCTGGCATCATTTCACCGAGACCTTTAAACCGTTGGATAGTATAGTTTGCATTAGCCGGAAACTCATTTTGAACCAGTTGGTTGAGTTCGCGATCGCTATAACAATAGTAATGATTCCGACCCCGCTCCACTTTATACAAAGGAGGGCAAGCAATATACACATAACCCTGGTCAACCAACGCTCGTTTATATCGGTAGAAAAATGTTAATAACAACGTGCGGATGTGGGCACCATCAACATCTGCGTCAGTCATAATAATCACTTTATGATAGCGTAGTTGAGCCACATCAAACTCATCACCTTTGATACCCAGACCTAAAGCTGTAATCATTGATTGAATTTCATTATTTTTGTAGATCCTAGCATCATCCGTTTTTTCAATATTGATAATTTTACCCCGCAACGGTAATATTGCTTGGAAACGGCGATCGCGACCTTGTTTGGCACTATTATGCACAAAAATTCCACTAGCTAAGGCAAAGTTATGAGTATTAGGAACTTCAATGTCGTAAACATCCCGTCGCTCTTCCAGAGGTTCGATAGAAACAACCCGATGATTATAGTTACGAATAGCATCCCGTGCTAACAATTCGTCTCCTCCAAAATAGCGATCGCAGAAAGTCTCAAACTTCAACATCGACTTATCCTTCTCGCGACGACGATAAATATCATACAATTCCAAATCTATGAAACGAGAACTCTGATAAACCTTATGCAACGCCTCAAGAGTCTTGCGATAGTAAGTTTTATTTAATGCCTCGCGACGCTTGGCACGAAATTCAGGAGTCCACTGTTCCTTAGTTTTTTCCCGTCGCCACTCCAACAAATCTTCATCTTGCCATTGCTGTTTTGCGACTTCAGAAGCTGCCTCCCGTGCTTCTGGGTTATTAGCAAAATAATCCCGCACTTGTTCTGCTCGAGCTTGACAGTTCTCAGCTTTACTCCAATATTCCTGCTGTGCTTTCATTAACTGTTCGCGATTTTGTTCACGATACTCTTCATTGCTATCATAAAACTCGCGCCATTTCTGAACCATAAAAGCCTTATACTCATCAACTTCCCACTGTGCTTTAGCTTGTTGTGACAAAATCTCTCGCGTCTCAGGTTCCTGCATTCGTTCGCTCATCTTCGCCCGAAATTCATCAGTTGTATGAGCTTGACGACTTTTTTCCTTGACATCAGGACGATGCAAAGTGAATTCAAGATGTTCCCTGTGCAATGCCAAGTGATCCTCTGCTGGAAGTCGCTGAATATTGGTAGGATTATTATTGAGTTTATTAAAATCAACATGATGACGATGGTTGCCATCTCCTGACTTATATACTCCTGCATTCAAGTTATAAAAGTCTGCCAATAAATGGGTATAAATCCACTTTTCTTTTTTAGGGTTCCAAACCATTTCATAACCATCTAATCCCTGACCAGTTTTTGTCTTTTGAGATAACTTTCGATACAGAGGCATCAAAGGATCATTTGGTGTTAATAAAGCTGCTGGTTTATAACTACCATCTTTGAGCATAAAAGGATGGTCTGGAGTACAAATTAGAGTTTCATCATTATCCAAAGTTATCTTAATAACTCTGGCATTTTGCTTCGTCATTCTCGCATTAATTATTCTTTCAATTGCGACATATCCACTCTCATTAATTGTGTAACAAAAATGTTCTTTACCCTCAGCTTGTTCAGCTACTATTTCTCCAAAGCTCAGGTTACGTCCATCAGCTAAAGCAATTTGTTGATTTTTTAGCCAACACCCCCCGGCGCTGTCGCCTTCGACAAGGTATATCTCGGATTCTTCAGGGTTTTTCGTGCTGCAATCGGCTAGTTTTCCTGGTAATGGAGAAGATTCTAAAACTGATTTTCTCCTAACTAAATCCCTCGCTCGACGAGCTGCTTCTGCTGCTTTAAAAGCTTGAATAGCCTTCTCTAAAACTGCATCAGCAATTTGAGGATTAAAGTCTAAATATTCAGTTAAAACTTCTCCTACCAAAGAGTCAACAATACCTCTAACTTCAGTATTGCCCAACTTGGTCTTTGTTTGACCTTCAAATTCTGGTTCAGGAACTTTTACAGAAATAACTGCCGTCAAACCTTCCCGAACATTTTCACCACCCAAATTAGACTCACCTTCTTTGAGTTTATTCCGCTTACGAGCAATACCATTCATTGTTCTGGTTAAAACAGTTTTTAACCCTTCCAAATGAGTACCACCATCAATAGTCCGAATATTATTGGCAAAACCGAGAACATTATCACTAAAAGCATCAACACACCATTGCAAAGCAACTTCTACTTGTACATCATTCTTTTCCCCTTGTACAAAAATTACCTCTTCGTGCAAAGGTTGCTTTTCCCGGTTCATGTAGACAACATATTCCTTAATCCCACCCTCATAACAATAAGATTCAATTCGTGGTTCATCACTTTTGATTAATTCCAGGCGGTGGTCTGTTATCGTAATCTTGACACCTGCATTCAAATATGCTAGTTCTCGCAGACGACCAACAATAGTATTGTAGTCAAACTCTATACCTGTACTGAAAATTTGTTCATCGGGGAGAAAGTGTACTGATGTACCCGTGCGCTTTTCTTTATTAGATTTAGATTGCAGGTCTCCAGTAGGTTTGCCACGCTCATAACGTTGTATATGTGTCTTTTTATCGCGCCAAACCGTTACCTCTACCCACTCTGACAGAGCGTTGACCACAGAAACCCCCACTCCGTGTAATCCACCAGAAACTTTATAACTACCACCACCAAATTTACCTCCAGCGTGGAGAACAGTCATAACTGTTTCTAAAGCTGACTTACCTGTTTTAGAATGGGTATCCACCGGAATTCCCCGGCCATCATCTGTAACTCTCACAGAACCATCTTCATTCAGATCGACTTCGATGTGGGTGCAATAACCAGCTAGCGCCTCATCGATAGAGTTATCAACAACTTCGTAGATTAGATGATGTAGTCCCCGAGGTCCTGTGGTACCGATGTACATACCTGGTCGTTTGCGTACCGCTTCGAGACCTTCGAGAACTTGTATTTGTTCAGCGCCATAATCGCTGCTGGCCATAGCAATATCCCTCCTAATAATGGCTTTAATCCCAACTTTTGTCAAAAAATGATAAAGTTCTACTAAATTATAACATAAAAGCCTTAAAAGCGACTCTGGGCTATTCTGAGGATAAATTTATTTAGGGTATGTACCTGATTATTGATTTTATGTTTTTGATTTTGGATTGAAGGGAAGAAGAGATTTTTTGAGAAAACTAAAATTAAAAGTTGAAATTTAGATTTGGCCGAGAGATTAGGGACGGCAATTATAGCGCTGTGCGCAGGGAACAGGCAATAGGCAACAGCTCCGGAAGGAGGAATAAATTGCTGATAATATGAGACTTTTAGTTATTGGACAGTTCCTGTAATTTGTACATAAGCCAGCGCACATTGCTATATGAGTGCAGATTCTCGTCAAGTGTATAAATAGGGTTTGCGCTCAAAAGTCTTATGAGTGAGGTTAGGAGTCTACCCACCCGCTGGCCCCGACCGTGGAGGGGAACTCAGGAGGACCGATTCAGGAGAAATGGGATTTATAGAGGAGGTAGTCGGAAAAATTGTAAGAGTGATTTTTTTGCCATAATCGTCCCAAAATACTAGCTTTA
Organism: Cyanobacteriota bacterium; assembly: GCA_034190295.1. Lineage (GTDB taxonomy): Bacteria > Cyanobacteriota > Cyanobacteriia > Cyanobacteriales > Microcoleaceae > Okeania. Next base: position 12,385 of record JAXHSW010000008.1, on the reverse strand, counting down.
TGCAGCTATTTCCACCGAAAACCTGACACTTTTTTAGACAAAAAAATGCTACAACCAATATCAGTCAATGCTTTGATCTTAGATATGTAAGCCATCAACAATGAGATAATTCCCTTGATGCTGCTCTCTAAACAGGGAATATAAACCTTTGTCGCACAAACATCTTGCCTGTGATAGCTGTACTAGACTAATATGAAATCTGCTGTGTAGTTTTAGTCTTAATATTCTAAGTACCTAAGCAAGATTATTTACCTATTCTAATTCTTTACATTATACCCCGATTTCAGAGTATTAATCCCGACCCAGATATATTACTACTGCTAAGATTCCTTCTGATTTTAACAAGGAGTAGAAGGCCGATCGCGCTCCCTGGACAAAGTCAAATGTCACATGAGGAAAAACTTGACTTGAAATTATGGTGTCAAAAGGAGCATATTTCCGTACCAATTCCACCTCTGTCATACTATTATTGAATAAATGAAAGTTGCCGAAATGATATTTTTTTTATCAATTTCATCTGGCAGGGTGTGCTATTTGTCTCCCCTTTGGTCGAGCAGAGCTTCCAATTGAGAATCTTGTTCTACGATCGCCTTGACTTTTAAGACTGAATGCTTGAAGCGTTGCCGATCTAACTCGGGAGCAACAATTACATTGCGAGGTTGTGGCGGAATCTGTCCCAGAGAATAGAAGATGACTTGCGCTTAGATAGTTACAAACACTTGCAGCAAATGGAAATGGAATTTTTTAAAGACCGCAGCACCGGGGGTTGATGTCCGTTCTCAGCGACGATATCAACCAACTAGAGCGCTTTTTAGATGTCGGAATCAATCAAATACTCCAGGTAACGATAACGATTATCTTTGTGATGATAACTTTTCATAGTTTAGCCCCAAGCGTTGCTTGGATGGCAATAGTGCTCATGCCTCTAGTCGGGTTTGTATCTATTGCTTTTCAGCGCGGTTTAGCTCCACGTTACTCAGAAGTGAGGGAAAAGGTAGATTTACTTAACGGTCGGTCGATAAATAATTTGACGGGGATGACCACTATCAAAAGCTTTACTGCCGAAGATTACGAAGCCGATCGTGTAGCAGCAGAAAGCAAAGCCGATCGGGAAAGTAACGAACGGGCGATCGCTGTGTCGGCGGCTTTTATACCTCTAGTTCGTCTAATTATAATGCTCTCTTTTACCGAACAATTAAGGTTTAAAGCCTCTCCATTCATGGAGAAAAAAGAAAAAAATTTCATGATTAGTCAATCCTATCCGTTTTCAAGGAGAGGTAATTCGCGCATTCGCGCATTCGCGCATTCTTGAAAGGCATTCTTATCTTTGGCGGGATGGAGGTGGTGGAAGGAAGACTGTCAGTGGGAATCTACAGTACGTTAATATTACTAGCGCAACAAGTATTATTGCCTTTGGTAATCATGGGAAATGTTCTTGACCTCTACGAACGGGCAATGGCATCCACAGCCAGAGTTATGAATCTGCTTGATACACCAGTAACGACTCCTGAAGGAGAAATATCTTTACCAGTCAACAAAGTGGTTGGGAAAGTAGAATTTTCCCAGGTTACTTTTGGTTATCGCGATCGCCCCCCGCTGCTGGAAAATTTCTCTGTGAAAGTGCAAACTGGAAAAACTATTGGCATCGTTGGTTCTACAGGTTCGGGCAAAAGCACTTTAGTTAAACTTATGCTGCGTTTCTACAAAGCACAATCGGGTAGTATCTTATTAGATGGCATCGAATTACAAAAGTTGGAACTAAAGGATTTACGTCGCTGTATTGGGTTCGTGAGTCAGGACTTATTCTTATTTCACGGCACAGTGGCAGAAAATATTGTCTACGGCTGTTTTGAGGCGACGAAGGCAGAGATAATTGAGGCAGCGACAGTGGCAGAAGCTCACGATTATATTGTGCAACTGCCAGAAGGCGATCGGACAATAGTGGGCGAAAGGGGGCAGAAACTGTCAGGAGGACAGCGACAACGCATAGCTATTGCCAGAGCTGTTTTGAAGAATCCTATTTTGATTTTGGATGAAGCAACTTCCACAGTGGATAACGAAACAGAAGTATCTATTCAGCGATCGCTCGAACGGATTACTCAACATCGGACAACAATAGCGATCGCCCACCGTCTATCTACTATCCGCAATGCCGATTGTATCTACGTTATGGAAAAGGGTAAAATAATAGAATTCGGACAGCATGAAGAGTTCTTGACAAATGGGGAAGTTTATGCTAACCTCTGGAAGGTTCAAACTGGTTGATAATGTTAATTACTATTTGTGGGCCTACTGCTACAGGTAAATCTGGATTAGCTTTGGATTTAGCCCAGATATTAGGATCGGCGATTATTAGTGCAGATTCTCGTCAAGTGTATAAATATTTTAACATTGGAACGGCAAAACCAACTACAACAGAACGGGAATTAGTACCTCATTACTTAATAGATATTTGTGAACCCACCGAGATTTTAACTCTAGCAGAATATCAGGAACGGGCACAAGGTTTAATTAGTAAAACTGATGTGGCATCTCCGAGTTTATTAGTGGGGGGTACGGGTCTATATATTAAGGCAGTGGTTAAAGGTTTAAAGATTCCTAGAGTTGGGCCTAATGAAAAGTTGCGATCGCAATTAGCAGATTTAGGTCAAAAACAATGTTACGAAATGTTACAACAAGTTGATGGGATTGCTGCTGATAAAATCCATCCTAATGATGCAGTACGAACGTTGCGAGCATTGGAAGTTTTTTATGTGAGTGGGAAACCCATTTCTCAACAGCAGGGAGAAAACCCACCAAATTATCCAATTTTGCAAATAGGATTAGATTGTGAGGTGGAAGTTTTGGGCGATCGTATTCGTCATCGGACTAATAAAATGCTGGAAGTTGGGTTAGTGGAAGAAGTCAAATTTTTGTGTGAAAAATATGGTGCGGAGTTGCCATTGTTAGATACATTAGGTTATGCAGAGATGAAACAATATTTGGCAGGAGATATTATTTTAACTGAAGCAATAGATGCAACAGTTTTACATACTCGTCAGTTTGCCAAGCGACAACGGACTTGGTTTCGAGCATATCCAGAAATTGAATGGTTTGATGCAGCAGCACCAGGTTTATTAGATCGAGTTTGGGAGCGAGTGGAGGAGTTTATATCAAATCCGCTAGCATCGGTGTGAGGAGGTGCGAGGTGTGCGAGGTGTGGGGGTGTGGGAAGGGTTGAAGTTTATGCAGTAGGAGCTATACAGGGATTGGGCAACGGATATAAGGATTAAATTTGACAATTTAATCTAGATCATTCTTCTCTTCTAATTTCCCATTTTGAGATTGCTTTGGACTAACTTGAATATTTTAGAGAATTCAAGAGTTTTCTAGTGGCCAAATAATTGACAGTTTTTGATTGTCCTACTTTATACTCATTTCATACTCATTTTTGTCCATTTGTTATCCACTTACTGTTTAAGAGAAGGTTGAAAGCTTGAAAACTCGTTGTTCTCTCATAAGCGGGTAGGGGGAATCGAACCCCCATCATTAGCTTGGAAGGCTAAGGTTTTACCACTAAACTATACCCGCAGTCATTTATTTAATATAGCACACTTTTCTAGAATTGCAAGAAGTAATTAGAAAAAATTTTTAGACCCTATTTATCAATTAATGAAAGATTTCCTTATATTCAATTCCGTAACGGTTAAAACCCCAGGTAATTATCCATTATTCATTATCCATTATCAATTAACGAATGCCATTTGACCTTTAAATTACAGAATCTCGACTAACTACAAAACCTAAAACCTCTTCATCTATACCCTTCAACTTTAGATCCCCATACTTTTTCACCTCTCGACTATCCAGATAATTAGCAACAATCTGCGATACCAAAATTGTATTTGGCTCTGCAGCTTCCTGTAGCCTAGCTGCAATATTTACTGATGGGCCAATAGCTGTATAATCAGACCGCTCTGCACCACCAAACATTCCCACTACAGCATTACCCTGATGAATACCACAACGAAACCTCACTGGCGATGCCCCACTCTGGCCAATCAACCCCAGATTTTGCCACCGCTCATTTAATCTATCCAAAGCTTTTAACATTGCCCTAGCTGAAGCCACTGCTCGTTGCACCTGCTCATCTGCTGTCAACTCTTCAGGGGAACCATAAATGGCCATCACAGCATCCCCCACAAACTTATCCACAGTACCACCATTAGCAAAAATGGCTGTTGTCATCTCTGCTAAATACTCATTCAACAACTCAGCTATTCTACGCGCTTGCAAAATATTCGACATCTGAGTAAAACCAACAATATCACTAAACAAAACAGTCACCAATTTGGGTTCTGGTCTTAAATCTAAAGCCAAATCTCCCTGTGCTGCACGTTGTACCATTTCTGGTGGCAAAAACCGCCTTAGTACTGACTCCGTTAAATAAGAATTCAACTCTTGTACTTTTCGCTCATTCTCTTTCAAAGCTAATAAATTATTGACTTCTGCCAAAAGTTCTCTATCATTAAAAGGTTTTGATAAATAAGCATCAGCTCCTCTTTCTACCCCTTCAATTCTGGTGTCTTCATCTGCTTTTGCTGTTAACAAAATAATTGGAATTCCTCGTAAATCTTTTTCTTCTCTAATCATTTTAATTAAATCAAGACCAGATACAATTGGCATCATTAAATCCGTGATAATCAGATGAGGATGATGAATTTGTGCAATTTCAAATCCTTCAGCTCCATTCCTCCCTGATAATACATTAAAATTATATTTCCTCATAATTCTTGACACATAGCTTCTCAGATCGGGGTTATCATCCACCACTAAAATAGTAGCTACTGCCAAATCATTATCATTAACTTGAGCAATATTTTCTGCTCGATCTACTGCTTGTAATTCCTCCGCTTCTTCTAATTCTGCTTCTACATCTGCAAACTCTACAGCTAACTTAGAAGCATTAAATTCAGCAGTTTCTTCTACTACTCGATCTGCAGGTAAATGAGTATTTCCTATTTGTAGCCAAACTTCAAAAGTAGCACCTTGACCATAAACTGATTCTACATTGACTTGACCATTATGAAGTTCTACCAATTCTTTAACTAACGCTAAACCTATACCACTTCCTTCATAAGAACGATTTGCCGACCCTTCTGCTTGTCGAAATCGTTCAAATAAAAACGGAATTTGTTCTTGACGAATACCAATTCCAGAATCTTGAACTTTTAATAGACAATTTTCCCCAACTGGTTCAACTGACATAGTAATTGTTCCTCCAGCAGGAGTAAACTTCATTGCATTTGATAGCAGATTGTAGATAACCTTATCAAATCTTTCTACATCCAGATAAACTAATGGGCAATTTTTACTAAATTCTGTAACTAAATGAAGCTGCTTTTTCTCACAGTAGGGGGCAAATGATTCCACAATATTGCGACAGAAAGCTACAAGATTACAGGGTTGAAAAGAAGGCTGCATTCTTCCAGCATCAATTCTTTGCAAATCTAATAATTGATTAACTAATCTCAAGAGACGACGAGAATTACGCAGTGCGATCGCTCCTTGCTCTAAAGGTAAATCTCTTTTGGAATTAATTGCTTCTTCTAACAAACCGATCGTTAAAGTCAGAGGTGTGCGAAATTCATGGGAGATATTTTGGAAAAATTCTGTTTTGAGGCGGTCTGCTTCTATTAGTCGTTCAGCTTGTTGCCTGGTTGTTTGATATAGACTGGATTGTTGCACGGCGATCGCTGCTTGGGAAGCTACTGCCTCAGCTAATTCAATTTCAGAAGTTTGCCATAGGTGTCGGTCGCAATTGTGGCGCAGAGAAATACTACCAATAATTTTACCATCAACAGTGAGGGGTACTACCATCAAAGCGCGAGCATTAGAGCGTAAGGGGAGTTCAGATTCATTAAATTCCGGATTTTTATTCAGATCGGAAACTGCTATTGTTTTTTGAGTTTTTAGCAATTCCATTAAAATAGGATTATTATGAATGGGAACAAATGATTGAGGTAATTCTACTGTAGTTGACGAGCGATCGTCATCAGGAATTTCTTCCCTGTCAGCAGAATTACCTAAAACAGTAGAAGCTTCATTGGTAGTGCTAATAGAGGGTTGAATTTGGGCATCATATAATCCTACACATTGAACATATTCATCAGTTTCCGTCCACAAGGAGAGAACGCAACCATCTACTTCCAACGCCTTGCCTAACTCTTGAGTGATGGCAGCAAAAATATCTTGGGGGTTCAGACTAGAGCGAATGGCGGTTGTGATGGTATTTACCAGAGCTTCTCTTTGAGCAATACTGCTCAGTTGCTCATAAGCACGAGCTTGTGATAGAGCTAGAGCAGCTTGATCTGCAACCGTAATTAGGAGTTGTACTTCATGGTCTTGCCAGTTTCGGATATTCTCACACTGGTGCAGTGCCAAAACTGCAATTAAGTCTAATCGGGAAAATAGAGGGACAATTAAACTAGAACGAATATTCGCTGCTTGGTAAGCTTGTCGGCGTTTTTGCAGTTCTATGCTTTCTCCCTGGAACCTTTCATCAGTTTGGACGTCTGAAATAATTTCCACATCAGTCGTTTCCCAGAGAATATGAGCAAAAATTTCTTCTGGTATATAAGTAAAATCAGTGTTGGCTAATTGTTGAGAGTTATCTTCTTGATTTTGAGAAATAAACCATTCGTCTCCTCTATAACTATCTTGAAAAGGGCGACAGATAGCTAAACTCACTTCAAACATTTGGCCAATAGTTTCCACGATCCTTTGAAGCATCTGCCGATAATTAGGAGCAGAGCGAATAGTATTGGTAACTGCGTATAGCAGAGACTCTTGTTGAAGAGCGCGTCTTAGTTCGTCAGTGTGAGACTTGAGGACATTATGAGTTTCAACTGCTTGTTTAACTAATCCTTTGAGTTCCTGTGCATTCCAAGGTTTAGTCAAATATTTAAAGACTTTACCAGAGTTAATTGCTTCTACGAGGTCTTCTACGTCAGTGAACCCCGTTAAAAGAATCCGAATAGTATCGGGGTATTGCTTGGCAGTTAGACTCAAGAATTCTGTACCATTCATTCTGGGCATTCGCTGGTCTGAAATAATTACAGCTACTTCCCCAGATGTTTCTAGAATTTCTAGAGCTTCCAGTCCACTTTTAGCTTGTAACACCTTGTAGTCTTTGTGGAAAGTACGGTAAAGAAGGTCTAGGTTGTCTAATTCGTCATCGACAACCAAAATTTTCGGTTTAAGTTTTTTTCTAGAACTCATGCACCGCTCTCCGTGCTTTCAAGGCAGTAATGATAAATTGTTATTTAGCAACTTACAGTTATAGATGGGACTTCGTTCTGCTGAATAGTCAAATACTATAGCAGGGAACACCGGAGCTGGGAACAGGGAACAGTAGGAAAAGCATTTCTCTGTCTTACGGTCGATCGGCAGCAGTAATCCTAACCAACTCGTTCCTTGCTATAGATGTCCATTTGCACCTGTATCATCAACCAAGAAACAAATCCTTGACTTTGGAGTTGATGAGGTACAAAATTTTAGGACTTTAGGACTTTAGGACTTTAGGACTTTAGGACTTTAGGGAGTAGGGAGTAGGGAAAAAAAGATTAATTTTAAAACTGTACCTCACGCTTCCTAAAAAGTGCTTTCAACAATTAATTATTAATTATTAATTATTAATTATTAATTATTATATTACCTCTCCTTGAAAACGGATAGGATTGATTAATCATGAAAATTTTTTTCTTTTTTCCCCTTAAAAGGGGAGGCTTTAAACCACAATTTATCGGTAATTAATAGACATAGGCGTGAAAAAGATATAGACTTTTTGTAAAAGTAGGTATGGAGGTATGGAGGGAAGATGTTTTTAGGAAAAAAACACGGAAAATGATTTTTTGATTGATTACACTCTAGTTTATCGCAAATAAAGGGCAAGTTTATTTTCTGGAGATGTCTAAATATTTAGAATAATCTCGATCTAAGAGTTTATATAATGTTCGGATAATTTAGTTAAGTTGTCATGCAAAATTAATTACACATACTCTCAAGCTAAAAAGCTGATGTTGTAAAATTTACAGGGAATAAATAATGGTAATTAATTTTGCCTTACGCACTTATAAATCAAATTTAAGAATTGAAAGTACCGAATAAATACTCAAATCACCTATAATTTTCTCCTTTCTTTCCTTCTGACTTCTGTACATCACTAATCGGACAGCTCCCCTACCTGACTCCTACCTAAGTTATTTATTAAGTATTTAGCTGATAGCGTCGCTCCCCTGGAGGAGGTACATAATATTACATCCATGAGATACAGTTCCTGAAAATTTGACTATCGGTTGTGTTGATTCAGGGTCAAAACAGTTTTCGTCCACAATAAAATTAACTAAAATATTCTAAAATTCAGAAGATTTTAATGATTTGGACTTTTCGTACAGACTAAATTTTTAATGGCCTTTTGACCTATAAACTAGCGCCCTGATTAGTATACTAAAAGCTGTAGTAGGCTGCTCAATATCATTTGTTAATCTCAAATCACTTTGCCTACAAAAATGACTTGTGCTTTTTACATAGTAACTCGGTGCAGAATTTGTAAAAAATCCTAAAATAGATTAGTTTTAAAATTTTAACCCCATTACCTGAATTAAGCAGTTGCCTTTTTTCAGATTTTTACACAATCTCAAGACAACTGCTACAGATATTCTAGCCTTTTATATAGAATTTAGATATAGCTAGTGAATTTATTGTGAACCCTTTATTTTTTTTATCAAAGTTTCTGGAGCCTCAAGCCCAAGAAAAATTGTCTAATGAATTTCGTTTTTTCATCCGGATTGCTCAACCAAAGGATATCAACAGTATTACCGAAATTTTGACTAATAGCTTTTACTCCTATCAAGGAATTATGGGCTATGCTCGTCCTTTTTTACGACTAGGTATTTACGAAGATTTACGCAATCGCATCCGCTCAAAAAGTGAGCATTATTTATGTCTTGTTGCTATGGTTGTCGAAAATACTGAGTCTACTAAGGATGTATCTAGTGCTAGAGAACAAGATTTGATAGGAACTGTGGAAATAGGTGTGCGTTCGCGAAGTGGGATGGATGTCCTCTTGCTCAACTCTTGGCAATTAGATAATTTTGAGTATGCTTATTTATCAAATTTAGCTGTTGATGCTAACTATAGAAAATTAGGAGTTGCTCAAAAATTATTAAGTTATTGTGAACATAAGGTATTAGGATGGGGTTTTTGTGAGTTATACCTTCATGTATTAGAAAATAATTATACTGCTCGAAGACTTTACGATAAAGCTGGTTATCGATTACAAGAAGTTGAGTGGACTTTCGGTTCTCTACTATTTGGGCAACCTCGAAAGTTACTTTTGCGTAAATCTTTTTCAAAATAGGGAGTAGGGAGTGGGGAGTAGGCAGAAAGAATTGATGAAAATTAAATTATTAATTATTAATTATTAATTATTAATTATTAATTATTCCCCCGCCATTTACTCACAACATTACCTAAATTTGTTGGCAACCAAGCATCATATTGAGAATAAACAGGTAATCTTTTGATTAGCTGCCATCCTCGCGATTCCAACACTTTTACTAAAGCTTGATAATGGGGATGAGGATAATCAGGGTTGACTTCATCGTAGAGTCCAATTCCTCCTAAGTCACTCGCACCAGTTTCTACACAAGCTAATAATATTTCCGGTTTTGTCACTAAATTAGGAGGAATTTGTAACGTAATAGTTGAGGGCAAAATTTGACGAGCGATCGCTACAACATCTGGCAACAAATTTATGTCGAAAGCTTCACCATTCCATATTTGTCGCTCGCCAGGACTGTAGGGTTGTAGAATAACTTCTTGAATATGACCCCATTTTTTATGAACGTTAGCGATCGCTATTAATGTTTCTTTCCAGTCAGTTACAGTTTCTCCAATTCCTAATAGTAAACCAGTAGTAAATGGAATTCTTAGTTCGCCAGCTAATTCTAATTGTTGTAAGCGTAAATGTGGTATTTTACTAGGAGCATTTTTATGAACTGTTTGTCGTAATTTAGGTGTCATCTGCTCTAACATTAGTCCCATTGACACATTAACTTGTTTCAACTCTTTCATTTCTGCTCTACTAAGTGGCCCAACATTAGTATGAGGTAAAAATCCTAAAGATAGAGCTAGTTTACATAAATCATAGATTAATTGGAACCAAGTCGGTCTATTTTGGCTGTTTGGATGTACTTCGCCACTCAGAATTAAAATTTCAATTACACCTTGATTTTTTAGGGATAATAATTTTGCTTCTGCTTCTGATAGACTCAGCCATGAACTTTTATTTGGTTCTGAGCGAAAATTACAATAGGTGCAATGATTAAAGCATTCATAGGTAGGAACTATCGTATAAGCAGGGCTATATGTAACAATTCTAGACATGGGTGAAGTATTAAATTTAATTAGTCAAATCTATATTAGAGAGACAGAAAACTTAGTGCGGTTGGAATAATTATAGCGTTTCTCATGCTTTGTGAGATACAGTTGTTTTTCTTTTTTTCTATCCCTCCCTACTCCCTACTCCCTACTCCCTAAAACAAACGAATGCGCGTACCTCACAAAGCATGAGAATTGCTATATGTCAGTCATATTAGAAAAAAATGTTTATCTTCCAATATCAATCAGCAGGATTCTCTAAATATTGAAGTAGCAGTCAGCATTCAGCGAGCCTCCTCCGGAGGAACTGCGTTAACGGTAATCAGCTTTTAGTTGCGTGTATAATGGGGGTTTTAATCCACCAAAAAAGGCGCACCACTAATTTTTTCACGCTAAGCGTGGGGGACACCGAACCCTCGATTTTTTTTAGCGCTCCAGCTAAATGCTGTTTGCGCAGCATTCCGGACCGAAGAGCTGATAGCTAGTTAAGGTTTGATAAATTTTAATACAAATTTTCTCTAAAATATCTATGCTACCTGAGAATAAATCAAAAAAATTACCGAACAATTAAGGTAAAAATCCTCTCCTTTAAAGGAGAAATAAGAAAAAATTTTCATGATTAGTCAATCCTATCCGCTTTCAAGGAGAGGTAGTTCGCGCATTCGCGCATTCGCGCATTCTTGAACATCACTACCTGATAGTCGTATAGAATCCGGTTATATAGTATATGTTGATAATTTCTTAAATTACTTCAAGCCTTTAATCGGACCCACTCCCCTACTCCCCTACTCCCAACTATACAATAACTATTCAACCGGACATGATATCAGTCCTGGGTGGGTGGTATACTGAATGAACTGCAAGAAGGAATTTGGTCTATAGAATTGTTGCAAGCTGTTTGGGTTGTGCAGAGCGTAAAGTGTGGGATTCGCCTGCGTAGGGCCCGCAGATCTAATCTAAAAGCACTGATCTATAAAGTTTTTAGGATTTTTGTCGGGAAAAAAGTGCAAATTTTTCACCCTTTAAGACCAAAAAGTTAGGACGAAAGACAGACACTTCCCAGAAAGATACAGGTACAATTATTCCTCCTACTTTCGAGCAGACCGGACCACACTTCTCACGCTTCCCGCACGGACTGCACGGACCACACGAACCACACGGACCACACTTCCTTGACGCACTACCGCTGTTTGTGACCACCTTCTTGAAAACTAGACATGCGCTAGACATTTGCACTCACCGATGGCAAATGATTTCATTACTCACCCGTTTCAATGTGTACTGGCTTGCGAAAGTTGATGTTCCCTACTTTAACGCGCGTCAGAAGTCAGAAGTTGTTTTTGCAACGGGTATTTGAGCAAACCTCTAAAAACCCGATCGCCATTTCCCGGTGGGGTTGCGCGACCCTTAACGCGCGTCAGAAGTCAGAAGTTGTTGAGGATACCTTAAGCGGGCTTTCTGACCTTGAAAAAGTTGAGTCCTCCAGATACGATGTAGTTTAATAAAACTAGCAACTAGCCTCCAATGACTCCAATCATGTTTGTTGACATCTGTGGTCTCGCATCTGAGCAACTCGAAACCCTTTTTGTCCAACAGTGCGTTTACGGCAATATCATCAGTTTTCTCGACTATTATCCTGACCCAACGGCGATCGCCAAAATATGTGCGCCATATTATCGTGTCACACCGATAGAATTTTTAATTAATGCCCTAGTTTCCCGTTAAATAAGTTATTTTTTATTGACTTTTGAACGTAAATATGATATCGAATAAAGTTTTATAAACAAAACTTATAACTTAGTTAAACAACACTATCCTTAACACCCCTTTACAAAACGAAATAAACTAGCTATATTATTAACAACGGAGCAAGGAAACAAAAAAACCCCTGCACCACCGTACCTCGAAAATTTCATACATACATAACAGCAATCATAAAACTTATGACAACTACCTTACAACA
>JAXHSW010000079.1:0-37824 GCA_034190295.1 Cyanobacteriota bacterium | reverse complement strand
TGCAGACTTGCTGACTTCCTTCAGGGCCGAACATCAACTTTCACAGCAAGTACGCATTGATATAGAATCCGGTTATACAGTATATGTTTATAATTCTATCCACACTTCAATATTAAATCCCTCATCTCCCCATCTCCCCATCTCCCCATCCCCCCATCTCCCCATCTCCCCATCCCCCCATCTCATATAATAAGTATTCAACCGGATTCTATATGAAACGGGTGAGCCACGAAATCATTTGCACTCACCGATGGCAAATGTCTAGCTCTGTCTAGTTTTCAAGAAGGTGTCGAAATGCTCTGAATTTTGTTAGCGATCGCGTAGGTGCAAAAGTGATAGTCACATCCGTTCTTAGAAACCTACAATAATCTGTAAAAATCTACAACTATCTGTTCTATATCCTGCTTCTACCTGACAACGTCGGCGTTATCCAGCTCCTATTTATTCAGTATAATCTATAAAGCTGACAAGTTAACTATAGTTGACCTCAATTTAGCCATAATAATAGTTAGTGATGAGTCTAAAAAAAATATCAATCACTAACTACTTCTACTTACTTAATGAAACTAATTTTGAGTACTTTTCAACTATTACCTACTCATCAACTTTCAAGTCTTTGCACAAAAGACGTTCACATATAATTTCACCATTTTCTAGGCTTTGATGAATTTCTAATTCTGCATCTGGAATTGCTTCAAATAAGAAACGTTCTCCTGGGAAAACAGTATGTTCCCAATATTCATTGTTAGGATCGCTAATTCTAGCAATCTGTATCTTGTGAGTAGTATTCACATAGAAACAGAGAATTTTTTGAGCTTGTTTTTTTGGTAGTCTATCTAGTGCTATAGTCACAGTTTTTATTCCCTCTAAGTTTTTGCTGCCGATTAGCAACCCTACTGAACCTTAATATCTTTGAATGCCAATACAATTATTATAAACTAATAGGGATCGCTTCAGCACATTTTTAATTGCTTTTGTTGAAGAAAATTAATTAGGCTTAAGTCCTCCACTATCAACCTAGTATTTCTCCAGTATAAATACTCATATTTTAGCGTTCCATACTGATAGAATTACTCAGTTTGCTAAATAACGTCGATAAAACTGTATTGGAGAACAAAAAACCTTCAGGATCGGTTAATCTCAAATATCCTTCTAATGGAAGTTTTTGGTTATTTGAGAATAAGGTTACTATACCTTTTGGATTAATTAATTCTACCCACCCTAACTTTTGATAGGGTTGCAAGTAGATTAATATTTGTTCTACAGTTCGTTGACCAAAATGCTCAGATAATGCTAATAGATTAACGCCTTCTGCCAAGCGGAATCTTAACATTAGTGTTTCTAACAAACACTCATGATTAGCTTCTAAACAGTTATTAGATGTATCAATACCCTGATGTTTTAAACTACGATCTTGAAGCGATAGCTTGTATTGTCTATCGACAGATTGCACCCATTGATAATATTCTTTGCGTGTAGGTGGTCGGGTAAATCTTTCCCCTTCTACATAACTTGCTGCACCCATACCAAAGCCATAATAAGGACGATTTTCCCAGTAGATTCGATTATGACCACACTGATAATCTGGCTTGGCGTAATTTGATATCTCATAATGTTCATATCCTGAAATTGATATTAACTGCTGTGCCATTCGATACATTTGTGCAGCTATTTCATCTGTGGGTAAAGGAGGATTACCAGGTTGATAATAACGTCCAAAAGCTGTAACAGGTTCTACTACGAGGTCGTAGCTAGAGATATGAGTTGGGGAAATAGCAATTCCAGATTCTAAAGAAGTTTGCCATTGTTCTAGAGTTTGATGTGGTAGTCCCGAAATTAAATCTATGCTGAAATTAACAATTCCTGCTTGATGTAATATGTCTACTGCTTTGTAGATATCGGAGACATTGTGTGTTCTACCACAAACCTGTAATAACTCATCTTGAAATGCTTGTACTCCCAAACTAACTCGATTTATCCCTAGAGATTTATATCCTCGTACCTGTTCTAAGTCAAAAGTTCCTGGGTCCATTTCTATAGAAATTTCAGCATTGGCCACAATTCTAAATTTTTGTTCTAGGGCATCTAGAATTTGGTTCAATTGGCTAATTGACAAAAGGGAGGGTGTACCACCGCCAAAGAAAATAGTTTCTAGGGGTCGATCGAAAGATTTTGTAATGTTTATTTCCTCACAAATTACCTCCACATATTCTTGAATAGGAGAATAATTATCTCCTCTTTTATTATCCCCCACTACAGAAATCGGAAAATCACAGTAATAGCACCGCCGTCGGCAGAAAGGTATATGGACATAAGCCGAACTAGGGATATAGTAATTTCCGATTGGCCTTTTCATTACAAAATATATTCTTATATAAAACTATCTTAAACAATTATTAATTTAATTAAGAGTAGTAGTACACTCAATTACAAAAAACTAATACCGATCGATAGAAACATTACTTAAGTTAAAAGTAAAAAAAATAACTTGAGTACATAACCGTATTACTGCTTCAAATACCTAATATTCAAAAGATTGTCATTAAAGCTTAAGTAAAAATAATCACATCATCCTGGTTACAAGATAGATTTTATACTTTAGGAGGAGCTGTGAAGAGTAGAGTTAATTATGAATAGCTCCCAAACTTTTATGAGTTGAAGAAGCTTAGAGCAAGAAAACTCTACAGAATGGAATATCAACTGGAAGATATAATAGAAGCAAAATTGAGCAGCCCAAAAATTATGGTTATAGCAGAAGAAAGAAGGAAGAAGAAAGAAGGAAGAAGGAAAAACCTTGCTTTGTCTGAGTTTTAAGCTTTTGATCTGTCAAACACCTTTGCTTCGACTGCTATATCACTCACTATTGCTGAGTACCTACTGGGAAAATCTCTATATCTATAAAACAAACTAAAAAAATGCTTGACGCAATTATTATCATTTCATTCGTACTCGCTGGAGCAGGAATAGGATTCTATAGTATAGAATTACTACCCCCCAATGTATTATTAGAAGTTACTAATATTGAAGGTTTACGTTCAGTATTA
Organism: Cyanobacteriota bacterium; assembly: GCA_034190295.1. Taxonomy (GTDB): domain Bacteria; phylum Cyanobacteriota; class Cyanobacteriia; order Cyanobacteriales; family Microcoleaceae; genus Okeania. Next base: position 34,780 of record JAXHSW010000079.1, on the reverse strand, counting down.
GCTGCTTTTACCTCCTTGATTGGCTTTGTCTTGGGATTGGTATTTCAAACTACATATCGGCGAGTGGAAGCAAAAGTTACCCAAATGCCAGTTGATTTATTATTAACTCGGGCAATAGGATTAGTGATTGGACTATTAGTGGCAAACTTAATGCTAGCGCCACTCTTTTTACTTCCTATTCCGGCAGAATTTAGCTTTATTAAGCCTCTTGTGGCAGTTTTAGGCAGTGTCATGTTAGGTTTTACAGGAGTTCAGGTTGCTGATACTCATGGTCGTGGTTTTTTACGGCTGATCAATCCTAATAGTCTAGATGCAGTATTAATAGCAGAAGGTACTCTTCAGCCTGCTACTACTAAAATTTTGGATACTAGCTGTATTATTGATGGGAGAATAGAAAATTTACTGGAAACAGGTTTTCTTGAGGGGCAAATTCTGGTACCACAGTTCGTTTTACAGGAACTACAGCTTATTGCTGATGCTTCTAACGATCAAAAAAGAGTGAGAGGTAGAAGGGGGTTAGATATCTTAAATAGACTCAAAACAGTTTACCCTTCTCAGATTCAAATTCATTTTGCAGACTATGAAGAGATTTCTACTGTAGATGCTAAATTGGTTCATTTTGCTGTGGAAATTAACGGTACTCTCTTAACTAATGACTACAATTTGTCTAAAGTTGCTAGTTTACAAAAAGTCCAGGTACTCAATATTAATGACTTGACTCAAGCAGTACGACCAAGTTATCTACCTGGTGATACTATTGAAATCAAAATTCGTAAAGCAGGGAAGGAACCATCTCAGGGTATTGGATATCTGGATGATGGCACAATGGTGGTTGTGGAATCAGGTAGTGAATATGTTGGAGATGAGGTTAGGGTTATTGTTACCAGTTCATTACAAACTTCTGCTGGTAGAATGATTTTTGCCCGGACTCAAGAGTCTGCTATAGCTTGATTTTGGTGATGGTTGTAATCGCCTGAAACATATCTCATAAAATATGCTCAAAAAACTGCCCCAATTTTCTGTATTTCCAGATCGTTGGGGTTAATTAATTTAAAATAGGCGCTGCTGAATGGTTGTATGATTTTTAGTAGTCAGTAGTTAAAAGAATCTATTTTTACTTACTATTAATACCTACTCACTCAGCAGTTTCATACCTGATTTCAGCAATGTATTAAATTTTTCATAAAAAAACGGACGAAATAACTCAAAAGAGATTCTTTTCCGGTCGCATTCTAGGTAAACTAATCCCATATTTTGTATAGCAAAGAACGAGTTGTTTAGGACATAGATTGAGAATCGACTTTAGACAGAGAAATGTTTTTCCCGCTGTTAAGAGTTCCCTGCTATAACAGAAAACCTGGAGGTTCTTTTATTTTAATAGGTTTGAAGTTTATCAAAATTTATATTCAACAATTTACAGCAAATTATATCTTTGTGAAATACGTCTATAGAGGGCAAGATACCCGCACTACAAATATTTTCTCGTTAATGTCTGTATTTCATATATTTGATGTCTGCTCTAATAATTAACAATTAATAATTACCTATCCTGAAAACGGATAGTATTGGCAAACAGGATTTTTTTGATTGATTTATGCAAATAACAAAAGGCTTTAAGCTTATAATAATTATTTGGTAAAAATAGACAGTAATTAATAGTAGCGTCACCAGTTTCACTATAACTATAAACAGTAGTTGCGATCGCATAATTTTCTAGAATTTATTCCAGGGTTTTTCTAGAAGTAAGAAAAATTTTTGATAAATTATTGAGGTAGGCAAAAAGCTGGTTAAATTCATCAATAACTATTACCAAAGGATGATTATATCGAGTAAACAGGATTGAGTATGATATTATCAGAATTATAATGAAAATATCTTAAATTCAAAGAATGTTGAAACTGCTCAAAGCAAAATTCGTCACTTGTCGTTATGCTTATCTATGGGGTTTTGCCGTGGGTATTCTAGTGAGTGCAATTACTCCCAGTCTAGCTCAAGAAGAAACAGAAATATTAATACCCAATACTCAAAAGCAGACAAGCACCTCTACTCTCAACGAACCGTTTTTTGCTGATGTCATTGTGAGAGGAAGACCAGTCTTCCAAATGGGCAGTTTAGGAAATCTGAGCGCCAGACAAAGGGTACAAATAATTAACCGACGCATTTCCAGTCTTCTGAGTAAATCTGAAGAGATGGAAGGTGTAACCATTCAATATAACTCGGAAAAAAAATACGCAACTTTACAACTCAATAACCGCATTATTCTAACTGTAACTCAACAGGATGCGGATGACTTTGGTGTAGAAAATATTGAGCAGTTAGCAGCGCAATGGGCAAAGTCACTGAATACAGCTTTTGAGAAACCGCCACTAGCTCTTGATGTAGTCCAACGTCTGAATGCTACAGTCCAACAGTTAATAGCTAACACTATCAATAATTTACCATCTTTCATTGGGGCTATAGTTGCACTGGTAATAACTTGGTTAGTAGCGCTATTAGTTAGACATATTTTCTTTACTTGGGCAGAACAAACAGAAGGCGATCGCAACACAGAAATTTTGATTGGACGTTTGGGTTATGGTGGAGTTTGGGTGTTGGGTACAATTATTGCTCTTGGTGTTTTAGGATTAAATTTTGGAGCTTTGTTAGGAACTTTGGGTTTAACCAGTGTAGCTATTGGTTTCAGTCTGAAAGATGTGCTAAGTAACTATATTGCTGGAGTTATTCTACTGGCAGCTCGTCCTTTTCGGATCGGCGACCAAGTTGCGATCGAAGAGTTTGAAGGGACTGTTACTCAGATTCAACTACGAGTCACTACTCTCAAAACTTATGATGGACGAGTGGTGTATATTCCTAATCAAGAGGTATTTTCTGCCAGCATTACTAATAATACAGCTTCGCCTAAGCGACGTACTTCTGTGATTGTTGGTATTGATTATGGTGCAAATATTTTCACAGCGAAAGAAAAAATTTTAGCAGCTTTAAATCAACTTGATATTGTCGAATCAGAACCGATACCAACAGTTATAGTTCGCGAACTTGCTGCGAGTACGGTAAATTTGGAAGTTCGATTTTGGGTAGACTCCCGTCGAGCAGAATTTTTGGAAATGACTTCTCAAGGTGCTCAAGTTATTAAGGAAGCTTTGGAGAATGCTGAGATTGAAATGCCTACAGAAATTTATACTTTAACATTTAGAAATTTTCCCAACTTGATTCGGTAAGGGGTCTCCCGTTATAATCGAGCCATTTAACGGGAGGGGAATTGCCGACAGCAAATTAAATAGAATTCGATTGATTCGATTGATGTTTAAATATAGCAATAAAGAGTAGTATAAAATTATGATAATTACTCATTGCTACAAAATTAAGCCTACTTGTGAACAGTCAGTCAAAATTGATTATTGGCTAGAACTATTACGAAGGCATTACAATTATGCTTTAGGCCAAAGACTAGATTGGTTAAATAGAACTAGATGTCAAGTTGACCGTTGTTCATTAATTTCATGCCCTATTGGTGAAATTTCTAGTAGACCAGATTACTATTTTCAGCAATCAGCACTTAAACAGACAAAAAAGTTATTTCCTGATTACAAGGAAATATATTCTGAAGTCCAGCAAATCAACTTACAAAGACTAGATAAAGCTTGGAAAAGTTGGCTAATACCCGATAAAACTGGTAAACGTGGAGGACGACCAAGATTTAAAAAATCAGGGAAGTTAAGGTCATTGTGTTTTAGTAGAATTAATCATCCGTTCATCAGTAATTAAATTTGATGGAAAACAAATAATTACTACGAGGTTTGGTGCTATTCGAGTCATAGTTCATAGACCAATTCCAGATGGGTTTACGATTAAAACTGCAACTATAACCAAAAAAGCTGATGGTTATTATATAAGTTTTAGCTTGGAAGATAAGTTAGTACCTAGTTTGATTTCTACAGATAATATTAAAACTGCTGTAGGTATTGATGTAGGCTTAAAAGAGTTTTTGACTACTAATACTGGTGACACTGTTTCTGTTCCTAATTTTTATAGAAAATCTCAATCTAATTTAGCCATAAAGCAAAAAAAAGTATCTAGAAAAAAAATTGGGTCAAATAACTGGAAAAAAGCACAAAATAGAATAGCTAGACTACATCAACATATTGCCAGGCAAAGAGAAGATTTTCACTATAAGACTGCTCATAAATTAGTTAAAAAATATGATTTAATTGCTGTAGAAGACCTAAACATTAGAGGTCTAGCTAAAAATACTAAACTATCAAAATCAATCTATGATGTAGCCTGGGGAGCTTTTATTGAAAAATTGAATGCAGTAGCGGTAAAACGCGGTGTTCATGTAATTAAAGTTAACCCTCATAATACATCACAAAATTGTAGTAATTGCGGTCAAAAAGTACCTAAGACTTTGTCAGTTAGAACTCACTCTTGTCCTAAATGTAAAGTAGTTTTAGATAGGGACGAGAATGCTGCAATTAACATATTAAATAAAGCGTTAAACGAGGTGGGTATCATCTTGTCTGCTTGTGGAGGCTTAGATATTGTTCAGCCTGTGAGACAAGAAACTTCTTTGTTTAAGAAGCTCCCGTTATAATCTCCGATTTAACGGGAGAGAACTTCACATCAATTAATGTTTCTCAGGATTGAAGAAGGAAGAAGGCTCGCCAAACCAAACCAAGGATTTCAATCCTTGGCTAATAGTTTAAGTCATCTTAAGATGACTCTTGAGGAGTATGCCATCTTTTTCATCTTTTTATATTATACCAAGCGTGAAAAAAGAATGCTATATAAAGCGCCTCTCGATCGGATCTGCTTAAAAATAGCGGCTCTCGTTCATTTTAGATAGTTATTTCTATCGTTTTTACCTTTTTTTAAATATTTACTCCTTCTTACTTCTACTATTTGTAACAAACACTTATCAAATTGGTATTAGACATCTCCAGAAAATAAACTTGCTCTTTATTTAAAATAAGTTATAGTTGTAACAGTCACTTATAAAATCATTTTTTCTATCTTTGGCGTGAAAATTTATTCCTTATTCCCTGCTTCCTGTTCCCTACTTTTTTTGCAAAAAATCTATTTTTTTTCACCATATATCTATTATGGTTAATCAGTGCAACTTGATATGAGGCAACAGGGAAATACGAAGAAAAAAGATAACTGTACCTCACGCTTCTTGGGAAATGCTATACCAGATTTGATATGAGTAAAGCCTAGTTTCAGCGTAACTACTTTTACTAATTTCCGAATACTATACTACAGCTATTGTAAGTTAAGGTATAGGCTCAATAGCAAATCAGCAACAAAGCCATTTTTAACTGTTAAGATTAATATTAGATACTAAATTATTAAACTCTTTCGTAACAGATAATTAAAGATTAGTCAAGAATAATAGAAGTAGTAATTACCAACATTTGAGAAGGAACAAAGATAATGAAAACTAGCTTTCAAGACAACAAAACTCATACCTTAACTACCCCCCCAGAGCAAAGCAACCGCAATCGACAATTACCTGTAGATCGCCCCAAGAAGGGCAAAAAATGGGCGATCGCTCTGGTGGCAGCGGGACTCTTAGCTCTATCTACAGGGGTTTACCTCGTCCGTAACCAGTCTCAGGGGAAACAAGAAATTGTTGAAACTCTGACGATACCCGTACAAGCTCAAAATATAGTTGTGAGAATTACAGCTAGCGGGGAAGTCCAACCAATACAACGAGTCAACCTTTCTCCCAAAAATCAAGGCCGTTTGGCAGAATTGTATGTCGAACAGGGCGATCGCGTCCAAGGAGGCCAAGTTATTGCCCGGATGGAAAGTCGCGACTTAGAAGTTCAACTCCGCCAAGTCCAGGCAAGACTTGAAAGTGCAAAGGCAAATTTGGCAAAGCAGGAAACTGGCAGTCGTCCAGAAGAAATTGCTGCTGCTAGAGCGCGTTTAAATCAAGTGGAAGCTCGTTTATCCCAATTGCAAACTGGCAGTCGTCCAGAAGAAATTGCTGCTGCTAGAGCGCGTTTAAATCAAGTGGAAGCTCGTCTATCCCAATTGCAAGCAGGGAGTCGTCGCGAAGAAATTGCTGTTGCTAGAGCGCGTTTAGATAGAACTGAAGCTAATTTATCTCAACTACGAGCTGGCAACCGTCGGGAAGAAATAGCTCAGGGAAAGGCACGTTTAGAACAGGCGATCGCTCGTTTGGATGATGCTCAGACTGGAAGTTTGAAGGAGGAAATTGAACAAGCTAAAGCTAGGATAGAGGCGACAAAAGCAGAGTTGGAGTTAACGACGAAACGGGTAGATCGATATCAAAATTTGGCAAATGAGGGTGCGATAACTCGTGATGCTTATGAAGAGTATGTGAGAGACGATCGCCGAGTCAGGGCTAATTTACGGGAAGCTGAAAAACGTTTGGAACAACTAACTCAAGCTAGACTGGCGGAGATAGAGCGTTTAACTGCTGCTGTGGAACAGGAAAAACAGGCTTTTCAATTGCTGGAAAATGGTACTCGTCCGGAGGAAATTGCTAAAGCTGAAGCTGAAGTTGCGGAAGCTCAGAGTCAGTTGGATGAGTTGGAAAATGGTACTCGTCCGGAGGAAATTGCTAGAGCTAAAGCTGAAGTTGCGGAAGCTCGCAGTCAGTTGGAGGAGTTGGAAAATGGTACTCGTCCGGAGGAAATTGCTAAAGCTAAAGCTGAAGTTGCGGAAGCTCAAAGTCAGTTGGATGAGTTGGAAAATGGTACTCGTCCGGAGGAAATTGCTAGAGCAAGAGCTGAAGTTGCTGAAATGGAAGCTCAAGTTCGCTATCAGGAAATTCTGTTGGAAGATACTCAGGTTCGCGCTCCTTTTTCGGGAATTATTACTCAAAGATATGCAACGAAAGGAGCATTTGTGACACCTGCGACTTCTGCTTCTAATGCTACTTCTGCTTCTTCGACTTCTATTGTTGCTTTAGCTAGAGGTTTGGAGGTTTTGGCAAAAGTTCCAGAAGCGGATATAGGTCAAATTAAATCAGATCAAAATGTGGAAATTGTGGCTGATGCTTATCCAGACCAAGTTTTTCAAGGTAAGGTGAAATTAATTGCTCCAGAAGCAATAGTCGAAAGAGATGTAACATTATTTGAGGTCAGAGTTGCTCTGGAGACTGGCAAAGAAAAATTACAGTCAGGGATGAATGTAGATTTACAATTTTTAGGCGATCGCTTGGAGAATGCTTTAGTTGTACCGACGGTGGCGATCGTTACTAATAAGGGAGAGACTGGGGTATTAATTCCTGATGCGAAAAATCAACCGAAGTTTCAGTCTGTTACTCTTGGTTTTAGTGTTGGTAATCAAATTCAGATTTTGCAAGGAATAAAAGCTGGAGAAAGAGTTTTTGTTGAACTGCCAGAAGGTAAAAAGTTAGAAGATATTTTTGGTAATTCAGCAAATTAGATGCGTTATAGATAGACTACAATGGCCAAAGCATTCTCCTACTTTCTGCTCCCTACTCCCTAAACTAAAAGAATTTTGTAGTCTACTTAAATGAAAAGCGCTGTAAAATTGATTTCTATAGAATCCGGTCATATAGTATATGTTGATAATTCTATAATGACTTCAATATTTAATCGGACCCACTCCCCCACTCCCAACTATACAATGAGGTGAACCAACAATGCAATTTGAGTCCAAAATAGAAATTAATGCCAATCCAGAAAATATCTTTAAAATTTATTCAGAGGTGAACCAATGGTCGAATTGGGATCCAGACACTAAATATGCATATCTTCATGGAGATTTTTCTGATAATTCATTGATTGATTTACAAATCCAATCTGGGACTCGCGTTCAAATTAGGTTAGTAAAAGTAATTAGGAATAAGTCATTTATTACTGAATCAAAATTACCTTTATGTACTATCAGGATGGAACATATTCTTCAACCATTTGAAAGCAAAACTTTAGTTACACACAGAATTTTGTTTTCGGGAATTTTCAAGTATATTTTTTCATTTATGTTAGCTGCTCAAATGAAAGAATCTTTATCTCAAACACTTTTAGCCTTAAAAGACTTCGTAGAATCATAATTTTTGGAGAATTCAGCATATTAAATTATCGTTAGTTCTGCATAATAATGGTATATGCAGATGAATAATAGTACGCGCATCCTCGAAGGGAAGGGAGCAAGATGCTCCCTCTACCGTATCTGGTAACAAACAAAAATGATTACAATATGTGACCAATGAAAATGCATCACCAACGAGAAATTTATACCTATTAAATACCTGCTAACTATTGCTATATGCTACTATAAAAAATAGATTTAATTGAGCAGAGGTTATTTGTCATGACCAAAAAATAAGGTCTCAAACCTCCCCTTTCAAGGGGATGAAAAAAAATAAAGTTCAATATTTCAAGCCTCTGACTTTAACTAGAGGTACTGATAACTGATAACTGATAACTGATAACTGAAATGACATCCTCCACTGCAGCAGAAATTATTTATCCAGAAAGTGACGGTTTACCTTTGGCTGATAACACAATTCAATTCCGTTTTATTACTACTATTGTCGGGGGTATTGCTGGTATGTATAAAGACAACCCCAATGTGTTTGTTGCCGGAGACTTATTTTGGTATCCCAAACACAGACAACCTTGGGTAAAACAAGCTCCTGATGTGATGGTAGTTTTCGGTCGTCCTCAAGGAGATAGACGTTCCTATAAACAGTGGGAAGAAGATAATATTCCACCACAAGTTGTGTTTGAAATTGCCTCTCCTAGCAACAGTATTACTGAATTGGAAGTGACAAAGCTAGAATTCTATTCAGAATATGGGGTGCAAGAGTATTATGTTTATGATCCAGACACCGGGAGATTAAAAGGATGGTTGCGTCAAGGAGAAGTGATGATAGAGATAGAAGAAATGGAGGGTTGGATAAGTCCTCAATTAGGAATTCGCTTTGAAAAAGAAGGCAGGGAATTACAAATTTATCGACCTGATGGAGAACGTTTTGCCACTTATGTAGAAATTCTCGAACAGAAGGAACGCGAAGCAACTGCACGTCAACAAGCTGAACAGGAAAGAGATTTAATTGTTCAACAGCAGCAAGAAGCTATTCCTCGTTTATTGAAAATGGGTTTGACTGCCGAACAAATTTCAGATGCTCTTTCCTTACCTTTAGAGGTAGTGGAAAAGTTGAGAAATTTGGATGTTTAGTTTATCAAAAAATTTATATTACTAGGACTTACGCACACTCAACCCAGAAACCTGGTTTCCTTGTGTAAATCCTAGTTACCGAAAAATTGTTGTTTAAAGCCTCCCCTCGATCGGGGATAATAAATAAAAATTTTCATCATTAGTCAATCCTATCCGTTTTCACTCTTGAGGTAATTGTTAATTATTAATTATTCATTGTTGAATTTACCCTTTACCAAATAAATATGGATATTTTAGAAAGCATAAAAATGGCAACAACAACACTGCTAGCTAATAAAGTTCGCAGTAGCTTAACCATGTTAGGTATTATCATCGGTAATGCTTCCGTTATTGCCATGATTGGAATTGGTGAAGGAGCGCAAAAATTTGTTAATAATCAGGTGAATTCTCTTGGACCAAATATTTTATTTATTGTGCCAGGAAGTCCTGAAGCTCAAAGACAACCTGTTTACCCACCGCAGACATTAGTATTAGCAGATGCAGAGGCGATCGCTTCTCAAGTTCCCACAGTTAAAGAAGTAGCTCCTAGTCTCAGTGCTAGCGAGTTAGTTAACTACCGCAATAAAAACGCATCATCCAGCTTAACTGGTACAACTCCAGAATATTTAACTGTGAGAAATTTTGATGTTGCTAAAGGTAGATTTTTAACAGATTTAGATTTACAACGACAAGAAAATATAGTAGCTTTGGGTTCAGAATTAGCAGCACAATTATTTGGTAATGAAAATCCAATTGGTAAACGAGTACGGGTTAAAAATACTAGCTTGGAAGTCATTGGAGTAATGGCATCTAAGGGTACTAATCTCGGTAATAATGAGGATATGAATGCTTTTATTCCGATTACTACTATGGCAAATAGAATTGTTGGTAGGTCTTCTCCTTATGGTGTTCAAGTAACTTTTATTTCTGTATCGGTGAAGGATGAGGATAGTATGAAAGCTGCTCAATTTCAGATAGAAAATCTTTTACGACTGCGACATAAAATTACTGGTGAAGATGATTTTACTGTCAGAAGTCAGAAAGATTTATTGCAAACTTTAGGGGGTATTACGGCAGCTTTGACTTTATTATTGGCAGCTACTGCGGCGGTTTCTTTAGTGGTAGGTGGTATTGGTATTATGAATATTATGTTAGTTTCGGTAACGGAAAGAACTAGAGAAATAGGATTAAGAAAAGCTATTGGTGCTTCTCAGAAAGATATTTTAGTTCAGTTTATAATTGAGTCGGTGATTTTGTCTATTGTGGGCGGATTAATTGGTACTGGAATTGGTGTAAGTGGGGTGTTAATTATAGGTGTTTTGACTCCTTTAGAAACAGGTATTCCTGTGGCTGCTATAGGTATTGCTTGTGGTGTTTCTGGTGCTATTGGTTTGTTTTTTGGAGTTGTTCCTGCAAAGCAAGCTGCTAAATTAGATCCTATTGTGGCTTTGAGAAGCATTTAGTTAAAGAATTTAGAATTTAGAATTTAGAATTACCGAATAATTAATAATTAATAATTAAATAATTCGCGCCTTGAAGCCTCCCTTTACCAATGGATAATTTACAATTGATAATTGATAATTAAAGAGGAGCGAAAGGAGCGAGAGGAGCAAGAATTCTTTCATTATCCATTATCCACTATCCATTATCCATTAATACCCTAGCCCTTATATTCAATCAAGGAAGGTTTTAACCAGAGGTAATTATCAATTATCCATTATCCATTATCCATTATCCATTAATGAACTCTTCTTATAAATAAAGAGGATTGGATAAAAGGATTTTTTTTCTTCTCTTAGTCGATTGGATATGGTGAGGAAACTTCGCCATCCCACCCTACGGGAAGCTCCGAATCTCGATATACTTCGATTTAATACAAACATAAAATGCCAGAATATCCCAAGATTTTTCCCACTCTCATTCTTGCTTTTTCCTGATTCTTGAATTATACGATAACTAATTATCTGAATACCCTCTTAAAATTTACTATGCAATACAAATATTCTGAAAATAATTCGTTAATTCTCCCAGAGAATAAAACCCAAAAACCAATCATTGTTGGATTAGAAAATATCGCGAAAATTTATGCGATGGGTGATGTAGAAGTTCGTGCTTTAAATGGGGTTAGTTTAACTATTGAAGAAGGAGAATATTGTTCCATTATGGGAGCATCAGGTTCTGGTAAATCTACCTGCATGAACATTATTGGTTGTCTCGATCGCCCTACGTCTGGTAATTATTATCTTGATGGTTTAGATATAGCTAATACTTTAGAAAAAGACTTAGCTAAAATTCGTAATCTTAAAATCGGATTTGTCTTTCAACAATTTCATTTATTACCACAAATAACAGCTCTCGAAAACGTTATTTTACCCATGCTTTATGCCGGAATTTCTAGTAAGGAAAGAAAAGAAAGAGCGGCAGAAGCTTTAAAGTTAGTGGGGTTAGAAAATCGGATGAATAATAAACCCAATCAACTATCAGGAGGACAACAACAAAGAGTAGCGATCGCTCGTGCAATTGTTAATCGTCCAGTATTATTATTAGCAGACGAACCGACTGGTGCTTTAGACACTAAAACTACTCAGGAAGTGTTAGATATTTTTACAGAATTAAATGCTAGTGGAATGACAGTGGTAATGGTGACTCACGAACCGGAAGTTGCAAAACAAACTAAGCGTGTTGTTTGGTTTAGTGATGGTCAAGTTGTTAATTCTAATTTGAATCCTGAAGATTTACATACTTCTAATTATTTTTAAAGGAGTCAGTCCTCAGGATTCAACCCACCCCTAACCCCTCCTGGGAGGGGAAGAAAGAAGAAAGAAGCAAGAAGAAAGAGGAGAAAGTTTTTTGATCGCTAATTATTAAGCCACAGAAGAATACTATTTTATCAAAATCATAAGGGTCTAAAACCCCACCTTTTAAGGCGAAATATTTTTGGAGCGAAGCTCAAATTCCTTATTTCCCCTCCTGGGAGGGGTTAGGGGTGGGTTAACTTTTGACTTCTGACTTCTGACTTCGTTATAAATCCTCAGCTTTTTAGCACCTGATATTGTTATAAAATAATCAAAATCATCTATTTTTTCTATGCACCAAAAATTTATTGACTTAGACGAATTAATTCTACTTTGTAGAGATAAATCATCTCAAAAATTCATACAAGAAGCTGTAGTTTGTTATCGAGCTGGAGCATTTCGTTCATGTATAGTATCTACCTGGAATGCAGTAGTATTTGATTTTCTCCATAAGTTGAGGGAATTAGAACTTTTTGGAGATAAAAAAGCTCCCTTGTTATTGCAAGAATTTGAGAAATTACGTTCAGCAGAAAATTTCAAAGACCTTTGGCAATTTGAGTCAAATATTCCAGAAAAAGCACATCAAGAATTTGAATTAATTTCACCTATAGAAAAGTTAGATATTGAAAGGTTATTTCAGGATAGAAGTCGGTGTGCTCACCCTTCAATGACATCTTTGGAAGAGCCTTTTGAAGCTACAGCAGAATTAGCTCGCTATCATTTACGAAGTGCAATAACTCATCTTTTACAACGTCCACCTGTTCAAGGTCGTGCTGCTAGTAAAAGGATTTTTGAAGATATTAAATCTGAATATTTTCCTGTTAACTCGGAAGAAGCTATTAAGCATTTTCAACAAAGTCCATTAGCTCGTGCAAGATTTACTTTAATTCAAGATGTTGTTATTGGTTTAACTAAAAGTTTGCTAATAGACAATTTGCCGGAAGTAGAAAGAGAACGACAATTTTCGGCTTTAACTGCTGTGTCAAAAATGTATGTTCAAGAAACAGGAAAAATATTAAATGAGAAGTTGTCTGGAATTATTATTAATAAAGTAGATGATGATAACTGGGATAAAGTAATCATTTACTTGGCAAAAATTAAAGTTTGGGAAAATTTAAGTCAACCATGTCAATTAAAAGCCCAAAATTTTGTTGAAAAGCTGAAAGTGGAAGTGTACGAGGAAAAAAAATATTTTTTAAGTGGTGTATCTAAACTTTCACCAAATCTCAATATTCTAATTAAAGCTGCTCATATAGATTTTTTAAGAGACTATGTAATCAAGAAGTTTGATGATGTTCCTCGACAAGATATTTTGTTATTGCATGATATGTGTGGGGATAATTTATTCCAAACACAAATAATTTTACCTCTTCTCAGAAAATCAGCCTCAGAGGCAAGTTTAAATGAACTATTTTTAATAAGAGCAAAGACTTCATTAGTATCTGATGAGACTATTTTATCTTGTATTCAGGAGAAAGTTAAATATTCACCTCTGAAAGATTTAGCTAATATTATGTCAAATTATGATTACGAATTTTGGCAAGATTTTATTGAGTATATACTAGAAGATAAAATCATCAATGCCGATTTTCTAGAATTACTTTCAGCTAAATCAAAATATAATTCATCTGGCAAGTCAAAACCTGAAATTATTGAACTGTTTAATAGTTATATTAATGAGAAAATCCTAGAGGTTAATTTTGACGTTCTACTTAAATCATCAACATATTGGTGTGAGGTTGAGAAAGAAAAATTAATCCTGAGTTTTAAAAATAATCTGCCAGAAAAAGTTGATTTTATAGAACTACTTTCAGCCAAGTCAAAATATAAATCATCAGGAAAATCAAAACCTGAAATCATTGAACTGCTTGATAGTCGTATGAATGAAATATTAGTAGAAGTACCCTTTAATGATTTACTTGAATATTCAAAATACTGGGATGAGATTGAGCGAGAAAAATTAATACTTTATTTGGAAAAAAGTCTGCCAAAAATAGTTGATTTAGACCGATTAGTTTACGCAAAATTAAAATATAAATCATCAAGAAATTCAGTACCAGAAATTATTGAATTTTTTGATAATTCTATTGCCAATAAAATCAAAGAAATACCGTTTAATGATTTACTAAAATTCCTAGTACGCGGTCGAGAAATAATTTATGAAATAGATGTACCAATAATATCATGTTCGGTAGAACAGTTATAATAGGCTCGTAGTTGGGCTTTAGCCCTAATAGTAAGTATTGTAAGGGCTAAAGCCCAACTACAAACAAAAATTTTATTATAAGTAATTATCCGAACATGATATAATTCCTGAAAAATTAGTTATACCTGAAAAATTACTTATACCTATTTTGAAAAATAATGTTTCAGCAATAGTTACTCATTTTACAGAATCTTCTACTTTTGCTCATGCTAGTCAACGTTCAGAACTTCTAATAATGATTGCTGAAGAACTAAATGATGATCAATGGAAGTTTATTTTAACAGCATTTTTTGATAACGATCAAATCTACTATTCACGGGGGTGTCTAGCAGATTTTCGCAAATTATTTGAGAAATCTTTAGAGCTAAATAATAAATCTGTAAAATCTTACTGGTTGCCTTTTCGAGAGAAACTAAATCAATTAAATTTGCCTCAAAAAGAAAAGATATTTATAGATAATCTCAAGCAATTAATTGACTCTAACTTAACTCCTGAACAGAAAAATAAACTGAATAATTAATTATAATTAAACTTAGGCATAAACTCTACCTGTAAGGTGCTTTGCAAAGCACCTCACACTACTGTAATAATTAAAAAAGTATGCCAACAAATATCACTACCAACACAACTACCAAACTTAAAATCTCCCACTTTTTAACCGCACTCGATCGCCATAATTTAACAACATTTCCAAAGCAGCTAAACGATTTTGCCAAGTCTGAACTTGATAAGCATTTTCCCTCCCATGAACACTCATAGAACTCCTAAACTGTAACTGAAATCTTCTCAAACTATTTCTAGCTTTATTCAAATTACTATTATCGGGATTTTCAGCCAATTGATTCAAATCTGCTGCCAACTCCTCAGCTTTATTCCGCCAACTCTCAAGTTCAGACTGCCTCATAGAAAGTTGCTCATTTGCCAACAAAAAACTCCATTCCTTTTTCAAAGCTTGAAAACGATCTGCTGCTGCTGCAAACGGTTGTCGATAGGGAATAATACCCTCCACAACATGAGAAGGATTCGCAAAAGCATTCAATGAAGCTCTGTTATCATTCCCAGTTTCCGGTCCTCCCTGAGTACGAGTCAAAAATCCATGTAACCCCCCAGTAATTCTTTCAGCAGCAAAAATAATATAACCCCCTGTAGGCAAATCCCTCGCCGCTTGAATTTGGTCAACCGCCACAATTTCAGGAATATTCAAAAGCTTAACTGCTGGCGTTATCAAAGTACTACCCAATACTCGCGTGTTTGCCAGCGGTTGCGTAATTTGCTGAAAACGATTCGTATCCAAAGCATAAGTCATCGGAGTTAACAAATCAATATCCCCCCTGAGAACCCAAGTTTCCCAATCTTGCTGAATTTTATCAAAACGCTCATTGCGTGGAAAAGGAAACACCGCCGCCGACAAAATCATCCTTGGATATTTCTGTTTGAGAAATCTGGAAGTTTCCGCAACAAAGCTATTAACTTGATTAATCTTAAACTCAGTCCACTTCCACATATTTTGGCGATCGCGTGAAGAAATTTTCATCGGGTCTACACCATACAACTGCCGAAACTGTTGGCGAGATGTCGTGCTGTAACCATAAGAAAAATTCCGACCAGGATTTTGAAAAGGATAGCGAATATAGTCAAGCTGAATTCCATCAACCTGATAGCGACTAGCAATTTCATCTATTATCCTCAGCAGATATTGCCGAACATAAGGATTAGCAGGGTCCATATATACCTTGCCATCAGAAGGATGTCTTTTCCGACCCCTTTTATCAGTCATCACCCAATCAGGATGAGCCGAAATCACCGGACCCAAATAACTATCTGGCTGACCGAGAGCGCGATTATGAGCCTTATTCCCCGTTGCAAACGTCCATATCCAAGCGTGTATCTCCATATTCCGCTCCCGAGCCAACTTAACAGCAGACTCAAGTGGGTCCCAGGAAGTTGTCAAAGGATTCTGTCTGGGAGCAACATTACTGGGATAAATTGTGTAACCAGCATTCAGAGTTTCAAAGAAAACAGTATTAATACCAGCAGCAGCAAGTCGGTCAAAAACCATTGCCAAACCACGTTCTGACCGCGCCCTCACAATTGTACCCCTGTCTAACCACACAGCTCTAATTTCAGCTCCTACTCTTTCCCCATCAGTGGGATAATTCTGCCACAACATTTGTCTTGTTTGCAGCCATTGACTTCTAGCAGTAGCGTACTGTTTGGATGCTACCTGTTGGGGGAATTTTTGAATTGTCAAGCGCGCTCGTTCGGCTATTTTTTGAGCATTACTTATTTCTCGATTTCTTTGAGCAACAAATGTACTACGATCGCTATTGGTAGCTACCAAACTACTTTTATCTGCTGATAAATTTACTTCTACATTTGCTGATTTAGCTGCAACCAAAGCACTTTCAAATCTACCCAAGAGATTATTTAACTCTTGCAACATTGCATTAGCGTCTGCTCTGCTAATTGGATAATTTCCTTGTCTTACTTCCAAACCTGCAGGTGCTGATTCTGATGAAGGGTCTGTTTGAGAGTTTGGTACTTGTACCTCTGGTGGGGGTAAAGGTCGGAGTATGGCAGCTAGGGGGTTACGACGAGAGGATTGTGTAGTTGTTTGTTGTCTGGATTTATTCCAAATATTTTCTCTATTATTATTTGCGGTTTCTGAAGTAGGGTTATTGGTTTCCTTGGTACCGATATTTTCAGTTGGTTGATTTTGTTGCTCAGTTTGTTGTCTGGCTCTATTCCAAATATTGTCTCTATTATTTGCTGCCGTTTCTGAACTAGAATTTTCCAGTGAATTAACGACGCTTTCCTTGATACTGATATTTTCAGCTTGCTGGTTTTGTCGGTCTATCTGTTCTCGAAATCTATTCCAAATGTTATTACTCTTGGGAACTGTATTTGTCTGTGAGGTTGAATTATTATTTTGACTACCTAATGTTCCTGCTGGTTGATTTGGTTGTGGTGGTTTTTGTTCGGTGGTTGTCTGTTGTCGCTGACTTCTCAGCCAAATATTATCTTGCTCCGTAGTCAAATTTTGAGTTGTCGTAGGAGGTTGATTTATATTTGAATTTACAGGTGCAGTTCCAGGTTGAACTCTAATTTGATTACTATTTTCAGTCGAGTTTTGAGTTGTAGTAGGAGGTTGATTTATATTTGAATTTACAGGTGCAGTTCCAGGTTGAACTCTAATTTGATTACTATTTTCAGTCGAGTTTTGAGTTGTAGTAGAAGGTTGATTTATATTTGAATTTACAGGTGCAGTTCTAGGTTGAACTCTAATTTGATTACTATTTTCAGTCGAATTTTGAGTTGTAGTAGAAGGTTGATTTATATTTGAATTTACAGGTGCAGTTCTAGGTTGAACTCTAATTTGATTACTATTTTCAGTCGTTGGTGGTGCAGAGGAAATACGGGGTCTAATTTTAACTGGATTAGTGCTAGGAGTAATGGGAGCAGTCGGTCTACTATTCCCTGTGGGTAATGGATTATTATTTCTAGCTGTAAATTGTGGCTGATTCTGATAACGATTTAATACAGCTTGCAACCAAGCACTATCTAACGTTGCAGAGGTACTACTACCCCAGTTCCAACCGAAGTAGGTTGCTTGAGGAGTAATAACTACTGCTGAAGAACCTGAACTTCCTTTCCAAGTAGCTGCAGTTGTGCTGCTTAACCCTGCCGGAATTAATACTCCCCCTTCAACAGTATCTTGGTCATTTCCCATCGGTGCCCAACTGGTAGACTTTTTGCAAGCAATATCTAAACAACGATATTTTGCTTCTGGTGTTGTGGGTTGACTCAAGGGAAAGGCCCAATAAGAACCAAGGAGCGATCGCAATTCTTGCCGTACTCCTGGTCTAGATTTTCTCCCTACCTGGCCACTAGCTATTAATTTCCCTCCCTGTTTCACCCACTCTTCTATAATGTCTACTTGAGTTTCAGTTAAGGTTTCAATGTTTGGTAAAAAGATAACTTTTACCCCAGATAGGTCAGCTACTGTATTAATTTGTCCTAGATCGATAGGTTCATAACTGATACCTAGATTGCGTATTCGTGTAATGATGTTATTCCATTCATTTGTATTTCCATCATCTCGAATTATCCCTAATAAAGCATCAGCTCTACTTGGGGTTGGTAACAGTACAATTAAACTTAGTAAAGCACTTGTTAGGTGTGGAAAAATCTGTTTATATATCGGTTTTTTTTTACTCATTACTCTTCTTGATTTAATTAAATTAAGTATTCAAATAAAATTGATTCACAGTTGCTTTAATTAACAGTTATTTTATTTCACAATTTGTTTTTTTAGATAAATTATATTACCAAAAAATGTTGAATACACTCATATATATCTATAGAATTTATTGCAATTATATATTTGACTTTACTTCATCTATTTTAGATCTACATTAATTAAGCATTTTGATTTAATCTTAAAAATTCATCTGTTCAGGAGACTTAAGGCCAGTTTCAATGGTGGCAATTACAAACTATTTTTTTTCTAACATATTCAAGTTTTTATGTCAAGTATAACTATTTATTTTTATACATAAAAATACTTACTAGACTTTCAATATTGCTACAGGATTTATTTAATTAATTTACAGATTAAACTTAAGTAATATTGATTGATTTATTCTTTACTAATAAATACAGCAAACATTCAGGAGGAAATTATACTTAAATTTCCAGGATTTTCCTTCAGTATTTCTAGAGAATTTACTTAATCTTTTACGATTAATGAAAATTTCGTGTTAGTGATTTAGGTGTTTGATTTTAATTATGCAGAAAATATCTTGAGATTCAAGAAAAAAGTATGCTTAAATGGGAACAAATTTGAGATTATCCAAGTGTTTAAATATACAATCTGATACAAAGTAAACTCCTGTAGAGTTAAAACTACTGCTGATAATTAATAGATAATTACTATGACTATTTTTAGTATCTATAGGTACAAAAAAAAATCAGGAAAATCTGAACAGCTTTACTGATATAAGCTTTAGCTAGTTTGTAAAATAAAAATTAAAAATTATTGCATTATTGCTAATAATTTTGTCAGCATTCAGCGGAACTTCGTTATCAGCTTCATTATCTTTAAAGGATAAATTAGCATTGAGATATTTCAAAGAATCAGAAGTCAGAAGTTAAATTTCTATCTAAACTGATATAGCGCTACGCGCTAGGGAATAGGGAATAGGGAATAGCGGTCAGACCCCGCGACGACGCCAGCTCGCTTGCGGAATGCTGACCAAGAGAGGGAATAGGGAATAGCAAACTATAAAAGGGTTTTAGCATTAAAAATGCCCTAACCAATTCTTGTAGTGCTATAACTGAAAAACGGAGTTGACAAAAAGACTTGACATGATATTATAAATATAATGGAGAAGGTGTGCTCATATATAGTCAAATAAATTCGGCAAAAAAAACCATATTTCCCTGGTAGGGGAAAGTTTGATAACTGATAACTGAAAAATCATGCAGTCTGGAAAAATCCTGAGAAACCACTACAAAATAATAGACACTTTAGGGAGTGGAGGATTCGGAGATACCTACCTAGCTCAAGATTTAGACTTACCAGGCAAACCAAAATGCGTAGTCAAACATCTATCACCCAAAAGTTCAGACCCAGAAGTTTTAGCTATTGCCCAAAGATTATTTGAGAGAGAAGCAGAAACCTTATACAAACTAGGCAAAGACTCAGACCAAATACCAAAACTATTTGCCCATTTCCAAGAAGGAACAGAATTTTACCTAGTACAAGAATACATAGAAGGGCAAGATATAAGCAAAGAACTAACACCAGGAAAAAAATTAAGCGAGTCTTATACTATTGCGCTACTAAAAGGAATATTATCAGCATTAGAAAAAGCTCATCAAAACAACATAATTCACCGAGACATCAAACCAGAAAACTTGATGCGTCGTAACTCAGACAAAAAAATAGTATTAATAGACTTTGGCGCCGTCAAAGAAATAAACGTATTAACCACAGCAAACCAACCAGGAACAACTACTTTAACTGTAGCAGTCGGAACACCTGGATATATGCCAAGTGAGCAGGCGATCGGTAAACCAAAACTGAGTAGCGATATATATGCAGGAGGAGCAACATTCATTATGAAGACAACTGCCAAAATAACCCTATTCTTAAGTCTTTGTATCTTAGGTTCTACACTTTCTTCATGCCAAATAGTAGGAGGATACCTTGTTGAAAAAGTTGCTGATTGTGCAGTGTTTAATCAATGTCCACAACCAAGAAATGATACTGAAAAACAGCAACCACAGGAAAAAGTTCAAAGACAAGATACTCAAAGACAGCAACCGTATCAAAGAAACCAAAGACAAGATACTCAAAGACAGCAACCATATCAAAGAAACCAAGAATTTGTTCAAGATCAATTCAACGCAGTTGCTCTAAATACCCAGGTAAATCAAGGAAATGTTTTTTTATCTAGTAAAAGCGGTAAGGAGTTCACAGGAAGGGTGATTAACTCTGATATTAGAGACAGACAAAATTGGGAAGAAAGTGGAGTTGCTGCAAGGATCGATTGGAGTGATGGTGAAACTTCTTCAATATTATTTATGAAGAATTCTAGAGTTCGAGTCTGGGAAGATGGGTTTGAGTACAGGGGTAAATGGTACTGGGGAACCAATGATAATTTATTATATGTCAAAATGGATGGAGGTGCTTTATATAAATTTAGTAAAAGCCGACTATATACCAAAAG
This sequence comes from Cyanobacteriota bacterium, assembly GCA_034190295.1. Taxonomy (GTDB): domain Bacteria; phylum Cyanobacteriota; class Cyanobacteriia; order Cyanobacteriales; family Microcoleaceae; genus Okeania. Next base: position 13,886 of record JAXHSW010000079.1, on the reverse strand, counting down.
ATATCCAGAAAAACCTCGTCGATCGTCATCAGAACAAGCTTTAAGAAATTACTACCAAACTCTAAACAATTATAAGTATAAAAGTGCTTGGAATTCTTTATCCTCTAAATTGCAATTAGAAGGATATAACTCCTACATAGAATGGTGGACTCAAGTTAAAAGAATAGAGGTACTAAGTACCAAATTGGTATCAGAAGATGGGTTTAATTCTACGGTAAAAAGCAGATTACGGTACTTTACAAAATCTGGCCGAGAAATTAATCAAATAATTCGCTTCGATTTTGTTTGGGACACAGGTTCCGACCGTTGGCTAATTAATAAAGTTGAACGTTTGGCGTTGCTGAATTAGGCTATGAATTTGGTGAAATAGTTCCTACTATGGTCTACCCATTAAAAAAAATCGCTGTAACCTGAACCTGCATTCTGTGGAGCTTTCCAAAAAAACAAAAAGGATTTTCCCCTTGTATCCCCAAAAAAATCATAGTACTATGTAATCATTGGGGGTTGCTCGTACCTATGTATGACTTTTTATTCAACGCAAAAATAGTATTTCGTTACTGAATATATAAGTAGTCGTGCAAAATTATTTGTATATAATCTCGTCTCTAAGTCTGACAGAGTGAGAAGTTAATGCACAATTAATTTTGCTTAAGCACTTATATAAGAGATGTTCAGGCATCAAAACAGGGAAAAGTCTCATCCTGTCAAGCACTACTAAGAAAAGAAGTGGCGACAGGAAAAAGGAATATCTGGCACGGGAGCAAGATGCTCCCACTGCCACGCCTTGTAAAAAATAATAACGCACCACCAATGAAAATGCACCACCACCAAATTTTCTACCCCATCTAGCCAGACAAGGATAGAGATAAAACTCAGTTGCCCCGTCGCGATCGCTCATCAAAATCTAGAATCTGCATCAATCCGTACATCCGTGGCCAAATCAGTGTGTGCTTTTCCCCTTGCATCCCCAAAAAAATTATGATAGGATTTATTTATTGGGAGTCGTTCGCCCCTACGCATGACTTTTTATTCAACGCAAAAATAGCATTTCGCCACTGAATATATATAGAAGAGATACTCACACCATCAAAACAGAGAAAAATCTCATCCTGTGAAGCACTACTAAGAAAAGAAGTAACAACAGGCAAAATTTTCACCCCATCAGCAAGACAAGGATTTTGCCACGGATACACGGATGATTGATTTGCATTTTGTGAAGCTTTACAAAAAAAACAGCATTTCGCCACTGAATAACACATAAATATAAGGATACTTAAGATACCAAAGCAGAGAAAAACATTCATCCTGTGGAGCTACTAAAAGTCGCGATCGCTCATCAAAATCTAGAATCTGCATCAATCCGTACATCCGTGGCCAAATCAGTGTGTGCTTTTCCCCTTGCATCCCCAAAAAAATCATGGTAGTATGTAATCATTGGGTGCTGATCGCCCCTACGCATGACTTTTTATTCAACCAAAATACAATAATAGTAATAGCAATCGAAGGAAAAGGCGCAGACATATCAAAAGCTTAAAACTCAGACAACGCAAGATTCTTCCCTCTTGCCTCCTCCCTCTTCCTTCTTAGAATCTAGGGCTAAACCCCTAGAAACGAAACATCAACAATTACTTAACTTGCTCATTAACAGGAAAACGGTCTATCAACTGCATAGCCCGATAAGCATTCCGTCGCAAAACATCAGACAAATGAGGCACATGAGGAATCTGAGAAAGAAAATCCAGAGTCCGACGTAAAATCCGGACAACATCACCCTCATCCAGACTCGTATTTTCCACCAACACCTGCCATTCCACCTCCAGTGCCCACTGTTCGACCAAACTAATCAAATCCCTCTCCAACCAAACAGGTAAACTTACCCGATACCGACGCTGCACCTGAAATAACTGATGTCGTAAACTACGCAAACCACCCAAAGCATCGTCCACCTCCATAGACAAATCATAACGCGACCAACTATCAGGTCTACTAATCTCAGTCACCAGAGCAGCACAAGCAGCAGCCAAATGATGAGGGTCAAGTTCATCAAGGACACCAGACATCAACGCCAAACCTAGCCACAATTCATTATCACCTCGAATCGCCGCACAAGCTTGACCAATTTCCGTAGGCACTACCTCATGCAAACAACCAAAATATTGTAAAATTTCAATCAGATTGAGAAACTCTTGCCAATGACGAGCCAATTTATCCTCCAACTCAGTTTGGCGATCGCTTATTTCCATCTGCAATATACCCATTCGTCGCCAACCCTTTAACAAAATACGAGGACTTCCCCATTCTCTGAGCGGATGTTCCTGAATCTTTACTTCCACCGTTGCGACTTTCTGCATTTGTATCAAAACTTCTGGAGCATCTATTGGTGGAGGTACCTCTGGAATTTGTTCAGATAAACTCAGATAAATTTCATCCCCTTTGCGACATTGCCCCAACCTAAAATCTATCTCAGCAGGCAACTCCATTTGTTCTGCTGCCACTAAACGAGGTACATCTGGGTGTAAACTAACAACATCCATTGCTGCCACAACATACCATCGATTATCCTTACCCAAACACACATAGTAAGAAGACTGACCAGAACCAGGAACTTTAGCAACTAAAGCAGCAGCAATAGGTTGAGCATCAGCCCTCTTTGCAGTAGGAACGTGCTTTCCTTTTAAACTCATAATAGTTCCCGATAGAGCAAAAGACAAAGACAAAGACATTTCCTTAATGCGATTTTCATTCGCTTGCCTTTGCAAAATTTTCAGCAGTCGTTTTTCTTCTTTTACTCTTTCTCGTATCTTCTCATAATCTCTCAGCAACTGCTCTAAATTTACCAAATCATTCTGTTCATAAATCCCCAATTTATTTTGCAAAGAGGTTAACTCTTCCTGTTTTTGCTCAATCTCTATGCGTTCTGCTTCCAGAGAAAGGCTAGATAAATATTGACCAAAACTACGTTCGACTAACTCCTTTGCCTCCTCCAAAGTATGAGTTTGTAGCAAATTCAGCACCATACCATAACTAGGAGTAAACTGACTAACCAGAGGGTCAGCTTCTGAAGTTGCTAAATAAGACGCCTCCTTCGCACCCTCAAACCTAGTTTGGACAGTTAAAACGTAACCTTGAACATCCATCCCCCGTCGTCCTGCTCTACCTGCCATTTGCAGAAATTCTGATGGTTTTAGCAGTCTGTGACCTTCATCCGTGCGTTTGGAGAGGCTAGATATTACAGTAGTACGAGCTGGCATATTAATTCCAGCAGCTAAGGTTTCAGTGGCAAATACTACTTTGATTAAACCTAGCTGAAATAATTCCTCGACTAATCCTTTCCACACTGGTAACATTCCGGCATGGTGAGATGCTATACCTTTACTTAGGGGTTCGAGTTTTTTAGAGTGAGTTAGGTCTGGGTTACTATCGAGGAATTTTTGAATTAAGTTTTGCAGTTTAATAGTTTCTGTTTCGTTGAGCAAAGTAAGATTGCTGACTTGTGCTATTTCTGCTACTGCGCGATCGCAACCTCGACGGCTAAATATGAAGTAGATAGCTGGTAACATATCCCGCTCTTTGAGTTGAGATAAAACTGCTGGCAATATTGGTTCTAATTGTCTTTGTCTTTTATCTCTGCCTATTTGTCGATTTTTAGGCTTGAGCAGGGGATTTAATCTTTTTTGGTTGTTGCTCAGTAGAGGAAATAGACCTTTACTGTTAGAGAAATTAAATTGGAGAGGTACTGGCCGAAAGTCAGAGTAAATAAGTTCGGTTGGTCCATGTACTTTATTAATCCAATCTGTCAGTTGGTCGCTGTTGGCTACTGTAGCGGAGAGAGCTAATAGTTGAATTTCTGGTGGACAGTAAATTATTAATTCTTCCCATACTGTGCCTCGTTGGCGATCGTTCATGTAGTGGCATTCGTCTAGGACTACGGCTTCTACTTTTTCTAGAGATGTGCCTATTTCTCCTATGGGAGTGCCATAGAGCATATTCCGGAAGACTTCTGTCGTCATTACTAGGACTGATGCTTCCCTGTTGACGGAGGTATCTCCGGTGACTAACCCTACTCTTTCTGCTCCAAATTTCTCGCGGAAGTCCCGCAATTTTTGGTTTGACAGAGCTTTTAGGGGTGTGGTGTAGAATACTCGTCGGCCACGACTTAGGGCACGGTAGATGGCGTATTCTCCAATGAGGGTTTTGCCTGAGCCGGTAGGGGTACAAACAACTACAGATTTTCCAGCGTTTACGGCGACGATCGCCTCTTTCTGGAAGTTGTCTAGTTCAAATGGAAATAAGGTCTTCAGATCCAGCTCTTGGCTGTTCTGGGTTGAGTATGACACTAATGTTTATTTTATTGACTTTATAGAGGTTTTGTGATATTGTCTATCCTGTTTTTTGTTAACCAGTAAATATAGACTTTATCTTTTGATTTTAACTACATCTCTCAAATATAGAGTTCGCAGGCTTGAGGTTAGACATTATTAAATAGAAGGTTTTCCAGAGGAAAGTTATACCGTTTTACTAAAGTCAAAAATCAAAATTCAAAAGTTAAAAGTGATATTAATGGAACTTAAAACCTATATTATACAGTAATTTCAGCTTATTATTTGACTTCATCAGTTACCAACTATTTGTGACATTTTTTAAGTTAATTGGTAATTAGTACATTTAATTTTTTGATTTAAAAAAATTTGAATATCTTAATGAAATAGGAAAACTTTTTATTCTAGAGATTAAATATTAAGATATTTATAAATAATACTTTTACCCAATAATTAAGCTTTAAAGCCTCTCCTTTAAAGGAAAAACAAGAAAAATTTTTCCTTAAGCATCAATCCTCTTCCTTTTAGAGAAAGGTCATTTTAGTTATCAGTTATCAGTACCGACAACTATTGCCTGCAGCTTACGAAAATACGCTCACTGAAGATTTTTTCATCCCCTTAAAAGGGGAGGCGCATACCCTCATTTTTTGGTAATTATCAATTATTTACGATCGGTTATTGAAATCTCTTATCATATCCTTTCTCTTTCAAAATATTATCGTAAGCATGACAAACGGAAATGCTTACCGAAGAATTAAATAATTAAATAATTAAATAATTCGTGCCTTGAAGCCGACCCTTTCAAGGGGAAAAAAATTGATTTTTTCCTTTTATTCAATCCTATCCGTTTTAGGGAGAGGTAATTATCAATTATCCATTATTGAACTTAAATATTATCTATGCACAGCCTTGACAACTACTATAAAATTAAGCAAATTAGGAAACTCGCCTAAATATTGGCTTGAGAAAATCCACAAAAATTACTGAATTTTTGACTTAAAAAAAGTAGCATGACAATAGGAACTCAAACTCCAAAAATAGTAGTAGTTGGCGCTGGTTGGGCTGGTTTAGGAGCCACTCACCACCTAGCCAAAAATGGCTATGACGTTACACTTCTAGAAGCTGGCCCTTATCCCGGTGGTTTAGTCGCTGGCTGGAAAACTCCCGGAGGCCGTTCCGTAGAAGTGGGCATACATGGTTTTTGGTATCCCTACCATAACATATTTTCTCTTGTCAAGAAATTAAACCTCGATCCATTCACTCCCTGGACTCGTTCAGCTCAATATTCTCCTGCTGGGTTGGAGGTAGAATCACCTATTTTTCAAGATTTACCACCTTTACCAACACCTCTTGGTACATTTATTTATACTCAATTTAAAAGGTTGCCTTTGAGCGATCGCCTTTCTGCCCTCCCACTGCTTTATTCTGTGATAGATTTTGATAATTCGGATGAAGCTTGGCGAAGATATGACTCAGTAACAGCGAGAGAATTATTCAAACAATATGGCGTAACAAAAAGATTATATGATGATGCTTTTAATGCCATGTTATTAGTTGGTTTATTTGCTCCGGGAGAACAATGTTCGGCTGCTGCTGCATTGGGAATGTTATATTATTTTATCCTAGCTCACCAACCAGATTTTGATGTAGTTTGGTGTCGGGGAACTGTAGGAGAAATGATATTTAAACCTTGGGTAGAAAATATCGAAAATTTGGGTGGCAAAGTTCTGACAAAACAGCGAGTTACTGACTTAATTGTTGATGATAATGGCAAAGCAACAAAGGTTATTTGTGAAGACCAAATATTTGAAGCAGATGCAGTTATTTTTGCTGTTGGTATTAGTGGGATGAAAAAGATTATGGCAGGTAGTGAGGCTCTGCAAAGTCGTCAAGAATTTAGGAATATTAATAATTTAGCTGGAGTTGATGTATTAGGAACTAGATTATGGTTAGACCGAAAAATTTCAATTCCTCGTGCTTCTAATGCTTGTTTTGGATTTGATAAAACTACAGGTTGGACGTTTTTTGATTTGAACACTTTACATGATGAATTCCGCCATGAACCAGGAACAGTTGTGGAAGTAGATTTTTATCATGCTAATCAGTTTTTGCCCTTGAGCGATGGGGAAATTATTAAAATGGTACAGACATATTTAGCAACTTGTATTCCAGAATTTATAGAAGCAGAAATTATTGACCAAAGTGTGGTTAGAGTGAGAGAAGCTGTCACTCACTTTTTTCCTGGAAGTTATCAATATTTACTTCCTGCTAAAACAAGTTTTGACAATGTATTTATGAGTGGAGATTGGATTGTTAATCGTCATGGTTCATGGTCTCAGGAAAAAGCTTATGTAACAGGATTAGAAGCAGCTAACTTAGTAGTAGATAAGTTTAATTTAGGACAGAAAGCTAATATTATTCCCGTAGAAAAAGATGAAGAACATATTCAATTTGCCAGGACAATTAATAAGTCAGTCAGAGAGATAGGAAAATCAATATTTCCTAATATTTGGTTATAATGTTATATTATTTTATCCTAGCTCACCAACCTGATTTTGATGTGGTTTGGTGTCGGGGAACTGTAGGAGAAATGATATTTAAACCTTGGGTAGAAAATATCGAAAATCTGGGTGGAAAAGTTCTGACAAAACAGCGAGTTACTGACTTAATTGTTGATGATAATGGCAAAGCAACAAAGGTTATTTGTGAAGACCAAATATTTGAGGCAGATGCAGTAATTTTTGCTGTTGGTATTAGTGGGATGAAAAAGATTATGGCAGGTAGTGAGGCTCTGCAAAGTCGTCAAGAATTTAGGAATATTAATAATTTAGCTGGAGTTGATGTATTAGGAACCAGATTATGGTTCGACCGAAAAATTTCAATTCCTCGTGCTTCTAATGCTTGTTTTGGATTTGATACAACTACAGGTTGGACGTTTTTTGATTTGAATAGTTTACATGATGAATTCCGCCATGAACCAGGAACAGTTGTGGAAGTAGATTTTTATCATGCTAATCAGTTTTTGCCCTTGAGCGATGGGGAAATTATTAAAATGGTACAGACATATTTAGCAACTTGTATTCCAGAATTTATAGAAGCAGAAATTATTGACCAAAGTGTGGTTAGAGTGAGAGAAGCTGTCACTCACTTTTTTCCTGGAAGTTATCAATATTTACTTCCTGCTAAAACAAGTTTTGACAATGTATTTATGAGTGGAGATTGGATTGTTAACCGTCACGGTTCATGGTCTCAGGAAAAAGCTTATGTAACAGGATTAGAAGCAGCTAACTTAGTAGTAGATAAGTTTAAATTAGGACAGAAAGCTAATATTATTCCCGTAGAAAAAGATGAGGAGCATATTCAATTTGCCAGGACAATTAATAAGTCAGTCAAAGAGATAGGGAAATCAATATTTCCTAATATTTGGTTGTAATATCATGTCCGCTTGAATACTTACACTTAGGAGGAAGGAAGGCAGAAGAAAGTCAAAAGTCAAAAGTCAAAAGTTAAAAGTTAAAAATTAAAAGTTAAAAGTAAGAAGAAAATTATAGTGGTCAATAGGAATCAAAGGTCTCTTTTCATTAATTGATAATTGATAATGGATAATTGATAATTACCTCTGGTTAAAACCGTTACGGAATTGAATATAAGGAAATACTATTTCTTTTTTTCCCCTTAAAAGGGGAGGCTTTCAACCAGAATTATTTAATTATTAATTATTAATGATTAATTATTCGGTAAGGAGTAGGAGAATAGGTAGGGACGTTCCATACAACGTCCGTACAGGGATAATATCAAATCAGTTTAATTGGACATAAAAAAAATCTTCAATCGTCATAACTACGCTCATCTTTGTGATTCTCTCTCCTCCTGACTCCTGACTCCTCCTTACTTAACCAATCTATAACTGTTTAACCGGATTTGATATAAAACCAACCCCTAACCCCTCCCAGGAGGGAAATAAAACATAAGAATAATTAACATTAACTTACCTCAAAGTAGCAAAAAAGTTATTCAACATAAGTTAATTACTTAATAACTGAAGTTCTGCATTATTTTGGGAAATTGGTATAACTATATTTATAGAACTCGAAGGAAAAGGTGCGGACAGAATAAGTTAATTATTTAATAACTGAAGTTCTGCATTATTTTGGGGAATTGGTATAACTATCTTTAATAGATCTCGAAGGAAAAGGCGCGGACAGATCAAAAGCCTAAAACTAAGACAAAGCAATATTTTTCCTTCTTCCTTCTTCCTTATGCTATAGGACTTACCCACTGACAATAGATATAGTGCTTTGTGCGTTACGCTACCGCTAACACACCCTACTGGGCCTACTGGGCCGACTATTTGTGATATATGGATAGCCAAAGCGGTTAGGATATAGACTGATAATGAATCTTATACAGGGAAATATTTTTCCCGCTGTTGCCTGTTGCCTGTTGCCTATTCCCTGTTGCCTGTTGCCTGTTGCCTATTCCCTATTCCCTATTCCCTATTCCCTATTCCCTTGATTAATATTGAGAAAGGTAAACCACAGAAAAAATCAAGAATGACCTCAACCCTAGTCCAACCAACCCTCGAATATCTCAACGCCCCTACTATCCACCAACTACCAAATGGACTGACTATCATTGCCGAACACCTACCAGTTGAAGCAGTTAATCTTAATATTTGGCTAAACGTTGGCTCTGCAGTTGAATCTGAACCAATCAATGGTATGGCCCATTTTCTCGAACATCTAATTTTCAAAGGCACTCCCAAACTTCCTGGTGGTGAATTTGAACGCTTAGTGGAACAACAAGGTGCCGTAATGAACGCCGCCACTAGCCAAGACTACACCCATTTTTACATTACCACTGCTCCTAAAGACTTTGCCAAATTAGCACCTTTGCAGTGGGAAGTACTCCTCAATGCCACCATTGCAGATGACCCTTTTGAAAGAGAGCGTTCTGTTGTACTAGAAGAAATTCGGCGCTCAAATGATAACCCTAACCGTCGTTGTTACCGAAAAGCGATTGAAACCGCCTTTGAAAAATTACCCTATCGTCGTCCGGTATTAGGTCCTGCTGAAGTTGTTTCTCAACTGCAACCCCAACAAATGCGAGACTTTCACCATACCTGGTATCAACCGACTTCTATGACTGCAACTGTAGTCGGAAATTTACCAGTAGAAGAATTAATTGATATCGTTGCCAACTCATTTACCGAAGCTGAAAACAGGCAAAATATTCCAGAAATACCTCCACTACCACCCACAAATAATTTCACCCCAGAAGCACCTTTTACAAAAATAGTTCGCCATGAAGTAGTTGACGAAGCTCTTCAACAAACAAGGTTAATGATGCTTTGGCGCGTACCTGGGTTAACTCAATTACATGAAACTTATACCTTGGATGTGTTAGCAACTATTTTGAGTCGGGGGAAAACATCTCGCCTGGTGCGTGACTTACGGGAAGAGCGAGGTTTAGTTTATTCTATTGGTGTGAGTAATATGAGTCATCGTCATCAAGGTGTTTTCTATATATCCGCTAGACTACCAGAAGAAAATTTAGCTGAAGTAGAAGCAGCGATCGCTCATCACATACATAGTATCCAACAAGAGTCAGTGACAGAAACAGAAATGCAACGTATTCGGACATTAGTTGCCAATAGGTTTGTTTTTGCCAATGAGACACCAAGCGATCGAGCTAATTTATATGGTTACTATCACTCAATAGTGGGAGACTTAGCACCAGCACTCAGTTATCCTCAACATATTCAAGCACTCGACTCGTCAGATATTCAACAGGCGGCGTTGAAATATTTATCTGTTGATGCTTATGGGGTAATAGCGTTTCGACCTAAGTAGGTCATTTCAGTTATCAGTTATCAGTAGTTCGATACGGTGTGTCTCCTAATTTGTTTATTTAAGCCAAAAATATCTGGAACTTGTAGGTTGGGTTGACACCAGGTTAGCGGAGCTTATCTGGAGGATAAACCCAACATTTTCTCTTTATATATCAATCAATATTTTGATGTTATAGCGCCACGCGCTAGGGAATAGGGAATAATAAACTGTCAACGGATTTTCGATGCGGAGTCCGTTAGGAAACAGAATTTAGAAATGTCAAACACCTTAATGCGTAACGCTATAAAAGAAATCAACAATTATTTCTCAGTGACAATTGCGCCTTATTTTTAAACAATACAATTGCAAATCACTTTTATCTTTGTTGGGTTTATCCTAACGGATAAGCTGCGAAGATCGTCCCTCAACCCTACCTACTGGACTATTCAGTAGGGTGTGTTAGGCGGTAATAATATATGTAGGTGAATAACTAAATTAAAAATTGCCCCTGTAACGCACCAAGCAGTCAAAATTGGTGGTAATAATGTTGTAGGTGAAAATATCATGTGCTTCCTCCGGGGGAGCTACGCTAATGGATAAGCGCGTTATAACAAAGTTTTTGCTTGTTAGAGCTTTAGCCCCTTAAATAATAGTTTCAGTGATTTTACTTACCAAAAACATGGTATTTAAAGATATGGTAAAGTAGAGCCAGAAGGGGTTGCAGAAATTTAGGGGGGGGGGAGTAGAATTAAGGTTATAGACAAAAAAACAAATTTTCCCAGGAGATTTAATCATTTTGAAAAAGCTTTCCATCGCTGCTGCTGGCGCTACAATTGCTACTTTGACTGCTGTTTCTGGAGCTAGTGCTGCTACTTTTGGGTTCTCCTTCAGTAATGAAGATGGTCTAGTTAATGGTATTGTTGAAGGTACTATTGAATTACCTGATGGTGATGGTCTTTTTGCAGCCACTGATGTAACCATAACTTCCTTCCCTAATGGATTAGGATTAAATGCACCGATAAACATTTTAGCCTCTGATTTTATTGAGAATGTATTTTCTGTGGTTGCTGGAGAGATAGATATAGCAAATACTAGCTTTTTGGGTTTGATCAATGATTTCACTGCTTTATCATTTAGTAACAGTATATTTGACGGCTCAACTTTTCTTGATGCCTTGAATGGTGAAGATTTAGGTGCAACTGGAGTCAGAGATGCAGATAGTTCGACCCTTACCTTTACCTCTCCTTCTGCAACTACCCCTGAACCTGGTACAATTTTAGGATTATTAGCCGTTGGTTCATTAGATGCATTAACTCGTAAACGCAAAGCATAAACCTAAGTGCTTTAGGTACAACTTCCCTCAAACGTAAATAAGAAGAAGAAGTGTAGGTTCACAAGTCTAATTTTTGGCAAGCCTACGTCACTTTAAAAAATCTAACTCAATTATATATTCAAATATTCGATTGTGAGGAGATGCGCCGAGAAATATTAAGGTGTGTCTCTTAAATTTTTCATGTAATATTTTGTCCAGCTCAACCGCCCTAGATACAGCATATTTCGGGCAAGTGAGGTACAAGCTTGAATGGTAAAATCATTGTATTGAGGCAATCTAGCCATCGACAGGTGTACCTCACGGGCAACGGAAACCGCTGTACGATCGAATTCTATCCTCACTCAAACATATCCAAACCAACCTAATGACATCAACACAACTCGGAGAAGAATATCCAAATAGTCATTCCCCCAGAAGTACGCGATACCCTAAAATGGCAACCAGGCGATCGCCTAGAACTAAAAATAGTCGATGGTACCGTAGTCATAGTCCCAGAAATTAGCCACACACCGCCCCTCTTCAGCAAACATCGCCTACTCTGGCAAGGCGAAAATGCCATCCACTACATTCGCTCTTAAAGGGAGTCATTTCAGTTATCAGTTATCAGTTATCAGTTATCAGTTATCAGTACCTCTGCAATAAGGAGGCTTGACATAAGGAATATTCTCTTTTTTTATCCCCTTAAAAGGGGAGGCTTGAGACCCTAATTTTCGGTCATGAGGAGATGAGAAGAACTAGAAGGAGCTAAAATAGTCCTAGACAGCATAATTTTTATTTACGCCTTAGAAGGAAACCCAGAATTTAGCGATCGCGTCCAGAACCAGATATAGAAGATTAAACAAATGCCAATAACTATTCCCCAAATTTAAAACAAGCTAAAATTCAAACCAACTTCTCAAAAATGTCCCATCATTTGGTCTAACCCAGAGAATAGTATATTATAGCTCCTGACTACTATTTCCTCTTATATCAACCTAGTATGGAACTCAAAGACTTTCTGGGGACAGACCTTAAATACGATGTCAAAACCCTCGCCGATGATGAACACCTGACTCGCGAGGTTCAGGCCATACTTGTTGACCTAAATATGCTTAACCCTCCAGTAGATGGCATATTTGGCCCATTAACTACAGCAGCACTTCATCGGTTTCAAGTCAATCAAAAAAGTGGTGAGGCTGGATATTTAGGTGAGAAAACTACGAAAAAGTTATTTGAGGCCATAGAAGCAAATATTCCTGCCTCCCCAATCATCCTCAAAACTAAAAAAGATACTATTTTTAAGTCTAAACCTCTTCAATCTTCTCAATTAACTGAATCAGAAAAACACCATATTCCGGCTAATCAAGAGTTTCAACTTTTGGCTTATGTTCCAGTTAGAAACCATTTCCGAATTGCTTTGTGGAATGATAAGCACAATATTTCAGGAGTTTGGTATATCTATGAAAAACATATTGAAATTTTAGAAAATAATCAAGTTGTGCATCCCAAGCTCAAACCAGATACTGTTAGAATTAAGGTTCCCTACAAATCTAAACTAGACGATCGGTATAATCCTACAGGTTTATGTAATATTACTTCTATCGCCTCATGTTTAGAATTTTTGCAGGCTAATCGAAGGTCTAATTATGGTCAATTTGAAGATGAGCTTTATGAATATGCTTTAAATCGAGGTTACAGTCGTCATAGTCCAACTCATTTAGCTAGAATTGTTGGAGATTATGGATGCAGAGATAATTTTAAAACTAATGCCACTATTGAAGAGGTTAAAGATTGGCTAATAGCAGGAAATCCTGTGGCTATACATAGTTATTTTACTGCTTTTGGTCATCTGATTGTTGGTGTTGGTTTTGATAATGAAGGATTATTTATCCATGACCCTTATGGTGAATGGCCTTCTACTGGATATGGTACTGACTTAAGTGGTGCTTATTTACATTATTCTTATCGATTAATTCGGAATGTTTGTATGCCAGATGGGAGTTTTTGGGTGCATTTTATTTCAAAGTAGAAAAAGGAAGAAAGTAAGAAGGAAAAAAAAGACTAATATACTAATATCAAGTCTGGTGACATCGGTATTTTCAACAATTAATAATTAATAATTAATAATTAATAATTAATAATTAATAATTACCTCTCCTTGAAAAGAAGAGGATTTACTAAAAGGAAAATTTTTTCTTGTTTCTCGTTTAAAGGAGAGGCTTTAAACTTTGATTATTCGGTAAGGTAAGGGTAACGATGAAGCAAGAAGGCTTTAGTTATCTAGGAGAGAAGGCTTAAAAGTCGTGACATACTCCCACGCTAACCCCAAAGGTATAGCTTCAACAATTAATAATTAATAATTAATAATTAATAATTATATTACCGAAAAATTGGGTTTAAAGCCTCCCCCTTTTAGGGGGATGA
>JAXHSW010000078.1:30052-37877 GCA_034190295.1 Cyanobacteriota bacterium | reverse complement strand
CCACACTCCCCACACTCCCCACTCCCCACACTCCCCACACTCCCCACACTCCCCACACTCCCTTTTCTTGTCCTAACCAAAGAACGTACTGCTATACCTGGAAAACCACCCTTGGCCAGAGAGAAAACCGAACCAGAGAAATAGCCTACAAAAGTTTGAGTTGAAGATGAGAGCCAGGCGGTTTTAACCCCACCGGTGAAATATGAGCCACGGGATTGATCCCGTAGTACCCTACACAACTATGTAAGGTTGTGTTATCATTAATCCTACTATGAGTAAATTAACTTTGACACTCAAACTACCTTTTTATCGCCTTAACGCTTGTAAAGCTGCAGAGTTTGAGCGCCTAACTTTGCTCAATACTGAAGTAGCTAATACATTGCTAAGTGTTGATAAATCAGTTCGTCGCAAGTATACGAGTAAAGATTTTCATCATGTTGAAATAGGTTCAATGTGGGTTAATCAAACTATTAGAAATACTTGTGCCAAGACTAAGGTAAAAAAGTTTAAACGTTTGCCCTTAGAAGTAAATAACCAAGGATATAGTGTTAGTCGCCAAGGTGATTTATTTACAGTTTCTCTAAGTTTCTATCGAGGCCAGAAAAAACGAATACCTTTAACAGTTCATTCAGCTTCACACCAAGAAACTTTAGAAAAAATGATTAATGGAGATGCAGCCAGTGGCTCTCTCAAAATCTCAAAATCTAGAAAAGGTATTTGGTATGCACTAATATCGGTATCTATGGATGTTCCGGAGCCGGGATTAGTTAATGGTTGGATAGGAGTAGATAGAGGTCAAAATAATATTGCAGTGGCAGCATTGCCTAATAGTTTTGGCAAGTTTTGGAGCGGTAAACAAGTAAAAAATTTAAGACGTAAATTTCAAAAATTACGCACAGAACTTCAAGAGTCGAAAAAGCTCAGAAAAGTCAAAGAAATAGAAAGACATGAGCATAGAATTATAACTCATATAAATCATGTCATTTCCAAGCAATTAGTGCAATTTGCCCAAGACTACAACATGGGTTTGCGGTTTGAGGATTTGTCAGGTATTAGACAATCGTCCAAGCAACGCAGAAAAACAAAGTCAGATGCGAGTAAAAACCGAGACCACTGGGCATTTTATCAGTTAGAGTTATTTACTAGGTACAAAGCGATTAAACCAGGTGTACCAGTAGAGTCTGTACCAGCACCATATACTAGCAAATCAGACCATCGTAATGGTGTAATAGGTAAGAGAGTTAAACATACTTTCACAGGGTATGATGGTTACAATTGTAATGCTGATTGGAATGCTTCACAAAATATTGGTCAATGGCTTGGTTTTTCATGTCCAATAAATCTTTAGAAAGCTGTATCTGCAATGGATGCAGTTGATTTAAAGGTAGGGGTCAATGACAGTCCCTCAACTGATGAGAAGTAAAAACAGGCGGATTTATCCCCTGTTTTTACAACATAAGCGAATCCACGCGGTTTTAACCCGTGGAGTGTCAAACTAATAACTACAGTAAACAAAATAGCGATTCATTTTCTATGCCCCTATTAAGCGAAAGAACCTTAGAAGTTGGACAACAATTAGAAGGCTTTGAAGTAAAGGCCATTACTCCCCTCAAACAACAGCAGATGGTAGCATATCAACTGGAGCATCTGAAAACAGGTGCAAAACTGCTACACCTCTACTCAGAAGATGCAGAAAATCTGTTTTCCATTAGTTTTCCTACTCCTCCGCCAAATAGTACAGGAATACCCCACATTCTAGAACATTCTGTTTTAGCAGGTTCAGAAAAATATCCTGTACGGGAACCATTTTTTGAAATGCTAAAAATGAGTCCGGCCACCTTCATTAATGCTATGACTGGACCTGACTGTACTTATTATCCAGTCTCCAGCAAAGTCAAACAAGACCTATTCAACCTAGCAGAAGTATACTTTGATGCAGTATTTCATCCCCTGCTCACTGAAAACACATTCAAACGGGAAGGCCACCATCTAGCTCCTGCCGACCCAGAAAATCCTCAAGGCGAGCTAAAATTTACAGGGGTAGTCTACAACGAGATGAGTGGTGTCTTTTCAGACCCCGAACAAAGATTAGATAGTATTGCCAACCGGATTCTATTTCCTGATAATATTTATGGCCTTGAATACGGAGGCGACCCGAAAAATATTCCCGAACTAACTTACCAAGATTTCCGGGAGTTTCACGCCAACTATTATCATCCTAGTAATGCTTACTTTGTATTCTATGGGAATATTGCCACTCCAGAATATCTAAAATTTTTGGCTGAAAAGTTAGATGTTTTTGAACAACGGAAACCCAACATCAACATTACTCCTCAGTCTCAATGGAGCGAACCCCGTTTTCAAGAAGATTCTTATCCTATTAGTGCCGCAGACTCAGCAGAAGAAAAAACTTATATTCTGCTCAAATGGTTGGTGGGAGATAGCACCAACTCTGATGAATGGGTTGCCTTAGATATTCTCAGTCGAATACTGTTGGGAAATGAAGGGGCACCATTAAAAAAGGCGATCGTTGAGTCTCAAATAGGTCAAGACTTACTACGGTCAGGAGTAGACTCTGTAGGTAAGGAAACTACTTTTCATATCGGTATTCAAGGTAGCGAACCAGACCGTGGTGAAGCATTCAGTCAGTTAGTTATTAATACTCTCACAGAACTTGCAGAGACCAAACTCGAACCTAATCTTGTGGAAGCAGCTTTTCAACAAGCAGCATATCAACATCAAGAAATTGCCAGTATGTATCCTTTGCGGATGTTGTTCCGGGTGATGCAAACTTGGATTTATGGTAACGACCCATTAACATTTTTGCAGATTGGCGATCGCCTAGTTGAATGCAAACAACGTTATCTTGAAAACCCTAGTTATTTCAACAACCTCATCCGTGAAAAATTACTCAACAACCCCCACCGTTTAACTTTAATATTGAAGCCAGACCAAGAATGGCAATCTACTTATGACCAAGAAGTAGCAGCACAAGTAGAACAGGTACGTTCTCAACTGACACCAGAAGAGCTAGAACATATAGCTAACCAAGCAGAAGCACTAGAAGTAGAGTCAGGAACTCCCAACGACCCAGAAGCAGTAGCTAAACTGCCTCAACTACAGGTAAGTGACTTACCACCAAAACCAGACGATATTCCCACTGATGTCGAACAAATTGATGGTGGAGTGACACTATTACGCAACCATGTGTTAGCAAATGGGGTAAACTATTTACAACTAGATTTTAGTCTGCGGGGGTTGCCTGAAGATTTGTGGTTGTATGTACCTACTTATGTAGATGCTTTGCGGAAGTTGGGTGCAGGGGATATGGATTACGAACATATTGCCCGACGCATTGCTTCTTATACAGGGGGAATTAATTTTAGAACTCAGTTGCGGACTCATGCTCAAGACCCTTATCGTCCTATACATGGATTTCGTGTTACTCTGAAAACTCTTGACGAACAACTACAACCAGCATTAGATTTATTGCGAGATGTGATTTTTGCAGTCAACCCTCGCGATACAGCTAGACTGCGAGATGTTGTTAATCAGTCTCTGGCTCAGAGTAGTTCTGACATGGTTTACAATGGTATCTATACAGCCATGTTGCGGGCTAGCGCTGGCATGACCGCAGAAGCCAAAATTAGCCAAATTCTTAACGGTTTGCCTCAATTAGAGTTGCTGAATCAAGTATGCGATCGCTTTGATGAGCATGGGGCAAATTTGATGACTCAAGTCGAAACTATCCGCGATTATGTTGCGAATCAACCTTTAACTGCTAGTTTCACTGGTTCCGACAATGGTTATGAGCTAGTGAAGACAACCCTATCAGAGTGGAGTCAGCAGCAACAGCAACAACCAGGAGAGAATTTTCCTAATCGCTTCGATCCCATCTACAATCTACGGGAAGCGTTAGCTGGCCCAGTACAGGTAGCTTATTGCGTTCAGACCATGCCTGCTCCTCACTTCAGCCATCCAAAATCTCCATTGTTAGCATTGGGGGGTCATTTATTGGGTTTGGGTTATCTATTCAGTGAAATTCGCTTGAAGGGTAATGCTTACGGTGCTGGATGTTCTTACAGTGGGTTAGGAAAAGTTATTTCTTTGTATTCTTACCGAGACCCTCATGTGAGTCGTACTCTTGAGGTTTTTGCTGGTTTGATAGATTATATCAAGGATTTAGATTGGACTCAGACTGATGTTGACCGAGCTATTATTGCTACCATTCAGGATGATTCCCCAGTGTTACGCCCAGAGATGGCTACAAGTTTAGCCTTAGAGCGTTATTTGATAGGGCAAACTCCTGAAGTACGAGAGGAACGTTATCAGCGATCGCTCCATGCTACGGTAGCGGATGTGAAGCAAACTTTATTAGATGTGTTTAGTTCAGGAATGGAACACAGTAACATTTGTGTGATGTCTTCTCGCGCCAAATTAGAAGAAGCAAACCATCAAATGGAAGGAAACACATTGGAAATTTCTGATATTATGTGATTTCAGAATGATTAGATAAAATCAGTTTTGTGGAATGGGCATCTTGCCCGTTCCCGTTCCGCAGAGACTCTACATACAAAGAGGGCTAATGCCATTCGCCCCTACAGATGGTGGTTTAAAAGTCGATTTGCGTAAGTCCTGTAGTTAGATAAAATCAGTTTTGTGGAATGGGCATCTTGCCCGTTCCCGTTCCTTTAGGTTCTATTTAAAAATAGAGGAGGAGATGGGGAGATAGTTAGATAAAATCAGTTTTGTGGAATGGGCATCTTGCCCGTTCCCGCTCCCCGTTCCCGTTCCTTATAGAACCCATTTGAGCGCTATTTAAAAATAGAGAAGGAGATAGGGAGATGAGAGCATTATTTTTGGGGGCATTGCATAATTGCGGGACGTTATTTGTCAGAGAGCAGAAACCATAATCCCCGTGTTGACCTGTTGACCTGTCCCCGTGGAGCGCCAAAATCATCCCAGTATTCAGCAACGCCTTTTTGGACAGGCAGGATGCCTGCCCCCACTCCACTTATATTCATCCCATCCCTCAGCAATGCGATTAACTAATTAATCGCTTATATCAGGACTTACGCACAGACACTAAATAAAGTGAGTAGGAATGCAATTTACCCCTACATATAGCGTTTTAAACGTTAATTTGCGTAAGTCCTGATATATCATGTTCAGTAGAAAAGTTATAATTAGGATCGTAGTTGGGCTTGAGCAATAAGACAAGTATTTATAGCAGCAGGAAGAATAAAGGACTGAAGTTGGAAAAGTCTTACGTTGTCTGAGTTTTAAACTTTTGAACTGTCAAACACCTTTCCTTCGACTGCTATAAAGGGCTAGAGCAAAACTACAAACAAAAATTTTATTATAACTAATCATCCGAATATGATACAATAGAACTTTTGAGAAAGATGGAACACGCTCCTAAATGAAATACTAACTAAAATTTGTAGCAAACATCTATCACGCCTTGTATTACACCAAATCCGGTTATCAAAACTACGTTTTTCAAATTCCTCTCTAACCCTTCTGCCTTCTGCCTCCTGCCTTCTGCCTTACCCTTTTAATAAACCTTCTGTGTAAACCAGATTTGGTATTACCCACTATTTGATGCAATAATATTTCGGCACTATGAGCGATGATACTGTCCTGTTATGCCCGAAATTCCCCAATTTCCTGAAGCTCTTGCTGAGGCCCTCAATAACTTTCCAGAGCTAAATTTAGACCTACCAGACCCAGAAGATGAAAATATTCCAGACTCAGACTTTCAAAAAGTAGTAGACACAGCATGGAAAGTTTGCGATCGCTTCGACCTCCAGACAGAAATCTGGCGAGGGCGTATCTTAAGAATCATCAGAGACCGAGAAAAAAAAGGAGGCGATGGACGAGGCAGCGGATTTCTAAATTGGCTCAAGGAAAGAGAAATCAGCAAGAGTCAAGCTTATGCACTCATAGAATTGGCCAATAGTGCTGATACTTTAATTGAAGAAGGACATTTAGACCCAGACTCCATTAATAACTTTAGTAAACGGGCTTTCGTAGAAACAGCAAAATCAGTTCCAGAAGTCCAAGAAATGGTGACAGATGCAGCAAAAAAAGGCGATCGCATCACCAGGCGAGAAGTTAAACAACTAGCAGATGAATGGATGGCCATTAGTTCAGATTTACTCCCCAACGAAATCAAAGAAAAGGCCACATCCGGTTCCATGCCACCACGTTATTTAGCTCCCCTAGTGCGAGAAATGGAAAAATTACCAGAATCTCATTTAAGCGCAATTCAAGAGGAGATCGTCGAAAGTCCTGAGTTGGAGACCGTGAAGCAATTAACCTCAGATGCTCGTAACCTTTCTAAATATCTTGATGCAGCAGCAAAAGTTCAAGCATTGAATGAATCATCATTAGATATGGAAATGGTACTAGAAGAAGCTTTGAGATTAGAATGTCTGAATATAGTCGCCGATCTAGTAAAACAGTCTGGTCAACTAGAAGCAACAACTGCTAAACTTTACAGCACCTGGAAACGAGTAGGTAATCTATCAGAACGGTTATTTGTTGATACTGGTGCTAGTACACCTCATTTACGACACTTATTAGGGTGTTTAGACAAACTATCCAATAATGTAATTGAAATTCGCCTAAGTGAAGTCAATGACCAAATGATTCGTCTACAAATACTCTCTGATGGAGATTGAAGAAAAAGTCAGGATACTGCTTCATTTTTTCACTATCAGGTATCGTTTTGGAAGCTTTTGAAACAGGTGGGAAACGGCTGTAAGTTAATTAGCGATCGCTTGTTTAGTTGAAGCGATCGCTTACTGTTGTGTCAAACCAAAGAAGCCAAATAATTTAACTGAGATTCCAAATCTAAATCATAACGCAAACAACAAACGTGATAACCAGCAGCATATTCTAAATTTTCATAATAGTAATAGCTAGTAGTTGGATTTTAGTCCTATCTTCTTTTAAATATCGGGCTGAAGCCCTACTACAAACCAGCTAGTAGTTGGACTTTAGTCCTATCTTCTTTTAAATATCGGGCTAAAACCCGACTATAAACAAACGCTAGTAGTTGGACTTTAGTCCATCTTCTTTTAAATATTCAGGTTAAAACCCGACTACAAACAAATGTACAAATATCGTAAACTTACAGCTAAACAAAAAGCAGAAATAGTTCAGCAAAGACTAGCTAATGGTTATCCTCCTCATTCACCTCCTCATCATTTGACAGATTATGAATTTTACTTATTAACAGCAGCTTGTTATGAGCATAAATGCCGTTTAAATTCTCAACCACGCCGTCAACAAATATTAAATTTACTTTGGGAAAATTTTATTGAGATTGATATTTCCATTTTAGCTTGGGTGGTGTTGCCAAATCATTATCATTTATTAGTGAAAAATGTTGATTTTAAACAAGTAAGTAAAACTCTTAAATTAATTCATGGTAGGTTAGCCCGTCAGTGGAATTTAGAAGATAATTTAACTGGTAAAGTTTGGCATTCTTATTCTGACCGAGGTATTCGTTCGGAACGTCATTATTATGCAACAATCAATTACATTCACTATAATCCTGTAAAACATGGTCATGTTAATTCTCCCTATGATTGGCAAGAAAGTAGCGTTCATTGGTATTTAAAATACGAGGGTAGAGATTGGTTAAGAAGTTGTTGGGTAGATTATCCTTTGGGAGATTATGGAAAAGGATGGGATGACATTTAATAATAGTTAGTATCAAGCTCGTAGTTGGACTTTAGTCCTCTCTTCATGTCGGGCTGAAGCCCTACTACAAACAAGCTCGTAGTTGGACTTTAGTCCTCTCTTCATGTCGGGT
>JAXHSW010000078.1:8463-29952 GCA_034190295.1 Cyanobacteriota bacterium | reverse complement strand
TAAAACCCTACTACGAACGATACTAAGCTCGTAGTTGGACTTTAGTCCTCTCTTCATATCGGGTTAAAACCCTACTACGAACGATACTAAGCTCGTAGTTGGACTTTAGTCCTCTCTTCATATCGGGTTAAAACCCTACTACGAACGATACTAAGCTCGTAGTTGGACTTTAGTCCTCTCTTCATGTCGGGCTGAAGCCCTACTACAAACAAGCTCGTAGTTGGACTTTAGTCCTCTCTTCATATCGGGCTGAAGCCCTACTACGAACGATACTAAGCTCGTACAGGAGGAGAGAGAATCACAAAGATTTAGTAATTATGACGATTCGATCATTTTTTTATATCCAATCAAACGGATTTGATATAAAGCCCTCCAAACTCTCTCAACTCCCCACACCCCCCACACTAAATGCGCAAATATGCAACGCCCTGTTCCTTGCTATAACTTTGCGATCCCTAAATTAAATCTGGCGTATTTTCATCAAAATCATCAAAAGCATCATCGCTATCATCATCATCATCATCTATTAAATCATCCTCTAACTCGCCAGTAAAATCAGAATCAAAATTATCGGGCACAAAATCAGAATCATCTAAAACTGACTGACTATTGCTGATAATCGCAGGAAAATCATCAGGCATACGATCGTCTATCAATTGATTTGGCTCTTGAGGTCTGTCTTGAGAATCTGCAAAATTATTATTCACAGGTGAAAAACTCAGATTATTTTCCAACTCTAATGAGCGAGCTGTTTGATCGTCTAACACTACACTCTGTAAATTATCTTCCTCAAGAATATCCGCATCCTCATCCCAATTTTGTTCCAAACGATTAATCTCTGCACTCAGGGCATCTTCATAAGCATTAAAACCAGTACCCGCAGGAATCAACCGCCCAATAATCACATTTTCCTTCAATCCCCTTAACCAATCAGACTTACCTTCAATTGCCGCCTCCGTTAACACCCTTGTAGTCTCTTGGAAACTAGCTGCCGAAATAAAGCTATCTGTATTCAAGGATGCTTTTGTAATCCCTAACAACATTGGCGTGTACTGAGCTGTTGCTCCACCAGTAATAGACATAGCCTCATTCACCTGTTCCACCTGTCGTAATTCTATCAACTCTCCAGGCAACATAGTAGTATCACCACCATCATCAATTCTGACCTTAGCAGTCATCTGACGCACAATTACTTCAATATGTTTATCAGAAATATCAATACCCTGAGATTGATAAACCGCCTGCACCTGGTCTACCAAAAACTTCTGACAAGCCTCAAAACTCCTCAAACAAGCCTCATAAATGCTTTCATGGTCGCGGTAATAGTTAAAGAAAATCTCCAGAATTTCATGGGGGTTTCGGGGTCCATCTGTAAGTGATTCACCCACATTTACATTTTGTCCATCAGAAACGATCGCATTCTGCCCAGGGCCAATCGGATAATCTGTAATTGTGCCGTCAGGCGAAACCACACTAAGCTCCACATTATCCTCATTAACCTTGACCTGAGCTTGACCGGGATACTTCACTAAAATACAAGACTCTTTTGGTTTACGAGCCTCCAACAATTCCTCAATTCGAGGTAAACCCTGAATAATATCCCCAGTCTTCGCCCGCTCAAATACCAACAATACTAAATTATCACCTCGTTGTACCAAATCACCATCCGAGGTCAGCAATATCGCTCCCGCAGAAACACGATAAGGTCGGCCTTGACGTAAGAGAATTTGATAACTTTCTTCACCATTGTCCGCAACTGTTTTCTGAATTTTAGAAACCAGACCTGAGTGTTCCAGAAATACTCCAGGGGCAATTTCCGTACCAGCAACTAATAAATCCCCTTGAGCTACAGATGGCAAAGTATTAACTGGTATTTTAATTAAGTCAGCATCTCTGACGATCAAAATACGACGAATAGCTTCCGAACCTTCTTTAATACCGCGTACCTCACCAGCTTCCTTAGATAAAATTTCTGTGCGAGTAACCACTGCTCCAGGTTCAATCACATCCCTATCTTTAACCAAAAGTTCGGTACTTGTACTACCATGAGTTGTATCTGCCGTTACATCGCGACGAATTACCAAAGATTCTAGAATCACCAACTGCAAACGCATTACTCCCTCTTCCTTTGGATCTGGTGATAACTCAATATCAGCAGCTAATTGAGGAGCTTCTTCTCCAATCTCTAATACTAACTGGGTTCGCAGTAATTCTACACCTTCTACAGATTTAACTCGTTCCCCATCTTTAAAAGGAATGCGTTGTACTGCTCTTAACTCAATGGAAGAATTAATTGATTTCTGAGAAGGAACACCAGGGTCATCAGGCACATTAAATTCCGTCACAGGACGTAATAATAATCCAGGGTTTTCTGGAGTTTCTACATATTCAATATACTTTAACTCAGAAACTGTTAATCCTGGCACCACCTCTTTTCCTGGCATGGCGATCTGACCATTGATTAGAGTCAAATCCCCTAAATCTGTTTCATAATCTCCACTATGTAGTTCACCAGGTTTAATTACAACTTCCCTGAGAATGTCATTTTTTTGGTGTACTTCTACAACTCCATTAGACATACAGAAAATATCCTTAACTATCTCTGTACCTGCTTCTACATATTGACCATCCTCTACCAATAGCAAAGATATATCTTTATTGACTTCATGGCATTCTTCAGGAATCCATAGTAATGTACCACCTTTTGTCACTTCGTAGCCTTGTTTAGCTTTACCACGTTTGAGAACTTCTACTCCGGCATATTTAATGATGCCACCTGTATTAGTTTTATAATTTTCTTCTAAAAGTTCAGCAATAACTTCGTGGTTGCCAACCTTACTGCCAGGAGTAACTTTCAAAGCAAATCGTTGATGATTTTGGGCTTCAATGATATACTGGTCTCGGTTAGCAATTGTTTCCATCCTAATTTTTGCCTGGTCTAGTCGCACACTGGCAGTAATGACTTCAATCTCACGAGGTAGATTATCTTGTGCTTTCGTATTCACTGACAGTTCGGTAGGAACGTTAGTCATAGTCACTGACCCTTCAGACTCATCCGTTGTTGCCTGTTGAGTTCCTGCACCCAACATATTTTGAGTTCTTTCCGTAGAAGGAATTCTTACCACACCGCCATGCTCTGTTACCAGCTTAGTCACAGCAATTACACTATTCAGACTAATTGTAGTAGCATTTTTGATTACTGGTTCTGCACCTGGTGGCAGATTATAAACTTCTCCTGATAATATCCAGATCAGACCTCCTCTTTGAGCAATGCGCGTCGTTGTTCCTTGTCTATCTACCTTTTCTTCCTGCACCAACTTAGCAAATAGAACCTCCCCTGCTAAATCTGAGGCTACTTCTTTTGTCACTTTCTCCGTTGTTTTTCTGACCTGACCTGCCTTTGGTACTTCTGCTAAAATTTCTCCTGCTAACACTTGTTGGTTATTTTGCACCATCAAAATAGAACCTTGAGCAATGAATATACTTTCTTGACCGCCATTAGTTCCTACTACTGTCAGGTCAAAATTATTTTCTGCAATCATTGCTTCATCCCCATGACGAGTCCGGAATGACCTGGTACGCACAGTTGATGGATACTTGACTACACCTGCAAAAGGAGATATAAACTGACGTGCTACTTCCCCTGTAAATACACCACCAGTATGGAATGTCCGCATTGTTAATTGAGTACCTGGTTCGCCGATAGACTGAGCAGCAATAATCCCAATAGCTTCTCCCATATCTACTATATGACCATGAGCTAAACTCCACCCATAGCACTGTTGACAGACAGACCGGGGTGATTCACAAGTCAACGGCGATCGCACAAATACTTTTTCTACACCTGCTTTACCTATTGCCTTAGCTAAGTCTTCTGTAAATACTTGATTTCTGACGGCTTGAACACCACCAGCACTAATAATTTCTCCTGTTTCTGGATGTTTAATATCCTCTCCTGCAACTCTACCTAATAATCTGTCTTGTACGGGAATTAACACGCGTTCGCCATCTTTCATGCTTGTCACCGTTACTCCCCGCTTTGTGCCACAGTCTGGTTCCCGAACTATTACATCCTGAGAAACATCAACCAAACGACGAGTCAAATAACCGGAGTCAGCAGTCCTCAATGCTGTATCAACCAAACCTTTACGCGCACCGTAAGAGGAGATAATATACTCCGTTACAGTTAAACCTTCCCGGAAATTAGTTTTAATTGGCAAGTCAATAATTTCCCCTTGTGGATCTGCCATCAGACCACGCATTCCCACTAACTGACGCACCTGAGAAATATTACCCCGCGCTCCAGAAAATGCCATCATATAAACTGAGTTGAGAGGGTCACTTCCTTTAAAGTTACGAACTACCTCATCTTTAAGATTTTCACTGGTAACATTCCAGGTATCAATTACTTTTTGAAAGCGTTCTACTTCAGTAATTTTTCCTTTAGTATAGCGGTCAGTTGTATCGCGAATTTCTTCTTCTGCTGCATCTAAAAGTTGTCGTTTAGAAGCAGGTATTCGTAAGTCATCAACACTAATAGAAACTCCTGCTTTTGTCGCATAACGAAATCCTAAATCTTTCAATTTGTCTGCCATATTTGCAGTTCTGGCTGTACCATAATTATTAAAAGACCAAGAAATTAGCTTTTTCAGTTGACCTTTATTAACAACTCTATTCCGAAAAATCATGTTATTCTCTACCTTTGTTTATTAGTTTACTAATTTAGATAAAAAGACTGTTATTCAAGGAAAGACAAAAGAGTAAATAGTTTAGTGGAATGGGCATCTTAACCAATGGATAATGGATAATTGATAATTGATAATTAATCGAATCTAGGTAAAAATCCTCTGATGAGCAAGGATAAACAAGTGCTAGAAGATTTCCTTATATTCAATTCCGTAACAGTTAAAACCCGAGGTAATTATCCATTATTCATTATCCATTATCCATTAATGAACCGTTCCCGATCTTTTCGGGAGGCAGGATACCCACCCCCACTTACCACTTATATTCATCCCACTCCTCAGCAATACCAATAATTTTGTTTTCTGCTGCCTCTGTCGCTGACGCAGTGAGTTAGTGTGGTCTTGAGGGTGTCCTCAAGTGGAACAACTAATAACGTTTCACGGAAGTTATAAGTCAAAAGTGAGTGCTAATTGGCGAGGTTTCCTCAAAATGTAAGACGCACTCAAGACAGTCAGAAGTCAGAAGTGAAAGTTTATAGACTTAAAGTAATGGTTATACACTAATTTCAGCTTATTCTTTCACATCATAAGTTGCTAACTATGGCATTGCTGATTTGAGGTATGATATCTTGTCCGGATAAGAGGGCAAGCAAAAGACTTTCTCCTTCTACTCGGGGTTTCTTCTCCTTTCTTCCCCTCCTGGGAGGGGTCCGCGGGTGGGTTAACTCCTGACTCGGTCTTTCCCCTCCGGGGAGGGGTTAGGGGTGGGTTGACTCCTAAAAGTGTAATTGGTATAACAAACCATTTAGGAGACCGGAACAGCGGTGCGGCGTTCCCTTTACAAAACACTTTCAATTGTTTGATTGAGAATTATGCGACCGGGTGTTGTCACCACAAACTGTCTCGTTACTTCTCCATTTATCTCCCGCACCTGGCGAGATTTAATATGAACCTGTTTAATTTTTCCCTCTTGAGTGTAATGAACCCGATACAAGTGATAACGCCTCACTACATCTCCATTTTCTAGAGTTTTCTCTGACTTCAACTCTCCCAAAGTATCAGGTAATATTTTGCTATCCAATGGCATCCAATAACTTTTAATTGCCACTTCTTCTGATATCTGTTGGATATCGGGAGGCATTTCTTCTGGTTTATCTGTTTCGACCGTCACATCACCAGGCAACCTCAAATACACATAAGTATGTAAACCTAGCTTAGACTGTTCATAAGCTAAAATTACATCATTAAAGTTAGCAAAATATAGTTCTTTTCCACCTTGTTCTCTATGGTTTTCTGCTGTCAGATAATAACAACCTAACACCATGTCTTGAGAAGGCGTAATAATTGGACGACCAGTCGCTGGAGACAGAATATTATTCGATGACAACATCAATAACCTGGCCTCTGCTTGCGACTCTAGAGAAAGTGGCACATGAACCGCCATTTGGTCGCCATCAAAGTCAGCATTAAATGCCGGACAAACTAAAGGATGTAACTGAATTGCGCGACCATCTACTAAAATAGGTTCAAAAGCTTGAATACCTAATCTGTGTAAAGTCGGTGCCCGGTTCAACATCACTGGATGACCTTCTATGACTTCCTCCAGCACATCCCAAACATTCGGGTCTCCCCTTTGAATCAGTTTTTTGGCAGCTTTAATATTATTAACTAACCCCTGACGAATCAACCGATGAATTACAAATGGTTGAAACAATTCAATCGCCATTTCTCGTGGTAAACCACACTGATTAATTGCCAATTTCGGTCCGACAACAATTACCGAACGTCCTGAATAATCAACCCGTTTACCTAACAAGTTTTGCCGGAAACGACCTTGTTTTCCTTCGATAATATCACTCAAAGATTTCAGAGGTCTGTTGTTTGCACCTACCACAGTACGACCGCGACGACCATTATCAATCAAAGCATCAACTGCTTCTTGCAACATTCGTTTTTCATTACGGATAATAATCTCTGGTGCTAAAATTTCTTGCAGTCTTGCCAAGCGATTATTTCGGTTAATCACTCGTCGATATAAGTCATTCAAATCGCTAGTTGCAAAGCGACCACCATCCAACTGTACCATTGGACGTAAATCTGGTGGAATGACTGGAATAGCATCTAAAACCATCCATTCCGGTCTTGAACCCGTAGCGACAAAATTATCAATTACTCGCAAACGTTTGATTAATTTGGCGCGCTTTTGCCCTTTAGAATTAGCAATTTCTTCCCTTAGTTTTTCTGCTTCCTCTTCTAGAGCAAGATTTTGTAATAAGACTTGTAGAGCTTCAGCACCAATGCCAACTTCCACCCCAACTATTGTTGAATCTTCGCTATAAATTTGATCTTCAATTTCTAGCCAAACATCCTCTGTTAATAGTTGCTTATAACTTAAACTTTCGTGATTCCCTGGGTCCAATACCACATAAGCATTGAAGTAAACAATTTGTTCTACATCTCGCAATGGCATATCTAACAAAATTGCCATATAACTAGGAATACCCTTGAGATACCAAACATGAGTAACTGGTGCTGCTAATTTTATATACCCCATACGGTGACGGCGGACCCGTGACTCAGTTACTTCTACTCCACATCTTTCACAAACAATACCTCTATGTCGGACTCGCTTATACTTTCCACAATGACATTCCCAATCTTTCGCCGGACCAAAGATGCGTTCGCAAAACAACCCATCCATCTCTGGTTTGAGAGTCCGGTAATTAATAGTTTCTGGCTTAGTAACTTCTCCTACGACTGTACCATTTGGTAGGGTTCTTTCTCCCCACATACGAATTCTTTCTGGAGAAGCTAGACCAATTTTGACATAATCAAATCTTTGTTCAAGTTTTGGCATTTTTACAATAATAGAGTTAAGACTACAAAATTAACAGGTATTGCATATTAAGCGAAGGATTTTGGATTAGAAAATTGAGGAATTGTTAGTATTGATTAATATTCGGTTTTTTTTGAGTCACACTCCAAACCAATTTTTGGCAGTATCATTTTCACAAGCTAGTAAATTGGGCGTTGCATCAATGCGGGATGATTTTAATCGTTTTGTGGAAGTGCAAGTGGAATGGGTATCTTGCCCGTTCCCCGTTCCTTATATTTTCGGGCAGGCAGGATGCCTACCCCACAAGATACACAAGATAATTTACTTACTGCTGCTGATTTTCATCATGAGACAACGACTCATATACTGGACGAGAAGGCGATCGCTTTCCTAATATATCTGCCATCAAATCAACCTCCACATCCTGAGTAGTACCATCATCCATAGTTTCCACCTTGTGAGCTGCAATATCTAAACAAAGAGACTGTAACTCCCGCATCAATACCTTGAAAGACTCAGGAGTACCAGGTCGTGGAATTGCTTTTCCTTTAACAATTGCATTCAAAGCCTCATTCCGACCTTGCATATCATCAGATTTCACAGTCAGCAACTCTTGCAAAGTATAAGCAGCACCAAAAGCTTCCAAGGCCCATACTTCCATTTCTCCAAAACGCTGACCACCTTGTTGTGCCTTACCACCCAAAGGCTGCTGAGTCACCAGAGAATAAGGTCCTGTGGAACGAGCATGAATCTTATCATCAACTAAGTGAACCAGTTTCAACATATAGGCAATTCCCACAGTCACTGGACGGTCAAACTTTTCTCCAGTTCGTCCATCATAAACACAAATTTTCCCTGCTTGACTTTCATCAAATACCCAATCTTTACCAGAACGCTCCCTGGCCAATTCCAACATTCTATGTACCGTTTCTCGTGATTTTTCCTGACCGTGCATCTCATCAAAAGGTACACACTTAAATCTCACGTTCAAAACCTCGCCTGCCCATCCTAGCAAGCACTCAAAAATCTGCCCCACATTCATCCTAGAAGGTACACCCAAAGGATTTAACACTACATCTAATGGAGTACCATCGGGCAAATAAGGCATATCTTCAATAGGTAAAATTCGTGAAACAATACCCTTATTTCCATGTCGCCCCGCTACTTTATCTCCTACCTGAATCTTCCGCTTTTGAGCCACATAAACCCTGACCACCATATTTGCTCCAGGAGGCAATTCATCTCCTTTTTCCCTGGTAAATACTCGCACATCAACAATACGACCTTTTTCACCATTCGGTACTCGGAGAGAATTATCTCGTACATCCCGTGCTTTTTCTCCAAAAATTGCCCGCAACAACTTTTCTTCTGGTGGTTGGTCAGACTCTCCCTTGGGCGTCACTTTACCTACAAGAATATCCCCAGATGTTACCCAGGCACCAACCCGGATAATTCCCTGTTCATCCAAGTTTCGTAGACCATCTTCTCCCACATTAGGAATTTCTCTGGTAATTTCTTCAGGTCCTAATTTTGTTTGTCGGGCCTCAATCTCAAACTTTTCAATGTGAATAGATGTATAAACATCGTCATATACCAAACGTTGACTAATCAAAATTGCATCTTCGTAGTTATAACCTTCCCAAGGCATATAAGCTACCAAAATATTCTGCCCTAAAGCCAACTCAGCACCTTCAGTGGAGGAGCCATCAGCTAATACTTGACCAGCTACTACTTGGTCTCCCTCATAAACCAAAGGTCTTTGATTTAAACAAGTATCTTGGTTCGATCTTTGATATTTACATAATGGGTAATGTATTTCATTACCTTCTGGATCGACCACAGATATTTTAGTAGAGTCTATAAAGCTAACTTCTCCATCTGTGCGGGTAATCACTACCATACCAGAGTCCCTAGCAGCTTGAGCTTCTAAACCTGTTCCAACTAGGGGTCTTTCTGGACGCAACAATGGAACTGCTTGTCGTTGCATATTGGAACCCATCAATGCCCGGTTAGCATCATCATGCTCCAAAAATGGAATTAATGACGTAGCAACTGAAACTACTTGCACTGGGGAAATTGCTACATAGTCTACTTGTTGGGGACTGGTAGTGGTAAAGTCCTGTCGATAACGTACTGGTACAACTTCCCCCAAAATATTACCTTCTGCATCGGTCATAATGTCCCCTGGTGCTACCCGGGAATCATCTTCTGCGTCTGCTGTCATGTATATTGGCTTGCCCTCGCGCAGCACTCGACCATTTTCTACAGGATAATATGGTGTTTCGATGAATCCGTAGCTATTGACTTTAGCATGATTTGCTAAGGAACCAATTAAACCAGCATTTGGGCCTTCTGGTGTCTCAATCGGACAAATTCGCCCGTAATGGGAAGGATGGATATCTCGTACAGCAAATCCTGCTCTTTCTCTAGTTAGTCCTCCAGGTCCTAAAGCTGATATTCGTCGTTTGTGAGTCAGCTCTGCCAATGGGTTTGTTTGGTCCATAAATTGGGACAACTGAGAGGAGCCGAAGAATTCTTTGATGGCTGCTACCAATGGTTTTGGGTTAACCAGTGATGCTGGTGTTAATGAGTCTGCCTCAGATACGGTCATCCGCTCTCGGATAATTCGCTCTAAACGGTTTAAACCTACTCTTACTTGGTTTTGTAGGAGTTCTCCTACACTTCTCACCCGTCGGTTTCCTAAATGGTCAATATCATCTGTTTGACCAATGTCGAATTCTAAATTAATTAAATAGTCAACTACAGCTAATATGTCTTCTTTGGTTAATACTCTTACTGCGTCTGGTAAGTTTAACCTGAGCTTTTTATTGAGTTTATATCTTCCTACCTTTCCTAAGTCATATCTTTTTTGGTCAAAGAATCGACTGTGGAGTAGTTGTTCCCCACCCGCAATAGTTGGTGGTTCTCCTGGACGTAATTTCCGATACAGTTCTAATAGTGCCTCTTCTTCTCCAAATTGTCCTTCTTTTTCGATTGTTTTTTGGAAATAATCAGGATGTCTCAAAGAGTCAAAAATTTCACTGTCCCCTAGTCCTAGAGCTTTTAGTAATACTTGAGCTGAAAGTTTGCGGGTTTTATCTATTCTGACCCAAACTAAGTCATTTTTATCTGTTTCAAATTTCAGCCATGCACCTCGGTTAGGAATTAAGCTGGCATTATATGTGCGTCGTCCACTTTTATCTGTTTCAGATTTGTAATAAACTCCAGGAGAACGAACTATTTGATTAACGATTACCCTTTCAGCTCCATTGATGATAAATGTGCCTCTGTCTGTCATTAGGGGGAGATCGCCAATAAATACTTCTTGTTCTTTAATTTCTCCAGTTTCTTTGTTGATTAAGCGGGTGGGAACATACATTTGCACTGCGTAGGTGCTGTCTCTACGTTTTGCTTCTTCTACAACATATTTGGGTTGTTTTAGTTTGTAGTTTTTGGCAATAAAGTGAAGTTCTAGTTTTCCTGTATAATCTGTAATTGGAGAATAGCTTTCTAGTTCTTCTATTAGGCCATACTCTAGAAACCATCGAAAGCTTGCCCTCTGAATTTCAATCAGATCGGGCATATTGAAAATTGGTAGGTTGCTTTGGGTGTTTACATTTAATTTTTGATGAATCATTCTTGAGTATCCTGGTTGTTTATCTATAGTTTTTTATGGGTGAATTTATTTCCCACAAATTTTATTTAAAACTTGAAGATGTAATACATTTTTCAATTAGTTAGTGTAATCTTTTTACAGCTTCTATACATAATTGAAGCAAAGCTTCTTTCCTAAATTATTTGCTTCATCAGTACAATTTCATAACTTTTATTCAGCTTGATTTTAATTTTATGCTGTTAAATTTACTCACTAGCTACTATTTTTGAGGTCAACAACAAACTTACTTATAGCTAATATCATTTTGATAATTTAGTGACGATGAAGAAGTTTTTGCCTAATAACTAATAAGTAGTATGGTAGTATTTTTACCGAGAAATTTGGTTTAAAGCCTTGCCCTTTTAGGGCAACTTTATGTTATACTTATACAAGCGGCAAAGGTATTCAACCGCTCTAAAAACCTAGCTACTAATCGTAGCACATTATCACCTTGAAAACTAGAGTTCTGGGGTGCATGCACACCGAATGCTGCTTAGGAATTGCTTTAAGCATCAAGTACCAGAAAACCAAAATTTTTGAGGTTTTAACTGTACCGTAGGGCATAAATCCACCGACTCTTGAAATAGAGTAAACGCGCAGGCGTGAGAACCATCTCTGGACTAGATGCCGCCAGGTAATTAGTTTAAGTGGACTCGTTGTTGGCGTGGCCTTGCGGAGCGCAAACCAATAATCCTGTTTTCAGGAGAATATCCGTGTCTTCAGACCGGAGAGTATGTCAAAGCATCAAGCCTAATACAAAAAGTTAGTTTTTCGTAGTTAGTAATAAAAAATACATATTAATACAGTTTCAATGAAAGCAAGTTCAACGATAAGTTTATTGAAGATATCATAAATATTTGGTGCTGTTGCCAGACAATTATAATCTAATAAGTTTTTTTATTCCGGCCGTCTCCCTACTCAATATACGCTATTTCTGTGGCACATATTCCAATTTACCGAAAAGCGACGTTGAAGGCCCCGTGTTTGAACCGGGGGATGAAAACAAGGGAGTCGTTTAGACTAGACAACTTTAGTTGTCCTGTGCTACTTCGATCGATAAAAAGTAAGCAGAATGCTAGGCATTGGCCTTCGCCGACTGTGTAGGGGCACTTTGACTTTTCCCCAAAGAATATATCTTTGGTCAGCGCTCGAATAGACCAAGCAACACGCATTTATCCTGTTGCGTAGTATCTACTTAGAATCCCCGTGACTGACCTCCGCTGAGTAGTCAATTGTTTGACTTTTAATGATGAAATCCAAATATAATAGCCTTTAGATATTTTTGGTATCATATAGATAATCCAAATAGCCGACAAGCATTTTCGCTAGTTTGTAATGCTAGACTTTCTAGCGTCACACCTCTGAGTTCAGCTACTTTTTCAGCAACGTATTTAACATAAGCAGGTTCGTTTCGTTTGCCCCGCTTTGGAACAGGTGCTAGGAATGGACAATCTGTTTCTACTAACAGTCGATCGTCATCTACTATTTTAGCTGATTCTTGAATTTGGGTGGCTTTTTTAAAGGTGACAGTTCCACTAAAGCTAATATAAAATCCTAAGTCTATAAATATTTTGGTTTCTTCTGGAGTACCTCCCCAACAATGCATTACTCCTCTGACAAGTCCTTGATTTTTTTGGAAATCATCAATAATCTCGGCCATTGAGTGAGCAGCATCACGACAATGGATAATTAATGGTTTGTTGAGTTTTTTAGCGATCGTTAACTGTTGTCTAAAAACAAATTCTTGTTGTTCTTGATTATCTGCTTTGTAAAAATCTAATCCTGTTTCACCGATCGCCACTATTTGAGGGTCGGATACAGCTAACTCTTCAATTTGAGTAGCAGTCGTAGATGTCCACTTATCAGCATCTAAAGGGTGTAGGCCAACTGCATAAGATAATTCTGGAAAACGATCTGCTATTGATTTAATTGCATTAAATTCCTGTGGTTCAACACAAGAGTGAACCAGGTGGACAACTCCTGCTTGTTGCCAACGTTGGCGTATGTCTTCCAGGTCAGAATTGAATACGTCAAAGTTTATATGAACGTGAGTATCAATTAGCTGCATTTGTGGGTCTCCGGGTCTTCCAGTTATCAGTTATTAGAGCGGTATCTCCTGCTATAAGGAGGCTTGACCTTGGCGAATATTCTCTTTTCTCTTAGTCGATTTGTAGTGCTATATTGTGAGTTTATATAGGTATATTGGCCACAAGAATAGACAACGTAGTTATTAAAAAAAAATGAAGTCGAGTGGTGACATACTCCTACACTGATTCCCCAGCATACAGTGCAGGCTTCTCATCCAATCCAGCTATGGCTAAAGGAGGCGATGAGCTTTGTTTTCCGTCCACGGAATGCCCGGCCGCAGACCTGAAATTTCTTACCTTGTACCCTACAAATTTTACAGCCCAGGATGAAATGCTGGCTGATTCGCGCGCGTAGGACAAACCAGGAGGTGATTTGTATTAATCAAAGCGAGTGCCTACTTGCTTATATGCTGTGCAACGGAGTCCCTTGCCAATAATCGCAATGCTACCGGAGGGAGGCCGAACGGACAGCAATCAGGGTGAAGTTAACCAAAACAATTATTAACTTGCGTATCTCACAAAGATTTTGCTCCCTTCCTCCATGTCCTCTTCCCTAATGGAAGCTTACGCTCAAACCTCAGTCAGAGGACTGTCGTCTACTCACTCACAATTCATCTCATCACCTCCCTTACGGGTAGGTCAGAGGCTTCTTGCTGTTCAACCTAAGCAATTTTATCTTTGTTAAGAAGCTAGAGAATCATTAGTTTCTGAAGACTCTGGCTGTTTACTGTCGATCTGTAAGTGCCTTTTATAAAATCTAACTAACCTGGACTTTTTGCGAGAACCATTATTTTTGTGTAAAACACCACATTTTACAGCTTTATCAATTTTACTGTAAGCTTTTGACATTCGCAGATTAACTTCTTGCTTTAATTCCTCTGTAGGATTAGCAGCATAGTTTTCCACAGCAGTGAAGTATTTTTTCATCAGGGTTCTCACTGCTGATTTGTAGCTTTTGTTGCGCAAACGATTGCGTTCAGCAATCTGGATTCGCTTGATAGCAGACTTGATATTGGCCATAATTAACTTTTCTTTAAGAAATATCCAGAATTGTAATTGTAGAAATTTATTTCATCCCAACGGTTCCCTTGAGAGACACTGCGGAATTTCTAAGATTCACGACTTTGGTTTCTGCTTCCTCTTGACAGAGGAACTGCGCTAACATACCACCTGCCTCCGAGGCTTTTCCCTCTTTCCGGCCTTACGGTCACTCCACAGACTGACACTGCTAGCCCAGCAGCAAAAATATATATAAATATAAAGTACAAGATATTTAAACATAGCATGGATTATCAGAAAATAGCAATACTTGTTGAAAAATATTACAATTGAAGGCTTGGTATAGGATTCGAGGCCAAGGGCAGGGACAGATCGAAACCTTAAAACTCAGACAACGCCCGATTTTTCCTTCTTCCTTCTTCCTTCTTCCTTCTGCTATAAGGACTTCTCAAATTATCAAACAGGATTGGGTCGCGCCACCCCGCCTTTTAAGGCGATCGGGTTTTTGGGGCTTGCTAAAATCCCCTACTTCCCCTCCTGGGAGGGGCCCGCGGGTGGGTTAAATTCTGACTTGCAGACTTGCAGACTTGCAGACTTCGTTAACTGGCCTTAGTAAAATCTATGAATTTAATTTTTAATTTTTTGATAACGCCAAATTTTTTCTTCTTCCTTCTTCCTTCTTCCTTCTTCCTTCTTCCTTCTGCTATTGGCAGATGATGCAGAAAACTGAGTAGAGTATTAAAAGATGCCAGTGTTAGTAGTTCACGCTATAACAAAGAGTAATGGGTGATTCGGAAACTTACGAGAATGGTTTTACCTTTATCCCTCAATTAAATTAGGGTAAAGCTAAGAGACAATTGGCCACCAATAAGAATTTTTCTTTCTTGATTGTCAAGTGTTGAGCATTCTGCATAGTTTTAATGTTGCTCCAACTCTCTGAGTTCTGAAAGTACCCTCTACTAACGAACTTTATTAGTTGGCATTCCTAATCTCCATGCTGCGAATAATTACTCAGTGGCTTGAGGCACAAGCTGAATTAAAACGTATCACAGAACGTACCCATGATGATACGGCTATTCATAAAGAAACAACGGTGCGAGAAATCTTGCGCTCCGTTAAAGAAAAAGGTGATGAGGCTCTATTACACTATACTTCTGAGTTTGATCGTATTACCTTAACTCCAGAAGAGTTAAAAGTAACTGGTTCAGAGTTAGATGCGGCCTATCAACAAGTAAATAAGGACTTATTAAATTCTATTCGTTTTGCTGCTAAACAGATAGAAGCTTTTCACCGACAGCGGGTTCCTAAATCTTGGGTTCAGTTCGGTGATGATGAGGTGGTTTTGGGCAAACGCTACACACCAGTAGATCGAGCTGGTCTATATGTTCCTGGCGGTAAAGCTGCTTATCCGAGTACAGTTCTGATGAATGCTATACCTGCTCAAGTGGCCAAAGTCCCGAAGATTGTGATGGTGACACCACCAGCTCAAGGTAAAAAAATTAATCCGGCTGTACTGGTGGCCGCCCAGGAGGCTGGTATTCAAGAAATTTATCGGATCGGAGGAGCACAAGCAATAGCAGCTCTAGCCTATGGTACAAAGACTATACCAAAAGTGGATGTCATCTCTGGGCCGGGAAATATCTATGTGACTTTGGCAAAGAAGATTGTTTATGGTACGGTAGGTATTGATTCTCTGGCCGGACCTTCAGAGGTGATGATTATTGCAGATTCTGAAGCTAACCCAGTTCATTTAGCAGCAGATATGTTGGCTCAAGCAGAACATGATTCATTGGCCGCAGCTATCTTGTTAACTACAGATTCAGCAATAGCACGTCAGGTGGTAACAGAGGTAGAGCGACAACTTCAGGACCATCCACGTCGCACAATGACAGAAAAGGCGATCGCCCATTACGGTTTAGTTGTTGTTGTTGAGTCTCTCAAAGCTGCTGCTGAACTTTCTAATCTATTTGCTCCAGAACATTTGGAGTTGGAAGTTTCAGATCCTTGGGGTTTAATGGAAAATATTCGTCACGCTGGTGCTATTTTCCTTGGTTATTCGACTCCAGAAGCTGTGGGAGATTATTTGGCGGGGCCAAATCATACTTTGCCGACTTCTGGTGCTGCTCGTTATGCTTCAGCGTTGGGGGTAGAAACATTTATGAAGCATTCTAGTTTGGTTCAATATTCTGCTGCTGCTTTGCATAAGGTGGCTACAACTATTGATATATTGGCCACGGCTGAAGGGTTGCCCTCTCATGCTAACTCGGTACGAGTCAGGACGAAAATTCAGGAGCAGGATCGACAAGAATGGGTGAAAAAAGAAAAAATTAATCAGGAAAATGATGGTAAAAATTTATAAGTAGTGCAGGATGACTCCCGTTAGAATCTTTAGATCGCGGGAGAACATACCACTAATAATATGGAAAATTTTCTATTGTATAGCAGAAGGAAGAAGGAAAAATATTGCGAAGTCTTTCGTTTTAAGCTTTTTGTCTGTACCCTTTCCTTCGGCTGCTATAAAGTTGTAATACTGTCAAACATGGATTTAAAAGTAATTTTTAATGTCCCAAAATTTAGTTATTAGCTTCTACGGTAGAAAATCTGTTTAACCTAGATGGGGCTGATTATGGTAGTCTTTCAGCTAGTGATGTACTGGAGATATATGTTCAGTCAACATCAAAATATATCTTTAAGTGAGGTTTTGTTTCAGTTTTTATAGAGCAGATTAGTTGTTACTAAATTTATTCAAATTTTACTAGGTTTCTTTGCAGAAACCTTCATTCTCTATTTATAGTGGTGGGCATTATAATTATTTTGGTAACGGCAGACTAAACATTTGAGACTTCATTTACCGTTACTATACAGGACTACCTATTTTCCGATCTCTACTAATACTCTTGTCTATGGCCTTCAAAACAATTATTGTAGCTCTCAGCAATTCAAACTCAGATCTAGATTTAGTAATTCAAGCATTGACAGAATTTCACTTAACATCAGAAACGAGAGTGATTTTATCTCATGTTGTTGCGATGGAAAAATCAGATTTGGATCGGAAAGCGGATCGACCTCAACCTGAAGGGAAAAATATTTCTGTCGGGGAATTTGAAAAGCAGCTCAAAGTTTACCGAGAAAAACTTCCTTGTACTACTGAAGTAGAGGTGGTGAAAGGCGATCCAACTGAAGAAATTGTTCGTTTATCTAATATTTATAATGCAGATTTAATTGTAATTGGTAGTCGGGGATTAAAAGGTATAAATCGGATTTTGCAGGGGTCTATTAGTAGTCAGGTTGTTGCTGAAGCAAATTGCTCAGTGTTTGTGGTCAAGCAGAGATAGCTAATATAATTTTTGTTATAGCGTTTTGATCTGGGATGTGGAAACCAAGTGCTATGAAAAGGGAATATATATGGAGGAAATAGGGAATAGTAAAGGAGGGAAAACAGCATTAATATAGTAGCAAACACCAGAATATCAGGTGTTATAAACAGCTAACATTAAGGTCTTCTACAGCAATTAAATCATATTCTTTAACTAACTTATGAGCAGTTTTATAGTGGAAATCTTCTCTTTGTCTGGCAATATGTTGATGTAATCTAGCTATTCTATTTTGTGCTTTTTTCCAGTTATTAAAATACTCATATCATGTCCGGTTAAATAATTATACTTTGGTGGTCCGAAGGCAGAAGGCAGGAGGCAGAAGGTTTTCTCAAGAGTGTCACCTTAATTTTATAAACAAACTATGCTACCGGACATGATATCATACCAAATTAATATAAAGTTGCATAGAACAATATTTTAATCAGGCGTTGCCTGTACATTAAAAAAAGACTTGTTAATAAATTTCATAATTATGTGCCACCGCGCCACCCAATACCTAATACCTAACACCTACCACCTACCACCTAACAACTAATTTTATGCAGCCTCACATAAAATTGGTATCAGAAAGTAATTAAAAATACAAAATTGTCTCTAACTCAGGGAATTGGGCTATATGGGATTTGACAAATACGAGCATAAGTACGAAAATAAGTCCTAAAATTTCCTATCTATTCAAGCTATATAAAATTAGGTGAAACAAGAGACATGAAAACTTTTTTTAAGCAGTCTATAGCTGCACTGACAACTTTAGGACTACTAACTTTCTTTTCTCTTCGTCCAGTACCAGTTAGGGCAAATTTCTTTGACCAAAAAGAAGTCGAGCAGTCTCGATACATTGCAATTGCAGTTCCTCGTGCTTTTGGGCCACAATTGCTAATTTTAGAACAAAAAACTGATACCAGACAATGTTGGGATGAAAGTGGCGATCGCCCGGTCTTGGTCGATCCTCTATTACTAAATTTTGACTTTACAGGTATTTGTGGACGTGCCACCGACAGTAATGGTTATTCTATCAGAATCGCAGGTACAGATCTGGCTCTTGACTATGCTCTTTCTTTACAAATGAGTGGGGGGGATATACGACTGATGGGTATTTCTCGTGTTGATTCTAATGCACCACGACTACTGATCGGCAGAACTTATGGTTTAGCTAACGGATTTACTAAAATTTTTCTTGAACCTGGTTGGCGGTTTGCTAAAAGAACTTATGAGGGTAGAGAGTTAGGTCATATATATGTTACTACTGACTGGATGCCAACAGAGTGAGAAACCGATCGTAACAACTAGATAGGGTTTGCTGAAAATGTCTTTTTGTAGAGGGTAGGAGTCAGAACTCAGCAAGTCTGCAAGTCAGAAGGCGCGAAGTCAGAAGGAATAATTGTCTGAGATTTGTCTGTCTAGGTTTGCTGAAAATGTGAGCATTTTTAGCTTTTTGGAGAGAAAAACTTGCATTTTTTTTTCGGTTAATTAGAGTTAATATGCAAATCCTAGTGCAGGATGGCGGAAATAACTGACCAGTTACAAAATCGCGGGAACAATTACAAATTAAAAATGATTGACTTTTGTAGGGGCGAATGCCATTCGCCCCTACGACTTTTAACTTCCGCGTAGCGCCACTAGATATATCAAATTAATTTTAAAAAGCGGTCATTTTTAATGACCGCCTCTTAATAATCCTCAACACCACTTAAAAGAAATTCAAAAAGTAATTGACACAACAGTTGTGCCTTAACATAAACAGAGTTTTTGAGAAAGAGCATCGACGACTGGCCGTGTTTCGTCTCGATGCTCTTGCTGATTCGCTCCTCACACCGTACATAGTTTAACTTACTAAGCTAGTTTTGTCACTATATTTCAGTAATTTTTTTTGATAAATCTTGAAAGCACTATATATCAAGAGTTTCACCTTTTAGATAACCAATCTAAAATCAAAGAATTAACTATTGTTGGCCTTTCATCGTGGGGACAATGACCCGTATTGGGTATGGGAACAAATTGAGTAGATGCACCTTTCTCTGCTAAGTCTTGATAAATTTTCCCACCAGAAATTGGTGTCCAAGGGTCGTTTTCTCCCCAAATTACTAACAATGGTGCTTGAATTTTTGGTAACAATTCTGAGGGATGGGGTCCTGCAGGTGCAGTGAGAATTGAAGCAAAGACTTTCTGCGCTCCAGGGTCGCAAGAAGGACGATGAAGTAGTTCGATTAACTCATCTGTAATGGCTTCTTGATTACGATAAACTTGTTTGAGGGTGCCACGAATACGATATTTTTGACGGACTTGATTGAAAATAAATGGTCCTAGAGCTGGGGAATTAACTAATTTGCTGAACATCCCCATTATGAATCTTAGAGGAGGATTTAATTCTTGAGGTCGATGGTTTAAGCCTCCTGCACAGTTAATGAGAATTCCTCCTGTACAGATTTCTGGGTAGTCTGCTAGTATCATTAGGCTAAGTAATCCACCAATGGAGTTGCCTATAAAGACTGTGGGTTTTTGAATATGTTGGTTCCAGAAGTCGTATAGGAGTTGTTGCCAAAGTTCTAATGAGTAATCTATGGATGGCTTAGAAGATGCGCCGAATCCTAGTAAGTCCAGGGCAAATACTTGATTGCCTCCAGCGGCGAGGGTAGGGATATTATTACGCCAATGACCTATGGATGCACCAAAACCATGAATTAATATTAGGGGTTGTCCAGTTCCCATGACTGTATATTGGATTTGGTGGTTTTTCCAAGTCCAGGTATGTCGGTCTAGTTGATTCGTTGGTGTTGCTATAACGGGGTTCATTTTATAAAGTTTTGTAAAGTTACATATTTATCATAATAGAAATTTTGGCAAAATTTAGGTTGATTTAGAATGGAAGAGTTTAGGATTATTGGAGAAGCGATCGCTAAAGTAGCTTGGGAATAAATATGTTAATTAACTGTTAAGTTGATTGATAAGTTCTTGGTGTTCGGAACTAGATAATCCCTGTTGAAGTAGATTTACTATTTCAGGGAATTTTTTTTCTATTCAGGATTTAACGGCTAACTATAATTTAGGAAAATTTTGACTTTTTATCTCTAGGTTTTTATTGATGGCAATAGAAATATATTCACTTTAACTAAAAGTGCTAATTAATTGTGAAGTTGATTGATAAATTATTGGTGTTCGTTACTAGATAGAGTAGATTTATAGCAGTCGAAGAAAAGATTAGGAAAGTTCAAAAGTTTAAAACTCAGACAAAGCAATATTTTTTCTTCTTCCTTCTTCCTTCTGCTTATAATACTTCAGACAAATTTATTTCTATTAAGAATTTAGCTGCTAACTATAATTTCGGGAAATTTTGACTTTTTATCTCTGGGTTTTTATTGATGGCAATAGAAATATATTCACTTTAACTAAAAGTGTTAATTAATTGTGAAGTTGATTGATAAGTTATTGGTGTTCGGAACTAGATAATTCCTGCTAAAGTAGATTTAATACTTCAGGGAATTTTTTTTCTATTAAGGATTTAACTGCTAACTATAATTTCGGGGAATTTTTGCTTTTTATCTCTGGGTTTTTATTGATGGCAATAGAAATATATTCACTTTCACTAAAAGTGCTAATTAATTGTGAAGTTGATTGATAAGTTCTTGGTGTTCGTTACTAGATAATCTCTGTTGAAGTAGATTTAATACTTCAGGGAATTTTTTTTCTATTAAGGATTTAACTGCTAACTATAATTTCGGGGAATTTTTGCTTTTTATCTCTGGGTTTTTATTGATGGCAATAGAAATATATTCACTTTCACTAAAAGTGCTAATTAATTGTGAAGTTGATTGATAAGTTCTTGGTGTTCGTTACTAGATAATCTCTGTTG
>JAXHSW010000078.1:0-8363 GCA_034190295.1 Cyanobacteriota bacterium | reverse complement strand
AATTTTTTTCTATTCAGGATTTAACGGCTAACTATAATTCAGGGAAATTTTGACTTTTTATCTCTAGGTTTTTATTGATGGCAATAGAAATATATTCACTTTAACTAAAAGTGCTAATTAACGGTTAAGTTGATTGATAAGTTCTTGGTGTTCGGAACTAGATAATCTCTGTTGAAGTAGATTTAATACTTCAGGGAATTTTTTTCTATTAAGGATTTAACTGCTAACTATAATTTCGGGAAATTTTGACTTTTTATCTCTGGGTTTTTATTGATGGCAATAGAAATATATTCACTTTCACTAAAAGTGCTAATTAATTGTGAAGTTGATTGATAAGTTCTTGGTGTTCGTTACTAGATAATCTCTGTTGAAGTAGATTTAATACTTCAGGGAATTTTTTTCTATTAAGGATTTAACTGCTAACTATAATTTCGGGAAATTTTGACTTTTTATCTCTGGGTTTTTATTGATGGCAATAGAAATATATTCACTTTCACTAAAAAGACTAATTAATTGTGAAGTTAACTGACAAATTATTGGCGTACTGCTAACTATAATCCAGGAAAATTTCTACTTTTTATTACTCCGTTTTATCTGTGGAAATAGAAATATACTAACTCTAACTAAAAATGCTAATTAACGGTTAAGTTGATGGATAAATTCTTGGTATTCGGAACTAGAT
This sequence comes from Cyanobacteriota bacterium, assembly GCA_034190295.1. Taxonomy (GTDB): domain Bacteria; phylum Cyanobacteriota; class Cyanobacteriia; order Cyanobacteriales; family Microcoleaceae; genus Okeania. The sequence continues at coordinate 7,681 of JAXHSW010000078.1, read as the reverse complement.
AATTCCTGCTAAAGTAGATTTAATATTTCAGGCAAATTTTTTTCTATTCAGGATTTAACGGCTAACTATAATTCAGGGAAATTTTGACTTTTTATCTCTAGGTTTTTATTGATGGCAATAGAAATATATTCACTTTAACTAAAAGTGCTAATTAATTGTGAAGTTCTTGGTATTCAGAACTAAATAATTTCTGCTGAAGTAAATTTAAAGCTTCAGGCAAATTTCTTTCTATTCAGGATTTAACTACTAACTATAATTCAGGGATTTTTTGACTTTTTACCAAAAAATGAGGGTATGCGCCTCCCCTTTTAAGGGGATAAAAAATATTCAGTTCAGTATTTTCAAGCCTTATGCTTTAGTGGTCGGTACTGATAACTGATAACTGATAACTGATAACTGAAATTAACCCTGGGTTTTTATTGATGGCAATAGAAATATATTCACTTTAACTAAAAGTGCTAATTAATTGTGAAGTTGATTGATAAGTTCTTGGTGTTCAGAACTAGATAATCCTTGTTGAAGTAGATTTAATACTTCAGGGAAATTTCTGTCTATTAAGGATTTAGCTGCTAACCATAATCCAGGAAAAACTTGACTTTTTATAACTCCATTTTTATCTATTGTCGCAGAAATATATTCACCTATAGAAATTACCGAAAAAAAGATTATAAAATTTATAAAATTTGGTAGATAACCTCTATTTATTGTGTTATTTATAATCCAATACAGTTTCCTAGGTCATGCTGCGCAAACAGAGAATACTAAAACTCATAAGGTATGAGAGAATTAGAGTAGCTTTTCAGATTACAAAACTGCAAAAAAAATCCTTAATTAAACTGTATTAATTTATAGACTTATTTACTTTCATTCTTCATTCTTCATTCTTCATTCTTCATTCTTCCTTCTTATTTAAAAATTAGCCATTCTATCCTTAACCATCATTCGCACAACATCTGGCATTTTATACTGTGCTTTCCATCCTAATTTTTCTTTAGCTTTAATTGGATTTGCCCTACCTACAGAAATATCAGTAGGGCGATATAAACTCCGGTCTACCTCTACATAATTTTGCCAATTTAATCCTACAGCAGCAAAAGCTTCTATAACAAAATCTTGCAAAGGATAACTTTCTCCAGTAGCAATTACATAATCATCTGCTTCCTCCTGCTGCAACATCAAATACATTGCTTCTACATATTCGGGTGCCCAACCCCAATCTCTCTGTACTGAAATATTTCCTAAATGCAATTTTTCGTTACTACCATTAGCAATTTTACAAACAACTGAAACAATTTTTTGAGTGACAAAACGTTGAGGTCTGAGGGGAGATTCGTGATTAAATAATATGCCAGAACAAGCAAATAAATTGTAAGCTTCTCGATAATTTGCTACTTCCCAAAAGGCTGTAGATTTAGCAACAGCATAAGGACTTCTTGGGCGAAAGGGGGTAATTTCTGTAGCAGGTTGACCGTCTGTATCGCCAAAACATTCGCTGGAGCTAGCATTATATAATTTAATTTTTGCTCCGGTAAATCTAATTGCTTCTAATAAATTTAATGTACCAGTAGCGATACTTTCTAATGTTTCTACAGGTTGTTGAAAAGATAGACCTACTGAACTTTGACCTGCTAGATTATAAACTTCATCTGGTTGATATTTAGTTAATATTTGTAAGACACTTCTAAAGTCATTTAAAGACATAGAGTCTAATGTTACTTTGTCACGAATATCTAAACGATATAAGTTGTTAAAAGTAGACATTTGGGCATCTCGGGAAGTGCCACAAACATTGTAACCTTTTTCTAGTAATAGTTTGGCTAAGTAGGAGCCATCTTGACCGGAAATTCCTGAAATTAATGCTGTTTTCATAATTTTTAAAGAAGGATAAAAAATAAATAAACAGGGAATGCTCTCAAAAGTATTTTTAAGGAGTAGGGGAGTAGGGGAGTAGGGGAGTGGGGGAGTAGGGGAGAATAGAATTTAATTAGGAAGTAGTCGGATATATTTGTCCCTTAATTTTTATGCAATTATTCTACCTTTTATGCTAACTTTTTGAGGGTTTTTGACGTGATACCAGGCACTTTTTTCAACAAAAAAAAGGGTGCATTTCATATTTGCAAAAATACTATTTTCCTATATATTTCCTTCCGGAGCTGTTGCCTAAAAGCGATAATTTTTTGGCTTTATTCTTGCATTGAGATGCACCAAAAAAAAGGCTTTAGCCAATATCAGTCAATGGTTTGAGATTCGATCGGTAAGCCCTAAGTATTTTGGAACTGGTTATGTAAAAAATATCTTAGAGTTATGTGAAAATGGTAATTTTTTCATACTTTAATAATCTGTTTTAGTTTTCTTGCAAATTATTTAGAATTACTACATATCTTATATTATCTTTTCTATAGTGGGTTTAATACCCCACTTTAACGAAGTCAGAAGTCAGCAAGTCTGCAAGTCAGAAGTTATTTTTGTAACGGGGATGCGCGAGCAACTCTCCAAAAATATTTCGCCTTAAAAGGCGGGGTTTTAGACCCTTATGATTTTGATCGACGGGGGTGATTAAAATTGTTTGGGATTTGTAGACACGAAGTTGCCCTTCGTTGACTATTGCAATTATACCAATTCCCAAAAATAATGCTATAGTTTATGAAGACTTCAGTTATTAAGTAATAATAATGGTTCAGAAATTTTGGTAACTATTATCGGCATTAAACCAAGATATCTTATGTCTTTTAGCTCTACTCCCTACTCCCTTTTTCCCCTCCACGGTCGGGGTTAGGGGTGGGTCCCTACTCTCAAGGAGATGTAGCAAGAATGCGTGAGATTTGATATTGGACTTTCTGCCTTCTTCAAATCAATCTGGAATTGTTTCTGCTAGAATTTTTGCTAGATTTTTGAGATGTGCTGCATAGTTTTTTGTATTTTGATTAGGTGGTATTTTTTCCTTATTTTCTAGTTTTAGTTTGGTTTTTTCCAGTTCTGTTTGAGTTTCTTGAAGTTGGGATTGACTGGTATTCAATTCTTCTTGATACTTGAAATACTTAGATTGAGATTGTTCTAATTCTGCCTGTACTTCATCGAGTTGGAATTGGGTAATTTCTAATTCTTCTCGCGCATCATGTAGTTCTGAGCAATATTTATCTAATTCTGTTTGAATTTGTTGTAGCTTTGCTTCAGCATTTCCAGCTTTTTCTTGGTTTTGCTGAAGTTCAGATTGAGCAGATACTAATTTTGCGGAAAATTCATCTCGTTGAGATTTAGTATTTTCTAATTCTGTGTGAATTTGCTGTAGTTGTGTTTCGGAATTTTTGGTTTTTTCTTGATTTTGCTGAAGTTCAGATTGAGCAGATACTAATTTTGCGGAAAATTCATCTCGTTGAGATTTAGTATTTTCTAATTCTGTGTGAATTTGCTGTAGTTTTGCTTCGGCATTTTCAGCTTTTTCTTGGTTTTGCTGAAGTTGAGACTGAGCAGATACTAATTTTTCGGAAAATTCATCTCGTTGAGATTTAGTATTTTCTAATTCTGTTTGAATTTGTTGTAGTTGTGCTTCGGAACTTTTGGTTTTTTCTTGTTCTTGCTGAAGTTGAGAATGAGATTGTTCTAACTCTTCTAATATTTGGTCTCTTTGAGATTGGATATTTTCTAATTCTGTGTGAATTTGCTGTAGCTGTGCTTCGGAATTTTGGGCTTTTTCTTGTTCTTGCTGAAGTTGAGACTGAGCAGATACTAATTTTGCGGAAAATTCATCTCGCTGACATTGGATATTTTCTAATTCTGCGTGAATTTGCTGTAGCTGTGTTTCGGAATTTTGGGCTTTTTCTTGTTCTTGCTGAAGTTGAGACTGAGCAGATACTAATTTTGCGGAAAATTCATCTCGCTGACATTGGATATTTTCTAATTCTTCACGATTTTGTTGAAGTTGAGACTGGGTAGATACTAATTTCTCAGAAAGATGAACTTTCTCAGACTGAATATTTTCTAACTCAGCTTGATTTTCCTGAAATTTCACTTCCAATGAAACACTATTCCCTATTTCAGAAATATCCACATCTCGAAAAACTGGCGTACTATTCCAAGGTTCAAAAGGTATAAGTTTTGCGGTAGAAAAATGAGGTCGAAAGAAATATTTTCCTGCTTCATTTAATAGACAAGCAGCAAAAGCAAAAGGAGTGTTAGAAATAGCAACAAAATCACACTTACTCAATAAGAAGAAATTCAGATATTCTCGATTAACTTCAATCCCCAAGTCTTGAGCAGTTATAGGATGATATTCAGCAAAATAAACCAGAGGTAATTCCTCTATATTATCGCTGGCAATAAATAAAACTGGTTCCTCTAAAGTTTCCCATAAACCATCTAACCAAATTTTATACCACTCACTCGGAGCAACAGCAAAATTACTATTTTCATCTGAATATGATGGTAAATGTAAACCAATAATAGTTTTGCCACGAGAGTGTAATTTTTCCCAAGCAAGTTTTACTTTTTCCTCTATCTCTAGTGCAGGTTGAAACAAAGAACAAAAATATTCTTTAAAGGGTGCATAATAGCGAGTGTGATATAAAAATTCTCCATAAATATCTACATTTTTCAAAATTTCTGTATTACTAAGGATAAATTCATTATCATTCTCCAAAACTTCAGGTAAATCTTCAGAAATATCTCGGTCTTTATGCCCAAATAATTCTTGCCCTATCCATTTTGGAGTCTCTACTGATAAGCCATTTTCTTGAGCATATATTTTCAAGAAACCATACTGGAAAATTTGATTTCCCAATCCACCATTTTTCCCAATAGTAGACATACTAATTACTTGTTTTCTTACATAAAAAGCATCTCCCCAAGAAGGGTGAAAAGGTGTTGCCTCCGCTATTTTACCAAAACCATTCTGTGCTAAAAATTCATCAATTTTTTCTGCTAAAGCACAACCTTCATAGAGTTCTTCATAATTAATTTTTGTGCAAACTGCATCTATATATTTAAGTAAATTAGTTGCGCCTTGTAATGCCAAAAGTTCTGCCCCTTGAATGTCTAAATTGAGAATATTAAAATCTGCAGGTGTTAGTTCTAATTCTTGTAGCAAAGTATCAAGAGTTTTTGACTCAACAGTTAGTTGATGTGTTTCTTTAATATTTGGATAAATATTTCGATAAAATTTCAAAGGCAAAATGGAACTACTCTTTCCCATAGAATTAACATATAATTTGACTTTTCCATTTTGATTACTAATGGCATAGTTAACAGCTTGCACATCAACAGATTCTTCGGCAATATTTATTTTTAGCCTTTCAAATACTGTGGGGTTAGCTTCTATGAAAAGAAATTTTGAGATATTTAAAGCTTGATAAGTTTTAATATCTTTACCCTCATAAGCACCTACATGAATAATGCCTCTAGGAAAAATTTTGTTTTGAGAACAAAGGTTCTTTAAATCTAATTTCATTACTACTAATACTTAAATAATTTCAGTTCAAGAAAAAATAAATAGGTTCCTCTGACACTATTGAATAAGGCAGAAGGAAAAACTGTATAGGGGATAGTCAACAACTTGCCACTTTTTGTTTACCGAAAAATTGTGGTTTAAAGCCTCCCCTTTTAAGGGGATAATAAATAAAAATTTTTATGATTAGTCAATCCTCTTCTTTTCAAGGAGAGATAATTGTTAATTATTCATTATTAATTATTCATTATTCATTGTTGAAAAACCCCAAACAATTTTAAGCACCGTGTAGACGGTGGAGTTAAACCTGCAAAAGAGCAAAAGAAAAGATCGAATCAATCTTTAACCAAAAATACAACTATTTCCTAGCTAAAGCAGTAGAACAGAGGTAATTTCAGTTATCAGTTATCAGTTATCAGTACCTCTGCTTCGGAGGAGGCTTGACCTAGGCGAATATTCTCTTTTTTTATCCCCTTAAAAGGGTCGGCGCATACCCAGAAAATTTCGGTAAAGTTAAGCATTTTTTTGAGTTTATATTCTCTAGATATAGCATTTTTATTTGAGATGTAAAACAAGAGTTGGTTATTTACTATAGCACTACAAAAATTGGGCGCGGACATTTTTCAATCCTAAAAACCTTTTACAATTTCCTGTTCCCTATTCCCTATTCCCTATTCCCTAGCGCTATAACAGTAAAAAATCCGGCAAACTTTCTTATCTGTTGCCTCTTTACTTTTACTTTTTACCTAAAAGCGACCATGTTTTTGAAGCAACTCAAATGAAATTAGTATATATCTCAATCTTGAGAGAATTACTAGCAAAAGTCTTAACTACGTATGTTCTCCAAAATATATTGTTAACTACTACAGGATAGCGGAAATAACTGACCAGTTACAAAATCGCGGGAACAATTACAAATCAAAAATGATTGACTTTTAAATGCATGACTTTTAACTTCCGCGTAGCGACACTAGGTATCTCACAAAAACCAAGATAGTAAAAAATATTTCTGATATTTGTTTGATAAATAATCTTTGAATTTGCAACATACTTTAGCTTAATATAGTCAAGTATAAAAAAATCTATACTTAACTGTGAATGTAGTAGAAAAGCACCAAAAAGCCAGAGAATATTTGGCCCAAGGTAAAATTGATAGAGCGATCGCTCTTTGTCATCAAATTATAGAAGTAAAACCAGATTTTATTCCAGCTTATCAGACTGTGGGAAATGCTTTAGAAATTCAAGGTAATTTCAAAGCTGCAATTAATTGGTGTATTAAGGCATTACAAATTCAGCCAAATTTAGCTGAATTATACAAAATGATTGGTAATTTATATTCTCGACAAAAACAGTGGGATGAGGCAATTGTTTATTACCAAAAAGCCATAAAATTACGACCAAATTTAACAGAAGTGTATGAAATTTTGGGGGATATTTTTCAGCAACGTTATCGGGCTAATTTAAAAGCTGCATTGAGTCATTATCGTCAAGCAATAGATTACTATCCTCAGAATGAAAGTAACTACCATAAATTCTTAGAAATTCAACCCTACCATCCAGAAATATGCCGTCGTTTAGCTAATATTTTATTTGGAAGAGATAAATTAGGCTCTGCAATTATTTTTTATCAAATTGCCCTAATAACTGAACCAGAAAATCCAGAAATTCATTTTAATTTAGGTAAAATTTTGACAAAGCAAGGCGATATTCAGCAAGCAATTTATGAATATAAACTTGCCTTAGAAGTAGAGAAAAATAATCCAGAGATTTATCTGAATTTAGGAATAGTTTTGGCAAGAAAAGAAAGATGGTCTGAAGCGATCGTCTGTTACCGCCGTACTATTGAAATTAATCCTAACTCAGATTTAGCTTATAATTATTTAGGGGAAGCTTTAACAAAAGTGGGGGAATTAGAAGAAGCAATTTATGTTTTTGAGCAAGCAATAAATCTCAATTCCACTTCACCTTTATTTTATAAAAATTTAGGAGATGCTTTAGCAAAACAGGGAAAAATAGATGAAGCAAGTATCGCTTATAGTCGTTTTATTGAATTAGAAGGAAGAAGGAAGAAGGAAGAAGGAAAAGGGAAAAATATTGCTTTGTCTTAGTTTTAAGCTGAAGAAGGAAGAAGGAAGAAGTAAGAGGGAAAAATATTGCTTTGTCTGAATTTTAAGCTGAAGAAGAAAGAAGGAAGAAGGAAAAAATATTGCTTTGTCTGAATTTTAAGTTGAAGAAGAAAGA
>JAXHSW010000077.1:8350-38220 GCA_034190295.1 Cyanobacteriota bacterium | reverse complement strand
CAAAAATCCCATCAATAATTTCCCCCTCCATACCGATTCCCTATTTCCCAAAAATCAAAAATCCCATCAATAATTTCCCCCTCCATACCGATTCCCTATTTCCTATTTTCCCATCATCAAAAATCCAATTAATTATCCCACTCTGATTCATCAATTATTGGGTGCATCTCATAGCATGAATAAAGCCAAAAGTTTATCGCTTTTAGGCAACAGGCAACAGACAACAGGGAATATATAGGAAAATAGTATTTTTGCTTGCTATGAGATGCACCCCAATAATTTCCCCCTACTCCCTACTCCCTATTCCCTATATTGAAAATGTTAAAATGCAAATTGCAACGATATTATTAATATAGTATATTTATCGATCATTATAGGAATTCCCTGATATGTCTGACTTTTCTTCCCTAGACCTAAATCAACCTATAGAACAACCCTCCATCATAGACACCCTCCGTCAACCAATATGGATAGCACTCTTCACCTCCGTGAGCATCCATGCTATATTAGGAATTAACCTACCAAAACTATCCCTATTCTCCGAGAAAGCCAAATTACCACCAACAGTAGGATTAGTAGAATTAACACCAGAACAACTCGAACTCCTACCTCAACCAGAAGAACCAGAAATTACATTCTCAACCATACCAACACCATCCAACTTATCCCCTATTTCACCACCATCACCCAGTGAAGTACCTTTTGTCCCCGAATCATCATCTTCAGAATTACCAACAATACCTGTAGACCCCTCAGATTACAACTTACCAGAATTACCACCAGAAGATTCTACTACCTCATCCTCTTCTACCCGCTCAAGATCCACTCCTTCCGTCTCTAGGTTGCCCAGAAATCCATCCCCAAGCGAATTTTCCTATAATTATCCATCTACAATACCAGGTAGGTCCTCATTACCAACAACACCAATATCTCCACCCCCACTACCTAGCATAAATAGTCAACCAGCAGAGATATTTCGAGTTGACCCACCACAACAATCAAATCAAAATGAAATAGATGAATATCAACTCAGAAAAAATTTGAACTTGACAGATAAAGTCTATGACTCAGGTTTATCACGTCGTTCAACTTTAGAAATAGACCCCCAAGAACGAACTTCTATAGTGGAAAATTCAACTGGGGAGTCATACTCAGCGAATTTAAAACTACCTCCACGACGTTACCAAGATAAAGTTGAAAATCAAATTGCTATTGCTCCAAATAAAAATGATACCGATACTCAAACTCAAACAGAGAAAAAACCTATAGCAACAGCAACTCCTCAAACTCCTGCAACTCCCCCAACACCAGACCCTACAAAAAAAGGCAGACTGCCAGAAGCACCAATAGTTAGACAATTACGAGAAGGAAAGACTATTCAGGATATAGCAGAGGAAATCAAACAAGAACAAAAGGTCGCTGTTGTTACTCCCGCACCAACTGAAACTAACAACTCTCAACCAGAAGTTGAAGTTGAAGTTCAGGAAACTCCTGCTGTTGCTCCAACTCCTAAACCATCTCCCATACCGGAAACACCAAAAGAATTTAAAGGTTCATTATTAGAACAATTTGAACAACAAAGGCAACAAAAAGTTACTGCAATTATTCCCGTCCCTCAACCATCTCCAACACCTGAAGAAAATGTTGCTGCTGCTACTATGGAAGAAATAGAACCACCAACACCAGTAATAACACCTGCTGTTGAACCATCCCCATCAGTACAGCAGGAACCGGAACCTGAACCATCTCCACCAGTACAGCAACAAGGAGAATTTAAAGGTTCGCTGTTAGCAAGACTACAGCAACAAAAGGAAGAATATGCTGCTGTCACTGAAGAGTCGGAATCAAGGGATATCGCTTTAGGTGCTGTGGGTAGTTATCTGCAGTGGGCAATAGAATTGGAATTAGAGGAAAATAATTTAACTGAACCTACAACTATTGCTGATACTTATCCAGAAGCAGCTTGCGAGCGAAAGTTAGAAGGTAAAGCTACTGTGGGAGTATTAGTTAGTCCAGATGGCAGTATTACTAATGGACCAAAATTATTGCTAGAAAGTGGTCATTCAGTGCTAGATGAAGCAGCTATAGGTGCAGTTAACGATCGCTCTTTTTCCAGTAGCGATCGCTCAAAACTTTATCAGTATGAATTTAATTTTGATAGTTCTAACTGTAGTACAGCAAAATCAACAGAAGTAGAAAACACATCCGTTCGAGAAACATTACCAACTCAGGATGGCCAAGAAGAGGAAGGTTTCAACAATGAATAATTAATAATTAATAATTAATAATTAACAATTACCTCTTCTTTTCAAGGAGAGGATTGACTAATTATGAAAATTTTTATTTATTATCCCCTATCCAAGGGGAGGCGCATACCCACAATTTTTCGGTAACTATTGAAGTTATGCCACCGGAAGCTGAAATAGCACCGACAGAATAAGTATAAAATTGTCCCTTCTGAACTCTAGCTTGTGCTTTCCTTCATACAATGTGTAGGGGATGAATGGCCACTCACCCCTACAATATAGGGCGAATACCATTTGCTGGCGCATAACTATCGAACGGCGCCCCTACTGAATAATATCATGTTCCCCCTCCAGGGGAGCTACGAATTGCGGACGGGTCAGTTATAAAAAAGTATTAGTTTGTAGTTTTGCTTTAGCCCGCTAAATATGTATCTGGGCTAAAGCCCAACTACTAGCCTAATTATAAGTATTTAAGCGAACATGATATAATCTCTTAATTTCTGGGCTAAGGTGAAAAAAATATAGTAAATATTGAGTTAGTCAGGACATGGAGTTCAAACCCCCATTTTATGCCTTGAGAGCTGATGGCTGACCGCTGAGGTGCTGACTGCTATTTTAAACGAGCACGGAGGGATTCGAACCCCCGACACCCAGAACCGGAATCTGGTGCTCTATCCACTGAGCTACGCGCCCTCATACTGATACTAACAATAGCATCTTAAGTGTCAAATTGGCAACTAGGAAGAGCTATTATTTTTCTATTATCCCTATTTTTATTCTTCTAGACTCGATCTGATTCTTTTCAAGGAGAGGTAATTGTTAATTATTAATTATTAATTATTAATTGTTGAAGGTATCTTTTGTAATGGGTGGTGTTTCCCATCGATAGGCAGAAAAGGGTGACTCAGATCAAAGTGAAATGAAGAAGGAACGAAAGTTTGACTCGTACTGCGATAAATTTAAAACCTCACCATAAGGTATTGGTTGCCCATTTTGAGTCACTGTGTATTTATGAATACGACCGTTATTCAAAGTTTCATAGGTGGCATCAAACATTTTTATTGGGAGTATCAAAATTGGGTTTTTGAGTTTTTTCTGATTATTAGATGTATTTTCTAAAGTAATATATACAGGACTTACGCAAATTGACTTTGGAACCACCATCTGTAGGGGCGAATGGTATTCGCCCTCACCATAAGTAGAGTCTCTAGCGTAAGTCCTGATATAAAACTATGATTATATAAACAGGACTTACGCAAATTCTTAGACAATACGCTATCGGTAGAGGGCGCCATTCGGAGCTTGGCGTTAAATGCCATTCGCCCCTACTAGATATGGTGGCTCTGCGTAAGTCCTGATAAATTTACTCTAACAACAAACAATATGGAAACAGTCAATCGTAACTTATTGGAAAAACTAGCATCTCTATCAAACAATTTTCCTAAATTGGGTATTAGTCTCTCCCTGGCAGCTAAAGAACTACAAAATGCAGGTACTCCCCCTTCAGAAACTTTACTAAAAGAATTGATGGCCTATGGTAGAGATTTTGCTACTCTCAAAGAGCAGGGACTAGAGTTGGCAAAAACATCTCAAGTTTCTACTGGGGCAATATCTTCTTTCACAGACTTAGAAAACTTAATTAAAGCAATATCTTCAACCACAGAATCATCAACCAGTCAACCTGTTTTAGATATTCTTAATCAAATCCTGGCGATCGCCCATCAAGAACAACCAGAATTTCCTCCTTTACAACCAGTTAAGGCAAAAGCTAAAGAACTACATCAATTAATTTCTAATACAAAATCTGACAAATTACCAGATGAAGCTCAAGCTTTAATTGCAGAAACACATCCACTTTCAGCAGTATTAAAACTTGTCAAACAGGGTAAAAGTTTAGATGATGAGCAGTGGTTAGAATTAGAGGAAAAAGTTAATGCCAGTTTTGGCAAAAAACTAATGTTAGCTATATCCAGAGAAAAACTGACTATTCCCAATGATTCTTTACCCACAACATCTGGAATTAAACTTCCGGCACTAGAAGAACTAAACCGGACTCAAAATATTGCCACTCAACCAACTAATACGCAAAAACCAACTGCTCCAAGTTTACCACCTTTAATAGTAGTACCTTCTGGTGGTGCAGAAGCTAATCAAACAACTATTGACGATCCAGATGTGATGATTTTAGAAGACCCAACACCTGGAAAGACAGAACCTGTAGACGAAATCATTATTGTTCCTGGTGTGGAAGTCTCTCAAAATTCTCCCACTGTGGAAAGACCAAATACGATGTTTGGAGAAAGTACTAATCAAAAATCATCAGTATCTGTAGGGTTGAAAGTTTTAGTTCATATACAAAATATTGGCGATCGCATTTTTGCTGGTGGAGAATATGCAGGTACTCGCGGTCAAGGTTTTCGTGTAGAAGCTTTTCAAATAAATATAGACCCCCCTATTCCTGGATTAAACCTTGAATACATGGCTCATGTTTCTGAAATAGGCGATACTCCTTGGTTAGAAGCAGGAAAATTAGCTGGAGAACGCGGCAAAGCTAGAAGAATAGAAGGATTTGCGGTTCGTCTTAAAGGTATTCAAGCTGCTAATTATGATGTATTCTATACAGCTCACGTTCAGAATATGGGAGATTTACCAGTTTATTCCAATGGTGCATACTGTGGTACTCGCAACCAAGCTCTCAGAGTGGAGGGTATAAAAGTTTGGATAGAACCTAAAAATTAGGCGTTGGAATTAGGATATGATTTTCGTTCTTAGGGAGCAGGTACGGACATTAATTATTTTATCCTACTGGACTGACACAGCTAAAACTGTGCAATAGATTTTTATTTCTAGTAGACTGACACATCTAAAATTGAAGAAGCGGTCAGCTTTCAGCAATCAGCACTCAGCAAGATTATTTTTTAACGTGCGAGAAGGGGATACCCCTATCCTCCCTATGCGGGGTTGCAGGGGAAACCCAGAGCTGATAGCTGAATGCTAAAAGCTGATAGCTAATATAGTACAACAAATAATGAGGTGGGATATGGCAGTTTTACAACAATATTAGAAAACTTACTAGCATTTTTTGCTACATTTGTATTGAAGAAGCGGTCAGCTCTCAGCAATCAGCAGTCAGCAAGATTATTTTTTAACGTGCGAGAAGGGGATACCCCTATCCTGCCTATGCGAAGTTGCAGGGGAAACCCAGAGCTGATAGCTGAATGCTAAAAGCTGATAGCTAATATAGTACAACAAATAATGAGGTGGGATATGGCAGTTTTACAACAATCTCCTTGGTATCAACAAATATTACAAGAAGGAGTAAAAATTGGTGAACAACGTGGCATTGAAATTGGTCAACAACAAGGCATTGAAATTGGTCAACAACAAGGTGAACAACGTGGTATTGAAGTTGGTGAAAAACGTGGAATACTTTCTGGGATAGAAATAGGATTAGAATTAAAATTTGGTGAGTTAGGAAAAGAGGTATTTTCAGAGATTAATACTATTCAAAATATTCAGATTTTAGAAGAAATTCTTGGCTCTCTCAAAACTGTAGAAACTATCGATCAATTACGGCAAATTTATCTTAAATAGGAAGTAGGGAGTAGGGAATAGTTAGGACAAAGGAGAATTATAAATGTGAGTTTTGTTTCTTTCCCTACTTTCTTTTAGTCTCATTATTAAAGGTGGAATGGAGTTATATTGCGCTCTTATTGGAAAATGATATTAGTATTACAACTAAGGATTTTTTTGATATAGCATAAATTAGAATAATTATTCCTCTAAATCTTCTGTCACTTCTGTTTCTGAACCTGCAGGTTGCGATCGCTTTACTTAGGGACTGATAGCGATCGCTCTTCCAAAGCAACTCAAACACATACAAGACTTACGCAATGACGTATATATGGACTTTTGCTTTTCTTTCCCTTCTGCCTTCTGCCTTATCTAATAGGCTATTCCAAAGTAACCAAAACACACAATAATAATGCTTCTGTCCATTCAACCACTGCACCATAAGTATCCCCAGTATGACCGCCTAAACAACGGTTAAACCAAGCACCTGTCAACAGAGCGATCGCTATTCCTCCTATTGCCATCCCAGATGCTACTAACCAACTTTCAGGATTTAATAAAATTTGGATTCCACTGAGACTCAGCAATAAAAGTAGACTTTGGAGAAAATCCCAATTTGAATATTTTGCCTCTTTGTGAAATGCTCCTTTTCCAGTAGGTTTGAGATAGGGGTAACGAGCGATCGCTACTAACTGACCCCATCTCCCCCAACCTGCGACTCCCATTAATATTAAAAAGCGATCGCTATCTAAATCTGTTAAAGCTGTAATTTTTAGCAACAATAGAGCGATCGCTGCCATTGCTCCAAAAGCTCCTGTAGCACTATCACTCATTACTTCCAATCTTCGTTTTTGGTCTGGCACTGCCAACCCATCAGCAGTATCCATCACCCCATCCAAATGTAAACCACCAGTTAAAGCAATTCCAGATACGACCGCTACAGCAGACCTCGTGAGTATAGGCATTCCTAAAATTTGTAACCCAAGATCGATTAGCCCAAGGATACCCCCCACCATCGTTCCTATCAAAGGAGCAAAACGAGCAATACCGTTAAAATCCAAGTTCCAAGTATGGGGAATTGGTAAGCAGGTGTAAAATGCAATACCAGCACTGAGCTTTGTCAGAATTTTCCTAATAGACATCTGTTCATTAATTGATAATTGATAATGGATAATTGATAACTACCTCGGGTTTTAACCATTACGGAATTGAATATAAGGAAATATCAAGGGCACTTTTTTTTCCCTTGCTCATGGGAGACTTTAAACCATAATTATTTAATTATTAATTATTAATTATGCGGTTAAAATCCAAAATAAAATCAATTCTTATCCATAAATTATCAATTATTTCTCCCTGTTGCCTATTGCCTCTTTTCTGGAAATGTCTAATTACTTGAAGTAATATTTTTCACCACCCAAAATTTTCTGAGCTTGGCTTGTGATTGTTTACTATAATATCAAACATTTTAGTGTTTGCTGCATTTATTGAAAATCAAGTTGGCAATGTCAATGGAGTAGACAAAATTAGTTTTGTATGATAAAAATGTTAGTAGTATATGTACTTAAAAAATTCAAGGATACATAGTATAAAAATTATCAAAAATTAAAGTTTATAGATTATAAAGTCTGAAACTCTTACTCCAGATGAGCTGCTGTGAAATAAATTGTTCCCTTTTCCATGATGTGTTGTGCATATTCCAAGCTGGAGTGCCATATTATTGTTTCATACTCCAAAAAACTATGCCAGAATTGGAACAAGAATAGCACTATCTAAATAACTCAGAACAAAAAAAACTGTTCTGATAAATTTTTATTCAATCAGAGGCTTTTGCTATATGAATTCCCATAATTTTGACCAGATACTCTCTGCTCCTTGCATAATTGACAATGGTATCGTTGTTAATAAACGTGATATGCAAAGACTATTGATAGATTTAGGTAAAGTCCGCTATATCCATACTCAAGATGGCCAGATTCAAAGCCGGGGTGAAGGATACATACTAGAAGTATTTGCGGATCGTCAACGGTCAACTTTAGTTGCTAATCATTCAATATACTTAAATGTGCTTAGTTTTGACTACCTAGAGCTTGGACAATCATCACAGAAAGAAACATATTTTGATTTAATTACTGAAGGACGTCAGTTAAGACTAATTCCTCTGTCAAACCCTCTCAAAGAAGAAGCTCATAAAAATATCAATGCTGCAGCTTTTGACGCAGTAATGGATCAAGTTTTGTCGTCTAATTGGGATATGCAGTTTGATGATGATGATTGCCCCTTTTAAGCAGAAAGAAAAAAAATAGGGAATTAGGCAGACTCAATAAATTTTTCTTAGTTTAGAGAAAACAGTTAGAATTTTTGAATTGTCAAGACCTAACTATCATGTCCCAAAACTTTTCCTTTCATTGTCAGGCTTGTTGTAGCAACACAAAAGCTCGTGCAGGTGTTTTTTTGACTCCTCATGGTGGTGTAGATACACCTAGATTTATGCCTGTGGGGACTTTAGCAACTGTTAAAACTCTCACACCTGCTCAGTTAGAAAAGGCGGGTGCTCAGATGGTCTTGGCAAATACTTATCATCTTCACTTACAGCCAGGAGAAAGTATTATCGCTGCTGCTGGTGGACTGCATAAATTTATGGCATGGAGTGGGCCAATATTAACTGATTCTGGGGGCTTTCAAGTATTTAGTTTAGGAGAAATCAGAACTATCAGTGAAACTGGTGTTAAATTTCGCTCGCCTCGTGATGGTAGTATTATTGATATAACTCCAGAGCGTTCGATCCAAATTCAGAATGAATTGGGAGCTGATGTGATAATGGCTTTTGATGAATGCCCACCTTACCCAGCGAGTAGGGAAGAGGTAGAGTTGGCAACAAATCGTACTTATCGATGGTTGAAGCGTTGTGTTGAGGCTCATCAGCGTCAGGATCAGGCTCTGTTTGGTATTGTTCAAGGTGGTGTTTATCCCGATCTACGTTCTGTAGCAGCAAGGCAGTTGGTAGATTTGGATTTACCGGGTTATGCTATTGGTGGAGTAAGTGTGGGAGAGCCTGGGGAGCTAATAGATGATATAGTTAAGGTAACAGCTCCTTTATTACCAGAAGATAAACCTCGTTATTTGATGGGGGTTGGGACTTATCGAGAAATGGTACGAGCGATCGCTTCTGGCATAGATTTATTTGATTGTGTAATTCCGACTCGTTTGGGACGACATGGGGTAGCTTTGGTGAGAGGGGAGAGGTGGAATTTGAAAAATGCTAAGTTTCGAGAAGATTATACTCAACTAGATGAGTCTTGCCCTTGTTATTGTTGTCAAAATTTTAGCCGAGCTTATCTGGCTCATTTGGTAAGAGCTAAGGAGTCTTTGGGTTATACTTTATTGTCTCTTCATAATGTTACAGAGTTAATTCGCTTTACCCAGCGTATTCGAGATGCTATTTTGAGCGATCGCTTTACTCAGGAGTTTGCTGGTTGGCTTTGAAATGAGGGGAGTAGGGGAGTAGGGGAGTGGGGGAGTGGGGGAGTGGGGGAGTGGGGGAGATGGAAGCAAAATTTAATCCTTTTTCCCCTATTCTATTTCTGAATCTCCTGATTTCACCAGCACTGAGGAATGAGGACGGCAGTCAAAAGCACATACCCCATGCAAAGATACCATAACAGTTGTAGAAAGAGTAGAATGCTGAATCGCGATCGCGAACGCACCCAAATCATCAAAAATGATGCGTTGCACTTCAGTTGGTTCCGCTAATGTACCTTACTAATGCTCTGACTGTCGTCTACATAAGTGAAAATTACTATACATTTGTAGTGTAGACTTTTTTGACCATCTACTATAATTACTGATTGAAGATTGACATTTTCACATATTTTTTGTATAATTTACTGGTTTTAATTTTTCCTAGCTCGTGCTACACAAATATCCCGACGTTCCCTTACCAGAGAGCGCAGGTCTTCACGCTATAATAAAACTTTAAAATTAAATGAAAACTGTTGTAATTACTGGAATTTCAGGCACTTTGGGTAGTGCAATGGGTAAAGCTTATAAGTCACGGGGATGGCGGGTTGTTGGCGTGACTCGTCAACCCAGTTTAGAGGGAGATTTTTTTGATGAGTTGTGTGTTTCTCCCCAGGAAACTATTGAGGATGCCAGAAAACTATTTGAATATGACCCGGATGTGGTGATTTTGAATGCTGGTCAAATTGAGACGGAAGTAGGACAGGGTGGAATTCCCATAGTTGAGTTGGTGGAGTCTATGAACCGGGTGAATTATACTTGGCCTGCGGTGGTTGGTGCTGAGGCAGCTAAGTTACCCCGGAGTAGACCTTTGGATGTCATTGCTATTGGGTCAATTGCTGATGGGAGTCCTTCTTGTTTCGGACCTGTTTATCATTCTGGCAAAATTGCGTTGCATTATTATTGGTCTGGTGTTGGGCCAATTGTGTATCATTCCAGTAACAATATGATTCGCCTGCGGTTATATCGCCCTGGTGCTATTTCTGGTAAGTTTGCTTGGGCACCAGTGAATCGTTTGAATGATAAAGCTTATAAGATTCGGGCTAATCGAGTTAATTCTGCTCCTTCTGGGGATAAGGTGGCTGAGAAAATTGTGAATTGGATTGAGAATAGCAAGGAATGGGTGGGAACTTATGATGAGCCTTTGGGATTTAAGATTTTTAAGTATTTGTTTGCTTTATTCCCCAACTTTTTCTATAGATTACAATTGTATGGTTGGCCGAAAGGAAGTAAGTTTGTTTGATTTTGAAGGAGTCAGAAATTAGGAAGACTGAGAATAGGGTTGAGGAAAATTCTCACCCCTCCAACTTCATTTTGATAACCTGAAATGCACGAATATACTGGCTATGGAATTGTTTAATTTAATCGGATGCTTTAATAGTATTAATAATAGAGCTGGTTAAAAATGGTATTTGTCTAATTGGCAATCATGGGGATATTTGAGTCAGAGTTAGAAACATTGTGAGTTATATCATGTCCGGTTGAATAGTTATAAATAACGACGGAGTCCTCAGTCGGACCGAGTCAGGAGGGAAGAAAGAAGAAGGAAGAAGGAACAAGAAGAACAGGAAAAGAAGGAGAAAGTTTGTCGATCGCGCTCTTATCCAGACATGATATTAGAACTGGCGATCGCTACTAATATCTAGTTATATTTTTTACCGAATAATTAAGGTTTAAAGCCTCTCCTTTAAAGGACAAACAAGAAAAAATTTTCCTTTTAGTCAATTCTCTTCTTGAAAAGAAGAGGTAATTCTAAATTCTAAATTCTAAATTCGCGCATTCTTGAATATCTGTTGTGGTATTATAGAAGGTTAAGTATTTTACAGATTTGGAGGTAAGAATTGATATGGTGATAGAAGAAGATAAGCAAGAAATAGAGAATAATCCTGTTTTGGAGGATGGTTTATCTACTGAGGGAATAGACCCGGAATTTTTGTCTGATTTGCAGGAATCTCAGAAAGAGTTTGAGAGTTGGTTGGAGAATATTAGAAGTCGAAGGGAAAAGTCCGTTTCTTTGTTGGAAGAAGTTAGGGCGTTAGATGATAGGAATTTGTATACCACTATTCCTAATCATTTTAAAGATATGCCAGAAGGAACTTTGCGTGGGATTTTAAAACAAGCTGAAAATCTTCTGGAAGATTTTTGAATGCTTAAGTTTAGTTTATTTGTGTTTAGCACCAAAGAAATCTGGTTTTTGCTTAGAGAATATTTCTCTATAAAAAATTAAGTAGTTTTTAATTAAAAAAAATGAGCGTTACTGTGGAATTTCCAGAAGAATTGTTGATTGCTTGTCGTGAAGAACAAGATGTTTTTCAGCGACGAGTAATGGTTTTGACATTGGGTAAACTTGATCGGGAAGGGAAAATTTCATCGGGAATTGGTTCGGAGATTTTGGGATGCGTTCGCGTAGCGGAACGGAGTTCTATCGCTTAGAATTCTATCGTCTGATTAGCGAACAAGGTTTTGCTGTTATTGATTATACTGAAGCTGAGTTTGAGGAGGAGGCAAAGACGAGTCGGCAGTTGGGTGAGAAATTGGCTGGTCTATGAAAGTTGTTGTTAATGCTACTCCTATAATTGCTTTAGCTATTTTGCAACGCTTGGAACTATTGCCCCAGTTATTTGAGGAAGTTTTTGTTCCTCCTATTGTTTTTCAAGAAGTAGCTATTCAGGGTGCTAATCAACCAGGTAGGGTACAGTTAAACAAGGCAAAATCGAATTGTTGGAACCATCAGAGTTGGTGGAAGGAACCAAGGTGCTAGTAACTCTGATTCCTGATAATGAAAATGACGGGGAAGAAGATAAGTCCCTCAAAAATACTCCACGTCAGCGAGATTCGATCGATCAATTAAAGGCTAATCCTATTAGGGTTAGAAATTGGCTAAAGTTAAACAGAGAAGAACTGCACGATCGCTCTTGATGAATAATACAAATAAACTGGTTTTTATTGATTCTAATATCTGGCTTTATTGTTTTTTAAGCGGGCAAATTCAAGACCCAGAAGAAGATGCTAGAAAGCGAATGATTGCTAATAGTATTACTGATGCAGAAGGAATTGTTATTAGCACCCAGGTGATTAATGAAGTTTGTTCGATTCTGAAGCGAAAGATGGGTTTTAATGAGGAACAAATATTTAACTTAATCCAAAGGAAAGGAAACAAACAAGTTTAAAAATTCCTGTTGTTGCTCTAAATTTCGCGGTGGGTTGCCACTCCGCATTGCTCCATAAAATAACTAATAACTCAAGTTTTACTACTGAACAAACCGCTATATCTTCTAGAGCGATCGCTGCTAATCTTTCTTTGAGAATTAGAGAACGTTGGTTTAGATAGATGACAATAACATTTGTATCTAATAGATAAAGCATTGGGATTTATTAAAGGTCGAAAATTCCTTCTAATTGATCGTCTAATTCTGCTGAGATTCCACCTTCATCAATTGTTATCGGATCGTCGGCACAACTCCCCCAAGTTCGGCGAAAAAAGTCTGGAGGCCATCCTTGATGTCTGGATATTTTTTCTTCTGTAGTAGGTTGGAATATTACCAAGACTTCTAATTGGGTATTTTTTACTGTTGCTGGCATTTGCACTTTTAAAATACCGTCTTCGCCTATATGAGCTTTTTTTAAGTGAATATTTTGCATTTGAACTGAAAATTATCTGGTTGATTGTTGTATTTTACACTAATTTCATAAACTTACGCTACACTATTTATTTTATACAGATCGGAACCTGCTAACTAATAACAAAAACTTAGCAAATCGAGGTTATTTTAGAATATTTTCAATGCTTCAACTTAGCTTTTTCGTAACTCTTCAAGTATTATTTATGACTAGAATTAATAGCAGAATATCAAGGCAAAAACATTTCTGTCAGGGATAAAGAAACTGATGGAAAATTCAAGGGATTAATTATCCCACTATCTGACAAAATAGTTTCAGATTGATAACCTTTTGGTGTAGGATGACGATATATATAAACTTGGCGATCGCCTACATCTAAAACCCAATATTCGGGAATATTTGCCCGAGCATAGATGAGTGTTTTTTCTTGTCTATCTATTCTTAAGGTAGTATCAGAAATTTCGATTAAAAAGAATATTTCCTGTGGACTAGGGTGGCTAATGCCATAAGCTTTGGGATCGATATGAACTGCTGCAATATCCGGTTCTGGTTCAGAATTTGACAATGTAATTGGTAACTGCATCCTAATATGAGCTTGCTGAATTAATTGAGATTTTAAATAATCTGATGTCCGTTGGGTTGTTGCAGCATGAGGAGCAGGTTGGCGATTCATTTTGATGATACGACCTTCTAATAGTTCGACGCGAGATTCTGGCGTCAGAATACCACAATCTATCATTTGATGATACTCTGCTACTGTCCACAAATGAATTTGGCTTGTTGTCATTAGTTTAATTTCCTGTTTTTGATTGATTTTCTGGAGAGTCCATAAGCAATTTTCCCTTTTGCCTTCTTCAATTTCTGAAGTAATTGAGCAAATAATTCTCATATTTTATCATCAAAAAATTATTGAGATTCGATTTTCTCTGCTGCTTATTTCCTTGGGAAAAAATAAGCTTAAATTATATCGTGTTGTTGAATTTTTAACTTTTTTGCAAGTAATAGTTTCTTTGGCTGAGATGAAATGGGGATTTTTGGGGTAAAATGATATGTTTGAGTAGATTTATCGTTGAGTTGTTATGGGTAATGAGGGTATGAGTGCTGGTAAGTTGTTGAAACAGGCTAATCAGTTGAAGAGAGCAGGGGGCGATGAAGTTGAAAATCTATTTTGATGTTTGCTGCTTGAACCGCCCTTTTGATGATTGGACGCAAGAGCGTATTCGCTTTGAGGGAGAAGCAGTTCTCAATATTGCAGCTCGAATTAGCTCTGGAGATTGGCAACTTATTACCAGTGAAGCGATCGCTCTAGAATTAGAAAAAATGACTGATTTGGAGAAGTTAGAAAATATCCAGAAAATCTTACAAATGGCTACAATAAAAGTTACCATTGATAATATTGTTCAGGAGCGGTCGCAAACATTAGAAAACTTAGGATTTGGATTGTATGACTCTTTCCATATTGCCTGTGCTGAAAAAGCAATGGCTGATGTTTTTTTAACGACAGATGACCGCTTGCTGAAAAAGGCAAATAATTATCAGGAATTGCTCCAAATAAAATTAAGCAATCCTGTTAATTGGTTAATGAGTATTTTTCAAGAACAAGGTGAGATAGATAATGAAACCAGTTGAACTTAGAAGAAAAGGTTATCAAGTTTTGGTGGATAATTTAGGCCAAATTAATACTATTCGTTTTTTACAACAAGTGGGATGGGGGTATGGTGATTATACTAAAGAACGAGAAGAGTTACTTAAGGGAGTAACGCGGGAGGAATTTTTGCAGGACCTTGAGCGGATTAGAAATAGCCAAAAATAAATATTATAATGTTTGGCATAATTATCGCTCAGAAGATTGGTTTAAGGAAGCGGAGGAAGAGTTCGATGTAGCTGCCGCACTTGCTTTGCCAACACATATTAGAATAAATAATATTAGACAGTTTTTTTCTGTTAGGATGCAGATTTATGGTTGGGTTGTTATGGGTAATGAGGGTATGAGTGCTGGACAGTTGTTGAAGCAGGCTAATCAGTTGAAGAGAGTGGGGAGGTTGGATGAGGCGATCGCTCTTTATCATCAGGTTATTGAAATTAATCCTAATTTTGCTTGGGCATATCATAACTTGGGGAATGCTTTTGTTAAACAAGGACATTTAGATGAGTAAGTAAGTAAAATTTTATATTAAGTTACAAATAAAACAATGCCAATATTAAATGAAATGGAAAAAAATAGCACTATTTATATTATTGGTGCTGGTCCTCAACTTAACTCATTGTTGGATGAAGAAGTGAATTTGCTTGAAAGAAGCGCGACAATAGGTGTCAATCGGGTTCAATACAAAGTCAAGACTCGCTACTTCATATCAGCCTATCCCTCTGAAATACTATTAGCTCAAAAGATATTACCAAAACATTCAACTATAATTCACATGAGGCCGAAGATAGAAGATTTGTTTCCCGAATTTAACAACATTATAACGATAAAGAGGGAAATATTTGATAAAAATAAAGGTCTAAGTCGCTTTTTAAGTTTAAGCAACCCAGTCATTTTTACCAAGATGAATGTTGCTTTGGGGGCTACACACTTGGCCTTTATTTTAGGTGCAAAAAAAATTGTATATATTGGTGTCGAACAGCGAAACAAGGTTCATTTTTATGATGAATCCATTGCAATCAAGCAGCGGATCAAAAAAGATCTAGTAGACTTGAAAAAGTGGCATTCCATTTTTAGCATAGATCACCGAAACCGTAGCTGTGAAAATTATCTCAAAGCTTTAGACTCAAACATAGATGACTTAAAAGCAAGCAAGTTTTACACTACTGACCATGTAGATACATTTCGAGAATACTTCAAAATCATGCGAAAGCAAGGAGTAGAAATTTATGCTACAAAAAAAGACAGCGTAGTGTTTGATGCAGGGGCAGTTTATAAGTCATTGCAATACTTTTTAAATCATTTTGAGGATTGGTTGGATCGCCTCCAAAAGAGGAGGAAAAGATCGGAATCTTTGTTGAAGGAGGTAGAGCGGGATTTAGGTCGATCGCGTTCTTGGTTAGAGAATATTTCTAATATTTCTGTGGAAGTGGGCTAAAATAATATATCTAAGTAGTTTACTGTTTGGTTATTTATGGTTAACGAGGTGATGAGTGCAAATCAGTTGCTGAAGCAGGCTAATCAGTTGAAGAGAGCGGGGAGGTTGGATGAGGCGATCGCTCTTTATCATCAGGTTATTGAGATTAATCCTAATTTTGCTTGGGTTTATAATAATTTGGGTGATGTTCTGGTTAAGCAAGGAAGGTTGGATGAGGCTATAGTTTACTATCGCCAAAGCTTAGAAATAATTCCTAATTCTCCTTCAGTTCATTATTCTTTAGGGAACGTTTGTTGGAAAACTGGTGATTTAGAAGCAGCAACCCAATACTTAGAAAAAGCGATCAATCTTAAGCCAGATTTTTGCAAACTTTATCAACTTTTGGCACAAGTATTAACTCAGAAGGGCGAATTTGACCAAGCGACTATTGCTTATTCAAAAGTGGCTCAACTTAACCCTGGTTTATCACAGTTTCAGACTACTTTAGGACTCTTGAGTCAGGAGTTGGTAAAAAGCAAAATTGATGTAAATAACGCTCAAAAAACGTTAAAAATAAATAATTCTGCATCTCAGTTAGGATTAACTTCCCTAAACAATTCTACAATGCATTTACTGCACCAGAAGTTGTGGAATTTACTAGCTCAAAAAAAAGATCCAGTTCTCGTTCTTGGTATGCACAATTCTGGAACTTCTATTCTTGCAGAAATATTGCATAAGAGCGGTCTGTTTTTAGGAGCTAATATGGACCATTACGAGTCATATTTCTTTTCTATATTCATCAACAACAATTTGATCATGGGAGGAGGTTCTAACTGGGCACAAGTACCAATAATGAGTATAGACAAAGTAAAAGCATTTAGTGATAAAGTTCGATCTTATATTAAACACTTTTGGATACTAGATTATTTACGGTGTGGGTATAATGGTGAGTCAGCTTGGGGTTTCAAAGACCCTCGACTATGTGTTTTATTGCCACTATATCTTGAGATATTTCCTGATTCTAAAGTAGTTCATATTAAGCGTAATTCTAATGATATTGCAGCATCTTTATGCAAGAAGAAAAAACTTGCTGTTGGTCAGATTGATAATTTTGATTACTGGAAAACTCTAACCTTACAACATGTTGAGCGAGTTCTTGAATATGCAAATTGCTGTGGGGCTTACTACGAGTTAAACTACGAAAATTTATGTCTTGATAGTGAAAAAACAGTCTTGCAACTGTTTGATTTTCTTGGTTTAAGGTTTACAGATCAAACAAAAGATTTACTTAAAAAAATTCACAGTTCCAGGATTGGATCTTATCAATCAATAAGTAGATAGGTGATAGTAATTTATGCTACGCAAAGCTATTGAGTTTTTCATAACAGTTGGAGTCATATTCAGCTTAGACTAGTGCCGCTACGCGGAAGTTAAAAGTCAAAAGTCAGAAGTCAAAAATATTGATTGGTAAGGCTTTTAGGATTTTGTAACTGGTCAGTTATTTCCGCCGTCCTGCACTAGAGGCACGTTTATCATAATTTACCTAGACGTTTTTTGAATTCTTCCAACTTTGCTTTAAATTCAAGGATTTTAGGCTTAATATCTTGATGCTGAGTGTCTCGAACAAACTCTTTGTTAGGTGAAAATTGTTTTGAAAGATTTATATAATAATCAGCTAGTTGCTTATCTTGAATGCTTTTGCTGATATGAAGATAAACTAAGCTTTTTCTCTCATTTGTCATTTCATTATCATTATTGTCAAGGTATGCAATTAACTCTCGTGCAATATTCTCCCAATCTGTACTAGCTTTAACTCGATAAGTATTGCCGGAAAATTCTGCACAAATTGAGAAACTACTACTAGAGGATGTTAATATTTTAGAGGCAGCAGACATGATAATCAGATCATAAGTAGCTGCCTGAGTCTCACTAAGAGATTGTGTCAATTCAGATGTTACATAAAAATTAATAGCATTATTCTCTCGCTTGACTTCATCTACAACTCTTTGAGTTGATTGATCGCACTCAGAACAAACTACAACATCTTTGAAACCGGAATCTAGAATTAATTTAATGGCAGTTGCTATTGGTAGAAATCGACCAAATATAGCTCGCATACCCTCATTCAGAGCTGGGAGGCTATCATATAGAAGTCGATTAATAATATCTCCTCTGCGTATATGAACTACAACATAAGGCCGATCATTTATTTTATTTTCAAAGCTTTTAATGCTATTAACAATTGACTGATGCCAGTTTAATTTTTTCCAGTAATTTTTGATCTTTAAAGAAACTTCCTTATGTCTAACACCATAAGGAACTATCCCCCACGGATCATCATAGGTAATAAATTCACACTGGGAAAGATTTTCGGTTTGATTTTTATTAAGAAAAAAAAAGCCTCCTGTTCCCTTGAACACCTGTCTAAGCAAACTTAATGATTTTGTATTTAATTTAGAAAATTCTTCTTCGGTTAGCAGAGGAACGTTAACATCTTTAAATATTTTTCCCTCTTCAAATATCTCGGCGATGCTGTCAGACTGAAGGATATCTGAAGAATAGTATCTGCTTCCTATGTTTGGCCAAGTTACAGACATATTGCAACCAAAGTATTCGCAGACATATCTAGCTGACAAAATAGACATCAATCTTGTACCTAGTCCATCAACCCTTCGCGAAACAACCATTTTAATAGCAGGAGGAGGGGAGGGTAAGCAAACCTGATTATAAAAGTTGGTACATAGAGTAGTTTCATCCTCAAGATATATGAATTCTGAACTATCTGCGTGCAAAGGAAGACCATAAATTTCTACTTCATCAAGATGAAGATAATCATTCTCTCGCAATTGTAAACGTATAAACCTTGCAATTTTTTCCTGTATATTTACTACTAAAGGTTTCCCATCAATTCCTCCAAATACATTGTCTTTACCATTGGAGTAAAATAATTCCCAATTCAGCGCATCCTGAGACAATAAGATATTCAACGTTAAGGCGCGTTCTTGACAACAATCCATGCGGTTATAAATCTTAATCTCAGAAAGTTTGTAAGTTGTTTGCAAGTCTATTTGCCACCAAGGCTGATACTCTTTACAGGTAGAAAAACCAAATTTTCCACTTTTCTGGCCATTACAAGCTCCATGAGGATCATAACCATAGTTTTCAGGCTGATAAACTGAACTTTGAGCCGTTGGTTTGTTTAAGGCTACGTTGACATTAGTATCTTCTATAATATTTATGACTTCGATTGTTTTCATTACAACAAATGTGGGGAGTTATGTTTGTTTAATTTTGGTAAGCTCTCAACTCTATTTTTGAACATACTTTTCACTAATAAATAATACATCTCCATGCTTGTTTGGAGTTTCAGATGTAGTTTCTTTAAAACCTTTCTGGTTTAAAAAAGCTTTTAATTCATCCCATAATACTCCATTTTTATAAATATTAACTGTACTAACTTCTGTCAGAATATATTTAAAATTATGTAAGATAGATTCAGCACCTTTTAATACCATTAATTCAGCACCTTGAACATCCAACAATAAAAAATCAAACTTACTTACATCAATATTAAATTCATGGTAAATTGTGCTTAGAGTTTTGCCAACTAAACGAGCAGCATCGACCATTGTTAAATGTGGATATAATTTATCTTTAGCATCACCAAATTCAAATAGAGAAGAAGAAACAGAGTTATTAGAAACATTAAACTTATACTCTTTACCATCAGTATCTGTTACCAAGGCATTAATCGCTTGTTGGTTTGGATACTTAGCAATCTTTTTTTCTAGTAGTTCAAAAACTTGAGGTAAAGCTTCAATCCAGATAACTGACTTGTTATGAGTTGCATAAAATTCAGCTTCTTGACCTTGATTGCCTCCAATATGAATAATTCCTTTTGATGATTTTATTGCTATTTGTTTAGGAGAAGGAGAGGGAAGTATGTAGGCTTGACTATAAAAGTTGGTAGATAGAATTGCCTCATCTTGATGAAAATCTAACTCTGAAGAATTTGCTTGGAAAGGACTGCCATAAATTTCTACCTCATTCAGATGAAGATGCTCATTCTCCCGCAATTGTAACCGCACAAACCTTGCAACTTGATTTTGCAACTTGATTATGAGCGGTTTACTGTCACTTCCCCCAAATAAATTAGCTTGAGGATTCGAGTAACATAACTGCCAATTCAGAGCATCCTGAGACAATAAGACATTCAATGTAGAAGCTCGTTCCTGACAACAATCCATGCGGTTATAAATTTTAATCTCAGAAAGTTTATAGGTTACTTGCAAGTCTATTTGCCACCAAGGTTGATGTTCTTTACAGGTAGAAAAACCAAATTTTTCACTTTTTTTGCCATTGCAAGCTCCATAAGGATCATAACCATACTTTTCAGGATGATAAATAGAACTTTGAGCCGTTGGTTTATTTAACGCTAAGTTCAGGTTAGTGTTTGGGTTAAAATTTACACTATTATCCTTGTTTCTCTCTACGGCAGATCCAGCAAAAGTTGAACTAAATTGAACGGGTACTGAATTGGAACTATTATTATTTGTTAGTCCTGAAGCTTGTACTTTTTCTTCAACTAAAGTTTTATTCTTATAAAAACTTACTTCATCAACTAATTCACAGTTATGATAGTTACAAAAATACTTTAAAACTTCTTGATAATAACTTAGGGGAATTTCGGGATTCAATATTTCGAGAATATTCAAATTATAGTACCAGTCATCAAACTTGCACTGTATACGTTGGTAACCATAGGAAGAAAGAAGTTCAAAAATTGCTAGTCGTTTATGAGCAACATGGTTATGCTCAATGCAAGCCAAAGCAGGATGGAATTTAGATAAATTAAAACATTTCAGAACGTCAAGTTCTGCACCTTCTATATCCAAGCTTAAAAAGTCAAAGTTTTCTGGAAATTTGTAAAGATTTAAAATATCTTCTGGACATGCTGTTATCACCTTAATAGTACCATTTTCAGAAACAAATTTTTCTCTAACTGAAGCATGCAGATCGCTGGATAAGAAATCAGAAATTGTTCCTAAAGTAGAATGATGTATGAATTCTACTATTTGGCCTGATTGTTTATAAAAAGCATAGGGGAGAGTTATAGCAGTGCGATTTACACAAAGTTTTTTAAAATAATCTGGATTAGGTTCTACGCATATACCAGACCAAGAAAAGTTTTTTTCTAAGCAAAACGTATTATTTAGATGTACTCCATCTGTAGAGCCTACTTCTAAAAATAACCCTTTTTGTTTGCCTTTAGTCATCATAACAACCCATTTATCTTGAAGCAATTGACCTTTATAGTCAATAGAATTAAAAGTGTTTGAGTTGTTGATGGAAAATGGAAGTAAACCAGCTTGACCATAAAAGTTTTTAGATAGAGTCTCTTCTTCTTGAGTAAGTTTAAACTCTGATGGCTCAGATTTGAAAGGAATACCATAGATTTCTACTTCATCCAGATGAAGATATTCTTTTTCCCGTAATTGCAGTCGCACAAACCTTGCGACTTGATGTTGCAACTTGACTATGAGTGGTTTACCGTCGCTCCCGCCAAATAAATTTTCTTGAGGATTTGAGTAACATAGCTGCCAATTAATTGCATCTTGAGATAATAATACATTCAAGGTAGAGGCTCGTTCTTCAAAGTTAATGCGATTATAAATTTTAATCTCAGAAAGTTTATAGGCTCCTTGCAAGTCTATCTGCCACCAGGGTTGATTTTCTTTACAAGTACAAAAACCAAATCCGCCACTTGTCTTGCCGTTACAAGCTCCATGAGGATCATAACCATATTTTTGTCGTTGATAAACCGAACTTTGAGCTGTGGTTTTTTTTAATGCTAAGTTAAAATTTAAAGGTGTATTCATTTGCTTTTTTCCTGATTAATTAATAGTTTAATCCAACCACTCTAATTCTGAAGAAAATCTGCACCTTTAAGCAATACAGAAAAATTATAATTTAGGTTTTCAGAATTAAGTTTTACATATTCCAAACAGAACCAATCTAGATAGTAATTCCCTGTCAAACCAGAAGCTACTACTATAAACTTGTTGCAACTTAATTTTACTCAACTTTTCTATAGGGTTCAGAATTCATAATTCGGCTACTTTTTTTGATAGAAATTTTCTACAAAAGGATTATCCACCAACGTAAAATGCGATCGAATGAAATCTATACATTGAAACCTTTCATCAGCAGCAGATTGGAGATGATCGCCTCCAACAGTCTTTGGCTTCATAGGAAAATCTGAAAACCACAGGTAGCCACTATCGTTCAAAAAATTGTACATATTTTTTAGACACTGCAAAGGACTTCTGAGGTGTTCTAGTAATTCGGATGTTACTATAACGTCAACAGATTTAGATTCTATTTTTGGATACTCAACTTCTTTCGTAACTGGATAAATACTTACCTCTATTTTTCTTATTTCAAATCTAAATTCAGCAAATTCAATTTTTCCACCAGATAGATCGCATATAGCAGGATAATAACCATTTTTTGCAAAAACAAGCCCATGGTCTGCTACACCACATCCGTAGTCTAATACTTTGGTTTTAGGTCGCATATTGGGGAGAACTAATGAGTTAAGACATTTTACAACCTTTAATGCTGTATCATATCTATAGTATTTTAACATCATTCGCGATAGATTAGCACGAAGCCGTTGTTTATCCAAGTAGCTGTTAATTATTGTCTCCAAAGTTTCAGCCACAAATTTTGGAGGTCTCTTAGTTTTCTTTACATTAAATTCCTCATATATTTTTTTGACTTCATCTTCTCGAATACCCCAATACATAGCTAGCTCTTGCGCTCTATCATCAAAAACATCAAGTTCTGGATTAATTTGCAATTGCTTTATTTCCCTATTATTAGCAGTTAAATTAAACGAAGTTAACCACTGAATTGATTCTCGTTCTTTGTACTCAAAACCTAGATCAATATCGCCCGAAAAGCAAATTAGCTGTCTAAATCCACACATTACTTGTGGATGATTTTTCTGAGATGAGCCAAGAATTTTTCTAATGACGTCCGGTCGATTTTCATTAAGATCGTAAAAATTAATTGTTCCATTACAACGAGTAGCAAGACGCACAGATAAATCACCTTTAGCAAGCACCCACCCACGGAACTCTATATCAGAGGCACCATCGTAATTTCTCAAAGATTTTTCATCCGGCCAATCAAGATGCCACTTCAGTATAAAATCTTGTAATTTGTTATTTGAAATTGTATTCATCTACTTCTTTTCCTCCGCATTTAATCATTTACTAACAAGCCCTTAGAGACAACTTAAAAGATTATTGAAATCACTTATTACCCGATCTGGGGAACTTCTTTCACGCACCTCCCTCATAATTTCCAAACCATAATTCCACTCTCTTCCTCCATACTCTGTCAGAACACGTTGCAACATATATACAATTTCTACTTCATCCGGATTATCAGGTAAAAGATAGGGATAATCAACACCTAAATAGTATTTTACATCAGTCACAGATTCTTGAACTATGATATTCGCATCGCACTTCGCAGCCACGAAGCCTTTCGTAAAAGGTTTGTGACCGTCTTGCTTCCTAGTTCGTCTTGCAGCATAATGGCAATTATATTCCGAAACGTAGTTAAGCCAGGAGGTGGAATTATCACAGCTTGTGTCAACTCTATAGAAATCAACTAATTCAGCTATTCTATTCGACTTGACTGTATTGGCGATTTCACCAAAGTATCCGATGCGAGGCGTTTTGTTAAACTCATCAGACCTGACATTAGAAATTCTTGGATCGGTATGATGCGTAATGTAATGTATCTGCTTTTGATGCCACTTTTCGCGGTATTCTAAATAAGCGGAAAGAGAAGCTGCAACTAATACATCTACACTGTCCATAATCTCTTTTTCTACTACACCATCAACAAAATCTGCAATAATAATGTTATCCCTTTTTTTTAGACTTTCTAGTAATTCGGGTGTTGATGACTGTAGATAACCCTTAGTAAGAAAGAGAATTTTTCCAGAAACATCATCGTTACTCGTATAAATTACCTGTCGATTATCCAAAACCTTTGGCCTGACTAGACTAGAAAGTTGTTTTCCGCGCATGATAGTTGCGCCAGAACCAGCAAACCTTGGACTAAATAAAAAAAGTATATCGGCATTTTTGAAGGACAGAGATTTGTAATTAGACACAGCAATAGTCTTAGAATTACCTTCATATAAACCTTTTTTATGAGGCATCTTTTTAAAATATACATTCTCTCTTGAGGTTCCCAGTTCGTCTGGCAAAACTGAGGGATGCAAACCATTGCGCCACATTAGATAACCAAGACTGACTTGATCGCGACGCGTATATTGCTTAATATGCTGCCACCATTCATCCATAAAAGAAGCTATGGTCTTGTTGTTATGCTTGCGCCAAATAAAAGAACCTTCCACCATACCAGATTTTCGAGGAAGGCAAGAACTTGCGTATGCTTCTATTTGTTCTATTAATCCATCAGGCCCATGTCTGCGGTGAGCCATAATTGTGGCTATTTCTAAATAAACATCATTTCGTACAGGATGCTTCCACATCACAAAATCCGAGCCTGAGCATTTTTTGATTAGATCGCTGATTCTTCCCAAGAAAAGGGTATTCGCATCGACAAAAAGAGAATAGTCGTATTCTTGGAGATAAATATGGGGAAGTATCTTAAAGATTTTAGCATTTAAGTTATTGTCGTTGAAACCCGGATCGACTACGCGAAACTCCCACCCAAGAAAGTCGCGTAGTCGATCCGTGAAACAAATGTAATCAATTCCTGTAGCAGTGGAAAGCATCGGTAGTAAGTCATCGCGATCTCCATAAAGTGACGTGTAAATACACACGCGGTAGTTATTCAAATCTCGCTGGCAAGATAGTGAAATATCTAAGTTTCTGAAGTTGTTTTTTCTGTTTGCACCTATAGTGTCATATTGCACAACAGAAGCTCTGTATCTTTCCACAAAGCTAGCGTTCAAAAAGTGATGCCATACCTTTCCCCACACGGAGCGTGCTTGGCTCCACCTTTTTTCTAATATAAGGCTTGTTCCTAATGCTTCAAGGGAGGCGCGGGTTTCTCCAAAATTTCGGTGTAATTGCTCCACAATTTCAGGAACGATATAAAAGTCCTGGTTTTTACATGCTCGACTAAGGACATCATAAAGAGCGTACTCTGAGAGTGCATACTCAGATAAGTAGAATTCAAGAGGATCTATTTGGGTAGCTTGGCAAGCATTATTTACTACAGGCAATAATCTCGGATTGAAATTTTTGCTAGTTGGATGCAGTTGCAACCAGCCGTAAGTCATATAACTTTGCTTTGGTGATACACCGTTTAAATTTGCTTCGATAGTTTTCTCATACCAAGCATCAAAGAACAAATTTTCTTGCTCTGCAAGTTCGAGCCAGTCTTCTTTTGAAGGCAATGCTTGACGCCCTTCCTTCATCCCGTGCATCATGTAATGAACCAGGGCAGGTAGTTGACGATGACGTATATCTTTATACCGCAGATGATAGTAGGCAGTCGAAAACTTTTGACAGGGATCGTAACCTTCCGCATCACCATATAAAACAAAATGAAGTGCTGGATTGCGACGAGCTACTTCTAGCATATCTTTTCGACTTGCAAGATAGTAGTCTCGGTCAAACAAGTCAGATTTTTCAACGATCGCTGCCCACTTTTGCGCTTTATTAGAACACATTAAACGATCCGTCGTGCAAGCATACCTCAAAGGCTGTTTCAAGTTTTGAGTTTCAGGCGTTTGCAAAAGGAATTCAGTGGCATCATAGTTACAGCGATAAGTCAATCCTGTTGTCATTCCATTAGCTGTTGGTAAAAGTCCAAAGAGTCGTTCAAAAGCATGAGCAGCAGTTCCATCTCCCCCAGTTGTTGTCACTTCAGATGAGGCGAAAATATTCATAATTGAACGTGAAGCGTCTGCGACATTTTGTAAAATAGAGCCACGAATCCAAAACATAGTACCAGAAAAGAAACCCCAGTCACCCTGATGATTTTGGATACGAAGAGCTTTTCTGAACTTATCTACAAACTCTCTATTACCGTACATCAAGTATTGCGCCGAACGATAAAGGTAATCTGGCCCCACCATACCTAGTTCGTCGTCAGTAGAAAAAGCACTCAAAATCTGGTGCACTAAATCCGTTGAGCCTAGCGTTCCTTGAAAAAGAATATTCCCCTGTTCTTCGCGCATAACGGAGCGATCATTTTTTGTATGTAATTTTAAAACTAAATCATAGCTCCAAAGATCGAATTTTTTTATACTATGAATAAAAGGTGCGACATCCATCCCAACGTTTTGAACGCCCTCAATAATTGCCTCTGGATGAGTTTGATGCACTATAGCAGAAACGGCATAACATCTTTCAGTAGGGCAAGTTATAAAAATATCGTAAGGTTTTGTCAAATTACCAAGGTATCGACTAATTTTGTTCCATATATGCTCATAGAAAACATGTACGCAAACGGCAATTCGCGAAGTAGTAGCTTTTTCAAAATTACTATAATCAGTATTAATTAATTTGTTCTTTTCCAAATCAATATAGGGATTTAACTCCCTAGCCTGTCGATCAACTTCAACCGCCTCATTCCTCTCCCCCAACTCCCGCAAAACATCCCCCAACTGCTGCCAAACCACAGCAGACTTAGGATTAACCTCCAACACCTTCCGCAACTCAACCTCCGCCTCCCGCCACCTACCCAACCGCATCAACCCATACCCCAACTGATGCCTAACCACAGCAGACTTAGGATTAACTTCCAACACCTGCCGATACTCAACAACAGCCTCCTCCCATCTACCCAACTGCCCCAAAGCATATCCCAAATGATGCCTCACCTCAGCTCCAGCAAAACCCAAACTAATCGCCCGTCCATACTCAACAACAGCCTCATCCCATCTACCCAACTGTCCCAAAGCCTGACCCAAACCAAACAAAACCTCACCAGACTCCCCAGACAAAGCCACCGCCTGACGATAAAATTCCACCGCCTCCGACCATTGCCCCAACTTACCCAAAGCCTCAGCCAAACCCAAACAACAATCAACCCCACCGGGACTCATCTCCCAACTCCGACGATAAAACTCCACTGCCTCAGACCATTGCTGCTGCCCAGACTTAGCCGCACCCAAATAATAATAAGCCTCTGTCTGTAGGGATGTGCCATGAAACTTACCTGCATTTGCATACAACATATTTACCACTTTGTCAAGACACTGCTCCGCCTCCGACCATTGCCCCAACTTCACCAACACCCCTCCCAAACCAAGATAAAACTCCGGCACATCAGTCTTCTGCTCCACGGCCCGACGCAAATAACCCAAAGCCTCCTGAAATTGACCTTCACCCTGCAACAAAACTCCCAACTTGTAGAGAGACCAAGAAGCTTGAGGATTTATGGCCACAGCCTGACGAAAAGCAGCGATCGCCTCATCTATGCGCCCCACCTTAACCAAAGCCTCCCCCAAATTATGATGACCATAGGAAAAACCAGGATTAAGAGCGATCGCCTCACGGTAAGCAGCAACAGCATCATCGAGCTTGCCCGACCGTAATAATTGATTAGCAGTTTTGAAATTAGTTTGAACCATAGTGATAAAGTCAAAAGTCAAAAGTCAAAAGTCAAAAGTTAGAAATTAAGTTAAAAGTTAAAAGTTAGAAATTAAGTTAAAAGTTAAAAGTTAGAAATTAAGTCAAAATCATTAGCCCTGCATCTGTAGGGGCGAATGGCATTCGCCCTATATTTAGCAGTTTTGAAATTAGTTTTAACCATAGAAATTAAGTTAAAAGTCAACAAACAAGTCAAAAGTTAGAAATTAATTCAAAAGTCAACAAACAAGTCAAAATTCAAAATTAATATGAAATTCAAATTTATAAATTAACTCAAAAGTAAGTAATTAACTCAAAACTTACAACATATATTAATCATTGAATGAATGCAAGTGCGGGCATCTTGCCCGCGATGGGTGTACCTCACCAAAGTGGAATCCGCTGTCAAACTCAAAAGTGAGATTTTATAGCCTCGAAAGACTATAGCAATGTGGGCTGGCATATTTACAAATTACCAAATAATTAAGGCTTAAAACCTTTCCTTTAAAGGAGAAGGAGAAAAAAGAAAAAATGTTCCCTACCGCGTCAATCCTATCCGTTTTTAAGGAGAGGTAATAATTAATTATTAATTATTAATTATTACCTACAATTGAAAAATAGTTGGAGATATTCGGAAATAATCTGCTAGAGCTTTTGCCTGCCAGTTATTCAAAGAAAGTTTACCATCCACAAGCTGAGAAACCACCTCATCAGAACCAAGAATTCCCACTAAATCTTGTTGATTAATTCCGCTTGCTGCGATTAAATGCTGTAAAATTTCGTCAGGTTTCACGGATGCCATCGGATAGTTTTCAGTTTCATAGTTTTCTATTAACAAAACTAACAAATCATATAAAGCTTTTTCCTCCTGAGTGAGATTTTTAGCAAAAGTTAGCTCTTCTAATACTGCCAAATATGCTTCATATTCTGGTTCTGTTTCTATAACTTTTGGAGTGAATTTGATTAGTAAATCACGATAATATGTCTCGTCAAAAGTAAGGGTCATAATCAAGTCAAAAGTCAAAAGTTAAAAGTCAAAAGTAATATTATGAAGTCAAAAGTCAAAAGTGGGGGAGAGGACGGCTAATTCTTTGTTGTCAGAGAATATTCATAAGAAATACATTTAATTATGCAAATATACGAATCCCCCATCACCCCATCACCCCATCACCCCCTCACCCCATCACCCCCTCACCCCTTTTCACCGACCTGAATACAACCGTACCAAAGCAATACCAGTAACAATAGCCACAAACAACCACGTCACCAACAGACCGATCGCTTCACTAATAAATAGACCGATCGCCCCATAAATAAATCCACCCACTGCCCAACCAAGGGATAAACCTACACTCCAAGCAATAATATTAGCAATTATCCACCATTCTTCCCCATAAATTTGCTTCCTAAGTACAAACCATTGGCCTAATCCCAGAATTGCTCCCACAATAGCTCCATTAATCAACCCATGAAATAACCTGACTAAAATTTGTTCTGTGCGTGGGGCCACCCAACCTAATGCTCCTAAACTACTGGCCCCGATTAATAACCATGTCACAATATTTACTACAATCCACCATCTACTTCGGAAGATATAATTTCTCAGCACCAACCATTGAGCTAATCCGATGATGCCACCGCCGATGGCTCCGGAAAAAGCACCAATATAGGGTCTAACACCTATTTCTACAAATATTAAACTGACTAAAAAGCCGACAACGGTGAAAAATACCCACTGTAGCCAAAAACCCCAGCCGATGGTTTTGGATTTAGTGTGGGATGGATAATGATATGGTTTAGTAATTGACACAGGCTCGTAGTTGGGCTTTAGCCCTAATACATAATATAATTATTGCAACAGCAGGCTCGTAGTTAGTTGGGTTTATCCTACGGATAAGCTCCGCTAACACTCCGTTCAACCCAACCTACATTTTTAGGCGTGTCGGTCAACTACTGGACTATTAGGGATGGTGCGTTACATTTCATTAACGCACCCTACTGGACTATCAAAGATTAATAACCATGTCACAATATTTACTACAACCCACCATCTACTTCGGAATATATAATTTCTCAGCACCAACCATTGGGCCAGTCCGATGATGCCACCGCCGATGGCTCCGGAAAAAGCACCAATATAGGGTCTAACACCTATTTCTACAAATATTAAACTGACTAAAAAGCCGACAACGGTGAAAAATACCCACTGTAGCCAA
>JAXHSW010000077.1:0-8250 GCA_034190295.1 Cyanobacteriota bacterium | reverse complement strand
CGGATAAGCTCCGCTAACACTCCGTTCAACCCAACCTACATTTTTAGGCGTGTCGGTCAACTACTGGACTATTAGGGATGGTGCGTTACATTTCATTAACGCACCCTACTGGACTATCAAAAATGTTGAAAGAGGACTCCCGTTATAATCGCGCTGATTTAACGGCGATTTGAGGGCGAATACCATTGCGAGGGCGAATACCATTGCGAGGGCGAATACCATTGCGAGGGCGAATACCATTGCGAGGGCGAATACCATTGCGAGGGCGAATACCATTCGCCCCTACTCCCCTACTCCCCTACTCCCCTACTCCCCCTTGGGGCGAGATACAGAGGTAGGAAACATTTTCTGGAAACCAGTCCGCCGCTCTTGGGGTGAATTTGGAGTCAGATAACCCCATAAGGTTTCCCAATAGAAAAAAGATACTCCGGCAAAGTTGCGATCGCGTACTGCTTTTACTTGTTGTTGAATTTGCTCTATTTTCATGGGTGTTTTCATAGTCCCTGTGAGAATACCAATACTGAAAGGAATTTTACTTTTGGCCAATTTTACTTCTGGTTGTTCCAATTCTGTTAAAAATGAAGGTAAATTATTTCGATACACTTGCAAAACAAATTCATCTACTATACCTCGCTCTATCCAAGTTGGCCAGTCTTGCAGATATAATTTATAAGCAAAGTCTTCAGGATTAGAAGATAAGGATACTATACAATTAGGTTTAACTGCTTTGACGGCTTGATAAAGTCTTTCCATTAAAGCGGTTATTTGATTTGCCCGCCATTGCATCCATTCTGGGTCTGTAAAATCTTCTGGTGGCATTTTACCTTGATGTTGTTCTCTGTAGAGGCGGACTGTAATTGGATCGTAGCCTAATTGTACTGGCATGGCAAAGCGATCGTCTATTTGAATTCCATCGACATCGTATGTTTTGACAACTTCTAATACCAAGTTGATAAAAAATTTTTGCACTTGGGGATGAATGGGGTTAAGCCAAACATTATTGATGGAGAGTGACTGTTTTAGTGTTGTTAATAAGGACTGTTCATCTGATTCTGGGAGCAGGTCTTTAAGTTCTAATTCAAATATATCTTCAGAAAAATTTCTATTTTTGTCAAGACTGGTTGTCACCCAGTGGGGATGGCGTTTGACTAATAGAGAATTTATTGGTGCCATGAAACCATATTCAAACCAAGGGATGACTCGTAAACCTTGGCGGTGGGACTGTGTAAATATTTCTCTGAGTACGTCTCCACCAAGGCGAAATGTGGCAAGGGTAGGGTCTTGAGGTTGACCTGTGACTTTTCGAGCAACCTTACTGGGATAAAATGTGTTACCTCTATTCCAGGTTACGGGATAAACAGTATTGAAGTTGAGTTGAGAAAGTTGACGGAGAGCGCGGTTAATTCCCCAGGGAGCGAATAATACGGTACTACTAACATTGGTGATCCAGACTCCACGCACCTCTTTTTTTTCAGGTATAGATTTTGCGGTGACTAATTTTGGCGAGCTTACTATTGCGTATAGGGAAATAGAAAGAAAAGCGATCGCTACTCCTATTCCTAGCCAGATTTTTAATTGTTTGAATTGATGATTAATTTTATTCATTATGAGGGAGTAGGGAGAAAGTGAGTAGGGTGTCGTTAGCGACAGCGTAACGCACCTCTACCCCTATTAGAAATCTCCTCCAAAAGAGGGAGTAGGGAGTAGGAATAATTGATAATTTATGTACAATAATTGATTTGATTTTTGATTTTTGATTATTGTCTAATGGGAAAGATGGTGCGTGATACTCCACTTCGTTCCGCTCACACACCCTACTACTTACTAGCCAGATTTTTAATTGTTTGAATTTATCATTAATTTTATTCATTATTAGGGAGCAGGGAGTAGGGAGTAGGGAGAAAGTGAGTAGGGTGTCGTTAGCGACAGCGTAACGCACCTCTACCCCTATTAGAAATCTCCTCCAAAAGAGGGAGTAGGGAGTAGGAATAATTGATAATTTATGTACAATAATTGATTTGATTTTTGATTTTTGATTATTGTCTAATGGGAAAGATGGTGCGTGATACTCCACTTCGTTCCGCTCACACACCCTACTACTATTCACCCTGGGACTCTAGCAAATAAATCTTTTCTAATTAGGAAAAACTTTCTTCTTCAAAACTTATTTAACCATCAAATCAGATAAACAAGTACCTATAACTAATCCATTTACAGCTTGAAAATGCTTGTCATAACTAAACAATGATAAATTATGCTGTAATGCTGTGGATGCAATCCACATATCATTGGTAGGAATAGGATTTCCCTTTGTTCTTAAATCACGATAAACCATGACATAATATTCAGCAGTATCATTATCAATAACAAAAACTTTTACCTTTTCAATACTCAGAAATTGTTTTAATTCACCGCGATTTATCGCTTCTTTCGTTCCTACAGCAAATCCCCCTAATAATTCTCCTAAAATAACACTATTAAGGCCGATTAAAGGAGTATTGTTAATAACTTCTACTGCATCAGATACATTACGTTTAAAAGCAGTATAAGCATTAGTATCTAATAAAATCGGTTTTATTTCCATAAATTTGTCTCAATCTTTCTAAAAGGCTGAGTATTCTCTAAAAATTCAATTTCATCAGTTTCTGTCCAAGTTCCAGCTAACTTATCCAGTTGATGAGTTGATTTTTCTTCTAACTCTGTAGGAGTAATCTCTTGTTTTTCTAACAACTTTAAAGCTGCATCGACCGCTTGTTGAATGTTAGTATATTTTCCCTTAGCAATTTGGGATTGAATAAATTTTTCTTGTTCTGGACTTAAAGTAATATTCATAGTTACATTTCATAACTAACTTAATATTGTAATTCTACAATACCAATTTAAAAAAGAATGTGTTTGAATAATCAGAGTGATTAAAAGATTTTACAGTTGTTAGCGGCAGCGTAACGCACCTCTACTCCTATTAGATATTTCTTTCAAAAGAGGGAGTTGGGAAAAAGAATTGATCGATAACAGTGGGATAATTGATTTTATTTTTGATTATTGGAGATGTCTAATGGGAAAAATGGTGCGTGATACTCCACTTCGTTCCGCTCACACACCCTACTACTATTTTACGAATATCCCCACTCCCCTACTCCCCCACTTCCCTACTCCCTCACTCCCCTACTCCCTAGCGATCGCTCTTGCTAAACCATCCACAGCTGTAGTAACTTCGGCAGCAGTTACAATCAGCGGAGGCACAAAACGCAATACTTTCGGACCCGCAGGTACGATTAATAAACCTTCATTCATGGCAGCTTTGACTATATCGACAGAAGTCAACTCCACATCTGCTTTCAACTCCATACCATTAATCAAACCCCAACCGCGCACTTCGGTAAATAGGTCGGGATATTTAGTGGCAATAGCATTTAATCCTACTCGCAACTGTTCCCCTCTCTGCTGTACATTTGTCAACAAATTTTCCTGTTCCAAAGTTTGACAAACAGCGAGCGCTACGGAACAAACAAAAGGGTTTCCACCAAAAGTGCTAGCATGACTGCCTGGTTCAAAAACATCACAGTGAGATTTACATAACATTGCTCCGATGGGAATACCTCCACCTAGTCCTTTAGCGGAAGTAAAAATATCTGGCTCGATGCCGAGATTT
This sequence comes from Cyanobacteriota bacterium, assembly GCA_034190295.1. Taxonomy (GTDB): domain Bacteria; phylum Cyanobacteriota; class Cyanobacteriia; order Cyanobacteriales; family Microcoleaceae; genus Okeania. The sequence goes on along the minus strand of JAXHSW010000077.1, from coordinate 4,598 downwards.
TCATATCCCCAAAGTTTGCCACTACGACCCATTCCTACTTGTACTTCATCTAATATTAAGAGAATTCCTTTCTCGTCGCAAATTTCTCTAATTCTTTGAAAGTAAGCCACATCACCAGGACGAACGCCGCCTTCTCCTTGGAGTGGTTCTAGCATAATAGCTGCAACTTGTCGTTTGTCTTTGTCTAATTCGGCGATCGCGCTTTCTATAGCAGCAATATCATTGTAGGGGACATAATAAAATCCTGGCATTAAGGGGTTAAAACCTTTATGATATTTTGGTTGCCCTGTTGCGGTAATAGTTGCTAGAGTTCGTCCGTGGAAACTAGCATGGGCGGTCAAAATAGTTGGATTTTCAATATCTAATTTTTCGTGAGCATATTTACGGGCTAATTTTATTGCTCCTTCGTTTGCTTCTGCTCCAGAGTTACAGAAAAATGCTTTGTCTGCACAGGAATGTTCTGTCAACCACTGTGCTAATTCTCCCTGAACTGGGATATAGTATAGATTGGATACATGATGTAGTCGTTGAATTTGTTGCGAGACTGTTGCCATCATTACGGGGTGAGCGTGACCGAGGGTGCAGGTAGCAATTCCGGCAACAAAATCCAGATATTCTTTTCCTTCGGTATCCCAAACACGACAACCTTCACCACGTTCGAGGGCAATGGGGAAACGCCCATAAGTGTTCATTACACAAGTGTTGAAGTTGTCAGCACTAAATGTTGTATATCCGCCTGTTGTTCCTAAAGATTGTTTGACTATTGTTTCAGGGGTCATAAATCATAAGTCCTCAAAATTAACCTCAATATTAATTTGATTTGAAAAGAATTTATGGAATTTGTAGGTTTTTTTTAATTTATATAGCAGAAGGAAGAAGGAAGTAAGGAAGAAGGAAAAATCTTGGGTTGTCTGAGTTTTACAGCACTTTTTAGGAAGCGTGAGGTACAGTTTATTAATTCTCTGTTGTCTCTCTTGGTCAGCGTTCCGCAAGCGAGCTGGCGTCGTCGCGGGGTCTGACCGCTGTTGCTTTCCGGAGCTGTTGCCTAAAGTTTTACCTGATTTTCTCTAAAGTTTTTCGCCTTATCAATTTTTATTGCTTTTGCCTTGTTTTTTTAGATTCTTTTAAACTTTCTTTTTTTAGCGAACGAACAGGCCGGAGGCCCATTCCACAACACAAGACAATACAACACAAGACAACACAAAACAAGACAATACAACACAAGACAATACAACACAAGACAATACAACACAAGACAATACAAACAAACAAGACTATTAAAATCATCCTGCATTTATGCAATGCCTTATTTTTTAACTTTTAATCCTGTCATAGTTTCAAGTTCTTGTCTGAATAATAAAGCATATCTACTGGGGATATCAACTAAGGTAACATTTTGATTATTTTGTGCATCTAAATAAACAATTGCTATTTGAATTCTAGCTTGTTTATCTATAGCACTAATTATTCCACCTATAGGAGAAAGAATACCTTTAGCAATACTTTTTCTGACTTGAGTTTTTGCATAATCTCCTGTAGAAAGTTCTGTAATTTGTTCTTTCTTTAAAGTAAAATTAGCATCTTGATATTCTTCTTTATCAAATTCTATATCCAGACGGTTTCCCGAAATATCTACGTTGACTTTGCATTGGTTCAATTCCCCATTATTATTATTTAAACAATGAGCGCCATGAGTTCTAGCTAAGGCAATATTAGCTGGAAAAAATAATGAAGCAACAGAGATAAGAGCAATTAATTGTTTTTGCATAATTTTAGCCATATTAATTAACAAAGGAGGAGTCAGGAGTCAGGAGTCAGGAGTCAGGAGGAAAAAATAAGGAAGAGAAGAAGAAGGTTTTTTATCACGCTATTAAACGGACATGATATTAGTTATCTAGGAGAGAAAGAAGAAATGGATACTGAAAAATTACTCCTCCCAGTCTACAAACCCCAAAAAGCTTGTAGAAACCATTGATACGGTGGAGTATTACAGCAGATTTCACCAGTGGTAAGGTGCATCCTTCGCAGGCAAGATTCCGCACTATCAACATCTTAACGTTAATATTTGTCATTCATATACGACCGAATCTGCTGTAAACCCATAAAGAAAAAACAGGACTTACGCATGAGGTAGGAAAAACTAGGATTTGAGATTGTTTTCCGTTCCGGACTGCTCCGCAAACCCTATGGGTCCCAATGAGGAAAATACGTTGTATTGCGTAAGTTCTAAAAAAGTTAGTGGTGCATTGTAATTGTATAGTCGCCAGTGGGAGCATCTTGCTCCCATTCTAATGATTTTTGCCATGATATAGTCAGTGGGGGCATCTTATACCATTTCTGAATAATAATGCTATATTTGATTACCATCTCCCTACTCCCCTACTCCCTCACTCCGCTCAAGAAAACATAGAAAATTTTTTGAGATTTGATATTATTCCGAAGTACGAATCTGTAAACCAGTTAAGCTTTCTAAATCTTGAATTAGAGGTTCGCTATGTTTTGTTGGAATATCAATTATAGTGACATTTTTATTGTTTTGATAATCCACATATTCAAGAGCTAACTGAGTCCTATCCTGTTTAGCAAAGAGACCAACTAATGCTCCTAAAGGACCGAGAACTAAACTTGCCCCAATAGTTTCTTTTGTTCTTTTTTTAGCATATTCACCAGTTGAAATTTCAGTAATTTGATTACTTCTCAATTTAATATTAGCATTTTGAATTTTATCGGATTTAAAATTCATTTCCAGGCTATTCTTTTCATCTGAAACAATAATTCTACAATCTTTCATTTCACCACTAAGCATATTCAGGCAGTTAGCGCCGTGTTCTCCTGCTGAAGCCTGATTGTTACTCAAAAAAACTGTAGCAATAGATATCAAAATAGCAATTTTTTTCATATTCTTAATGTAGTGAATTAATATTTAATCCGATCGACTAAAGCTTTCTATATACTAGCTATAACAAGATTACACTATATGATATTCTCTCAAGAATTACTGTTGGATAATTAACAGTATCAAAGATAAAAAAAATCTAAAGTTGATACGATAAATTTATTAAAATAATTGGGTCTAAAACCCCGCCTTTTAAGGCGAAATATTTTTGGAGCTTTTCTCAAATCCCCTACTTCCCCTCCACGGTCGGGGTTAGGGGTGGGTTAACTTCTGACTTCTGAATTCTGACTTCTGACTTCGTTAAGGCCAATTCAATTAGTATCCCCAGACACTTTTTCCTTCTTCAAATAACAATCCTAAATCATTAGAAATCTGGTGAACAAAGATATAGACTTTTTGTGCATAGTAGGAAACAGGGAATAAATTTTCACAGCCAAAGATTATGAAAAATGATTTTGTAAGTGACTGTTACAACTTTAGCTTATTTTAAATCAAGAGCAAGTTTATTTTCTGAAGATATCTATTAGTAATATTGCTTCGATGTTTCCAATTCCCTATTCCCTATTCTTGATATATTGTATGAAGTTTTACAAAAAATAAATATCAATATTGGAAATATCAAATAGAATAGTATACGAAAAACTATATTAGCCAAAACAATATGAATAATCTACAAAAGTGGACTTCACTCTTAGGCAGGATATTCCTCTCTGCAGTTTTTATCAAGTCAGGTATTGGTAAAGTTTTCGAGCCAGCAGCTACTCAACAATATATGGCATCTGCAGGAATTCCTGGTTGGCTTTTATTTCCGACAATTGCTGTTTTATTAATAGGTGGATTATCTGTTTTAGTTGGTTATAAAGCTCGGTATGGTGCACTTTTATTAATAGGATTTTTAATTCCAAGTACTCTAATTTTTCACAATATTTTTGCAGATGCTTCTCAGGAAATTGCTTTTATGAAAAATCTTGGATTAATTGGAGGATTGTTAATGATTTCTTCTTTTGGTCCTGGTTCAATTAGTTTTGATGAGAAAAATATTAATTATGAGTAAGCAGGAAATGTTTACAATTATTATTAAAGAAGGCAGAAGGTCTAATTGCTTATGGATAGTCTCCGACACGCCATTTCCTGGAGGCATTAAACCCGCCACAGAAAAAATAATACTAAATTTATTGAGGAAAAAAGTTAAAAATAAACTTAATAGTTTCCTAGGTTTATACACAAATATAGTATAGAAATTGCTATATCAAAAGTTTAAAATTCAGACAAAGAAAAAAAAATATTCTTACTTCTTACTTCTTACTTCTTACTTCTTCCTTCTTCCTTAAAAATAATACTAAATTTATTGAGGAAAAAAGTTAAAAATAAACTTAATAGTTTCCTAGGTTTATACACAAATATAGTATGGAAATTGTTATATCAAAAGTTTAAAATTCAGACAAAGCAAAAATTTTTCTTCTTACTTCTTACTTCTTCTTTTTTCCTTCTTCCTTAAAAATAATACTAAATTTATTGAGGAAAAAAGTTAAAAATAAACTTAATAGTTTCCTAGGTTTATACACAAATATAGTATGGAAATTGCTATATCAAAAGTTTAAAATTCAGACAAAGCAAATTTTTTTCTTCTTCCTTCTTACTTATTCCTTCTTACTTATTCCTTCTTACTTCTTACTTTACTTCTTCCTTCTTACTTTACTTC
>JAXHSW010000076.1:33957-38756 GCA_034190295.1 Cyanobacteriota bacterium | reverse complement strand
GGGGGATGGGGGGATTTAATATTGAAGTGTGGATAGAATTATAAACATATGCTGTATAACCGGATTCTATATTACCACTTAAAACCTCGCACTTTTTGATACTTAAAAAAGCACTTGCCTTTATCTATAAAGACTTTTAGATTAGATAGGTAGAGCAATAATTAATACAGATAATGCTTACCCCTTTTTATTAATTAGCAGCTCCGTTAATGTAAATTATTCTTATGTTTATTTCTCCCTGTACGGACGCCCTGATGCAACATCTCTACCTACTCCCCTGCAATGCGAAAATGTAGAAAAACTTTTGAGAAATGGTATTATTTAGAGCCAATTAAGGAATAATAGCTTTCATTAATTGATAATGGATAATTACCTCTGGTTAAAACCGTCCTTGATTGAACATAAGAAAATATTATTTCTTTATTTTCCCCTTGAAAGGGGAGGCGGAATTAGCTGAATTATTTAATTAATAATGATTAATGATTAATTATTCGGTAAGTCGATCTTTCGGTAAATTTATTGATACTCCAATCACAAATTTTGCTAAATTATCGAAAAATTAAGGTTTAAAGCCTCTCCTTTAAAGGAGAAACAAGAAAAAATTTTCATGATTAGTCAATCCTATCCGTTTTCAAGGAGAGGTAATTCGCGCATTCTTAATTCTTAATTGGCGCATTATTGAAATCCTTAATAAATGGTTGATTTTACTTTAAGCATTCAGCTATTATATTCAGCATTCAGTATTTCCGTTTGTCACCGCGAAGCAAACAGATGCATGAACATATTCAAGCAACAACTAAAACTCGCTAATGAGCAATTTCATTAATAACTTTTCATTCTTCTTCGAGACTAATTCTTCCTGTCAAAATAATGAGTTAATAGCTGATAGCTGACCGCTGTTTGCGCAGAATTCCGCAGGAAATGCTTAAATTTTACTGAAAAATTGTGGGTATGCGCCTCCTCTTTTAAGGAGATCAAAAAATAGAATATTTCTGATGTCAACCCTCTAGCTGTTTGCGCAGCATGACCTAGGAAAGCTAGAAGTACTGATAACTAATAACTGATAACTGATAACTGAAATGACCCCGTCAATTTCAGGACATTAATCACCGAATCTGCTGTAATTTTCTGGCAAGATATATACTGTATTAATTAGCAACAATATAGTGCTAGAATACAAGTAAAGTATATATATTAGGATATTAAATATATTAGGTGGATAATAAACATCAAAATGGGACAAAAAGCCTTAAACAAAATTCTATGAAATTGAATTTCGCAGGCACTACTGATAAAGGTTGTATTCGCTCAGTTAATCAAGATTCTTACTACATAGACCCCGAAGGACGATTCTTTATTGTTGCAGATGGTATGGGAGGACATGCAGGTGGCCAAGAAGCGAGTGGAATTGCTGCGGAAGTAATTAAAAATTATCTCGTTAGTCATTGGCAGGATGTTATAGAATCACCAAAGTTGTTAGAAGATGCTTTTATAAAAGCTAATGAAGCTATTCTAGATGACCAACAAGAAAATCCAGAACGTTCAGATATGGGCACCACTGCAGTAGTGGTTATCTTCCGAGAACAAGAACCTTGGTGTGCAAATGTAGGTGACTCTCGCTTCTATCGACTTCGAGACCAAAACTTAGAACAAATTACAGAAGACCAAACTTGGGTAGCTCAAGCAGTGAGACAGAATGCTTTAACTCCCGAACAAGCTAGAACACACCCTTGGCGTCATGTACTTTCTCAATGTTTAGGTAGGGAAGATATGGGTAAAGTAGATATCTTACCTGTTGATATTCAAACAGGCGATCGCCTATTACTATGTAGTGATGGATTGACAGAAGATTTATCCGACACCCTAATTACCCCTATATTAACTTCTAGTGATGACTGTGAACCTATTGCTCAAGAACTTGTAGATGCAGCTAAAGATCGAGGAGGTCGCGATAATATTACAGTAGTAATTGTCACTGTCGGTAATGAAAAATGACCAAAATTATTGGTTTGATTAGTGGTACTTCCGTCGATGGTATAGATGCAGCTTTAGTTGATGTTGCTGGCGATCGAACAAACTTAAAAGTTGAACTCCTAGCAGCAACGACTTATCCCTACTCAGAAAAATTACGCTCGCAAATTCTTAGTGTTTGTGGCGGCACATCTCTGTCAATAGCTGAATTGGCAGAACTTGATGATGCTATTGCCCAAGAATTTGCCCAAGCAGCATTTACAATTAATCAAAAAAGTGATATAAAAGCCGAAATTATTGGTTCTCATGGTCAAACCGTTTATCACCGTCCACCATCTCAACAATTAGGTTATAGTCTTCAGTTGGGACGTGGTGAAGTAATTGCTAACATCACAGGTATTCCCACTATTAGTAATTTTCGGGCTGCCGATCTTGCTGCAGGAGGTCAAGGTGCACCCTTAGTTCCTTGTGTAGATATTCATTTACTGAGCCACCCTAAATATAGTCGCTGCATTCAAAATTTAGGGGGAATAGGAAATGTTGCTTATATTAAAAGTCAAAAATCACCAGACCTCAAAAATAGTATTTTAGGTTGGGATACAGGTCCGAGTAATACACTATTAGATTTAGCAGTACAACACCTTTCTCAAGGTAGGAAAACCTACGATAAAAATGGAGAATGGGCGGCCAGTGGAGTACCATGTCAAGACTTAGTAGAAAAATGGTTAAAACAAGACTTTTTCCAACAAAAACCACCAAAATCTACAGGTAGAGAATTATTTGGCAAAGACTATTTATTTAACTGTCTTGCTGATGGAGAAAATTATAATTTAAGTGCTGCTGATATACTAGCAACTCTCACAGAATTAACAGCAGCTTCCATTAATCATAGCTATCGAAATTTTTTGCCAAATTTACCAGACCAAATATTATTATGTGGTGGTGGTAGTCATAATTTATATTTAAAAGAACGGATACAGAAATTATTAGTACCAATTCCAGTAATTACCACTGCTGAAGTAGGTGTAGATGTAGATTTTAAAGAAGCGATCGCCTTTGCCGTTTTAGCTTATTGGCGTTCTTTAGAAATTCCCAGTAATTTGCCAGAAGTTACCGGAGCAAAAGCCAAGGTAATGTTAGGAGAAATTCATCAACCGATTAGTCAGGGAGTAGGGGAGTGGGGGAGTAGGGGAGTAGGGGAGATTGGATATTGAAGTAATTATAGAATTATCGACATAATATTGTATAACCGGATTTTAGATTACGCAGTAATATCATGTCCGCTGGTATCATTTGTGTAAAAGTAAGGGTGAATATCTACAGGAAATTTACGTTTTTTCAAGCTTTTAAGCCTTCTTCCCTCTTCCTTCTTCCTTCTTCCTTACCTTTACTCTACAATACCGATGCTACCGGACATGATATAACTCTACACTGAAAAATTTAAAACTAAAATTTCATTGATTCTACCTCTTTTCAAACCTTTAGAATTGATATTTCGTGCTGCCTTAACTATGTGAATTTTATCCTGATAATCTTGATATAAATCCATAATAAAATCAGTCTGAGAATTACTCAACATAACTAGGCAACCTTTCGCTGTTAAACTATCAACAACTTGCTTCAATCTTTCCTGTTCATTCCGGTTAAAACCATTCACACTATATCCGGTAAAAGATGCTGTATCAGAAACCGGGTCGTAAGGTGGGTCGAAATAGATGAAATCACCTTTTTTTGCCTCCTTAACAGCCTCTGCAAAATCCGTCTTTAATAGTTTTACTTGAGGTTTGTTTAAATATTTACTAACAGCTTTTAAAACATCCTCATCTAAAATATTAGGTTTTTTGTATCTGCCAAAAGGAACATTGAATTGACCTTGAGAATTAACCCTAAATAAACCGTTGTAACAGGTTTTATTCAAATAGATAATTCTGGCTGCCTTCTCAACTGCTGATAAACTATCATATTCAGACATACGGTCTAAATTTCTCATGTCATAAAAATAATCCTCACTATTTTTTTCTTGATGTTTTTTTAACTCCACAATTAAATCATCCAAAGAATCTTTCACTACCTGATAACAGTTAATTAATTCCGGATTTCGATCGTTAATAACCGCCCTAGTTGGTTGTAACTCAAATAAAAGCGCTCCACCTCCAATAAAAGGTTCATAATAGGTATGTTTTTTTAGGGATTTTTCATCAATATACTTGATTAATTCAGACAATAATTGTCTTTGTTAGAGTCGAATGGGATATCGCTATCCCAAACTCTCCTTCAGAACCGAACATGAAAGTTCCCCTTCATTCGGCTCCTCCTAGCTAGTTTGACTTGCGATCGCGACTACCATCATTGGCAGTTTTATTGTGATACCAGTAATTGTGCAGGAATTGTTTGTTAGCCATATTATTTTTACTGATAACTGATAACTGAAATGACCATATTGGAGAATTATATAGTCTACTTCCAGGTTGTCTTCACTGGTAAAATGTTAGGGAATTATAGGGAATTATATGGTCTATTTCCAGGTTGTCTTCACTGGTAATTATCTAGAATCCGGTTATATAATACCTATGTTTAATTCTATAACTACTCCCCCACACCCTCACTTCCTGACCTATCCGTGTATCCGTGGCATAATCCGTGTGAGCCACTCTCCCACTTCCTGACCTATCCGTGTATCCGTGGCATAATCCGTGTGAGCCACTCTCCCACTTCCTGACCTATCCGTGTATCCGTGGCATAATCCGTGTGAGCCACACCCCCACTTCCTGACCTATCCGTGTATCCGTGGCATAATCCGTGTGAGCCACACCCCCACTTCCTGACCT
>JAXHSW010000076.1:0-33857 GCA_034190295.1 Cyanobacteriota bacterium | reverse complement strand
ATCCGTGTGAGCCACACCCCCACTTCCTGACCTATCCGTGTATCCGTGGCATAATCCGTGTGAGCCACACCCCCACTTCCTGACCTATCCGTGTATCCGTGGCATAATCCGTGTGAGCCACACCCCCACTTCCTGACCTATCCGTGTATCCGTGGCATAATCCGTGTGAGCCACTCTCCCACTTCCTGACCTATCCGTGTATCCGTGGCATAATCCGTGTGAGCCACACCCCCACTTCCTGACCTATCCGTGTATCCGTGGCATAATCCGTGTGAGCCACTCTCCTTATGGTTTCGCAATACTTTCCCGTCTGGCGTGATGAATTTCCATCCTTTTCCCTTATCAACTCCCCAATATTTGTTTACTATATGCTTTTTACCCTGCATGGGTGCACGATAGTATCCCCATCTGAGAAGTTGATGAAATAAAATATTATCCATCCTTGCAAAGACTCTTGAACTTACCACAGAGTCATAATAATTGCACCACTCCCTAATTTTAGGTGTTAGCATTTCTATTAATTTCTCTTGCGGTGCATTGCGATACAGTCGGATTGTATGTTTTAGGACTCTGGTATGGCGTTTTATAGCTTCCTTTGCAGGTTTGATGACAGTTTTAAACCCTAGTTTGTTACCATTTCCATCCGTTGCACTGTCTATATCTTTGACTAGATATTGCCTGATATTAAACCCTAGATAATCAAATCCTGTCTGAACTTTTCCATCTCCTAGAGTGTGAGCAATTCTTGTTGTTGAGTCTTTTAGTTTTAGACCAATATTTTCCAAGTAGTCATTGATAATTTCCTGGCATTCCTCTATCACCTTTTTGCTCTCGTGTAAGATGACAAAATTATCCGCATATCTGTGGAATAGAGGTGGATTGAAATTGATATCAGATTGTATCCCATAGGTGGTATATTTCTCGGAAAATACCTCTTGTAATACCTCCTGCATTCCATGTAAAGCGATGTTAGCTAATAACGGAGAAATTACACCACCTTTTGGAGTACCATTTTCGGTTTTGTAGAAGACATCCTTCTCAATTACCCCTGCTTTGAGCCATACCTTAATTTGACGACGCATAGCTGGATAAGTATTGAGTTTATCCAATAATCTTCTATGGTTTATTTGGTCGAAGCACTTTTCTATCTCAGCATCTAGAACGTAATAACTCGTTCTTTTGATGTCACTATAGATAGCTGCGATCGCATCTTTGGGACATCTCCCCGGTCTAAAACCATAAGAATTAGCCTCAAACCTTGCTTCCCATTCTGGTTCTAGAGCTATTTTAGCTAATACCTGTTTAGCCAGGTCTTCCATTGCAGGTATCCCTAATGGTCTTTTCTCCTGTTTCTTTGGCTGAGGAATTTCAATCCTGCGGACAGATTTAGCTTTGCCATCCAGTTTAATTTTTTGGGCTATTTTAGCTATCCCGTCAATTCCTGGAATATTTTTACCAGTATTGTCCTGTGTTACTTTCCTGACTGCGAGTAGTTTAGCTGATTTAGACTTTACCAGTAGTTTCTGTAATTTCCTGACAGTTTTGATATCACCATTTAGCGACGCTTTGTAGATTCTTTTCTGAAGGCGAAATACTGCTCTATTAACCGATTTCCAGTTAATATCGCTCCATTTCATTTCCACCGTAGTTGTTTCACTCGTATTGGTCATTTTGCCTCCTACTTATACCAATTCACTTTAAAGATGTCACAAATAGTTTAAATAGCAGTCAGCGGTCAGCGGTCAGCTATCAGCATCTAGTTGCGTGTATAATGGGGTTTTTAATCCACCATAAAAGACGCACCACTAATTTTTCTTTCAAATATAGTGGGGGACGCCGAACCCTTGGATTTTTAGCTGATAGCTAAATGCTGTTTGCGCAGCATGACTATCACGAAAAGCTAATAGCTAGTTAATGTTAAGTAATTTCCTGAAATTACTGTAGCATCAAAGTTTTGAGCCGATAAAATCTTACTTTTAACTTTTGTACGGGCGCCCTTCGGAGCTTGGCGCTAGCCAATGGCCATTCGCCCCTACGACTTTTGACTTCCGTGAACCGGTATTATTTTCTACTCTCTAGACTTAGGGATGTCCGTCTGCATATCCTGGAAATTACTCCAGACATTAGCTTTTGACATCATCCTTCCCCAATAAAGTGTATAGCTTGGCTGCCTACTCAATGAGAACTTTATTCGGGTTACTTCGTTCCGTAGAGGTTTTGTCTGGTCGGGTTGGGTTCTGACTATACGCCGAGGAATGCTCTTATGGATAAGAGAAGGATGTTAATCAGAAAGAGGAAAATCTCTGATTCTCATTCCTATGTTCGATAGAGAATTGACCGAATAATTAAGGTTTAAAGCCTCTCCTTTAAAGGAGAAACAAGAAAAAATTTTCCTTTTATTCAATCCTCTCCTTGAAAAGAAGAGGTAATTATTAATTATTAATTATTAATTATTAATTATTAATTATTGAACTATCGTATCTCCATCTTGGACTAACGACGCTTCCATCATCAGTTCACGAATGTTAACCCTTTCGACCTCCCTCGCAGGGATTTAACCTAGATAGGTTGGTTATAGCAGTCGCCATTACTATTAGGAGATTCTCGCTCCTCTCAAATTTAGTCACAGCAAGAGTTTAAATTCTGACTTGCAGACTTGCAGACTTGCAGACTTCAGCTATATTACCTGCTTTTTATCCCGCTTCACTAATTCGAGCGCCACTCTCTTTAGTGGGGATAATGGAGTCAATCGAACATCTCGATGCTAGGACTTAAACCTAGAAACTCTCTACAGTTGTAGTCGATCTAAAAAGATCGACCCAGGTCATCCCCCGCTCCTAAAAGCAGTTTTGACCTAACGAATCGCACTACCTCCTGCCCATTTTAAAAAAGGTCTAGCTACTGAATTTTTGCTCACTAAAAAATACCTCTATATCTCAGACAAAAAATTATATACCAGGGAACAGGGAACAGTTGAAAAAACATTTTCTAGTCTAAGATTAGTCATTAATCTATGTCCTAACCAAATCAGGACTTACGCAAATTAACTTTTAAAGCACAATTTGTAGGGGCGAATGGTATTGGCTAACGCCAAGCTCCGAAGGGCGCCCTCGCTATATGTAGAATCTCTCCGTAAGTCTTGCAAATTAAATGTTTGTAGTGCGGTCATCTTGCCCGCGATGGGTGTATCTCATACCGTTTCACTAAAGTTGAATCTGCTATATCAAAAGCTTAAAACTTAGACAATGCCAGATTTTCCCTTCTTCTCTTCTACTACACAATAAAAAAAACAGGGAATTTATCTGCTAGTTTCCCTTTAAATTCCCTGATAGTTTTGTATTTGTTATTACTGAATTTTTAGCAGTAAAATGGCTTTGTTGCATGAAAGTTGCGTTCTTAACATCCATTCGGCAGTTATATCGCCCTCTTTCGCAATTATTACTATTGGACAATAGTTATTGCTGTGCTCAAGAGCGCCATTCGGCAGCTTTGCGGCAGCTTAATCGCTTTCTTTGGCAATGATTATTATTTATCTATTGGACAATAGTTATTGCTGTGCTGAAGAGCGCCATTCGGCAGCTTTGCGGCAGCTTAATCGCTGTGCGATCGCAATTATTACTATTGGACAATAGTTATTGCTGTGCTCAAGAGCGCCATTCGGCAGCTTTGCGACAGCTTAATCGCTGTGCGATCGCAATTATTACTATTGGACAATAGTTATTGCTGTGCTGAAGAGCGCCATTCGGCAGCTTTGCGGCAGCTTAATCGCTGTGCGATCGCAATTATTACTATTGGACAATAGTTACAGCAGTTTCCGCACGTTATTGTTGTACATATGCGGAGCAAGCGTGGCAGCTATATACTTTCATGCAACAAAGCCCAGTAAAATTGTAACTTTACGAATCTACTGACTTGTTTGTACTATCCTTTGATAAACCCGATTCTAAATTATCAGTTTCAGATTTTTCCTCAGAAGAAATAGGAGTACCTTTTACTTCCAAATTTTCACTATCTTGAGTAGTTGTTTTGTCTGATGAGACTGAATCATCTTGAGTTTCAAGACTTTCTGTATTAGTCTCTAAAATAGTTTTTTCATCATCCGTAGATGTAGCCTTTATATCTGAAGATAAGCTTGAATCTTCTCCAACTTCTTCCAAGGTCGTCTCTTTTTGTACATCAGATACTAAAGGTACTTCTTTTTCTTCTAAAAGTTCTGGCTCAAGTGAATTTTCTTTTTCATCACTAACTAACTTATCAACTTCAGAAGTAACTTCTCCACTAGAGGCTAATTCTTCTGTCTCAACTTGATTTTCTTTCGATACTAACTCAGAATTTGTACCTGTATTTTTACTATCTTTACCTTGAATTGCATTTTTAATATTACTCAATAAACCACTAACAGGTGCAAATAACTGAGAAAAACCACCACTTTTTTTAGATGAACTTTTCTGTGATTTCTGAGGTGTTTCTGAAAAATCTTTAGTCGTATCTGTTATGACATTTTTTTCTGTTGTACTTTCAGTTGTGTCTACCTCAGAATCTTTTGTTATATTGCTTGAATCTAAAGTAGTTTCAGATGATGCTAATTCAGATTCAATTTCCGCAGGGTTGACTTCATTTTCAACTTCAATTTCCGCAGGTTTAACTTCATTTTGTTCCTCTTGAATAGAGGTAGCTATTTCCGTAACATCTGATTTTGGAATAGTGTCTACTTCTTCAGATGATGCTTGAGGAATAGTAGTCGATCGTTCTTGAGTTTTGTTTTTAGTACTTTTGTGAGTAGATATTCTTGTTTTCTCTGCTACTGGAGTAACTTGGCGACGTAATGTCAGGGTTTGCCAACCAAACCAACCCAATAAAGCTACACTTGCCACTTGACCCAATAATACTGCACCTGTAATTCTACCTGCACAGAACCATAATACTAAGGCATAGAAAAGACCCAAACCACTCCAGATAAAATCATTTTTTCGATGGACTTCTGGAAAGAAAAAGGCCACCAGATATAAGGCTAAACTACCAAGACCAACAGCTAAGGCCAGTATTTTTGTCAGCATAAGTTAATGTACTCCCACTATATTTTTGGTATATGGGGTCATTTTATCGTTGAATAGCAGAAGGAAGAGGGAAGAAGTAGAGAAGGCTTTAGTTATCCAGGATAGAAAGAAAAATCTGGCGTTATCTGAGTTTTAAACTTTTAATTCTATCCTAACTTTTTAAGATACTAAGGTACAGTTCAATATTAGTATCTATCCGCTTTTTCCTACTCCCTACTTCCTACTCCCTACTCCCAAGATGTACCTCATCCACTAGAAAACTGCTGTAATTATTGCTCTACCGATCGCTCTGGGGAAGCATTGACATATTAAAGACAAGTGCCTTTTTGGGGTCAAAAAAAGTGCGCCTGTTTCAGCTCTTCATGCTCAAAAAGGAGCGTATTTTAGGCGCATAGTTGGGCAGAAAAATTAAGGGACAATTCTTACTCCTACCTCCTCGCTCATTCCCCTCCAGGTCGGGGCCCGCGGGTGGGTTGTCTCCAGTATAGCTGTCTCCTACCCTCACCCATAAGAATTTTGAGCGCAAACCCTAATTAAACAGTGATTAAACTCACTATTTGACCTACTTTCAAGTCACAGACAATTAGTAGATTTGTTTTGTAATATCAATTTATTACGGTAGCCTCCAAACCAATTGTTCTATATTTTTATTAAAATTAAAGGAGGGTGTGAGATGTGGGAAAAAATTTGGTTAGCAGTTGCTGTTACTGTATCTTTACATATATTTGTAGGGATAGATTTATCTGATATAAAATTGCCTTTTGTTTCTCTATCTTCTGTTACTAAAGCAGACAGTGAGATGCCAAAAATATTATTTGTGGAAAAAACTGTTACCTCTTCAAATCTAACAAATATAAAGGCTTTGATTAACCGATAATCGAATTTTATTGCTAAAAAGGATAAATGACTTTGTATTAATATTATTAGCAGCGATAAAATAATTCTGAAGTTACAATAAATGTAAGCATTTCGGTCCGAATGCGGAGCTAACAGCTATTAGCTATCAGCTAGAGCGCAAGAAGACTCTATCTTATGGGACAGTGTTTAAATTAACAACTTACTTTAAAGGCAAGGAAGCCAACTTTGTAGTAAGACAATTAATAAAGCTTTTATCCTAAACTAAAAGCAATAGCTGATAGCTGATAGCTGATGGCTGACGGCTGTTTGCTTACCAATAAATTAGAATTAATGTGTTGAAGATTTTACTAATTTTTTTGATAGGTATGACTCCTTGGATAGTTTCTTTGTGGATACTTCACAAGTTTAAAGCACGAACTAGACAAAGACTTATATCTATTAGATTGGCAGTAAACTATACAGGAATACCAACTATATCTAGTCAACCAGAACAACAATATATTGAAGGATTAGGATATATCATAGGAGACCTAAGTTGTAAGTTCAATGCTAGGTCTCCTCTAATTCGTTGTGCAGTTAACCCTTTCGGTCCATGTAAGGATTGTTCTGATTATCAGTCAATAGATACCTAATAATTTAACTTATATCATGTCCGGTTGAACAGTTATAAATAAACAACGACTGAGGAGTCAGTCAGACCGAGTCAACCCACCCCTAACCAGGAAGAAGGAAGAAGGAAGAAGGAAGAAGGGAGAAGAACAGGAAAAGAAGGAGAAAGTTTGTCGATCGCGCTCTTATCCGGACATGATATTATTCATTTATCGTTAAAAATCAAAATTTAGACTTGTGCAAATATTCCAATCCTAAAAATATTGCTGCTACAGTTCCAGAAACACTTATTTCTCCTATCAATACTTTCTTAATAACTTCATCGACAGGTATTAGCACTACTTCAATTTCTTCTGTAATATCAAGTTTTTGTTGCTGAGATTTGATAACATTTTCTGCTATAAATAAGTGAATCGAATTTGTATCTTTAACCGGATTATCATATAGAGTTGCTAATTTAATTAATTTCTTCGCAACATATCCAGTTTCTTCAGTAAGTTCCCTAGCTGCAGCAATTTCACCTGTTTCTTCTATTGGATTAAAAGCACCTGCAGGTAACTCTAATAAAACTTCTTTGACTCCATGTCTATATTGACGCACAAATACAATTTCTTGTTGATTTGTTACAGGAAAAATAAGTGCAATATCTGGTCTAACATTAACAAAAAAATCATCTATAATTTTGCCATTCGGTAATTCAACTTCATCCTGTCTTACCTGACACCATTTATTATTAACTACTAATTGAGATTGTAATAATTTCCATTTCTTTAAATTAGTCATCAAATTAATGTACAAGTTTTCGGGTTGATAAGGTACAAAGTTTTATACTTTTAGGAAACAGCAAACAAGGAATAAATAGGGTTTGCGTATGGAAAGTATGAGTGCTAGGGGAACGGGCAAGATTCCCATTCCACAAAACTATTAAAATCATCCCACATTTATGCAATGCCAAAGCCTAGAATTATAGACTATATTTCAGATGATTTCGTTTAAAGTTAATATCGCTCTTACCTTTTTAAGGGGATAAAAAAAAGAGAATATTCGCCTAGGTCAAGGCTCCTTATTGCAGAGGTACTGATATACTGATAACTGAAATGACACCGATATTTTTATTTTATCTATCAATTTCTGCTGTATTTTTTTCTCGTTCCAACTTAAATAAATTATCTTCCAGATTAAGTGAAATTAATTCTCTAAATCAATCATTTAACTCTTAAGTAAGTAGACAAAAAGTAGACAAAATTATTTGTGTATAAATTTGTTGTTGATTCTTTGATAGGTCTATGACCGAAGAATTCATAATTAAATAATTAAATAATTCGCGCCTTGAAACCGACCCTTTCAAGGGGGAAAAAATTTATTTTTTCCTTTTATTCAATCCTATCCGTTTTAGGGAGAGGTAATTATCAATTATCAATTATCAATTATCCATTCTTGAAATAGCAATCAAAAATGCACAATTAATTAATACTGTCCAGGTACTTATACCAATTTTTAGGTGTTATGCCAATTTTATTTGATGTGACACACAATTATTTTTTCCTTCTGCCTTCTGCCTTCTGCCTTCTGCCTTCTGCCTTCTGCCTTCTTCCTTCTTCCTTCTTCCTTCTGCTTTCTTCCTTCTTCTTAAAAATTTAACCACTGTATTACCATCTTTGGCGCAGGCAATAAAATCATTACCAATAAACCTAACATTAATAATCCTAAAAAGTCGCGTTTATTATCTAATTCACTAACATCATTCAGAGCAGGTTCATCAGCAAGAGGCATTAAAAATAAAAAGATTGCTAGAAATAAAAATTCCTGATTTATAAAAGCTAATAATAATAACAAAAACCGAGAAATTTGACCAATAACCATACCAGTTCGTTGCCCAAACATTGCGTGTACTATATGACCGCCATCAAGTTGCCCAATAGGCATTAAATTATATGCAGTTACTACTAAACCGACATAACCTGCTACTGCTATTGGATGTAAATCTATGCCTTTGTTATAAGTTAATTCTGCACCTAATGCTAATTTACTTAATACAGCTAATAAAAAAGAAAAAGTGGGATTTAAAGAGTCTATAGATAATATTCCTGACTCCTCAGATAAAGGAACTATATTAGAGTGAGATAAACCCCAAATTAATAGTGGCATTGTAATTACTAATCCAGCAATTGGTCCGGCAATACTAACGTCAAATAGAGATTTACGATTAGGTACGGGACTCTGCATCCGAATAAATGCTCCAAAAGTCCCTAAGAAAAACGGTATCGGAATAAAATATGGTAGAGTAGTGCGAATTTTGTATAATTGAGCTGTTATGTAGTGGCCAAACTCATGTAATCCTAGAATCAGGATCAGAGCAACCCCATAAGGTAAACCCTGGATTAATAAATTAGGGTTAGATTGTATGGCATCTTCAGAAATACCAACTATTTCTCTAGCTCCTACTAAAGTAGTGGTGAATAAAGTTATCAGCAATAGTCCTAAAGCCAAGAGTACGGGTTTTTGAGACTCCTGAGGAATCTGAGTTTGGTCATTTTTGCCACGGGGGTTAGGAACTAGAGCAAAAAAAGGTTTACCTTGAAAGCTATTTTGAAATACTACTAGGAAGCGATCGCCAAATTTTCCTTCTACATTTTCTCTTACTGTTTGATAAGCTTCTTCAGGGTTTGAGCGTAACTGACCCCGACAAATAACTGCTTGAGGTCTAAATTCAAGATTCCTGAGATAGTAAACTGTCCAAGGAAAACAATTTCTCAGACTAGCTTCTTCTGTTTTATCTATTGTTAGTTTCGGTGGAGTTTGATTGAGAGTTTGAGTAGGAGCTATTTTTGGTTTAGTCTGGGAATTACTATTATCTTTTGTCGATCCATCTGATTCTGATTGACCGGGTTGATGCTGTCCCCATTGCACTAGCAACCAGTATAAGTAAGGACAGAAGATAAAGGGAATGATAATTAATGCTGGTGGTATTTGCTTTTCACCATAAATTAACATCCAAGTTGTCCATATTAAAGCTGGTGTCATCATCACTAGCCATAATATCCAGATAGGAGTGCGAGTAATTTTACTTACGCTGCGTTGTAACATGAAATATGTCATCAACCCTAATAAAATCAATAAAAAGAGCATAATAGTTTAATAAGTTCAGTTTATTTTTAATCTAAGAATACTGCTTTGACACAACAGCCTTTTGTCTCCAAATCTCCCCAGTTTGTCCTAGAAAATATTTTTGCCTTTTCGCCAAATCGGGATACTTTAGGAGGAACATCTTATTTTATTGTAAATAATCAGACCAACATTCTAATTGATTGTCCTGCTGATAATGAAACCAATCAAAAGTTTCTGGCCGAACAAGGAGGAGTAAAGTGGTTGTATATTACCCATCGTAGTGCTATTGGTAAGGCACAAGAATTTCAAAAAGCTTTCAACTGTGAGATTCTGATTCAAGAACAGGAAGCGTATTTGTTGCCTAATCTGAAAGTAACAACTTTTGAGCAAGAGTTTAATTTAAGTCAACATATTACTGTTTTCTGGACGCCTGGTCATTCTCCCGGTTCGTCTTGTTTATACTATTCAGAAAATGGTGGGGTGTTATTTACAGGTCGTCATTTATTGCCTAATAGTCAAGAGCAACCTGTACCATTGCGTATTGCTAAGACTTTCCATTGGCCTAGACAGCTTCAGAGTGTTAAATTTTTGATAGACCGATTTTCACAAGAGACTCTACAGTATATTTGTCCTGGTGCTAATACTGGAGCTTTGAGGGGTAAGCGAGTAATTGAGTCAGCTTATGATAAGTTGACATCTTTGAATTTAGAAGTTCTTTCTGAGGTTAAACCATAACTTTTGAAGTAGCATTCAGCACTCAGCTAGCCTCCTGCGGAGGAACTACGTTAACAGCAGTCAGCTTTTCAAGGTGTATAATGGGGGTTTGAATCCCCCATAAAAGGTGCACCACTAATTTTTTCAAATAAGTGTGGGGGACTTAAACCCTCGAATTTTTAGCGCTCCAGCTAAATGCTGTTTGCGGAGCATGACTATCACGAAAAGCTGATAGCTAGTTAACCAGTCGCTCGGATATTTTCTATTACCGAATAATTAAGGTTTAAAGCTTCTCTATTAACTCTATTAAAAGGGAAAAAAGAAAAAATTTTCCTTTTAGTAAATCCTCTTCTTTTCAACGAGAGGTAATTATTAATTATTAATTGTTGAATAGTTACTCGTCATTAGCTAGGAAAAAAGCTTGGGGTTGGTGAAAAGAGGTATGATATCCCGTCCGGATAAGAGCGCGAACAAAAAACTTTCTCCTTCTACTACTCTTTCTTCTTCTTTCTTCCCCTCCTGGGAGGGGTTAGGGGTGGGTTCTCCACGGTCGGGGTTCGGGGTGGGTTTGCTCCTAACTCAGTCCTTCCCCTCCTGGGAGGGGTTAGGGGTGGGTTGACTCCTAAATAATTAACATTAATATCATACACGCGCTTCACCAACGCCAAAAACTTTATCTAGCAACTTTTTAGCAATTATAAATTCCGAAAATTTGTAAATATATAGCACTACGTCTTTTGCTTAGGAAAGTCAATTTGGGTTTTAGAGGAATGTCATTTCAGTTATCAGTTATCAGTTATCAGTTATCAGTACCTCCGGCTTTAGTCGGAGGCTTGAAATATTGAACTGAATATTTTTTCATCCCCTTAAAAGGGGAGGCTTTGGACCTCATTTTTTGGTCAAGAGGGTATTTGTGTAGAGTTATACCAATTACCACCCATATAGTATCTAAATATATTTTTAGTCAAAAAACAGCCCACAATAACTTACATAAGCTTATTTTTACACAAAATTTTGGTTTGATCGATTTTAGTATCAGATTTTTTTGAGGGGTTGGTTCCCTGAGTTGATAAAATAAGACTGACTATCTAAAGAATTAAAAATTAGAATAGCTTATGGCAACTGTTTCTGCTTATCCCAATGCTCCAGATTTATCTGCTGATGATTATTTAGTTGTTGGTTTGGCAACCTGCTTTATTAAGGAAGATGGTGAAATTTCTCAAGTAAAAGTTGTTGAACCAATACCCTCAGCAGCTCTCGAAGCTATTGTTAAAGGAATTCCTACTTCATATCAAATGGCTTGTGGGACTACTTTGGGTGCAGTCTTATCTGGGGACAAACCTCTACTACCTGAAGATTTTCCTCCTGAAGCTCAATTCTCTGATAATTTTGCCTCAAGAGCGATCGCTACTACTCGTACATATAAAATTCACCCAGAAGTTAAGTCTTTAGTTCCTCTGGGAACTCGTCGTGATGATTTGAATTATTCTTTGGAGCGTAAACGGATACTAAATGCTGAAAATATTGTCAGTTCAGAAGACAATGTGAAGCAACATGAATATACTCACAAAGTTCTTTAATATTTCTGTTGATTTGCTTAGGTAAAATTGTAGAAGTTACTGTTCTGAAAAATTAGGTATATAGTCGTGCTAAAACTTTATGGTGGCGCTCGTAGTCGAGCATCAATTGTTCATTGGTATCTTGAAGAAATAGAAGCTGATTATGAATTTATTACTCTTGATATGCAGTCAGGAGAACATCTTAAATCTGATTTTTTAGAGATTAATCCGATGGGAAAAGTTCCTGCTATTGTTGATGGAGAATTTAAACTTTGGGAGTCAGGAGCTATTCTGTTATATGTTGCAGAAAAGTATGGCAAAATGCCTGATTCTTTAGAACAGAAAGCTGAAATTTTTCAGTGGGTATTGTTTGCTAATGCTACTATCGGACCGGGAATTTTTGTTGAGGGAAGTCGTGAAAAGGAAACTCCTCGTTTATTAACTCCATTGAATAAAATTTTTGAAACTCAACCTTATTTAATGGGTGAAGATTTCAATGTGGCAGATGTAGCATTAGGTTCAATTTTAGCTTATATTCCGATGATGTTAAAGTTGGATTTAAGTTCTTATCCTCATGTTTTGACTTATATTAAACGTATATCTGAAAGACCTGCTTTTCAAAAGACAATTGCTAATCGTTCTTAGATTTATCTAAGTTTTTTTTAGCTACGATAATCAAATGATTTTCCAGGAATAAGTATAGTAGAAGGAAGAAGAAAGAAGAAATAACCGAAGTTGGAAAAATCTTACGTTGTCTGAGTTTTAAGCTGTCGATATGTCCTAACCTTTCCTTCGACTGCTATAAGTAGAAAAAAGGTATATATATAGCGATCGCTGAATCAGATGTGAGAATTTTATTGCTTCGGTATTTCCCATTCTCTAAAAATCTACAATATTTCACAACTCACATTAGACCGCTATAAATGAAGAAAAATGATCGGTGTTGCATATTAAATGGATAATTAATAATAGCTAATTTTCAATAAGCAATTGATTATTCCCTAAAAGTAATTTAATCCTCCTACTAAGCAAAACTGATTTAGCTTATATTCCGATGATGCTTCGGTGTTGCATATTAAATGGATAATTAGTAATAGCTAATTTTCAATAAGCAATTAATTATTCCCTAAAAGTAGTTTTATCCTCCTACTAAGCAAAACTGATTTAGCTTATATTCCGATGATGTTAAAGTTGGATTTAAGTTCTTATCCTCATGTTTTGACTTATATTAAACGTATATCTGAAAGACCTGCTTTTCAAAAGACAATTGGTAATCGTTCTTAGATTTATCTAAGTTTTTTTTAGCTACGATAATCAAATGATTTTCCAGGAATAAGTATAGTAGAAGGAAGAAGAAAGAAGAAATAACCGAAGTTGGAAAAATCTTACGTTGTCTGAGTTTTAAGCTGTCGATATGTCCTAACCTTTCCTTCGACTGCTATAAGTAGAAAAAAGGTATATATATAGCGATCGCTGAATCAGATGTGAGAATTTTATTGCTTCGGTATTTCCCATTCTCTAAAAATCTACAATATTTCACAACTCACATTAGACCGCTATAAATGAAGAAAAATGATCGGTGTTGCATATTAAATGGATAATTAATAATAGCTAATTTTCAATAAGCAATTGATTATTCCCTAAAAGTAATTTAATCCTCCTACTAAGCAAAACTGATTTAGCTTATATTCCGATGATGCTCAAGTTGGATTTAAGTTTTTATCCTCATGTTTTGACTTATCTCAAACGTATACGTATATCTGAATATCTGAAATATCTGGTTTCCAAAAAACAATTGCTAATCGGTCTTAGATTTATCTATCTAAGTTTTTTTACTCAAGATAATCAAATTATTTTCCAGTAATAACTAAGTATAAAAAAGACATAAATCAACAAAAATTATTAGTGTTGCATATTAAATGGATAATTGGCAAGAGCTAATTTCAATAAGCAATTAATTATTCCCTGAAAGTAGTTTTATCCTCCTATTGTGCAACACCAAATCACCTTAGAAAACAAGCGATCGATAGACGATCGACCTAAATTTTTGTTTGATAGGTTGATTGAACTTATGCTATTTTTATAACATAATAAGTTGAATAGAAAAATGTTTTAATCACAGTTAACTATATCTATATATAGATCGAGATAGACAGACAAGAGAATAAATTTCATAATTCTGTACCACCTCACATAAAATTGGTATAACGCTTAATACCGTACCACCTCACATAAAATTGGTATAAAGCTATTAATAATGCTTAAAGAAGTTAGCTATCATCTTCCAAATTATTCTGTCAGGTAAATTCCGAGCAATAATTAGAATGGTAACTGATAACTAACTTTGAGATTAATCTTTATTTAAAACCAATTGCTGCCTGCCAAACAAAAGCTAACAACAAGAAGAAAACAGGAATTACTGGTAAAACATCAACCAACGGGTCAAAAACTGAGTAAGCTTCTGGCAGTTTTGCCAATAACATTGCTAATTCCATAAAATCTACCTACCTTTTTTACAAAATTTTTATGATCTTTAGTATATCTTAATCTGAGCCATTAACATCAAAACTTATCTCTTCAAATTTATATCTTCAAATCTAAATCTCAACTAATGGAAATATTGCTGTTGCTAAATCCAGTAATGAATATTCCAGGGACAGAAACGTTTCAAAACTTGAGGTAGTAAATTAACAACCTACTAAAATGTTTGAGCATTTATACGGACTAGGAATAGCACAAAGTTTTAGAATTTAATCAAAGTAGAATATCTACTATTGATAGAATATTGAAAAGTAATATCTGAGATCAAAACAAACAACTGGTTAAAATGGATTGGTTAGAGTCAAAATGTTGATGATTTAGCTAAATTATCAACCTGTATTTTCTCCTTTCTTCAAAGACTCTAACCAAATAGGAATCAAAATCCAAGCTACCACTAATACCAAAGCACCCACACCAAATTGTGCAACCCAAGATACTAATTTTTCTAGAGGTACAACTTGTCCCAAAAAGAAAGATAAACTTACCATTGTCAATGCCCAAATAGTCGCTCCACTAGCATTACATAACAAGAATTTCCAGTAAGGCATTTGAGCAATTCCCGCTAATGGTCCAGCAAAAATCCGTAGTAACGTCACAAATCGACCAAAAAATACTGCTTTAGCTGCATTTTTACTAAACTGATTTTTCACATCTATCAGCTTCTCTTCTTTAATCCGAAATATCTGACCTAACTTCAACATTAATGGCCAGCCACCATACTTCCCAATCAAATATCCACAACTGTCGCCGAATACTGCGCCTATAATTGCATAGCCAAGCACATACCCATAAAGTAATTCTCCACTACCTGCAAGAAACCCACCTACAAGTGTCACTGTTTCTCCAGGTAAGGGAACTCCTGCATTTTCGAGGGCTATTCCTAAGAAAATAGCTAGATAGCCGTATTTATGGGCTATTAATTGAATTGTTTCTAATGATACAAATTCCAGGTGCATTATACAGTAATCTTTGAGGGAACTTAATTTATTTTATCATTTTTTTATATTTTGTTACCATATAGTATTCTTTAAAGATATTTTTGAAGAGTGGCCAATCTCAAAAAGCATTGTCCAAAAATCAAACGTTACAAAATCTACCCATTATTTCAAAGTTGTATAGACCAGTAGTTAGTGTCAAGGGAACTTATTTATGACTCAAGCAATCTTTGTCTATTATGGATAATTAATTGATGTACGCAATAACTCTTAAATATATAACGAAAGTTAATAACTTGCACTATAATTGACAATAATTACTGTCAATTTTGTATTTGATACAGGGAACTCTATTCCTAGTAATAATAAAGTGAATTTCCTGAGTATCATTACAACTTCTGTATTGTTGATAATTAGGGTGTAATAAATGTAAGCAGTCAGCTATCAGCTATCAGCTTTATCAGCTTTAAAGGAGAAAAAAAGCAATTTTATCAAAGCTTGAGAGTACGAATCTCTGGTTGAGAATGTAGTAGAAATTAAACGAATGCTTGCTTCATTCACAGGACATCCTGCATAAGCACCACTTATGGCTAGGGGTTAACGGTCGCCCCCTACAAATGATGTATAATTTTATATTTTGCGTAAGTCCTGATTCATTAAAAAGCTGTTTGCGCAGCATGACAAACGGAATAGCTGAACGCTAATAGCTGTTGGGGCAGCATTCGGACTGAAATGCTTACTAATAGATTATCTTTAATCTAAAGCAACTTATATTTCAGAGCAAAGCAAAAATTTTTTTTCCTTTTAATTACTTTTAATTAATGGTGATACCTATGAATACTCCTGATGTCAGTCAACATATTATTATAATTCCGAATCACCGCTTAGACTTAGCTGGAGCAAATGCGATTAAGCATCAATTCATATCTCTACTAGAAACAAAATATAATCTTTGGATTATTGATATGGCTAATGTAGAGTTTATAGATAGTTCTGGTTTAAGTGCATTAGTTATTGGTTTAAAAAAGGCTCGCGAACATGGTTATAGTTTAGCTATTTGTAACCTTAACCCCACAGTTAGATTGGTTTTTGAAATTACTCAGTTAGATAGGATTTTTCAAATCTTTAATACCATTGATGATGTTTTTTTAGATGCTCATGGCAAATTATTAACAGCTTAAGTTAAGCCAATTTTTAAATGCTAGGCTCAGATGCTAAACTTAACTAGCTATTAACTTTTAGGATTTAGTAGGGGCGAATGGCCATTCGCCCTGGAATTTAAATCCCCTTCTAAACGTTTACTGCTGACTGCTGACTAGCTAAATGCTGACCGTTTTTTTAAGCATTTCCAAAAGTCGGCATTTCTACAGAAGAACCAGGTTGTCCTGTTCCAAAAGCAGGTAAGTCTAGACCATTAGCACGACGATTTCTCACTGCTAAACGATAACTAACGCTTTGTAACTCTGCATGAAGTTGGCGGTTTTCTTTTTGCAATATTTCCACTTTTTCAAGTACTTCTGTAAGTCGTTCGGAGAATTTTTGACGATAGACTTCTGGTAGCTCTTGTACGACTTGTTCTAACATTTGGGAGCGGTCTGTTAACTCTTGCACAGAATGACGTAAGTTATATACTTCTGCATCTCGTTCGGCAATTTGTTCTTGATAAAAATTTACTTGTTGTTCAACTTCATTGAGTTGTTCCTTTAAGCTTTGCATTTGAGATTGATAACTTTCAGGAACTTTTGATGTTGGTACTATACTTGTATTTCCCTTAACTAATCGAAAAAGTTCTTGAGACAATTGTTGAATTAATTGGTCTCGCATTTGTAATTCTTCGTTAAGGCGAGAAACTTCTACTTGAAGTTGTTGTGAATTTAATTTTTGTATCTGGTTCACTTTAGGTTTGCTCCTAATTATTCAGTAGTTATTGTATGATTTTATATTTATTTAGAAATAGTATAGCTTTATATAGCAATATAGCAATTTTTAAGAAGCGTGAGGTACAAAATTATTTTGTTTTAGGAAGTAGGAAGTAGAAAAGAAGAAAAACAACTGTACTTCAGTAACTTGAGAAAGGCTATAACTTATCATAGACATCTCCACCAAAAAAGAGGGTAGGGAGTAGGAAGTAGGGGGAAATAATTGATAAATAAGAGTACAATAGTTGATTTTATTTTTGATTATCGCCAGATGTCTAATAGATATACATAATGTAAAGGAAATAGGAGAGGAGTCTCCCCTATTTGAGATGCTCAAGTTCTACTTTTTTGTTGAGTTTGCCTTTTTTGGGTTAATCAAAACTCTCAAATATTTTAGTCCAAATAATATTTGCTTTGGTGAAATATTACTATTCCACTGCTGCTAATGGTTCCGATCGCTCTTGAGTATCTGGTGCAGTAGTATCTGGTGTAGTATCTTTGGGTACTTCCTGTTTAATCGTTAAATAACGAATAACTTCTTCACTCAAACGCATTGCCCTCTCTAATACAGCTATTTGAGCGGGAGGACCTTGATAGTTCATCTGAATATATGTACCTTCTCGATGATCGTTTATCTCATAAGCTAAACGACGCTTACCACGATGTTGAATTTCTAGGTCATAAGCGCCCTGTTCCTGCAATAAATCTTTATATTTTGCAATTGTCTGTTCTACCTGTTCCTCATTCAGGTCTGGACGCAGAATATACATTGTTTCGTAAATGAATGGTTTCATGGAAATAATCTCCTTTCGGACTACATGGCTTCTAGCTAGTTTTATGCAGAAGCAAGGATCTTTTATCTTACAAAATTTTCACCACAAAGACAAATTAAAGAGTGTTAGTAGAGTGTTAGTGTGAAAAATATTTAACGCACTTGCATATAAACAGCTTCAGAAATAGTAGGTATTTCTGCGTAGCGACCCATGACTGATTGAACTACTGCATAGATAAATGATGCTAGAATTCCGATGAATATCATATTAGAGAGAGTTTCCAGAATAAATCCTCCTAAACTTCCTCCCAATATTTGCAGAATTAGACCACACAAGATTAAAATAATATCCAGTAGAATAGCTTGCATAGTATTGAAACGAATAAAGTGAGATATATTTTCATTTCTCACAACTAACATGAATAGAGCGAAGAAAACTATTAAGCCAAAGAAGGGTATACCTCTATAAATCTGTAACAAAGGGGATAAAAGAACTGGTATTATCCGTATGGGAGGGAACTGTTGAAATAAATATCTGCCATACATTAACCCATCTAGCAAGGGTAGTAAATAAGGTAAGCCAGCAAAAATTCGGTCTTGAACAGTTGTAGAACCACGCCAAGTCATTGTAAAATTCTCCTGAGTTTGATGAAAATATACATATAAATTCAGGATAGCGCACCTTTGAAAAACCTAGCCAACCCTGGACATTTTTCAAGTTGTCTATCAAAGGTTGCAGACAGAAAAACTCCTTTCTACCTAATAGATATCTCCGGAAAATAAATAAACCTTTTAATTAGAATGGTTAAGGAAAGAAAATTTCACCCTAAAAAATCTTTTTTCGTGCCTTTTTTTGTAAAAATATCTTGCCAGATGAGCTGTTGCCTATTCCTGGAAAAAATCTATATCTTTTTCACGCCTAGAACTAATGATTTCTGACTTGTGACTTCTGTAAAATCATATATATAACTTTATTCAGCAACGCCAATTTATAACGCCAATTTATCAGATTTTAGGTAATTTCAGAAAAATTGATTGCCCCCTCCGTTAAAGTCACTAAATATTATAGGTAAACTTAACTGACCAAAGAAAGATTCTCTAAAAATATTATTCTGTATTCTTCATATAACTATTTCTAAATCATTTATAAAAAAACAAAAAAAATTGATAATAAAGCATTAAGTATTTAAAACTGTTTTTTGCTGACTAATTAGGGTTTACCGTTATAATCTAAAAGCATTGACATATAAATATTTGAGATTTTTTTTAACTAAAAAAATCCAAGCTTTCAGGTTGCTTAGGTTCAAAAAATTAGTATTTTAGGCAACAATTGCGCAGAAAATTCAAAGTACTATTCTTCCTCCTACCTCCTCTATAATTCCCATTTCTCCTGACTCAGTCTTCCTGACTCCTGACTCTTACCCTCACCTATAAAACTTTTGAGCGCAAACTAATTAAGAGATTTTCTACACAACTTAAATCTGAGTACTATAGCTATGTCGTTTACTTTGAAGTTAAATTTCAATGATTAATTCAAAAGATAAATGCACCACTTTAATCTGCTAGTAATTTTTATACTGGCTTTCCAAACAGATTACTCTCAAACTGATTTTTTGTAATTATTCTATACTGGCAACGCGGAAACCCATTTGACACTCATACTGGTCTGGTTGAGTCTCTGCTAACTTAGGAACTGGGTGACCACAACGTAACTGACCACCTCTCCATCGTGGTTGACCACTTCGATCTGCTAATAAACAACCTTGACAAACTTGTTGAGGAGCAACTAGCTGATTTTCCATTAAAATAACTAACATAAATTACACCTCCAGGAATATCCTACATGGTCTATCTATTCTAAGTGATGGTTATAGCAGAAGTAGGTATATTGGTACATAAATTAACATTAGTTAAAAGTTAAAGGTCAAAAGTCATGGGATGAAGTCAAAAGTTAAAAGTCAAAAGTTAAAAGTAAGAAATTAACTCAAAAAAAAGATTTTATAGGCTCGAAACTTTAATTTCATAGTAATTTCAGGAAATTATTTCATATCTAATCTAATAGTATGAAAATTTTGACTCACTTCCAATTATGAAGTCAAAAGTCAAAAGTCAAAAATCAAAAGTTTAACTCAAAAGTTAAAAGTCATGCACTAAGATTTTATAGGCTCGAAACTTTAATCCCACGACCTAGTCAAAAGTCAAAAGTAAGAGATTAACTCAAAAGTATGAAAATTTTGACTCACTTCCACTGACTTAAAAATAATTTATAATAATCAACTATTTATTCCCCCGCAATAGACCAAATTTTATTAATCCTCGTTCATATCCACTACTCATTAACTCCAGGGAAAGGGCGGCTTGAATTGTTGTCCAACCACTAAAGAGTAAATTCATAATCACTTTAGGGTCAAAAGCTGATTCAATCACAATATTCCAGAAGGGAGCAGCAGCAGTTGACCAGTCAGCAGTGCAGATATTTTGAAAGCCGATATTTTGGGCGATCGCTTCATACTCTGGCAATGAAATAACATAAGGCAAAGCATAGACCCGATAAATTTCGGCTAGATGTCTCCTTTCATCATCAGTTAGTTGTCCATCGGAACTATCAACTGGACGATGACACCAAGTAGCCATAATTATAGTTCCACCTGGTTTGAGGACTCTATAGCATTCTTGCAAAAATTTCATTTTATTAGGCATATGTTCTCCACTTTCGAGAGACCATACCAAGTCAAATGATTCATCAGCAAAGGGCATTTCTAAAGCATTTGCCACTATAAAATTAGTAGATTGATTTAAGTTGGCTACATCAGCTCGTTCTTTGGCTCTTTGGGCCTGGACGGGAGAAAGGGTGATACCTGTGGCAGTGGCATTAAATTTTTCGGCCAAGTACAGTGTACTACCCCCAATACCACAACCGACGTCCAGGACTGAGGTGGGAGGCCAAAAATTTGATTTTTCATTTAATGCTCCCCACTGAAGTAGTTCTTCAATCATGTCTATTTGAGCTTGTCGTCTATTTTTTTGCTGTTTACCATCTTGTCCATAATAGCCATGGTGCATATGTTCGCCCCACGCTTGTTCCCACAGACTGGAGGAAGCATCGTAGAATTGTTGAATCTGTTCGATTAAGGTTGAGGTCATAATTATTAGTCAGGGTTGAGGATTTATTTTCCTGGATTATTATATAGCAATCATATTTCAGTTGTAAGATTTTAGTAGTAATTAGGAGTCAGTCCTCAGTCATCAGGAGTCAGAATATAAAAGAATTTTGATCGATATTAATTGTTCTTAAATATCTATAAAATCATTCCTGATTGCTATATATTTAACACAAAAATTTAAGGTAAAAAGTTATTTTGTCTAGGAAAAATTTTTAAGTATTTGTAATTTTTGATGTTAATTTATGCCATTATTAACGTGAATTGGTACAAAATATTTGTGATTGAAAGTAAGCATTTCCTGCGGAATTATGTCCAAACATATATTAAAATCTCCTGCGGAATGCTGTGTAAATATAATTTTTAATTCTCTTTCTAAGATAATAAGCTGATAGCTGATAGCTGATAGCTGAATGCTTACTAAATAGCCAGTCTAAATTTTAAATATACATACTAAAAAATTGAAATGAGTGTAGCTAGAACTGTATGTCAAGGTTTTATTGCTGTTATTATTATTGGTGCGATATTACTCATGTTACCTATTTCTATGAGTGATGGAAATTGGAGTCATCCTGTGACTGCTTTATTCACAGCAACTTCTGCTGTTTGTGTGACTGGACTTTCTGTTGTGAATGTGGGGGAATATTATTCTTTTTGGGGGCAATTATTTCTATTATTATTGGTTCAAATTGGAGCTTTGGGTTATATGACTGCTACAACTTTTCTTTTGTTGTTGCTTGGTCGTAAATTTCGTCTTCGGGAAAAAGTTGCTCTTCAGCAATCTTTGGAACAGGTAGGATTGGCTGGTGTTGAACCTTTAATTAAATCTATTTTGGCTACAACAATTGTGTTTGAAATAACTGGTATTTTGTTACTTTTGTTTGTTTTTGTTCCAAATTATGGGTTGAAAGAGGGTCTTTGGCATTCTATTTTTCACAGTATAAATGCTTTTAATAACGCTGGTTTTAGTTTATATGCAGATGGGTTTATTCAGTATGCAAAATCTCCGTTACTAAATTTGGTGATTACTGGCTTGATTATATTTGGAGGATTGGGTTATCAAGTGATTATGGAAATGTATTTATGGTTAAAAAATCGTTGGCAAGGAAAACAAGCTTGTCACACTTTTTCTCTACATTTTAAAGTAGTTACTAATACAACTATTGTTTTATTGATTTTTGGTATTATTACTTTTTTTATTGCTGAATTTAACAACCCTCAGACTCTAGAAAGTTTTAATTTATGGCAAAAATTCATTGCTGTTTGGTTTCAATCTGTTACTACTAGAACTGCTGGTTTTAATACTATTGATATTGGGCAGTTGACTGATGCTGGTTTATTTATCACGATGGCTTTAATGTTTATTGGTGCTAGTCCGGGTAGTACTGGAGGAGGTATTAAAACTACAGCTTTTAGAATATTATTTAACAGCACAAAAGCAGCTTTACAGGGTAGGGATGAAGTTTTATGTTATCAACGTAAGATTCGAACTATCGTTATTATTAAAGCTATTGGTGTGGTTTTTGCCTCAGCTTCGTTAGTGGCGATCGCTACTACTTTAGCTGCTTTTGCTGACCCAGAATTAGAGTCAATTCAAGTTTTCTTTGAAGTTGTATCTGCTTTTGCTACAGTCGGTTTATCTACAGGTATTACTTCTAATTTTACAATTATCGGACAGTTAGTATTGATTTTAACTATGTATATAGGTAGGGTCGGTGTTTTATTATTAGTATCTACTGTTTTTACCGAACAAAATCCTAGTGCGGTTCAGTATCCAGAGGAAAATTTATTTGTATAATTGTTTGAGCTATAGCAATTTCCAAAAAGCATGAGGTACAAAATTCTTTTGTTGCGCGGGAGTAGTTCAACAATTAATAATTAATAATTACTTCTCTTTGAAAAGAAGAAGATAGACGAGACAGGAAAATTTTTTCTTCTCTTGGTCGATTGGATATGGCTCCGAGTTCCGTTCTTGCATACCCGCTCCGTGCTCCGCCATCTCACCCTACGGGAAGCTACGAATATCGACTGCTTTTTCTCCTTTAAAGGAGAGACTTTGAACCTTAATTATTCGGTGATATAAAAGAATAAAAATAAGTGCAACTCAGTAACTTGAGAAACGCTATATTGATGTTAAAGTTAAAAATACATTCAATAATTGATAATTGATAATTACCGAAAAATTGTGGTTTAAAGCCTCCTCTTTTAAGAGGATAAAAAGAAAAATTTTCATAATTAGTCAATCAATTCCGTTTTAAAGGAAAGGTAATTCGCGCATTCGCGCATTCGCGCATTCTTGAACTCTCCCTAAAACGGAATTGATTGAATAAAAGGAAAAAAAAATATTCTCTTGGTCCATTGGATATGGTTAGGAAACCCATCCATCCCACCCTTCGGGAAGCTCCGCTAACGACCGCTTTTTTCCCCTTGAAAAGGTCGGCTTCAAGGCGCGAATTATTTAATTATTAATTATTCGGTAAAAAAACTAATACCATTTTTCCATGAAGTTGCACTTAATCTAAAGATGAGAATAGTCAGTGCAATAAGGCAGGGTTGTTTCATTCTAAACTGTGCCATTTTATGTATTGACAAAACCACGTTATTTCAAGCTGGAAGAAATTTATCTTTCGCTGCCTGAAAATTAATAAAATCTTTGCTAAAATCTAGAATGAAATGACCCTAGCAATAAGGTCATATCGACAATTATTAAGTGCATCTTTACAAATAATTGGTATAAGAGAATAAATTTAGTTAGTTGTTAAAAATTTTTCTCAGCATTGGTAAAATCTGAACATAGATATTTGGAGGCAACGTTATTTTTGCTATTGTAAGCAGTCAGCTATCAGCTATCAGCTATTAGTTATCAGTTATTAACTTATTATCTGAGAAGGAAAATTCAAAATTCTTTTGATGGAGCATTCCGCACTGAAAGAAAAAAGTAACAAGCTAACCCTAGTAAGTTATTACTTTCATGCATCTGTTTACGGAGCATGACAAACGGAAATGCTAATAACTGTTTGCGCAGCATTCAGACCGAAATGCTTAGTTGCTATTTACAATATAGAAGCTATAACGTTGAATTTTTAGTGAAATTATCGTCTTGGAATTTTTTTCAAAATTTAAAATCTGAAAGTAAACAATTTGCAGTAATTGGTTTGGGAAGATTTGGTAGAGCAGTTTGTCTAACTCTACATAGTTTAGGCTATGAAGTTTTGGCTATTGATAGAGAAGAAAAAAGAGTAAGTCTAGCTTTAACTGACAAAATATCTTCCCATGCTTTAGAACTTGATTCAACAGAAATTAATGCCATTCAACAAGCTGGTATTTCAGATTTTGATACAGTAATTGTCGCAATTGGCAATTATTTGTCGGAAAGTATTATTACTACTCTAAATCTTAAAGAAGTGGGAGTAAAATTTGTAGTAGCTAAAGCTTCTTCAGAGACTCATGTCAAACTTTTAAAAAAGATTGGAGCAGACTATGTGGTATTTCCAGAGAGAGAAATGGGTTGCGAATTAGCACGGTTATTGAGTAAACCTAGAATACTCGATCAATTTGATATAGACCCAGATCATAGCATCGTAGAAATTATTGTACCAGAACAATTTGATGGTCAAACTATTGCTGATTTAGAACTACGAAATACCTATGGTGTAAATTTACTGGCAGTTAGCGACCGAGGTGAAAAATTTCAAATTAATCCGAAGTCTAGTACAATTTTAACTAAAGGATTAACAATGATTGTACTTGGTTCCGATCAAGATATTAATCGCTTGCCAAATTAATATTAAAATTATCGTCAATTAAAAGAAAAATAATTCAAGGTAGTTATGGGAGAAATTTCACATTATCGGGAAGTAAAAATTACAACTAATTTGGTACAAAAATATTTCCCATGGCTATATAGTTTGTGGAAGTTTGCACGCCCCCATACAATTATTGGTACAACATTAAGTGTATTGGCAATATATCTAATTGTTTTGGGCGATCGCTCTGATTTTTTCAATCAATCTTCTTTCATCTATAGTTTAATTCTGTTATTAGTAACTTGGATAAGTTGTCTATGTGGAAATGTTTATATAGTAGGATTGAATCAGTTAGAAGATGTAGAAATAGACCGAATTAATAAACCTCATCTTCCTATAGCTGCTGGCGAATTTTCCCGATTTTCTGGTCAAGTAATTGTGGCAATAACCGGAATTTTAGCTTTAAGTTTGGCTCTAGTTTGCGGACCTTTTTTATTAGCAACGGTAGGAATAAGTTTAGTAATTGGTACATTTTATTCTTTGCCTCCTATTAGATTAAAAAGATTTCCTTTTTGGGCAGCGTTATGTATTTTTACTGTGCGAGGAGTAATTGTTAATCTAGGCATATTTTTAAGCTTTGTTTGGGGATTAGAAAAATTTGAGGAAGTCTCAGGAAGTTTAAATAAATGGATAACAGAAGTAGGTGAAATAATTCTCCTCAAAAAAAGCTTGATAATTCCAGAAATTCCTCCCACAGTATGGGCGTTAACTTTGTTTGTAATAGTCTTCACTTTTGCTATTGCAATTTTTAAAGATATTCCAGATATTGAAGGAGACCGTAAATTTAATATCACTACATTTACAATTAAATTAGGGACATTTACTGTCTTTAATTTGGCAAGGTGGGTATTAACAATTTGCTATATCGGTATGGTTATATTTGGTATAATTTGGTTGGCAGAGATTAATTTGATATTTTTGGTAATAAGTCATGTATTAGCTTTGGGTATAATGTGGTGGCGTAGTCAAAAAGTAGACCTGGAAGATAAAAGAGCGATCGCTGATTTTTATCAATTTATTTGGAAATTATTTTTCCTAGAATATCTAATTTTTCCTATGGCTTGTCTTTTTTAAGTTAAAAGTCAAAAGTCAAAAGTCAAAAGTAAGAAAATTTATAATTCCGACTTACAAAAAATCTAAAATGCTGCTTAAGTTATCCAGGAAAATTAACTGCAAATCTATGATAAATATGCTCTCCTGGAGCTTACATTTACACAATTAAAGTAAGCATTTTCTGCGGAATGCTTACCAATTAAATCAAGCAGCAAGTAGGCAAGAATGTACAAAAGAAGCTGAAAAAATCTGGTTTAAACTCTTATGTTAAATGCCTATAAAAACGAGAATAATGCAACATCATAGAGCATCTATTCAGTCACAACAAATCTGGTGGGAAAATTTACAAGTACTTCAAATGTGGTAGCATAGTCAAAAAGTAAACCTGGAAGAAAAAAGAGCGATCGCTAATTTTTATCAATTTATTTGGAAGTTATTTTTCCTAGAATATCTAATTTTTCCTATGGCTTGTCTTTTGTAAATCAAAAGTTATAAAATTTATAATTCTGACTTACAAAAATTCTAAAATGGTGCTTAAGTTATCCAGAAAAATTAACTGCAAATCTATGATAAGTATGCTCTTATGGAGCTTATATTACTATTTTTATACATGGATATTGTCTAATTTATTTCATGCCAAAACCTGTGTATTTTCTTACCTCTGGTTCGTGGAAACCCAAGACAATATCTTTTTTTGAAATACCCCCTTCTACCAATTCATCAGCAATCCCATCTTCCGTGTTGTCGCACTGAATCCAAACTTGATTATCTATAATTTCAACATGAATTAGACAACTATGAAAATGTTTTTGCTCTATCCATCCTTCTGAAATAATTACATATTGCCCATTTTTATTGTCAAAAGCAGCACGATTTTTTATCGGAACATTGGCATATTTAATATCAACATAAGCTTGCATAACTTGACAGATAATCATCTGATAATTTCCTGATTTATCCATTGTGTAATTTCCTCCTTTTCGGGATTAAAAATAATTAATTTTAAGCTGTTATCCTCTAGCAACATTTTACCTATTTCTAAAGTGAATAATCTTTCAAACACTGCTTGTCTGATTGCTATATAGAGCAATCTTTCGGAACGGACATATTTGATAACTTTGTAATATAAATAGTATTGACCCAAGGTTTGTTTGAGATCTTCTATTTCGGATTTACCAACAAAACTTTTAACTTCTACTGCTATTTTCTGCCCTTCTTTTTCCGCAGCTAAGAGTTTTTCTGCTCCCAAATCAATAAAGATATCTTTTTGACCAATTTTCAGACTTAAAGGATCGTCGGTAATTACCCATTCATCTTTAATTAGTGCTTTTTTAACGCATTCGTGGTAGATATCTTTGGCTGGCATTTTTAAGAATAAATAATAACTATAATTATATTTGAGATGTTATAGTTTTGGTTTACTATATGTATTGTCTTTGCTTAAGTCCTGTCAAAATTTAGAGTCAGATGAATCTATTACTAGGAAAAGTATATATTGTGGGAGCTGGGCCGGGAAATAGAGAATATTTAACAATACAGGCACATTCCCTAATTACTCAAGCCGAAGTATTAATTTATGATGCCTTAGTTGATGACTCAATTCTACAATTAGCACCAGAAAATTGTTTAAAAATAGAGATGGGTAAACGTGGCGGTAAACCCAGTATGTCTCAGTCAGAAATTAATAGCTTGTTAGTAGAAAAATGTCGTTTAGGCAAACAAGTAATTAGACTAAAAGGAGGAGACCCTTTTATTTTTGGTCGTGCTGCTTCAGAAATTCAAGCATTAATTGAAGCTGGTTGTGAATTTGAAGTCGTACCAGGAATTTCTTCTGTATTAGCTGCACCTTTACTAGGGAATATTCCTTTAACAGATGCAGTAATGAGTAGAGCTTTTGTAGTTTTGACTGCCCACAATATAGAAGCATTAGACTGGGAAAGAATTTCTCAGATTGAAACTTTAGTAATTTTAATGGGGGCACGAAATTTAGATGAAATTGTGCATCAGCTATTAAGACACAAAAGAACATCTCAAACTCCTGTGGCAATTATTCAAAATTGTGCCACTCCAAAACAACAAATTTGGATTGGTAGTTTAGGGGATATTGTTCAACAAACATACACTGAATATTTATCCCCTTGTGTGATAATAGTAGGGGAAGTAGTCAGGTTACGAGATTATTTAAAATCTCCAAATAATATGGTTATAGAAAAGTCAGTAACAAAAACTGAAATAGCGCCTTTAGCAAATAAAACTGTTTTAGTAACTCGTGCAGCAGGTCAGTCTAATAAATTTAGCGATCGCTTACAAAAAGCAGGGGCAAAAGTAATTGAAATGCCAGCTTTAGTGATTACTCCTCCTTCAAGTTGGCATGATTTAGATGTGGCTATTAATAATATAGATAGTTTTGATTGGTTAATTTTGACTTCTACAAATGGGGTAGATTACTTTTTTGAAAGGTTGGCAGATAAAGGTAAGGATAGTCGCGCTTTATCTGGTGTAAAAATAGCAGTTGTTGGTAAAAAAACGGCAGGCAGTTTGAATGCTCGTGGTTTGAAAGCAGATTTTATTCCACCTAATTTTGTTGCTGATTCTTTAGTGGTAAATTTCCCAGAAAATTTGAGTGGAAAAAAGGTTTTATTTCCCAGAGTAGAGACTGGTGGTAGGGAAGTATTAGTGAAGGAGTTAAATAGTAAAGGTGCGGAGGTAATAGAAGTAGCTGCTTATGAATCTGGTTGTCCAGAAAATATTCTACCGGAAGCTTTATTGGCACTACAAAATCGTCAGATAGATATTATGACTTTTGCTAGTTCTAAAACGGTGCGAAATTTTTGTTATTTGACTGCTGAAAATAAAGATAATTTACCCCACAATTGGTTAGAAAATATTTGTATTGCTTCTATCGGACCTCAAACTTCTCAAAGTTGTCAAAGTTTGTTAGGTAGGGTGGATGTGGAAGCTCAAGAATATACTTTGGATGGGTTAACTGAAGCTATTATTCAGTGGGTAGGAATTAAAAGTTAAAAGTTAAAACTCAAAAGTTAAAACTCAAAAGTTAGAAATAAGGAATAAGGAATAAGGAATTAAAACTCAAAAGTTAAAACTCAAAAGTTAAAACTCAAAAGTTAGAAATAAGGAATTAAAAGTAAAAATTTAAAAGTTGGAAATAAGGAATTAAAAGTTAGAAATAAGGAATTAAAATTTAAAAGTAAAAATTCAAAAGTAAAAAGTTAGAAATAAGGAATTAAAAGTAAAAAGTTAGAAATAAGGAATCAAAAGTAAAAAGGGTATCTATAAATAAAAAATTAAGCCTCGATGTAGTAGACTGACACAGCTAAAAGTGTGCACTCTTATTTTTATTTCTAGGTATCTTTATCTCCCCTACTCCCCTACTCCCCTACTCCCCTACTCCCTAATGCACCATTTAAGGTGTGTCGGTCTAGTAGGGAATGAGACTATTTCTGGCAGTGGAGGCTTTGATTGGATTATCGGTGCCAGGGGTGAAGATGAACTTTTTGGACTTGAAGGTAATGAGACTATATACGGCGGTAAAGGTGATGATATTCTAAGCGGTGGTTTAGGACACGATTTTTTATCTGGCGATCGAGGTGATGATATTTTTGTCCTAGCTACTGGAGAGGGAGCAGATACCATTGCTGATTTTAATAATGGAGATGACTTAATTGCTTTGTCAGCAGGTTTAACATTTAGCGAACTTTCTTTCGCGGGTAACAGTATTCTTGTTGATGAGACTAAGGAAATTTTAGCCACTGTCACAGGAGTAGATACAACTACTCTTACTGAGTCTGATTTTGTTATTGTTTAGGGATTAGTAGTCCTTAATTTTTAGCATAATTGTCGAGAAGCCCCACGTCATAATCTGCGTTCCGGAGCGTGGGATGAATCGACCGAGAAGTAAAGTCATCATTGTCGATTACTCTTTTCCTTCAGTCTAAACTATAAAAGTAAGAAACAAGGAATTAAAAACTCAAAAGTCGAAATAAAAGTAATCACTGCTGAGACTGTAGGGTTTCGTCACTAAATACCATTTCCCCTTGGGTTTGGTTTCCAAACCCCTACGATAAAATTTTACAACCTATTTAGGGTTTCTATAGCTATAATTTGTCTTCCATCTTATGGCTTTTTTTGTTCTGTATAAAACTTGAAGTAACGTAAAATCATCCAAGTCAATGTACAGCCTAATATATAGTAAAAAAAATCCCACCAGACAAAAGTATTTCCTAACAACAGTCTGCCAATTAAAGTAGCTCGAATAGTTTGTAAAAAAGGTGGTTTCCATAGCTGCATAAATTCTAGAAAACAAGTGACAATAAATACCCAAAAAGCCACTAAGCTTGGTTTAAGTCGAGGTAGAACAAAAATAACTAAAAAAATCCAGAATGCTTCATAAAAAATTGAACTAAAAGAATTATTCAGCCATTGGGAAAATAGTCCTTCATAAAACTTAGTAGCAAAACCTAAAATTACAGTAAATATCAAACAAACTATAATTTTAATCCTATATTTTTTCATCTTTATCAGAAAAATTATATGAAATATAAAAAAAGAATGCTACGAATAATTTTCCTCCTTAAAAGACTTTATTTAGAAATGTCTATTTGGCGTTGCTGAATGATAATGATTTTTAGATTAAGTATCAACGCAAAACATAAGTTTTTCAATTTGACCTTCAACTACTTACCGAATAATTAAGGTTTAAAGCCTCTCACTCGCCGTGGAGAAACAAAAAAAATTTTCCTTTTATTCAATCCTATCCGTTTTAGGGAGAGGTAATTATCAATTATCCATTATCAATTATCAATTATTGAATATTACATTTCAGCAACGCCGTCTATTCGACTAAAAACAGAGTTTGACTCTAGCTAAATGATATAGCAACTTCCATGCTTGTGGGGTCATTTCAGTTATCAGTTATCAGTTATCAGTTATCAGTACCTCTGGAATAAGGAGGCTTAACCTAGGCGAATATTCTCTTTTTTTATCCCCTTAAAAGAGGAGAATTTAGACCACAATTTCTCGGTAAAAAATTCCTTTGCTTTAGGGAGTAGGGAGTAGAGAATAGAAAAGAAGAAAAACAACTGTACCTCAGTAACTTGAGAAACACTATATATATATAGGTTATTCCTATAGAACCCTTATGAGAGCTATATAATTATGCTAGTCAAGTCTTTTCGCGCATCAATTTTGAGGAAAACTCAGTTGAAGGAGTGTTGAATTTTTTGTATTATCAAGAACCCACATCTTACCTCTTATCAAAATAATATGGGTCTAAAACCCCGCCTTTTAAGGCGATAGGGTTTTTGGAGCGGAGTTCAAATCTCCTACTTCCCCTCCACGGTCGGAGCCCGCGGGTGGGTTGACTTGCAGACTTGCAGACTTGCAGACTTGCAGACTTCGTTAACTTCCCCTCCACGGTCGAGGCCCGCGGGTGGGTTGTCTCCTGTCTCCTGTCTCAAGGCTAAAAAAACTTGATATTTATGAAGATACGATCGGGGGTTCTATGTATCAATATGGTGAAGGTATACAAGAATAAGTCAACAGCCACCTAGTATAACCTTGTTGATAGGCATCAAGATAAATTAACTGCTCTCTTAATTCTTCTAACCCTAATCTATTCATACCTGCTTCAGGAAATTCATTCAGTCCTGTTTGTGCCATCAAACAACCATCTTTAAATGCAATAGCTTGTAGCTCATATTCATTCTTATTAATACTTATGTACTCCCCTAAATCAATTTCAAATTGAGTATAGCCTTGTAGATAAGCATCTGCATAAATATTATTTTCAATTGTTTCTGCCATGTTTAAATTTTCAAATTCTGCCTTTATTGATGGCTCTAAACCAGATTTAGACCTTTGATAACCATCAATAAATCCCTTTCTCTCTAGTTTATTTCTCAGTTCTGGAGAAATAATATTACTTCTAATTTCTCCAGCAAAAACTACGGGATTTAGAACTATTACAGAACCTAAAAGTAGAAAGATTTTTATGAAAATAATAAAAAATTTATACAATTCATTTTGCATTTTTATTTCTGCATGAGATAAATTCCAATAAAAGAAGGAAGAAGGGAAAATTGCATGGGGATATTCAACAATTAATAATTAATAATTAATTGTTGAATATTAGGGAATGCTCTTAAAAGTCTTTTGGTAAGGGGGAGGAGTCTACCCACCCGCAGGCCCCGACCGTGGAGGGGAAAGACCGAGTCAGGAGAAATGGGAACTATAGAGGAGATAGTAGGAAGAATCGTCCCTTGATTTTTCTGCTCAACTCTTGACCAAAATCCGCTCCTAATTGAACCATTACCACCTAAAACCTCGCACTTTTTGATACTTAAAAAGGCACTTACCTTTATCTGTAAGGACTTTTAGATTAGATCGGTAGAGCAATAATTAATAAATTAATTATTACCTCTCCTTAAAAAAAAGAGGATTGACGCGGAGCGTGAAAATTTTTTCTTGTTTCTCCTTTATAAGGAGAGGCTTTAAACCTTAATTATTCAGTAAACGACCAACCACTTCGTGTCTTATAACCCCAAACAATTTTAAGCACCCCCGTTGACCGTGGGGTATTAAACCCGCCACAGAAAAGATAAAAGAAGGTTACAAAATTGTTTTTATAGACAAGGGAGAACAGGGAACAAGTATTTGTTGCTAAATAAATACAGCATATTTCAGGTTGATCAAGTACAGTAATATCATGTCTGAAGAATAGCGTGAGAAAAACAACTTTCTTCCCCTCTTCCTTCCTCTTTTCTATTGTAACTCGCTAATCTAGTAGCTCCCCTACCTATAAGTCCCCAATCCAATGCCTACCTTAGCTTTATAGCTATTTATAACTATTCAATCAGACATAATACCAATTTGATAAATTTTTGCTACAAATAGTTAGGATATTTCTTAGGAGTCTACCCACCCGCTGGCCCCGACCGTGGAGGGGAAGGACTGAGTCGTATGGGAATGCCTTCAATAGCAGTTTTGAACTAGGAAAACGGAAATTCTCTTTTTATCAAAGGAACATCATCTTTTAAAGTCTTTTAATCACGCTTATTATTCGTAACATTCTTTTTTCAAAATGGTATAATATATACTAGAAGGAAGAAGACTTTAGTTATCTATAGCAATCCTATTTAAGTTGTAATATTT
Organism: Cyanobacteriota bacterium; assembly: GCA_034190295.1. Classification (GTDB taxonomy): domain Bacteria; phylum Cyanobacteriota; class Cyanobacteriia; order Cyanobacteriales; family Microcoleaceae; genus Okeania. Next base: position 595 of record JAXHSW010000076.1, on the reverse strand, counting down.
TGGTGGTAGTTAGGAGTCAGGAGTCAGGAGTCAGAATCTGAAAGGTTTTCAGTTCAAATTAACTATTATAAAAATTGTCACAACCAATTTAGGATTCCTATAGGAGAGTATTGAAATTGGAAAAATATTGCATTGTCTGAGTTTTAAGTTTTTGATATGTCTGTGGCCTTTCTTTCTACTGCTATAACAACAATTTTTCAACCAGTTTTAAAAATACTGGGTATTTATTAAATTAAGGAATTTATCTCATTAACTTCCAATTTTATGTATTTATTCAAATAGTATTATATGACGAGCAAAGATTGTTTGAATAGAACATAAATATCAGGGATAAAATAATAATTTTCTTTAATAATTGCCGGGATAAAATGAATAACTATTTGCTCAAATTCTCTTCTACAAATAATTATCTTTTCTGTGCCTGGTTTAATATCAAATCTGTTTAATTAGGTGAAAATATCGGGAACGGTTCATTAGACATCTCCGAAAATAGTCAAACACTTACTATAACTATCTTGCAGGGAGCGATACAGCTAACGCTAGGCTTCGCCAACGTAAATACTTAAGATAGTTAATTTTTACGGTTAAATCAGCT
>JAXHSW010000075.1:14824-39092 GCA_034190295.1 Cyanobacteriota bacterium | reverse complement strand
TTTAATCCTGTTAATGCTCTGAGTAACCTGTCTTGTTTTAAGGCTCGTTCAATATTTAGCATTTATAAGCGCCAATTTCTGCTTGAATCATTTTACCTTATTTCCCAACAACTCTAATATACTAATTTATACTTTATGAAACTACAACTAACAGAAGGCAGAGTAGGTCCACTATTACTAAAGCTAACACTGCCTATGGTTTGGGGAGTATTTGCCGTAATAGGATTCAATATAGTTGATACCTACTTTGTGGGTCAACTGGGAACAAATGAACTAGCAGCAATGAGTTTCACATTCCCAGTAGTAATGATATTAGGTAGTGTATCAATGGGTTTGGGAACAGGTGCTTCTTCGATCATTGCTAGAGCTATTGGAGAAGGCGATCGCTACAAAGTAAAACGACTCACTACTGACAGTCTAACTTTATCCCTATTGATAGTCGGAATATTTGTAATTTTAGGTATAACAACTATCGACCCTGTATTTACAGCTTTAGGTGCAAAAGCAGAAATTCTGCCTCTAATTCGAGAATATATGCAGACTTGGTATCTGGGAGTAATTTTTCTAGTAGTGCCAATGGTCGGTAACAATGCTATTCGTGCTGCTGGTAATACATTAATTCCTAGCGTAATTATGACTATAGCAGGTGTTGTCAATGCCGTGCTAGACCCGATGTTAATTTTCGGAGTGGGCAAAATTCCGGCGATGGGTTTGCAAGGAGCAGCATTAGCAACAGTTATCGGTAGAGCAACAACTTTAATTGCCTCTTTACTCTTTCTGCATTACCGGGAACGCATGATATCTTGGAGTTTGCCAAGTTTTAATCTCCTGCTCAGAAATTGGCAAAGTCTTCTTTATATTGGTATACCTGCTGCTGCTACAAATATGATTACACCAATTTCGATTACTTTTATTACTAGGTTAGTAGCTAATTATGGTATCGCAACAGTAGCTGGTTTTGGAATTGCTTCTAAGGTAGAGTCATTTTCTGTAATTGTACCAATGGCATTATCTGCCAGTTTCAGTCCATTTGTCGGGCAAAATTGGGGGGCAAAAAAGTACGACCGCGTGTATTTAGGTTTGCGTTTAGGATTTCAGTTTTGTCTGCTGTGGGGAGTTTTACTAGCGATCGCTCTTGGTGTAGGTGGAAGTTTGATTGCTTCTATATTCGACCCAAACCCAGAAGTTATAGAAATTGCTGCGAAATACTTATTGATAGTACCTATTAGTTATGGTGCTTCTGGGATGATTTTAGTTTCTAGTGCTACTTTTAATGCTCTGGGTAAACCTTTGCCTTCTGTAGTGATGACGATGACAAGAATGTTATTTTTGTATGTACCTTTGGCATATTTAGGAAGTTGGTTATTTGGAGTAGATGGTATTTTTGCTGCTGCTTGTTTTGCTAATTTAGCAGTGGGTATTGGAGCTTATTTTTGGAATCAGAAAGCTTGCAGTGGGAAGATGGTTGCACAGACAGAGCAATTCAATGATGGATAAATTTTTGTAATGCGTGATTTTTGGGTAATGCTTTTTGGGGTTAGCTATTCTTTGAAGTAGCAGTCAGCACTCAGCTATCAGCTATCAGCTATCAGCTTTTCACGGTGTATAATGAGGGATACTCAAGAGAATCCGCTCCGCGTCTACAAACTCCCATAAAAGGTGCACCACGCGCTTTTTCAAATATAGTGGGGGACTTAAACCCTCGGATATGAGCGCTGATAGCTAAATGCTGTTTGCGATCGCGAAAAGCTAATAGCTAGTTAAAACTATCTTAATAGACTACTAGCTAAACCGGATTTAGTATTCATCTGGTTTCCTAATCATTAGTGGAAATTTTTAATAGTTTTAGGACTTACACACTTTAACGTATTTCCGTCATTGCGACCCATAGGGAAGCAATCTCAAGTCCTAGTTTTTCGTACCTCATGCGTAAGTCCTGTTTATTATATAAAATAAAATGGTAAACAAATAATCTGGTTTGATAAATGTTCTTGTATTACTTATTGGGATTTCTACTTTTACTATCAGTCGTAGGTATTGCGCTTTATTTTTTCACCCCTCGCAGTTATGAGTCGTCTGAGACGGTCGCTAATTCCTACGATGAATGGACTCAAGACGGTATCCTAGAATTTTACTGGGGGGAACACATTCACTTAGGTCATTATGGTTCGCCACCACAGAGGAAAGATTTTTTGACTGCCAAGTCTGATTTTGTCCATGAAATGGTGAAATGGGGAGGGTTGGATAAACTGTCTCGCAATACTACTGTTTTAGATGTAGGTTGTGGCATTGGCGGCAGCACCCGTATTTTAGCAAAAGATTATGGGTTTGACGTTACAGGAATTACGATTAGTCCTAAACAAGTACAACGCGCTCAGGAATTAACCCCGGAAGAAGTTGATGCTAAATTTCAGGTAGATGATGCTCTAGCACTTTCTTTTCCAGATAATAGTTTTGATGTAGTTTGGTCTATTGAAGCAGGACCTCATATGCCAGATAAAGCTAAATATGCTGAGGAAATGATGCGGGTATTAAAACCTGGTGGAATTTTGGTTGTAGCTGACTGGAATCAGCGAGACGATCGCCAAAAACCACTCAATTTCTGGGAAAAACCTGTAATGCGACAGTTATTAGAGCAGTGGTCTCATCCTGCTTTTTCTAGTATTGAGGGTTTTGCGGAACTGATAGCAGAAACTGGATTAGTTGAAGGGGAGGTAGTGACAACAGATTGGACACAGGAGACTATTCCTTCTTGGTTTGATTCTATCTGGCAAGGTGTAATTAGACCTCAAGGAATGATTCGTTTTGGTTTATCAGGAATAATTAAGTCTATACGAGAAGTACCTACTTTGTTATTGATGCGTCTAGCATTCGGGAGTGGTCTTTGTCGTTTCGGAATGTTCCGCGCGGTCAAGGTTAGTTCAGTATTATCATCAACAGAGAATACTCAAGCTGAAGTAGTTAAAATGTAATATTTGTCTGTATCTTTGGCAGATTTGAGAAGTTAGTTATTGGGGGTAATATCATGTCCGGATAATTAGTGATAAAAAAACTCTCTCCTTCTCCTGTTCTTTATTTCCTCCTGACTCCTGACTCCTGACTCCTGACTCCTCCGTCGTTTATTTATAACTGTTCAACCGGACATGATATAAGTGATATTTTTGCTGTGACTTATTTTGCTAATTTATAGCAGTCGAAGGAAAGGTGAAGACATATCAAAAGCTTAAAATTCGGGCAATGCCAGATTTTTCTGTCTTCCTTCTTCCTTCTTCCTTCTTCTTTCTGCTATAGCATTAAGTATTGGGGATTATATTTGGAATCAGAAAACTTAACTGTTTCGCAATGAAAAATCTATCATAATTTTTGCTTGACTAATAGACATCTCCAAAAATAAAAAATAAAATCAATTATTACCCATAAATTATCAATTATTCCCCTCCTGGGAGGGGTTAGGGGTGGGTCCCCTGTTCCCTGTTCCCTGTTCCCTCTTTTCTGGAGATGTCTAATAGATTTTCATTGAGATATTTAAGATTTAAGAGCAAATTCAATATTGCCTAAAGCATTTTTCATTTGTGGTGCTGTATGAATAATCTCATTTATTAAAACATCTTTGTCATCTCAGTCAAGCCCGAAAACAATTATAATTTCTATGGGTGAATTAGTTTCTTTATTAAAAAAATCTATTTCCTTTTCTACGGTAGGGTTAAGTGTGATTAGATTCCCATCTTTAATACATTCAAAAAAAGTATTAATCGCTAATAATATACTAGACTTACCAGAATTATTTTTACCTATGAGAACATTAAAATCACCACAATCTTTAAGCTCAACTTCTTCAATACTGCGAAGTCTTTTAATCTTAACGGAATGAAGCCTGATTATTTTTTTCCTGAATACTAATCAATAACTCAATTATATATGTTTATTATGGATGAAAATCGCAAACCATTATTTTCCTCCATAACGTAAATTTTTAAACACCTGTTGGCGACTCACTATTTCAACTTTTCCTTGTTCAACTTCTGCAATTCTTTTTTCTGCCTCAATCTCCCACAAAGCATCTATTTCTTGTTGAGAATCAGCATCAAGACTTTTCAGCAAATGTTCTGCTAACATTGCTCTTGAACCTGGTGGTAATGATAAAGCTGCACTAAAAATATCATCATAAGCAGTAGTCATACATTCTAACTCCAAAATAGACGATGTATTGATTATAAATTAGTATTATAAAAGGAACAACCCGTGGATTATTGATTATTATCCACCAAAGCAGTTTAGCAGTCGAAGCAAAGGGTGCGGACAGATCAAAAGTTTAAAACTCAGACAAAGCAATATTTTTTTCCTTCTTCCCTCTTCCTTCTTCTATAGTAAAAAAATGGCATATAATGATTTTAAAACCTTAACTAAATTCTCAAAATAATTTGATTTACATATTAACGAGCAAGTGAATTTATTTGCTCAAGTAGAATCTCTAAAACCTAGCGATTTTCTCACTCAAACTTTGGCAGAAACTGTAGAACTTGCTTTAGCAATTAATACTGAAAAGGCTCGTTTCCTGACGGAATGCTCCACAAACAGAAATGATTATTACTCCTTTGTTATTAGAAATCAGAAGGCAGGCAAATTATTCGGTTAGTTTATTCTCAGGAATTGAATTTAATATTGACTTTGACCAGGGTTTAAATGGGTATTGTGACTTTCTAATTAGTCGTTCTCCAAAACAGTTAATAATTAATGCTCCTGTAGCAATTATTGTTGAAGCCAAAAATGAAAATATTAAGGGCGGTTTAGGTCAATGTGCAGCCACAATGTTAGCGTTAGCAGCACAATTATTTAATCAACAGGAAAATAAAGCAATTAATAGAATTTATGGTGCGGTGACAACTGGGGATATTTGGAAGTTTTTGTTGTTAGAAGGAAATGAATTAAAGATTGATTTAAGTAATTTTTATATTCGGGATGTTGAGCAAATTTTGGGTGTATTATGGCAAGCTATTAAATAGTAAGCATTCAGCCGTCAGCTATCAGCTATCAGCTAATAGCTGTTTCCGCAGCATTCGGCAGGAAATACTTACCTTAAATAGGGAAGGAAAAGTATGTTATAAAATTTTATAGTAGAGGTTTGGTCTCCAAACTTAATTGAAAATGGTATTGATATGACCAAGAGAAAAGAAAATTCAGTATTTGAAGCTTCCTACTTCAGTAGGAGGTACTGATAACTGATAACTAATAACTGATAACTGAAATGACAAATTTACAAGTAAAAACTCCAACAGATGCATGGGTTTCAGCTACTTGGGATGAATATCTCCAAACTATTGAAAATCCCATTTACGCTAAAGCAAAATCTTATTATTTTCAAGGAAAATTTAGAATAGAAATGTCACCTGTAAGTCACGACCATGCTAGCGATAATACACTTATTTCTATAGCTATTGGTATTTTCTGTAGTCTCAAAAATATCGACAATAAAGGTCTAACTAATTGTAGTTATAGAAACATCGGATTTCAAGAAGTACAACCAGATATTTCCTACCATATAGGTGACAATGCTAATATTATTCCCTGGGGAACTTCTATTGTAGATTTAGGTACATATCCACCCCCAGATTTAGTCATAGAAATAGCCAATACTTCACTCTCTGATGATAAAGGTGAGAAAAGGTTGATATATGAAGATTTAAAAGTCAAAGAATATTGGATAGTTGACGTAAAAAATGTAGATATTATTGCTTTTACTATGGTTGATGGTGGCAGTAAAAGGATTACAGAATCTCTAGTTTTACCAGGGTTACTAATAGATGTTTTAAAAGAGGCTTTACAACAGAGTCGAAGTATCAATCAAAATCAAGTTATTGCTTCCCTACTTTCTCAATTTCAAGAGAGGTAACAGGGAATAGGAAGCTAATAGAATGGTAAGCATTTCCTGCGGACTGCTGCGCAAACAGCTATTAGCAATCAGCTCTCAGCTCTTTAATGAATCAAGCAATTCTTCCTTTAACTTGATAGTATATTTTCAATCAGAAAATTGAAGTATAAGAACAAGAGTTTGAGTTGTCAACCCATACATTGTATGGTGGGAAATGTAGATGTGTTCCGGAAGCTGATAGCTGATAGCTGACGGCTGAATGCTTACATAGAATGCGTAATTAATTTTGCTTATAAACTTATATTAGTTATTAGTTAATAGCTAAATTTGTAGGCTCAGTTAGACGGCTTAAATTTAAACTATGAAATGGATTTAGCAATCTGTCGTAACGCACCATTTCAGATGTGTCAGTCCTGTAGGGGTTTGGTTTTTAAGTCCCATTTTTCCTTGGGTTTGGAGACTGAACCCCTACATTTTTTTCACCAATCATTTCATATTGCTATATAATCAAAAGCTGTTAAATAAAGGAGGAAGATGTTCAACAATTAATAATTAATAATTACCTCTCCTTGAAAAGAAGAGGATTGACTAATCATGAATTTTTTTTCTTGTTTCTCTTTTTAAGGAGAGGCTTTCCACCTTCATTATTCGGTAAAAATATGAGTTATAGTTAGTTTTAAGCCATGAATAATTAATTATTTCTAGGAAGTATCAGGGAGATAGCAAAAAAATGGTAACTGGTCGAATTATATGGTTCGGTGGTTTTAATAAGAAACTGCAAAAAATCAATGATTATGGTTTTATTACTCTCAAAGAAGGAGATATTAATAGAGATAGAGATGAAGATCGAGGTGTTTATGTTAACCGCCATGAAATACCAGAAGATTTACAAACACTTTTAGAAGGAGAAAAAGGAAAAGGGGTTTATGTTTGTTTTGATTTGGAAGAAAACTTTAAAGGTTCTGAGGCAATAAATGTTGAATTAAAGACATATACTGGAGTTGTCATTAATTTTTTGGATCAAACAGGAGAAATTGCCACAAAATCTGATGGTTTTTTCCATTTTACATCTTCTAAATCATTTTCATCTGGAGACTATGTTTGTTGTGGTTTGTGCCATACATCTGAGTTTGATAAAAAGGAAGCTATAAATGTAGAAAAAATACCTCGTGATTCTGAATATCAGGAAATTTTTAATATATGTGTGAATAGTAATGATTCCGAAATTGCTACACCTTTTTTCCTGGAATATATAAATGCTTTACCACCAGCAGAGGCAATACCAAAAATCAGAGAAAAGCTCCTTTATTTTAACACTGAAGGTAAAAAGCTATTAACCAGTAAAATTATTCAGGAATATGAAAATTTTTTAGTGGCATCTTCTGAGTTGAGAAATGATTTAGATATTGATAGTAAAAATGAGTTAACTAAGTACAGTGACTTTATTAATAAACATCTCAAAAATCCTAATACTAATGAATATTTGAAAAAACAGTTATTAGATGAAGTTCAGGAAAAAATTCCTAGAGATACTCAAGAACAACGTTCTATATACTGGGAAAAATTTGCTGATTTACTAGAATATCAAGGCTTTCTCTGGAATATTGCACCTAGAGAATATAAAAAAACAGTTATACAAAATCTCTACAAGGAATTTTTTCAAATAGTTAGTAACTTTAATAATTCTGATTATCCCTATGCTCAATATTTACAAGTAGATTGGGAAAAGTTATACCAAGAAGTTAGAGAAAATGAAGATGATCGACAGCTAATAAAAGAGTGGGAATCTGCTATAAGTACAAATGAATTCAAATACGCTCAAATGGTTTCTGCTAGAGGAGCAGAAAAGCTAGTTATTAAATTTTCTCGTGCTTTTGGATATCAAGTAGAAGATATTTCTATTCATCAGATTACTAAACAAAGCTCAGACTGGAAATTAGGAGATATTAGACTTGATAAAAAGACTTTACTAGATGTCAAAAACTCCCGCTTTACAGTTAACTCAAAGGTTTACTCTGAGTTTTGTGTTCCTCATAAGCATAAACGAACAAATCAGGATGAGGAAAAAAAAGAGGTTTATATTGTTGGTGTTTTATCTCCTTATTTACAAAAGCAATTTATTGATGGAGAAGCACTACCCAAATTTTCTGTGGAAAAACCGAAAATTTTAGGTATTTTTTATAAAAGATTACTTAGTGAATTAAAAACAATTGTTGGTGAAAAAGATAGACTAAAAATTGATTTATCTAGATTAGAAAACTTCTACTCAGATTTATCTAGAGCAGAAAATTATAATTCTTATTTACCTCACTGGTTGTTTGACTATGGAGATATATTTTACCAAAGACAGATTGAAATAGTCAACCACTTTAAGGATTTTAAAGCAAAATTACCAGACGGAAAAATTCCGAGTTTGGAAGATATTTTTATAGTAGGAATTAACCCTTTACCATTATTTGTTATTGCCAGGGAAAATTTACCTACAGAATGGGAAAGTCATTTACCAAAATGGAAACTTCAGTTTATAAAATCTCTCATAAACATACCCCCATCTCCTAAAAAGAAAATAATCTCTCTATCTCATCTATATATTTCTATACTCAAACATTTTTTACAGATGCTTGAAGAGAATAATTCAGAATATAGTCCCCAAGAATATTTCAATATTTTATATCAATATTCCCAGACAAATCATCCACTAAAAATTTATGATCCTTTGCAGACAATACAAAGTTTTTGCAATACTTTACAAACTCTGTGGGAAAATCGAGAAAAAATAGAATTAACAGAGTTTAGGATATTTAAGTTTAGGCATGAAGGTATATTGCAAGGTAAAAAAACTTCCAATGATTCCTGGAAAACTATTATTGCTTACTGTGGTGGAAATATCGAAGGGAAAGGTAAATGTGGCTGTTCTCCCCTTATAGTTGGAAGAGAGCAAAATTGCCCTACTTGTGGTTATCTAATTTGTCCTCAACCAGACTGTCAGTATTGTCAGAAAAATTGCTCATCTTATAAAAAGAGAGAAGCGCAGATCAAAAAGCGAAGATTAAAAAGGAGTTAATATCGTTAGGTTGGGTTTTGCTCTGCAACATAAAAAGTGTATCTCGCAACCTAACAAAAATCTACATCTATGAAGGAGGAGAAAATGGTTATGTATTGGAAGTATTTAATGCTATAGGAGAATCTATTAATGTAATTATTGTGCATAAGTCTGCTGTTGAACCTTTAAAACAAGATGAGATTTTGTCTGTTCGTTTTTTAGTAGAAATAACCTAACAAATTATTATTAATTTAACCTAGTAGGTTGGGTTAAGCGTATCTCGCAACCCAACAAAAACCTGCATATGTTAACAAAAGAAATTTATAATCTACTGAAATTATACCTTCGTTCAGCAACGCCAAAAATCAAATAGTATAAAAAACTTACTCTGATTTTGGTTTGATTTCAAATTCCAACTGGGAGCGGTAGAAAAATACATCAAATTCTAAGAAAAAGTTTGTTTGTCCAAGGATTAAAGGTATATTTGTTAGTTTTACCCAAGCAAAAACCAACTTAACAGCTTTAAATTCACCAATCTCAGCAATTGCAAAAAATGGTATTGCTGGTTGATGTTGTAGGTTACCTGCTAATTGAATAATTGCTTTGTTGTCATCCCAAATACTACCTAATTGAACACCAATATCATAAGGTAAAACATTTACAGTTGCACCACTATCAACTAGACCAACAACTTCAATACTTAGCTTACCTCGATTAAGAATTAATGGAATACGAGGTAAACTATCAAATTCATTCTGAGATGGGTCAGTAGTTGAGTATTTGAATCGCATATTTTTCAATCTATATTATCTTCAGTAAGTGCTTCCATGAGAGTTTCACCAGCACCAAAAGAATTGTATGGAGTAGGCAAGTTATAAGTTTTGAAAGGTTCTAAAGGTGCAATATCTTCAGATGCTTCTAGCTCTTCAGCTAAAATCCTAATTAGCTTGAGTTTATCGCTAGAAGAAAGCATCCGAACAACAGGGAGTAGTTCATTAAGTGTCATATTATTTATTTTTAAATTAAATTAAGTTACTGTACAACTATACTCAATTGCCATCTTATATCATGTCCGGTTGAATACTTATAAATAAGGGAGTAGGGAGTAGGGAGTAGGGAGAATAAAAAGATTTGTACTGCAAGTGAGAGTTTTTGTTTTTTTCATCACTAATTATCCGGACATGATATTACCAAGAAAAATTAGTATAGTCCAGTAGGGTGCGTTAATGAAATGTAACGCACCATCTATATTGGTCTATAAATGTTAATTTTCGGTGCGTTACGGCTAACGCCTAACACACCCTACTAGACCTACTTTTCATTAAACTTAAGCTGAAGGATGAGTCATATTTTTAGGAATTACAATCTCGTCAAATTCCTCCGCAGAAACATAACCCAATTCCAAACAAGCTTCCTTTAAAGTCAACTCTTTCTCATGGGCAAAATGAGCAACTTTCGCAGCATTATCATACCCAATTTTTGGACTTAAAGCTGTCACTAACATCAAAGACTGTTCCAAATAAAACTCTATTTTTTTCTGATTTGCCTGCAGATCGACTAATAGAAAATCCGTGAAATTATTACAACTATCAGCAATTAAATTAATCGACTGAATTAAATTAAAAATCATCATCGGTTTATAAGTATTTAACTCAAAACTACCCTGAGCGCCAGCAAAAGCGATCGCTGCATCATACCCAAACACTTGAGTTGCCACCATGGTCATTGCTTCACACTGAGTAGGATTAACTTTTCCTGGCATAATTGAAGACCCTGGTTCATTTGCAGGTAAAATCAATTCCCCAAACCCACACCGGGGTCCGCTTCCCAACCAGCGAATATCATTAGCTATTTTCAGTAACGAACAAGCTAAAGTCTTCAGAGTGCCACTCGCCATAACTATTGGATCGTGAGCAGCTAAAGCAGCAAATTTATTAGGTGCAGACACAAATGGCAACCCAGTTATTTCACTAATATATTTTGCAGCAAGTTCGGCAAAACCACTAACTGTATTTAACCCCGTTCCCACTGCAGTACCACCTAGAGCTAGTTCATACAAACTTGGCAAGACATTAGTAATGTGCTGCATATTTGCATCGAGTTGCGCCACATATCCTGAAAATTCCTGCCCCAATGTTAACGGTACTGCATCTTGCAAGTGAGTACGTCCTATTTTAACAATGTCGGAAAATACTCCCGATTTTTCCTGGAGTGCATCGCGCATTTTCTTGACTTTCGGCAACAACTTTTCCTGTAATGCTATTGCTGAAGCGATGTACATAGCAGTGGGAAATGTGTCGTTAGATGACTGCGACATATTAACATGGTCGTTGGGATGTATTGGTATTTTGCTTCCCATTTCTCCACCAGCAATTTCGATCGCCCGGTTGGAGATGACTTCGTTGACATTCATATTGCACTGGGTGCCACTTCCTGTCATCCAGACTCGCAGCGGAAAGTTACCATCTAGTTTCCCTGCAATTATTTCTTCTGCTGCTTGAGAAATTAATTTGGTTTTGTCTTCTGGGAGTTTATCGAGTTCGTGGTTGGTTTGAGCGACTGCCTTTTTGAGAATGGCGAATGCTTTGATAACTTCTGGTGGGATGTAGTCTTGCCCAATGGAGAAGTAGATTAGCGATCGCTGAGTTTGAGCACCCCAATAACGATTTGCTGGTACTTCTATTTTTCCCATACTATCGCTTTCAATACGCATTTTTGGCGACATTAATTCTGTCATTAGTATTTATATATAGTGTATCTTTCTATTTACCTATAACGTTTCACGGAAGTCAAAAATCTTTAGAAGTCAAAAGTCAAAAGTCTTTAGAAGTCAAAAGTCAAAAGTCAAAAGTCAAAAGTAATATTTTACAGGCTCAAAACTTTGACACTACAGTAATTTCAGGAAATTATTTCAAATACAAATATAAGATTTGAAACTATTTGTGACATCTCTAAAGTGAATTGATATTACCGAAGAATTAATAATTAAATAATTAAATAAATAATTAAATAATTTAGGTTTAAAGCCTCCCCTTTCAAGGGAAAAAAATAAATTTTTTCCTTTTATTCAATCCTATCCGTTTTTAGGGAGAGGTAATTATCAATTATCCATTATCAATTATCAATTATTGAAATCATTATCTTTTATTCCATTTACTTAGTTAAATTTTTATTTTTTTGTCTTTATTTAGGCTTTGCTGAATCAAGCTATGAAACATAAATTTGGCAAAATATAAAATTCTTTTCAGTTTATACACCTTGAGAAGCTGATAGCTGATAGCTGACTGCTGAGTGCTACTTCAAGGTGCCAAAGCTAAAGATTGTGAAAGGTTATTTTTATTTTGATATTCCTGTTTTTTTAACTTTAAATACTTTTCTACTGTTTCTAAAATTTTATTTGCATTTGCTGGTTTTCTTAAAAAATCTGTTGCTCCTACTAATAATCCCCTGGCGCGATTTATATAATTATCCTGTCCAGTATAAATAATAATAGGAGTTTGTTTATAAATTGAAGCTTTCCGTAAAAAATTACAGAGTGCATAACCATCAACTTCGGGCATACATAAATCCATAAATATTAATTCAGGATTTTTTTTAGCCATTAATCCTACCCCTTGCATTGGGTCAGTAATTTTCTCAATTTTATAACCTTTAGGCATCAAAATTTGCTCTAAAAATTTACCTGTTGTTGCTGAAGAATCTATACAAGCTATTAGAGGTCTATAACGATTTGTTGAACAGTAAGCTAGGCGTAATTGTTCCAATGGAGAAGGTAAATCTGGTACAGCTCGAACTTCTATTAAACCTTGTTTAAAAAAATGATACATAGTACGGGTTGTTAAGGCTAGACATTGCCTTTTTTTAACTGTAATATCCCACAAAGTATTTTCACCATTAAATTTATTAGTAAGAACCTGTATAGATTCTTCACTCAAACGACTTTGTAATTTTATAGATTTTTTAACTACCGGAGCTTGTTCTGGGAAAATATCATTAACTCCTATTTTTTGCCAGCGTTCCCAAAGATTTTTTGCTGCCTCTATAACTTGCTTTAATTCTAATGGAGATAATACTAAATTGGGACTAATTTCTGATGTTAATTCCCGATTTGATTGCCAGTTGAGATTTAAAATTGACTGACTTGCTAAAGAAAAGAAAATTTCATAGCTGCTACTACGGATAATTGCTTTAGCTTGTTTTAAAGTTATTTGTTCTTCAGTAAGACCTTGTTGAAGAAGCTTATATTCCCATAATTCTTCAGTAGATAGTAAACTAGCGTTAAATTTTAGATACTGACAATGTTGATTAATTGTTCTGTACCAACGTCTAGTTTGATGTAATCCCCCTGTAGCATATAACATTTGTCCCCGATAAAAGTAAATCTGCCATTTTTGTTCGCCATTGTCTAATATTAGTTTACCTGTTGCTTGCTTATGACTAAGTGCAACTAAAGCATTCCATACTTTGTTACATCCTATATTAGTTATTAACATAATGATTTAATTTTCTATTTGCTATATAAATAATTTTATCTCTAGTTTAATCATACAATCAAACTTTTTCTACAGGGTTTAACCCTCTACGGACCATTCTATTCTTTCGCTATTAATTATTAAAAATTAAATTTTTCTGAAATTTTTACGAGAAAAAGAGAGATTAATAATGTTGATTTAATGATTTTATTAAGATTACTTTTTTAATATATTTTATGAGATATAACAAAAAGATTAGGTGGGGAGTCGTGATGTGGTACATATAGAAACACTAGATTTTACAAGTGCAAAATCTTGTATCAAAATCACTATTAATGAACTATCAATTGATAATTGCGAGCAATTTAGTTCTAGTGCAGGATGGCGGAAATAACTGGTTACAAAATTCTCAAACAATTACAAATCAAAAATGATTGACTTTTGACTTTTAACTTCCCCATAGCGGCACTAGCTTCCTACAGCCATAAAAGTCAAATTATATGTTGGCTCTAAAGTGCTTTTTGATTCATTTATAGAATGTTTAGGATTGACATACTTTTCTACAATTTCTACAATTTTTTCTGGACAAAAAGATTTACACAAGTAATCATTAGCACCTACAATTCTAGCTCTAGTCCGGTCGATAATACTATCTTGAGTTGATAAAAATACAATTGGTATATCTTGGAATGTAGTAGTTTTTCGTAAAAATTCACATATTGTATAACCACTAACTTTAGGCATAATTAAATCCAAAAAAATAAAATCGGGTTGATATTCTTCCAAAAGAGCTAATCCTTTAATTGGATTTTGAATATGCAACATTTCATATCCCAGTGGCTTGAGAATTTTATCCAGTAAGAAACCAGTACTATAACTATCATCAATACAAGCAATTTTGGCTTTATCAACACTTTTTTCTATGGCTGGTAAGTGAAATTTTTCTGAAGGTTGTAGCCAATCTTTTACCTTCACAAAATTAAGAAAACCTAATTTTTCAAGGTTATATAAATAACGAGTAATTACCTCTAATGACATTTTTATTTCTAACGTAATATCCCAAATTGTTCGTTTACCATTGAGTAACTTATGGATATTCAAAACAGACTCTGATTTTTCTTTATTTAATAACTTATCTCTATTTTTGATAATTGGAACAAGATCGGGATTAATATGGCATAAACCCTCATCTTTTAATGATTTTAAAAGTATTTTTGCTGAAGCAAGAACTTCTTTGATTTCTCGCCTTGATAATAGTAAACTTAAAGTTGTTTGAGAAGTTGGATGTTTCTGTGGATGCCATCTTCTTGTTAAACCTGGTTGACTAATAATAGCAAAGAAAACTTCTTCAGCAATAGTACGCAAAATTGCCTTAGCTTGACTTAAAGTTATCTGATTATCGCTAATTGCTGTTTGCAACAATTTATATTCCCATAGTTGAGTATTTGTTAACTGATTAACTTCAAATTTAAAGTTAGGACAATATTTCTTGACAGCTCTATACCAACGTCTGGTAGAGTGTACTCCACCACTTGCATATAAAAGATGACCAAATAGGAAATAAAGTTGCCATTCTTGATTGCCATGAGCGACGCACAACTTTCCAGTAACTTGTTTTTGACTGACCATACTCAGGGTATTTGCTAGCTTAATATAACCGATGGTGGATGCTGACATAATTATTAAACCTTTCAAATAATTGTAATATTTAATTTTGCTGTATTAAGCAGTAGAGCCGCATGATATAGATATGGTTTTTATTGTTTCATATTTCCTTTATTATGTCATCGCTTGTTATACTGATGTTTGGAAATAATTTTACTGAGATATCAGGGTTTTCTCGGAAATATTTTGATTTATTTGTAGCAGGAAACACTTAACAGTGGAAAAAAGCTTTTCTTCTATTCAATTCATCATCACTCTATGTACTAACTAACTCAATATTTACTCAAGATTTTTGTTATAAACCACATTCTCTACCGATTTGACATCCGCCATTCTGCTTATTTTTTTTAGTAGAAGTAAGGAGGAAGAAGGAAGAAGTAAGGAGGAAGATTGTAGGTATTTTATCTTTTCGACATTGGTTTAATTATATCTCATCTCAAGCTCGGTTGATTTTACATAATTAGATATCTCCAGGAAAGAGGGAGTAGGGAGTAGGCAGTAGGGAGAAAGAATTGATAAATACAGAGTGCGATAATTGATTTTATCTTTTATTAGTAGAAGGAAGAAGATAAGAAGGAAGATTGTCGGTATTTTATCTTTGAAATTGTCAAATAAATATTAACATAATTTGAATTAATTGTAGATAGCTATGAACAGGCCATAGAAAGACCAGGAGAATATGAAAAACAAAAGGAATATTACGACCGAAAGAAAAAAACTCATACAACAAAAGGGCAAGTAATTGTATTGCCAAAAGGTAAGGATATTGTGGATATTTCAGCAGGAGAGCCAGGAAAAAAAAGTGATATACAATATTTCCGTGAAACTGAGAAAAAGTTTGACAGTCAACAAAAATGAGCGTGGATATTAAGCCTATACTGGAGAACCGAGGATTAAAACACCTAAAAAAAAGCCGAAAAAACGAGAATTAACAGACTCAGAAAAATCTCAAAATAGAAAATTTGCTTAAAAACGAATTTTTGTTGAACATATAATTAGATTAGCCAAAATATTTAGGGTAGCTCAAGAAATATTTAGATTAAATCCTGACAAATATGAGCAAATAATTATGACTATTTGTGGGTTAGTAATATGACGAATAGTGTCATTTATTTTGTAGTAATAAATAAACCTTTACCAAGATAGTAATTATTGAATTTATATTGCTATTTTTGAGCTTGTTTTTAATAGTAACTGAATCGGTAAGACTGATTTTACGGTAAAAATCAACTATCTTAAATATTAGCGATCGCTCTCCAAAAGATAGTTATAGTAAGTGTTTGACTATTTTCGGAGAGGTCTTTTTATTAGTAGAAGGAAGAAGATAAGAAGGAAGAAGGAAGAAGGAAGATTGTCGGTATTTTATCTTTTCGACTTTGGTTCAATTGTATCTTATCTCAAGCTCGGTTGATTTTACATAAGAGGGAGTAGGCAATATAATTAATAATTAAACAATTCAGCTTTATTAGCCTCCCTTTTCAAGGGAAAGAAATGAATTTTTTCCTTATTGGTCAATCCTCTCCCTAAAAGGGAGAAGTAATTATCAATTATCCATTATCAATTATCCATTATCCATTAATGAATTTAGCTCTGACAAAATTCTACTACTCTCATAAAATAGTTAGGTTTTCCTACTAAAAAATGACAACCTTTAGTTAAAAGTTCATCTAAATCTTCCACAGACCTGAGCCAAACCTTGCCATTACTACCAGCAACAGCAATTTTTTTACTATCTGAACTAAAACTAATACTAATTACATTCTCCATAAATTCAAATTGACTAATTTGCCGTCCTGATAAATTCCAAAGTCGCACAATACTATCAATTCCAACAGTAGCTATTAACTCTCCATCAGGACTAAAACTAACTAACTTAGTATCCAGATGTAAACTTTGAAAATTGTTCATTAATTTTCCTGTAGAAAGCTGCCACAATTCCACTACTCCATTTGATGTTGCTGTTAGTAAAATTTGGGGTTGAGAAAGGCTAAAATTCATACTAATAGCTTGCACATCTAGAGTTTTGAATTTATTTTCAGACATATTCCATAATCTAATTGTAGACTTTCCATCTAATGTTGCTAGAAAATTTCCATTAGGACTAAAACTAACCGCTCTAATTAAACCATTATCATTCAAAATTGAATCAGATAATATAGTCATAGGTGACGATGATACATTCCAAATTTGAATAGGAATATCTATACCAGAAGTTGCTAAATACTTACCATCAGCACTAAAACTAATACTATTAACTTCAGTTTGAGATATCTCTAATACATATAATTTTTTCCCTAATAAATTCCAGATTTTTACAGTACCATCACTACCAGCAGTTACTAAATATTTACCGCTCGGATGAAAAATTAAACTATTAACTGATTTTTGCTCCGTTTGCCATTCTGTAATTCTTTCGCCCTCAAAATTCCAAATAATTACTTTTCCATCTACTCCTGCTGAAGCTAAAATATCTCGATTGGGTCTAAATTTAACACTCGTAACAGCACCTTGATGACCTTGCAGAATAATTTTTCTTTTCTGAAGAAAACTATCTTCAAATTGTTTTTGTTCGTCAAGTTTATCCAGAATCATTTGTAGTGCTAATATCGGTCGAGTCGCAGGATATTCTGCTAGAGGAATATTGTTATTAACCAAATCTTTTAATCTTTGTCCCGCAGATATTGCCTTGGGTAAAGCTTCAAATAATGCTTGATTTGTTGTTGACTTTTTGAACATTGCTAATAACAAAGCATCGGTGCCAGTTTGTTCAATTTCTCGACTAGATTGTGCTAATCTAAATCTTTGATAAGCTAATAGAGAAAAACCTATTGATAAAACTAAAGATGTGCCAAGGATAGCAGAACCTATGGAAATCCAGCGTTGAGCTTTTTGTTGTGCTTTTGCAACTTCTGCTTGAGCTTTTTTAGTTTCTATTTTTGTTGATTCTAAAGCTTCTATTTGAGCATCTAATACTAATCTTTGGCTAGTTGTCAGAAACTGAAAGTCTTGATTTCTTAAACTTTTTCCGGCTGCCCAAACTAAAGCCGATCGTAAATCTTCCCCTTGCAATAAATAGGATTTTTCTTCACAGTTTGAATGAAGCCATGCTTTAATTTTTGTAGAATAAGGAGGTAGTTTTTCTAACTCTTCATTAATCATTTCTTCGTGAAAAACTGCAGCATATATCGGATTAGCCACAGTTAATTTACTATCTCTTCTAACTACCAATCCAGATAACCTCAGTTCCATTTGTTCGGGACTATCATCGGCAACTATTCCAGCCAAATTATTCTGTAAAATTTGCTGATATAACCCTAATCTTCTGACTATCCTTTCATCCTTTCTGAAGATGCGATCGCGAATAGTTTTCAAATGTTCTGGTATATCTTTTGCCTCCCAATTATGAATAACTTTAGCTTGAATAATTTCCTCTAATTCTATTTTGGGGTTAACAATATAAGCTCCATTTTCAATGATAATTTTACACAATTTTTGAGTTAAAAAAGGTTGTCCATTCGTCCAGGATAAAATTTCTTTTAAAAGTTCTTCCGGTTGCTGACAAATTTCGACTAATCCATCCACCAAAGATAAGGCTTCATCAAATTTAAAACCAGTTAGTTCAATAGCTTTACCAATATTAAAAGGCGTACTATTTTGGTCTTGACATAAATCTTGAGGCGTACTAACTCCTAACAAAACAAAAGTTAAGCGATTATATTCTTGATTATTGGCACGTTTATTGTAACAGGAGCGAATAAATACAAAAAAATCATCAACCGGAAAATCTAGAGCTAGAATACTATCAATTTCATCAATAAAAATTACAATATTATTCTGGATGTTTGTTAGTAATATCGTTTCAATAAATTCACTTAATCGTTGTACGGGTGCAAGATAATTTCGTTCTCGCCACCAAGTACGAATATTGACATATTCTGAGAGATTAAAATTATTTTCTAAGATGCGAAGAATACCTGCATACCACTGCTCGGGAGTAACTCCCCGATTACCTATTTCTGAAATATCTATTGCCACACAAGAAATACCTTCTTTTTGTAATCTTTTAATCGTTCTAACTTGCAAGCTAGATTTTCCCATTTGACGAGAGTTCAGAACATAACAAAATTCACTTATTTTTAGATTTTTATATAGGTCTTCATCTGCTTGTCGCTTGACGTAGTTTGGTGAATTTCTGGGGAGACAACCACCGACTTGATAATAGGATTTTTGTGTTGAATTATTCATGGTAATAATTTATAAACAGGCAACAGCTCCGGAAGGCAACAGGGAGAAACAATTGATAAGTTATGGATAAGAATTGATTTTATTTTTGACTTTTACCGAAAAATTGTGTTTTAAAGCCTCCTCTTTATCAGGTAATAATAATTAACGAAGTCAGAAGTGATTTTTATAACGGGGATTTGAGCAAATATCCAAATTATTTTGATAAAATTTTTCATAATTAGTCAATCCTATCCGTTTTCACTCTTGAGGTAATTGTTAATTATTCATTATTCATTATTCATTGTTGAACAGATGTCTATTAATTTTTTTAGCGCTCGAGTAATTATTAATATTATTTTTAACGAAAAAATGTATGAAGTGAAGATATCTTAATTCTTAATTTACCGAAAAATTGTGGTTTAAAACCTCCTCTTTATCAGGGGATAAAAATAAAAATTTGGCGTTGCTGAATACTGGGATGATTTTGGCTGACACGGGGACACGGGGACACGGGGATTATGGTTTTGCGGAACTGACATATTACGTCCCGCAATTATGCCCAAAATTTTCATAATTAGTCAATTCTATACGTTTTCCAGGAGAGGTAATTGTTAATTATTCATTATTCATTATTCATTGTTGAACAGATGTCTATTAATTTTTTTAGCGCTCGAGTAATTATTAATATTATTTTTAACGAAAAAATGTATGAAGTGAAGATATCTTAATTCTTAATTTACCGAAAAATTGTGGTTTAAAACCTCCTCTTTATCAGGGGATAAAAATAAAAATTTGGCGTTGCTGAATACTGGGATGATTTTGGCTGACACGGGGACACGGGGACACGGGGATTATGGTTTTGCGGAACTGACATATTACGTCCCGCAATTATGCCCAAAATTTTCATAATTAGTCAATTCTATACGTTTTCCAGGAGAGGTAATTGTTAATTATTCATTATTCATTATTCATTGTTGAACAGATGTCTATTAATTTTTTTAGCGCTCGAGTAATTATTAATATTATTTTTAACGAAAAAATGTATGAAGTGAAGATATCTTAATTCTTAATTTACCGAAAAATTGTAGTTTAAAGCCTCCTCTTTATCAGGGGATAAAAATAAAAATATTCATCATTAGTCAATCCTATCCGTTTTCACTTTCGAGGTAATAATTATTAATTGTTGAACATCTTCTCTCTCCCTACTTCCAGTCCTAATATTTTCTGCTTCCTGCTCCCTGTAATAATATGTAGTAAAAATGCGTAAGTCCTGTTGATATTATACCAATTCATAAGCATTAGTGCTATACTTCGGCCAGACTTCAGTTGTCAACCGATCGGTACAAGCTAAATCACTTTGCATGCTAATTTGAGCCAGCGTTAATGTTAATTATTCTTATGTTTGCTTCTCCCCACTCCCCCACTCCCATACTCCCCTACAGGGCAAAATGTAGAAAAGTTTTTGATAAATGGTAGATACTCTATGGTTGGTTGAAAATTTTAGGTAGAGACAGAATATAACAATAGGCAATTCATCTCATAAAAGCACTGCCAATAATAAATCGGTCAAATACCTGGCTATTATTATCTTAATTTCCCTAGTAATTGAGAAATAACTTCAAAATTAGAAGAGTAAGACAGAAAATTAATTACACATCAACCACTACTTCGAGCGGATAAAATTGCTATATTATCAGGTTAGCGTCATCGATCTATCTTCTCAACAGGGATCGGATTTTCTATACTTAACTAAATTTGCATATAAAATGATCAAAACTATATTATTATCATAATTTTAGCTGACTATTGTAAAGATTATATAAAGATTTTCTGGAAAAAAAGTAAAGATTTTGTGAAGTAAAAAAAATATCTGAATAAAGTCTTTTATGTATTTACACAGATATTATAAAATGATATAGTATATATAGATAAGTAACTAAACCGTAAATAATACAACTGCAAAGTTAATAAAACTAACAGATATTTCTCAGAGTAGGTGTTAGTCCGTAAATTACAAATTACGGTTAAACAGCTCAAAAAGGTTTACTACCTTAACTAAGAAATCATCTCCAGTTGTAACGGTGGATTTAAACTTTACAGGGTCATCTATGTCTGGGATAGCAATTGCTTTGAGCAGAACAGAGTTCTATTGCTTTCCAGAGTCAAGCTACGAATATTTATTACTCCCTGATAAAGTAGAAAAAGATGCCTAAAAAAGCCTATCTCAAATCTCACCTGAGCGAACTAGAAATCAAAACACGTTATCTCCAAACAAAAGATAGAGTAGAATCTCGACGCTGGCACCTTTTGTGGTTGGTGTCTCAAAAGTGGACGATTAAAGAAGCAGCAAAAGCTTTGGGTCTTAACTATGATTATGCTAAAGATATAGTCAAAAATTATAATCAACAAGGACCAAATGCTCTTTTGAATCGACGGAAAACCAGGAAATTTTATCCTTCTCATGCTTTACTGACTCTAGAACAACAAGAACAGTTACGCATAGCACTAAAAAATCCACCCAGAGACCAAGAAACCTGGACTGGACCGAAAGTAGCAGAATGGATTGCCAAGACTATTGGACGCGATCGCGTTTCTCCCCAACGTGGATGGGAATATATGAAACGATGTAGTTCCAACTCCTAAATTTCCTGGGCGTTTCTGAAGCGCGTGTATGATATTAATCTTAATTACTTAGGACTCAGGAGTTCAGAAGTCAGAATTTCTGGAGGAATGCTCCGCAAACAGGAGTCAGGAGGAAAGAAAGAAGAAGAAACAGTAGTAGAAGGAGAAAGTTTTTTGTTCGTACTCTTATCCGGACAAGATATCATACCTCAAATCACCAACCCCAGATTTTTCCTTCTTCCTTCTTCCCTCTTCCTTCTGCTATACGTTTATTTTTCCGTAACTTTCAATTCATCAATATTCCAAAAAGCTCCACCAATAGCAGAAAACTTTAAATTATCTATGCGATCGCGAACTGCTTGCAACGAAAGAGGATTTACTAAAAAAAATATAGGTAACTGTTCCGCAACAATTTGCTGAAACTGACCGTAAATTTCTCGACGTTCATTCTCATCTACCGTCTGATATCCAGCAGTAAATAAACGGTCAATTTCTTGCTCCCAACTAGAAACTTGCCAATTTTGCATAGGTGTTTCTCCAGGTTTAGCACCAAGATTAAATTGATGAAATGAGCCATTACTTAACCAAAATAAGGAGAGTAAATTTGGCTCAAAATCTGCACCAGGAACACCAAAAGCTCCAACATAACATTCCCAATCTCTACGAAGTAATAGCTTTTCTAAAACAGTGTTGAAATTGAGTACCTGTAAATTAGCCTGAATCCCAATTTTACTTAAATCTTCTTTGACTTGAACTGCTGTATCTATCCTGAGTTTTTCTTCAGATTTTACTAAAATGGTAAATTCTACTTGATTACCATCCTTGTCTAATAATTCATTGACATTATTATATTGAAAACCAGCATCTAACAATAAACTTCTAGCTTTTTCCGGGTCATAATTATAGACCTTTAATCCTGCTTCCGGAGATAAATAATAAGGACTTTGTACCCCCAGAGCAGAATGTTGTATTGTTCCTAAACCTCGATAAATATTATTATTTATCTGTTCACGGTCAATAGCATAAGCAACAGCTTGACGAAATGCCAAATTATTAAACCAACCAGACTTCATAGGATTTAAAAAAGGCTTACCTTCTGAATTTTTAGCTTGATTAAGATTAAAACCAACAAACTGATAACCAAATTGAGGACCACCATTATAAATCTGATATTTTCCTCGTTTTTCTTCTCGTTTCAGTAATTGAAATGCTTCGGCATTTACTCGTAGAGCGTCTAGTTCTCCAGAACGAAATCTGAGCAATTGATTATCGGTTGAAGGAATAATTTGGATAATAATTTTATCGAGATAAGGCAGTGAATTACCCATAGCATCGGAACGCCAATAAAAAGGATTTTTTTGTAAAATAATTCTTTGAGAAGGTATGTAACCTGCAAGTTTAAAAGCGCCATTACTAATAATTTTTTGTGGTTCTGTGTTTGTATTCCAGGTTGATAAAAATAGGGGTTTACCATCAGCATCCATTGAAAAAACAGTATCTTGCAAAACATGAGCTGGTAAAATTTTTAATTTCTCTACATATCTGAGAAATGGGGCGAATGGTTCGGGCAAAATAAATTCAACTCTTTGTCGATCGAGTTTTTTTACAGAAGGAAAAGCACCATTTCTACCAATTCTTAAAAAGTCTCTATAAATAGTAGGAATATTTTTATTTAGATAAATATCTTGATAGGTAAAGACAACATCATCAGCAGTTAGAGGTTCTCCATCAGACCATTTTAATCCCGAGCGTAATGTAAAAATAATTCGTCTTTTATCTTCAGACAAAACCCAAGATTCTGCTAATGCTGGTTGTAACTCACCAGTTAGACCATTTTCTGATAGTAATCCTTCATAAATAAACTTAAAAATTCCATAAGGAGAACGAGATATTGGGTAGTTAAAAGTGGGTGGCGCACTAGGCAGAACTAAAACTAATTTTGAGTTATTATTAATCTGTGAATTGAATAAAATTGGCTGACAACCACCGATAAAAATCCAGAAAAAACATAATAAAAAATATAGGAATCGAAAAATCATAAACAGAATCAGAATAAAATTAACTTCATCGAACTTGATTAGTCGCTGGTAGTTGGGCTTTAGCCCTAATACCAAATCTAGTCAGAGCCAAAGCAAAACTAATTATAACTATTCTACCTAAGAGCCGATTAATTCACCGATAAAAATCCAGAAAAAACATAATAAAAAATGTATAAAAAAATGTAGGAATCGAAAAATCAGAAACAGAATCAAAATAAAATTAACTTCATCGAACTTGATTAGTCGCTGGTAGTTGGGCTTTAGCCCTAATACCAAATCTAGTCAGAGCCAAAGCAAAACTAATTATAACTATTCTACCTAAGAGCCGATTAAT
>JAXHSW010000075.1:0-14724 GCA_034190295.1 Cyanobacteriota bacterium | reverse complement strand
TCACCGATAAAAATCCAGAAAAAACATAATAAAAAACATAATAAAAAATGTAGGAATCGAAAAATCAGAAACAGAATCAGAATAAAATTAACTTCATCGAACTCGATTAGTCTTTGCTCGTAGTTGGGCTTTAGCCCTAATACCAAATCCAGTCAGAGCCAAAGCAAAACTAATTATAACTATTCTACCTAAGAGCCGATTAATTCACTATAATCGAAGTGTCATTTAAGTATCGCATTATTTTTTCACGCTAGATATAATACCAGGACTATTTCATTCTAGACTTTGCCATTTTATGTATTGACAAAACCACGTTATTTCAAGCTTTAGCAAATTTATATTTCGCTGTCTGAAAATCAATAAATTCTGCCGCCAAAATCTCAAATGAAATAACCCTGATATAATACTAAGTATTGTCAGGGCTAAAGCCCAACTACGAGCCTAATTATAACTATTTTACCCCCCTACTCCCTGCTTTCAAGAATATGTAGCAAAAATGCGTGAAATATGAGATTATTTATGAATAAATGCCCAAACTCCATCCCAATTTTTCGGCACACCAGTTAATCTTAACTCCTCAATTCTTTCTAGATAAAGTTGAGATGTTTTGTCTGAAGAATTAACTGCTAATACTTTCTCAAAATAATTCTTAGCACCAACCAAATCTCCCAAACGATAAAACTCTAAACCTAATTCAAAATCTGCCTGAGTTATTAATTTTAATTCTCGCACAGAATCTACTTCTCCATCCAATACTTCATAAACACTAATCGGTTCATCGCTACCCTTAACAGATGCTCTATCTAAAAATCTAATTTGATATTTTTCAGGATTTTTTAAACTCTGAAAAGCAGACTCAGAAATTAATAAAGAAACTCCATAATACTTAGTCAAACCTTCCAAACGTGAAGTCAAATTCACATTATGAGAAAGTGCATCTCCTGACATCCGAGTTTCCTCTCCGAGAATACCAACCATGATATGACCCCAATGAATACCTATGCCAATTTTAATCTGAAACAAACCATCTACCAATCTGAGAGTCTGATTATATTCATGTAATTTCTGAAGTTGAGAAATAGCTGACTGTACAGCATCATCAACACCATCAGGAAATACCGCCATAATACCATCTCCCATGAACTTAATAATCAAACCATTGAGGTCTCGAATTTCCGGACAAACTTGTTTTAAATAACCATTGACAAAAGCAAAAGTTTCTTGAGAAGTCATCTGCTCAGATATACTCGTAAACGAGCGAATATCAGAAAAAAATATAGCCATATCCTTACTAACGCGATCGCCTAATTTCACATCAAGAATATTTTCCTTTGATAGCAACTTTACATATTCCTGGGGTACAAAACGCTCGTAAGAATTAGTAATTTTTGATAATTGAATATGGGTTTTAATCCTAGTTAATAATTCATCCTTAGCAAAAGGTTTAGTCAGATAATCATTAGCACCAAACTGAAAACCCATTACCAGATCGGCAATTTGATTTTTAGCAGTCAACATCAAGATGGGCAAATTCTGAGGAGGATATTTTTCCCGAATTTTAGCGCAGACTTCATAACCAGACATATTAGGCATCATTACATCTAGTAAAATCATATCAAAATTGTTATTATCCAAAGCTGCCAAAGCTTCTTTTCCATTTGATGCTTGAGTAACTTGATAGTTATTCGCTTTCAGATGGTTGTTTAAAACTTGAATATTTATCGGTTCATCATCAACAATTAAAAGGTGAAAATCTCCCCCAGCTAAATGATTTTCATTGGGTGCGATATCTACAGATGTTTCTCCTCCCTCAATCAGATAACGAATATTGTTAACTGTGGGTATAGGAAGACCAGAGGATGCAGCTATAGGTTGTTGAGAAATGGGTAGGGTAAAACTAAAACTAGAACCGACACCAACTTCCGACTCAACCCAAATATGACCACCGTGGAGTTCGACTAATTGTTTTGTGACTGCTAACCCTATACCTGTACCGCCATATTTTCTAGCTGTGGAACCTTCTCCTTGTTCAAAAGATTTAAAGATGCTCTCTAGTTTATCGGTGGGAATACCAATACCAGTATCAGCAACGACAATCTTCAATTCTTGAGATTGGTCTATATTTTGATTAGGGTAGGATGAGTCGGGGAGTTGAGAGTCAGAATTGTTTTTAGTAATTATCGTGGCGGAAATTTCCACTTGACCAAACTCAGTAAATTTGATGGCATTGCCAATTAAGTTATAAAAAATTTGTTGCAACCGATTTTCATCAGCAGACACGGGAGGCAAATTTTGGGGAATAGCATTGATTAACTTTAGATTTTTTTTATTGACCAATATGTTGAAAGTAACTACTGTTTCTACAACTGCAAAAAGATCGACTGCTTTAATTTGTAATTCTAGTTTATTGTATCTAATTTTAGAAAAATCAAGAATGTCGTTAACTAAATTAGAGAGACGACGAGCGCTAGAGACAATCATGTTTAAGTTGGAAGTAGTAACTGGGTTGGTTTCCGTTTTTCCTTCTAGCAGAAATTCACCAATACCAATAATGCCATTAAGTGGAGTTCGTAATTCGTGAGAGGTATTAGCTAAAAATTCGTCTTTGAGGTGGTCTAGTTTTTTGAGTTCTTGGTTTTGTGTTTCTAGGGTTTCAAAGGAGTTTTTGAGTTGAGTTGCCATGCGGTTAAAAGACCGAGCAAGTTCTCCTACTTCGTCGCGACGTTCAATGTTGAGTTTGTTTTCCCATTTACCTTCTGCAATTTCTTTAGCTGCAGAATTAACTTGTAATATTGGTTGAGTAATCCAATAGGTAGTAACTATTCCTACTAAGATAGCTACTGTCAGAGCAGTAATACTTAATAAAATAGTGGTACGGGTATTGGCATTAATTTTTCCCATGAAATCATCTTCGGGAACGATGACAATCACTAACCAGTCAATACCTTTTCCATCCTTAACTGGCATTATGCTAGCGTAATATGACTGTCCTTCAATGGAAAAATTAAGTTGTTCGCTCCGATTTATTTCTTTAAGGTTTCCAAATGTTTTTTGTAGATATTTTGCTGTAACTCTGACTATGGTATTATCACTATCAATAGCTTGTAAGCGTTCTATTTTTCTATTTTCACCAACTCCAGTAATCACAAACGGTTCAGAAATGTGGGAACTAGCAATTAAATTTCCCGATCGCTCTATGATAAAACTTTTGCCATTGGGACTAATCTTTAAGTTATTCAGAAATTCTGTAATCTGGGTTAAGCTGCTTTCATTAGCTAACACACCAATTAACTTATTGTTAGAATCAAAAACGGGTTTAACAGCAGCTATATCTAAAGAAGAATTAGAACCAGAAAAGGCTGAATAAATAGGACTCCATGTAGGTTTACCCAGTTCTTTTGCTGCTTGGTACCAGGAACGAATCCGAGGATCGTACTCTTTTACTGTCAAGAATTTACTAATATTGCCACGATTGTCTAGCTGATAAACTTCACGAAATGGTTGAGTAGCTATAGTACGAATTCTCAAGACAATCTCTTCGCGATCGGGATTCATTTCAACGTTAATAAACTCTCCTTGTTCGTTGCCAAAGAAAATATCTGTTTCCCATTTCCTCTGTTTGATAATTTGCCAAAAATAGAGTCGCATAGCGTTAAAATCATAGGCATCAAAGTTGCGACTTTCAATTGCATCATTAGTGAATCTTAGCACTTGATGAGACTTGTTAAGATACTCTAGAACGTGCTGCTGAATACGAGTGCTAATTTCCCTGGTTAATTGATTTGCTAGGGTTTCAACAGATTGATGTCCGTTAGTAAAAGAAAAATATCCCACTAATCCCACAGCAGTAACAATTTGCAGAATAAATGGAACAATTAGGACAGTTTTTAAGGGAAGTTTATTAAACATTTTGCCCAGGTGTTAACGAAATCTGAAGTTAGAAGTCTGAAGTTAGAAGTTGTTTTTGTTACGGGGATTTTGATCGACCCCCCAAAAACATATCGAATAACTTTTTGACTAATTTGACTAATTTGACTAATTTGAGTTAAGTTAATGTTCATTATTCTTATATTTACCGAATAATTAAGGTTTAAAGCCTATCCTTAATTATTAATTATTAATTATTGAATACTCCTCACTTCTGGGTAAATGCCCAAACTCCATCCCAGTTTTTCGGCACACCAGTTACTCTTAACTCCTCAATTCTTTCTAGATAAAGTTGAGAAGTTTGGTCTAAGGGATTAACTACTAATACTTTCTCAAAATAATTCTTAGCAACAGCAAAATCTCCCAAACGATAAAACTCTAAACCTAGTTCAAAATCTGCCTGAGTTTTTAATTTTAATTCTCGCACAGCATCTACTTCTCCATCCAACACTTCATAAACATTAATCGGTTCATCTCTACCCTTAACAGATGCTCTATCTAAAAATCTAATTTGATATTTTTCAGGATTTTTTAAACTCTCAAAAGCCGACTCAGAAATCAATAAAGAAACTCCATAATACTTAGTCAAACCTTCTAAACGTGAAGTCAAATTCACATTATGAGAAAGTGCATCTCCTGACATCCGAGTTTCCTCTCCGATAATACCAACCATCATGTGGCCCCAATGAATACCAATTCCGATCTTCATCGGTAATAAACCCATAGTTTGTAGATTCTGATTATATTCATGTAATTGCTGAAGTTGAGAAATAGCTGACTGTATAGCATCATCAGCGCCATCAGGAAATACTGCCATAATCCCATCTCCCATAAACTTAATAATTAAACCGTTATAAGCCCGAATTTCCGGACAAACTTGTTGTAAATAACCATTGACAAAAGCAAAAGTTTCTTGAGAAGTCATCTTTTCAGATATACTGGTAAAAGAGCGAATATCAGAAAAGAATATAGCCATTTTTTTACTCACGCGGTCGCCCAAATTAACATCAAGAATATTTTCTTTAGAGAGTAATTTTACATATTCGTGAGGTACAAAACGTCCGTAAGCATTAGTAATTTTTGATAATTGAAGATGAGTTTTAATTCGAGTTAATAATTCATCTTTAGCAAAAGGTTTAGTCAGATAATCATTAGCACCAAACTGGAAACCCATAACTAAGTCAGCTACTCGATTTTTAGCAGTTAACATCAAGATGGGCAAAGTATGAGGAGGATATTTTTCCCTAACTTTAGCACAGACTTCATAACCAGACATATGAGGCATCATTACATCTAGTAAAATCATGTCAATATTCTGTTCTTTATCCAAAGCTGTCAAAGCTTCTTTTCCATTTAATGCTTGGGTTACTCTGTAGTTCTTAGCTTTGAGATGATTATTCAAAACTTGAATATTTATCGGTTCATCATCCACAATCAAAATATGAAAGTTACTATTATAGAAATTAGTATCAACAGGAGTTATTTCTTCATAAATTTCTACTTCCTCTTCAATATAATGAATAGTATTTATTGCCGGAGTATCAGAAGTTTCTGCTACAGTTTCTTGAGAAATTGGTAAGGTAAAACTAAAGCGGGAACCAACATCCTCTTCAGACTCTACCCAAATATGACCACCGTGGAGTTCAACTAATTGTTTTGTGACTGCTAACCCTAAACCTGTGCCACTATACTTCCTTTCTGCAGAACCTTCAGCTTGCTCAAAAGATTTAAAGATGCGTTCTAATTTCTCAGTTGGAATACCAATCCCAGTATCAGAGACAGCGATCGCTAGTTTTTCTAATTCCTGGTCAGAGCGATCGCCATTTTGAGATTTTGCAGTACGATCGCTAACTAATGCGGCTGAAATTTCAATTACTCCAGATTCAGTAAATTTGATAGCATTGCCAATTAAATTATAGAAAATCTGTTGCAAACGATTTTCATCAGCATAAACTGGAGGTAAATTTTTGGGAATAGTGTTAATTAATTCCAGGTTTTTCTTTTTTACAGAAACTTGACTTAAAGCTACCACTACTTCAACCACTCCACGCACATCAACTGGTTTAATGTGCAGTTCTAATTTTTGATGTCTGAGCTTGGAAAAGTCAAGAATATCGTTGACGAGATTAGATAGACGACGAGCGCTAAAAACTATCATACTTAAGTTGGAAGTGGCGACCGGATTTAACTCTCCAGTGCTACCTTCCAAGATAAATTCACCGAGACCAATAATCCCATTAAGTGGGGTTCGCAGTTCGTGGGAGGTGTTAGCTAAAAATTCGTCTTTGAGGCGGTCTAGTTGTTTGAGTTGATCGTTTTGTGTTTCTAAAGTTTGAAAAGAATTTTTAAGTTGAGTTGCCATGAGATTAAAAGAGTTAGCAAGTTCCCCTACTTCATCACGACGGTGAATATTGAGGGTGTTTTCCCATTTACCTTCAGCGATTTCTTTAGCAGCAGAATTCAGTTGTAAAATAGGTTGAGAAATCCAGTTTGTGGTGACTATTCCTACTAATATAGCTACAACCAGAGCCGCAAGACTGAATAAAATTGTGTTCTTGGTGTTGGCATTAATTTTTTCCATAAAGTCATTTTCAGGAACGACCACAACCACTAACCAATCAATACCTTTACCATCCTTAACTGGCATGATGCTAGCATAATGCCACTTTCCTTCAATGGGAAAATTGATTTGTTTGCTGCGCTCAATTCCATCAAAATTACCGAACTCTTTTTGTAAATGTTTAGCTGTGGCACTTACTGTAATGTTATCGCTCTCAATAGCAGGTAAGCGTTCAATTTTTTTCTTATTACCAACTTCAATAGTGACGAATGGTTGAGAAATCTGAGAACTAACAACTAAATCCCCCGATCGCTCCATAATAAAACTTTGTCCATTGGGACTAATATTTAAGTTTGTGAGAAATTCTGTAATCTTGGTCAAGCTAGTCTGATTTGCTAAAACCCCGATTAATTGGCCAGCAGAATCAAAAATGGGTCTGACAGCGGATATATCCAAAGATGTATTAGCACGAGAGAAAGCTGGATAAATAGAACTCCATGTGGGTTGACCAAGTTTTTTGGCCGCCTTATACCAAGGGCGAATCCGGGGGTCATACTCTTTGACTTTCAGAAACTCTTCCGCATTACCCTGAGAATCTAGCCGATAAATTTCACGAACTGGTTGAGTAGCTATAGTACGAATCCGGAAGACAATTTCACCATTGTCAGGATTAAGTTCAACACCGATAAATTCTCCCTGCTCATTACCGAAAAAAAGGTCGCTTTCCAAATCCCCTTCTTTGATAATTTGCCAAAAATAGGCTCGCATTGCCCCAAAGTTGTAGACGTCTAGACTACCACTTTCAATCGCATCATTAGTTACTCTTAGCACCTGATAAGATTTGTTGAGATAACTTAAAACGTGCTGTTCAATACGAGTGCTAATTTCCTTAGTTAACTGGTTTGCAAGAGTATCGACGGTTTGCTGTCCATTAGTAAAAGAAAAATATCCTACTAATCCCACAGCACTAACAATTTGTAAAATAAAAGGGACAATCAGGACAGTTTTTAAAGGAAGTTTGCTAAACATTTTGCCCAGTGTGAAAGATATAGGTCTAAATAACATAAAAGCTTTAAGTTTATTTCTAATATATAACAAGGAACGAGTTGCTGTTTGACTTGCAGCAGTTTTCTAGTTGATGAGGTACAAAGTTTTATTGCTTTAGGCAACAGCTCATCTGGCAACAGGCAACAAGGAATATAGGAATAAATAGTCTGATAGCTGTACCTCACTATCCTCAAAAGTGCTGTATGTTAATGATGAACTGTAAGACAGATAAATACTTTTCCTAGTGTTCCCTTTTCCCTCCTATATCTCTGAACTTGAATTTAGTCATATACTATTTCACGGATGTTAAAGGTTAAAATCATCAAAAATTAGAGATTTATTAAATTAAAAAAGCGGTCAGCTCTCAGCTCTCAGCTCTCAGCAGTAAACGTTTAGAAAGGGATTTTAACCTCTCCGTGTACCTTCCGGTTTACACAAGCTCAAAAAGCTGAAGTCCGCAGTTCCTCTGCAAGAGGTTAGCTGTTTGCGGAGCATTCCGGTACGGAAATGCTAAAAGTTAATAGCTAGTTAATGAATGAAGCAACCATTCATTGAATTTCTACTACATTCTCAACCATAAATTCGGAATCTGAAACTTTGAGATAATTGTTTTTTCCTCCTTGAAAGCTGATAGCTGATAGCTGATAGCTGAGAGCTAATTTCTACTACATTCTCAACCATAAAATCGGAATCTGAAACTTTGAGATAATTGTTTTTTCCTCCTTGAAAGTTGATAGCTGAGAGCTGATAGCTGAGAGCTAATTTCTACTACATTCTCAACCATAAAATCGGAATCTGAAACTTTGAGATAATTGTTTTTTCCTCCTTGAAAGTTGATACCTGAGAGCTGATAGCTGAGAGCTAATTTCTACTACATTCTCAACCATAAAATCGGAATCTGAAACTTTGAGATAATTGTTTTTTCCTCCTTGAAAGCTGATAGCTGAGAGCTGAGAGCTGAGAGCTAATTTCTACTACATTCTCAACCATAAAATCGGAATCTGAAACTTTGAGATAATTGTTTTTTCCTCCTTGAAAGCTGAGAGCTGATAGCTGAGAGCTGAGAGCTGAGAGCTAATTTCTACTACATTCTCAACCATAAAATCGGAATCTGAAACTTTGAGATAATTGTTTTTTCCTCCTTGAAAGCTGATAGCTGAGAGCTGAGAGCTAATTTCTACTACATTCTCAACCATAAAATCGGAATCTGAAACTTTGAGATAATTGTTTTTTCCTCCTTGAAAGCTGAGAGCTGATAGCTGAGAGCTAATTTCTACTACATTCTCAACCATAAAATCGGAATCTGAAACTTTGAGATAATTGTTTTTTCCTCCTTGAAAGCTGATAGCTGATAGCTAATTTCTACTACATTCTCAACCATAAAATCGGAATCTGAAACTTTGAGATAATTGTTTTTTCCTCCTTGAAAGCTGATAGCTGATAGCTGAGAGCTGAGAGCTAATTTCTACTACATTCTCAACCATAAAATCGGAATCTGAAACTTTGAGATAATTGTTTTTTCCTCCTTGAAAGCTGATAGCTGATAGCTGATAGCTGAGAGCTAATTTCTACTACATTCTCAACCATAAAATCGGAATCTGAAACTTTGAGATAATTGTTTTTTTCTCCTTGAAAGCTGATAGCTGATAGCTGAGAGCTGAGAGCTAATTTCTACTACATTCTCAACCATAAAATCGGAATCTGAAACTTTGAGATAATTGTTTTTTCCTCCTTGAAAGCTGATAGCTGACTGCTGTTTGCGCAGCATTCATACCGAAATGATTACCGAAAAATTGTGGTTTAAAGCCTCCCCTTTTAAGGGGATAATAAATAAAAAATTTTATGATTAGTCAATCCTATCCGTTTTCAGAAGAGGTAATTATTCATTATTAATTATTCATTATTAATTATTAATTGTTGAACTACTTCTGAGTAAAAGCCCAAACCCCATCCCAGTTTTTCGGCACACCAGTTACAGTTAATTTATCAATTCTTTCTAGATAAACTTGAGCTGTTTTATCTGAAGAATTAACGGCTAATACCTGCTCAAAACAATCTTTAGCAGAAACAAAATCTCCCAAGCGATAAAACTCTACACCCAATGCAAAATCGGCTTTAGTTCTTAACTTTAATTCTCGCACAAAATCAATTTCTCCATCTAGAACTTCATAAACATCAATAGCTTGGTGTCTACCTTTTACAGATGCACGGTCTAAAAATCTAATTTGATATTTTTCAGGATTTTTTAAACCCTTAAAAACTGACTCAGAAATTAATAAAGAAACTCCATAATATTTAGTTAAACCTTCCAAACGAGCAGTCAAATTTACATTGTCAGAAATTGCATCTCCAGACATTCGATTTGGCTCTCCCACAATACCAACCATCATAAAACCTAAATGAATGCCAATTCCTACCTTAATCGGAGGAAAACCTTCCGCTTGTAGGCTCTGATTATATACCTGTAATTTCCGAAGTTTACCGATAGCAGCTTGCACTGCATCATCAGCGCCTTCAGGAAATACTGCCATAATGCCATCTCCCATAAACTTAATAATTAAACCATTCCGGTCGCGAATTTCTGGGCAAACTTCTTTTAAATAACCATTGATAAAAGCAAAAGTTTCTTGAGCTGTCATGTTTTCAGATAGAGTAGTAAAAGAACGAATATCAGAAAATAAAATTGCCATTTCTCTACTCACACGGTCTCCTAATTTTACATCCAGAATATTTTCTTTTGATAGTAATTTGACATATTCTTGAGGTACAAAACGTTCGTAGGAATTAGTAATTTTTGATAATTGAATATGGGTTTTAATCCTAGTTAATAATTCATCTTTAGCAAAAGGTTTAGTCAGATAATCATTGGCACCAAATTGGAAACCCATGACTAGATCGGCGACTTGATTTTTAGCAGTTAACATTAGAATCGGTAAACTTTGGGCAGGATATTTTTCCCGAATTTTAGCGCAGACTTCATAACCAGATATCTGAGGCATCATCACATCTAGCAAAATCAGATCTATATTCCGATCGGTCTCTAAAACAGCTAAAGCTTCTTTTCCATTTAATGCTTGAGTAACTTGATAGTTATTGGCTTTTAAATAGTTACTTAAAACTTGAATATTTATAGGTTCATCATCCACAATTAAAATATGAAAGTTCTTATTAGCAATATAAGTACTAACAGGAGTAATTTCTTGAGGTGTTTCTACTGGAGCTACAAAATAACGAATACTATTAACGGTAGAAGTAGTGGAAGCTTCTTTTACAGATTCTTGTGAAATTGGTAAGGTAAAGTAAAATCGGGAACCAACACCAACTTCAGACTCCACCCAGATATGACCACCGTGGAGTTCGACTAATTGTTTCGTAACTGCTAACCCTAAACCTGTACCCCCATACTTTCTAGCTGTGGAACCTTCTGCTTGTTCAAAAGAGTTAAAGATGCGGTCTAATCGATCGGCAGGAATACCGATACCAGTATCCGAAACGACGATCCTCAGTTCTTTGATTATATTTTGATTGAAATATTCTGGAACTGGAATTTGCTGATGGGGGTTTCTAGAATTGTGGCTAATTAATTCTGCCCAAATTTCGACTTTACCAGACTCAGTAAATTTAATAGCATTGCCAATTAAGTTATAGAGAATTTGTTGTAAACGATTTTCATCAGCACATACGGTGGGTAAGTCTTTAGGAATATGATTGACTAACTGTAGATATTTATTTTTCCTGACCAAAAATTTATTTAAGCTAACTACTGTCTCTACTACTCCATAAACATTAATCGCTCTAATTTGTAACTCTAGTGTATTGTGTCTGATTTTAGAGAAGTCAAGAATGTCATTGACAAGATTAGATAGACGACGAGCACTAGAAACTATCATGCTTAAATTAGAGCTAGTGATTGAATTTAGTTGTGTTCGATCTCCTTCTAAAAGAAATTCGCCAATACCAATAATCCCATTGAGGGGGGTTCTGAGTTCGTGGGAGGTGTTGGCTAAAAACTCGTCTTTGAGGCGGTCTAGTTGTTTGAGTTGTTCATTTTTTGCTTCTAAGGTTTCAAAGGAATTTTTGAGTTGGTTGGCCATCAGATTAAAAGAGTTGGCGAGTTCACCTACTTCGTCACGACGATGAATATTGAGGGTGTTTTCCCATTTACCTTCAGCAATTTCTTTCGCAGCAGAATTAATTTGTAAAATTGGTTGAGTAATCCAGTGAGTAGTGACTATTCCTACCAATATAGCTATAGTCAAAGCACCAAAAGTTAGTAAAATAGTAGTCTTGGTGTTAGTGTTGATTTGTGCCATGAAGTCATTTTCAGGAACGACCACAACCACTAACCAATCAATACCTTTACCATCCTTAACTGGCATGACTCTAGTATAGTAGCAAGCTCCATCAATTAGAAATTTGAACTTGCGATCGCGATCGATATTTTCAAAATCACCAAAATGTTCTTTTAACTGTTGGACAATAGCGCTGAGTGTGGGGTTATTACTTTCGACCGCAGGTAGACGTTCGATCTTGCGCTTTTTGCCCTCTCCAGTAATAATAAATGGTGTCTGAATTTGAGAACTAACTACTAAATCTCCCGATCGCTCCATAATAAAACTTTGTCCATTGGGACTGATATATAAGTTACTCAGGAAATTTGTAACTTGCACGAGGGTAGTTTTATTCGAGAGGACTCCCACTAACTGCCCACTTGAATTGAAAATAGGTCTGACTGCAGATATGTCCAAGGAAGTGTTTTGACGGGAAAAGGAGGCAAAAATTGGACTCCAGGTTGGTTTACCTAGCTGTTTTGCGGCCTTATACCATGGGCGATCGCGAGGGTCATAAGCTTTTCCTTTTAAATATTCGCTGATATTACCCTCATTATTAAGTAGATAAGTTTCGCGAATAGGTTGAGTTGCGGTGTTACGAATTTTAAAAAGAATATCTTCATTTTCTAAATGTTCAACTCCGATAAATTCTCCTTCTTCATTGCCAAAAAAAAGATAATCTTCTAAATCTTTTTCTTTTACCACTTGCCAAAAGTAAAGTCTCAGAGCAGCAAAATTATCAACATCTAAATTTTCACTTTCTATTGCATCATTAGTTACTCTTAGAACTTGATGAGATTTGTTTAGATATCCTAAAACGTGCTGTTCAATACCATTGCTAATATTTTGGGTTAACTGATTAGCAAGGTTATCAACGGTTTGTCGTCCATTAGTCAAAGAAAAATATCCCACTAATCCCACAGCACCAAAGATTTGCAGAACAAAAGGAATAATGAGGACTGTTTTTAAAGGAATTTTGCTAAACATTTTGCTCAGATTGAAAGATAGAGTTTTAAATAGTAGAAAAGTTTTGAAATTATCTATGAACTTCCATAAAAGTTAAAAATAATACCAATAAAAAAAAAGACGGAGGAGGCAGGAGGATCGAGGACCGAGTCAGGAGTAAACCCACCCCTAACCCCTCCCAGGAGGGGAAGAAAGAAGAAACAAGCAAGAAATAAGAGGAGGAAAAGGAGAAGTTTTTTCGATCGCTAATTATCCGGACATGATATAATAAGCGCCATCGAAATAATTTATCCGAAATGTTCCTTTGACTAATAAAATATGTTATTCACTAAAAAATGGCATAGAAGCTATTCATTCTGACTTCTGACTCCTAATAAATCCCCTGGTTATTTGTAATAAACACTTATCAAATTGGTATAACATGGTAAATCCTGGATTAAATACTAGCTTTTACAGGTAGAATCGCTTAAGCAATTATACTGAAAAAAATTGAAAACTACCACCTTGTATAGACTACGAATTACAGTTGTGAATGAAAAAATTGTGTGAATGAAGAAGGCAACAGCTCCGGAGCGGTGCGACCCCGCGACGACACCAGCTCGCTTGCAGAATGCGCACTCGGTGTGAGGCAACAGCTCCGAAAGGCAACAGCTCCGGAAGGGAGAAACAATTGATAATTTATGGATAAGAATTGGTTTTATTGTTGATTTTTTCCTAAAAATCGTGGTTTAAAACCTTCCCTTTTAAGGGGATAATAAATAAAAATTTTCATGATTAGTCAATCCTCTTCTTTTCAAGGAGAGGTAATTATTAATTATTAATTATTAATTATTAATTGTTGAATCTAACCTTTCCTTCCGCTACCATATACAGCAGTTTTCTAGTGGATGAGGTACAAAATTTTATTGCAACAGGCAACAGGCAACAGGCAACAGGGAATATAGGAATCAATAGTCTTATAACTGTACCTCACTATCCTCAAAAGTGCTGTAAGTTTTTTTTGACTTTTTTTGAATAAAATGTTAAGCAGAGAATTTCCCCAATTTAACTCCACATATAAACTTTTGACTTTTTAATTTTCAATTCACTTTTCAACCACCATCTGTAGGGGCGCACTTCAGTAGCTCTGCGGAAATCCTGTGATTCTAACCTTTCCTTCCGCTACCATATCAATTTTTTTTGACTTTTTTTGAATAAAATGTTAAGCAGAGAATTTCCCCAATTTAACTCCACATATAAACTTTTGACTTTTAACTTTTAACTTTTGACTTTTGACTTTCACCCCTGTATAACCATTAAAAAAATTGATCTTTAGTTTTGATCCCAGGAAACTCTGTGTAAGAATTCCCTACAAAATTCAGTTTGAACTGTGGCCAGATGGTATGGGTTGATAATAATTTAGGCGATCGCTTAAATGCCTCAATGGCCCCACATCTCTAAAACCCTCTTCCTATGGCCAATAAAGCTTTTGACTTGAAACAGCGATCGCCAGTTCGGATAAAATCTGCAAAAAAGCTAAATTCAACAGTTTATAAGTGAAGCTTGAGTGTTTGTAAGTTTTGAGGCAGTAAAGAACCACTAGGGACTGCAAATAATTAGATAAAACTAATTTCAAGTCCAAACATCAGCAGACAAAAAATATATTGACAAAACAAAATTTACGGCTCTACAAAATGCGACGATTGGAACTATTTTTAGAATTTACAGCACTTTTGAGGAAGCGTGAGGTACAGCTATCAGACTATTTATATCATGTCCGGATAATTAGTGATGAAAAAACTTATCATGAGTGCTTCAACAGTAAATCTTTCTATTTCCCCTACTCCCCTACTCCCCCGCTCCCCTACTCCCCTACTCCCCTACTCCCCCGCTCCCCTACTCCCCTACTCCCCT
>JAXHSW010000074.1:0-39222 GCA_034190295.1 Cyanobacteriota bacterium | reverse complement strand
AAAGCCTCCCCTTTTAAGGGGATAAAAAAAGAGAATATTCCTTATATCAAGCCTCTGGGTTAAGCCAGAGGTAGTGATAACTGATAACTGATAACTGATAACTGAAATGACCTCTTCCCTCTTCCCCTCCCAGGAGGGGTTAGGGGTGGGTTGTCTCCTGTCTCCTGTCTCCAGCAGTCCTAGCTAACGCGCATATTTATGGAGATACGGTTAGGGGTTCTATATGTTTTTTAATAGTATTAATCTTGAATATACAACCATATAACTACTGATGGCTAAAATAGTTTTTATAGTGTATAGGAGTCAAAATTTTGTGCATACTTCATTATTTATTCTTTCTTTTTCCTTCACCTGAGTTGATTCTCTTGACGATAGGTAAGTCAATCAAATAAAATTAAAGTAAAGGTTATTTTTTTACTTTTTAGATACTGGACTACTCGGTCTAATTAACTCTTTTTTTCTGCCGTGCCTTTCAATACTCCTACTGAACAATCTTCAAAAAATAAAAACCATGCTATACCTCCCTGGCTATTCAAATTTACAATCCTTATACCAAGGCAACAACAGTATAATATATAGAGCGTTACGCCAGTATGATTATACCCCAGTAGTCCTCAAAACGCAAATGTATGAATACCCTGCCCCAGAAGAAATTGCACGCATCAGACATGAACACAATATCCTCAAACACCTCAAGGTAGAAGGAATCGTAAAATCCATAGACCTGATCGACCACGAATATCGCCTCATTCTCATCCTCGAATACTTTAAGTCCCTATCTCTCAAGCAATATATAACAGACTCATTTATCACAATTCCTCAGTTTCTCAAAATAGCCATCCAACTTAGTCGCACCCTAGACCGAATACACCAACAACAAATAATCCACAAAGATATTAAACCCCATAATGTTCTGCTCGATCCCACCACACAAGAAACAAAAATCATCGACTTCAGTATCGCCACTCGTCTAGAAACAGAAACTCAGACCATTATTAACCCAAGTTATATAGAAGGAACTCTAGCCTATATATCTCCAGAACAAACTGGACGAATGAACCGCTGCATAGACTATCGCAGTGACTTCTACTCCTTGGGTGTCACCTTCTACGAAATCCTTACTAAACAGCTTCCCTTCTATAGCAATGACCCAATGGAAGTCATCCATTCCCACATAGCTAAAGCACCTATCCCCCCACACCAAGTCAACCCAGAAATCCCTATTGCTATATCCTCAATAGTGATGAAGCTGCTATCAAAAAATGCCGAAGACCGCTATCAAAGTGCCCTGGGATTAACAGCAGACCTTGAATATTGCTTGAGTAAACTACAAACAATCAAAAGACTTCAAGCATTTAATCCAGGGAAAAAGGACAACAAAAGTCAATTTAGCATCCCCCAAAAGCTCTATGGTAGAAAAACAGAGGTAAGGCTCCTTTTAGAAGCTTTTAGTCGTGTAAGCAATAGGGATAACGATCGCATCAGTGAATGCAATAAAGAAATTATGCTAGTTACAGGTTATTCCGGGATTGGTAAAACCAAAGTAGTTAACGAAGTGCATAAACCCATAGTTAAAGCCAGAGGCTATTTCATTGGTGGCAAATTCGATCAATTTAAACGGGATATTCCTTATTCTGCGATCGCTCAAGCTTTTCAAGAGCTAATCCGCCAGTTACTTACAGAAACTACACTAAAAGTTAGGGAATGGAAGCAGAAACTATTAACTGCATTAGGAGAAAATAGTCAAATCATCATTGATATCATCCCAGAATTAGAATTAATCATCGGCAACCAAGAAAAAGTAGCCCAGTTAGGAGCAACTGAATCAAAAAACCGTTTCAATCAACTATTCGGAAAATTTGTCCGTGTCTTTGCTCAACCAGGACATCCATTAGTTTTATTTCTCGATGACTTACAGTGGGCCGACCTAGCATCATTAAAGCTGATCGAACAATTAATGACGGACAGCGAAACCAAACATTTATTATTGATTGGAGCTTATCGAGACAAGGAAGTTAACTCAGTACATCCAACCATCCAAACCATAGAAAAAATCAAAAAAACCAGCACAAGAGTTAATCAAATCATATTAGAACCCCTAAAAATAAATTACATCAGACAATTAGTAGCAGAAACATTAGCAGAAGAAGGTGCGACTACTAACGTTCGGGTCGCTGAATTATCAGAGTTACTATACAGTAAAACCCAAGGTAATCCGTTTTTCTTAACTCAACTACTCAAAACACTGTATACAGACAAATTATTAACATTTGATTTTACAGTTGGATGTTGGCTGTGGGATATTGAACAGATTCAAAGTGTGGGAATAGCAGATTTAGGAGTAGTAGAATTAGTTGCTCGGAATATTGAAAAACTATCAACAACTACCCAAAAAGTTTTAAAACTAGCAGCTTGTATTGGCAATATATTTAGCTTGGATGTGTTAGCGGTTGTTAACGAAAAATCTGCGACTAAGACAGCAAAAGATTTATGGAGTGCTTTACAAACAGGTTTAATATTACCACTAACTCAGGATTATAAAATTCCCTTATTATTTTCAGAAAACGACAATGCCGAAGAATTATTATTTGATGAATCTAGGGTAAGTTATCGTTTTTTGCATGACAGAGTGCAGCAAGCAGTATATTCACTTATTCCTGAAGAAAATAGAAAAAAAATTCATCTAAAAATCGGTAAGTTATTGTGGAAAAGTCTGCCCTCCGAGGAAATAGAAGAGAATCTATTTGATATTGTAAATCAGTTGAATTTAGGGCGAGATTTAATCGTAGAAACAGAGTTAAAAGAAGGGTTGGTAAAATTAAATTTATGGGCAGGGAAAAAAGCCAAAGGAGCTACAGCTTATGAAGCGGCGGGTAAATATTTGAATGTGGGGTTAGAGTTGTTACCCACAAATAGTTGGGAGAGTCATTATGAATTGACGCGGGATGTTTATTTTGAGGCACTAGAAGTTGAATATTTGAATGTGAATTTTGAATCGGCGCAACAATTGTCAGAACTACTTTTGTCTAAAGTTCAAAGCAATCTGGAACGAGTGAAAGTTTATGAGTTACAAATTCCATATTATTTATCTCAAAATCAACCACAGCAAGCTATAGAT
Source organism: Cyanobacteriota bacterium (assembly GCA_034190295.1). Taxonomy (GTDB): domain Bacteria; phylum Cyanobacteriota; class Cyanobacteriia; order Cyanobacteriales; family Microcoleaceae; genus Okeania. The sequence continues at coordinate 36,104 of JAXHSW010000074.1, read as the reverse complement.
ATTGCATTATCAGCGTTGAATTATTTAGAAGTGCGCTTACCTGCAAAACCAAATAAAGTCAATGTGCTAGTGGAGTTAGTCAAGACTAAATTAGCCCTAAGTGGTAAAGAAATAGGCGATTTGGCAAATGCTGCCACTATGAATGACCCTTATCAGATGGCAACTATGCAACTGTTAATGGCTATGATTCCGGCTGCTTTTAATGCTAATCCGGTTCTATTTCCATTAGCTGTATTTAAAATGGTGAATATTTCCTTGAAGTATGGTAAATCTCATTTGTCTGCTTTTGGGTATGTCAGTTATGGTTTAATTTTGTGCGGCGTTTTGGGAGACTTTAATTCAGGCTATCAATTTGGTCAATTAGCTTTGGATTTATTAGACCAACTCAATGCTAGAGAAATTAAAGCCAAAGTGTATATGGCTTTTAACAGTTTTATCCGACACTGGAAAGAACATCTTCAGGAAACGATTAACCCATTACTAGAGGGATTTCAAAGTGGTCTATTGGTGGGAGATTTAGACTTTGCTTGTTATTGTCTTTATTGTTATACGAATAATAATTTTTGGGTGGGTGAGCATCTAGATACTGTCTATCAAAGCCAAAGACAATCTATTGATTTAGTGCTGAAACATCAACAAAAACTTTCTGGCGATCATCTGACAACCTGGCATCAACTTGTGTCGATGTTGAGAGATGAAGTGCAGTCAAAAGATGATTTATCCAAGTTAGGAGAAAAGTTACCAGTTTTAAAACTGGCAAATGATAGTAGAGGAATCGTTAATATTTACTTGTCGCAACTAATTTATTTTTATTTATTAGAAGATTATGCGATGGCTCTAGAAAACGCAAAAGCAATCACGGAATATTTAGAAGCAGTAAGTGGGTCAATAGAGATTGTGCAACACAACTTCTACTACTCCCTTTCTTTGTTAGGTAACTACACCACTGTCTCTCCAAAAGAACAAAAACAATATCTCAAACAACTCAAATCCAACCAAAAACAAATGAAAACTTGGGCAAAGCACGCCCCTATGAACTTCCAACACAAATACGACCTGGTGGAAGCAGAAAAAGCCAGAGTTTTAGGTGAAAATGAAACAGCAGCAACCTACTACGAAAAAGCAATTTCTGGAGCATCAGAAAATCGTTACATCCATGAAGAAGCGATCGCCAACGAACGAGCGGCAGAATTTTATCTGTCTCTTGGCAGAGAAAAAGTAGCTAAAACCTACATGACGGAAGCCTATTACTGCTATGTTAGTTGGGGTGCTACTGCCAAAATAAAAGACCTGGAAGAACGCCACTCCAACCTAGTTATTCGCGCCCAAATACCAGAAATAACAAAAATTGACATCACAAAAACTATATCCTCAATCACCAGCAAAACTAGCAAAAATCTCGACTTCTACACTATTATTAAAGCTTCCCAAGCTATCTCAGAGGAAATCGAACTAAATAGCTTGCTTGATAAATTGATGCACATCCTCATGGAAAACGCTGGAGCAAACAAAGGAACTTTAGTTTTGAACAACTCTGGTAATTGGGAAATTCCTATTCAATGTCAGAGCGACAAGTATGATTCATGCATCACATCTCTCGACCATACTAAAGATTTACCCCATACTGTGATCAACACCGTCAAACAAACTCAACAAACTGTACTCATCAATGAGCTGAAAACAGAAACTACCTTCGCTGGAGATCCATACTTGATAGAACACCAGCCCAAAAGTCTCTTGTGTATTCCTATGATCGAGCAAGGAAAATTTATTGCTCTCCTCCTCCTAGAAAACAACCTCGCTACAGGAGCATTTACTCCAAACCGCGTAAAAGTCCTCCAGCTACTTTTGACCCAAGCTGCGATCTCTATTGAAAACGCCACACTTTACCAGAATCTAGAAGGCTACAACTACAATCTGGAACTCCAAGTCAAACAGAGAACTCAAGCACTTCAGGAGAAAAACCAAGACTTACAACAAACCCTGCTTCAATTGCAACAAACTCAAACTCAATTAATCCAAACGGAAAAAATGTCTGCTTTGGGACAAATGGTGGGAGGAATTGCCCACGAAATTAATAACCCCATCACGTTTATCTCCAGTAATATCGATCATGCTCGTGAATATTTCCACGACTTGCTTGAGCTGCTCGACCTTTACAGACAAAACTCTTCCAATTCTAGTTCAGCTATAGAAGAGAAATTGGAAGAGATCGATCTGGATTTCTTGTGTAATGACTTGAAGAAACTGTTCGATTCTATGGAAACAGGGAGCGATCGTATTAGTAAAATTATTCTCGGTTTGCGGAACTTCTCCCGTCTTGACGAATCAGGCAGGAAGGAAGTAGATATTCACGAGGGATTAGAGAATAGCTTAATGATTTTGCAACATCGGCTCAAAGCTAATCACTCCCACCCAGAAATTGCTATAGTCAAAAATTATGGGAAATTACCGCCACTTAACTGTTGGGCAAGTCAACTCAATCAAGTATTTATGCACATTCTTAGCAATGCGATCGATGCTTTATCAATTTCGGAGATTAGAAGTTGCCCGGAAATTCGCATCGCTACTGAGCTGCTAGAGGCAAAAACTGCCAGAATTCGTATTATTGACAATGGGATAGGAATGAGCGATAGCGTTTATCAACGGGTATTTGAACCCTTCTTTACCACTAAACCGATCGGTCTTGGAACCGGACTGGGGTTGTTTATTAGTTACCAAATCATTACTCAGCAACATGGAGGACAGTTAAAGTGTATTTCTCAACCGGGACAAGGCACGGAATTTATTATAGAAATTCCTATTGAAAGGTAAGCATTTGAAAAAAATTTCTACAAGTAAGTAGGTTTTAGGTGGTAAATGGTAGGTTTTCAATAATGCAATGCTTTTATTAAGCAGTATATCCTCCATCAATCATAAGATTATGTCCTGTAATAAAGGAAGCTTTATCAGAACATAGCCATTTTACTGCTTCACCTACTTCATAAGGAGTACCTAAACGCCCTATAGGGTTAGGATTATCTATTATAAACTTGTCAAGTTGATTAGCTGGTAATAATTCATTCAAGGCAAGGGTGTGAATAGTGGCAGGACTCACAACATTGATACGGATACCAGATTTAGCATACTCAATTGCTATTGCTTTGGTTAAGGCTATAATCCCGCCTTTGCTTGCTGAGTAAATAGAAGTATGTGCTATACCAGTCACGCCAGCAACAGAAGCCATATTTACAATTGCACCACGACCGTGTTTGAGCATTTCTGCAATTTCATACTTCATAGAAAGCCATGTTCCCTTCAGATTAATATTGAGAGTATACTCCCAATCTTCTTCTGAGGAATTAATTAGTGAAGCTATTTTGGCAACACCAGCATTATTGAATGCACAATCTAAACGACCATAAATATCTACGGTCTTGTTAACCAATGCTTCTATTTCACTAGCCTTAGACACATCAGTTTTCACAAAAATAGCATCACCACCTATTTCACAAATTTCGTGTACCGTTTGTTCTCCTTCAGCAACTCGTCTACCGGCGACGACTACCTTGGCTCCTTCCTGAGCAAATATAAGAGCTGTTGCTTTACCTATACCTGATGAGCCACCTGTAACTAACACTACTTTTTCGTTAAATTCTTTTGAGAATAACATCTTGACACTCCTTGGATTTCAATAAATATAATCTGGAAACGTGGAAAATTCAGCAGTCGCCATTGCTATATTTGATATCAAATCCGGTAGCATCGCTACTAACTATCCGGACTTGATATAACTCTTTTGTCGGGTACGTTGTAACGTACCCTAAATCATAGCTAGAGCATAATCAAAAAATTCGTAAGCTCTGGTGAAGTTAAACTCCTGCTTTCATCAGGGTTTCTGATGGTGTAGGAGCAACTCCTAAAGCTACATCACCCCAACGCATCACCATTGCACCAACATTTGATGAAGTACCTAAGGTGTAGATGAGAACTAGGTCATTTTCTCGAAGTTTACCAGAATGAGTTGCATGATAAAGATTAGCAAGAGGTAAAACAGCGCCAATATTAGCGTACTGAGAATGTAGATTGATAGTGCGTTGTGGATCGATATTTAGTTTTCGCGCACAGACATCTACATACCAAGCAGTAGGACTATTGAAAGCAAAAAAATCAATTTTATCTAGTGTCAAACCAGCTTCAGCAACAGCACCTTCACAGCAAGTACGAATCACATTTGAACTCTCACTTAATACTTTACCTGCATTATTGCCAGCACGGATAAACATCTTGACCTTGTTTTGCTCTTCTATAATGAATTCGGTAAAGAAAGCACCACAGGTATTACCAGTATTTAAAATTTTAGTGCCGAGGACACCTTGATTTGCTTTTAGTTTACCGACCAGCACAGCACCTCCAGCATCACCGATAAACCACGATAAACTATCTCGTTCATCAGTAAAACGAGTATAAGTGTTTGAAACAACAACCAGTACATTGTGATACAGTCCAGATTTCACCATTGCGTTGGCAGTTTGGATTGCTACCATAGCACTAGAACAAGTTGCTTCAACGTTCCAAGCAGGACCATAATATCCTAATTTATGGGAAAGAAAGGAAGCGTTTCCAGGCGCAATTTCTTCAGGAAAAATTGAAGCAACAAGCATTAAATCTACTTGGTCAATAGACATATTTGCTGCTTTAAGAGCATCACAAGCTGCACGATATTCTAAACTTAGTGAGGAGTCACCAGGGCCTAATACTCTACGTTCTTCGCTCCCACGAAAAGGATCTTTCATATATGGCATCATAGCTTGGGTGAATTCGTTCGTGCTGGTTGAATTATTAGCTGAAAAAAGCTTTGCTAAGTTTTGCTCCTCTGCTTGAGCAACCAGTTCAGGATACTTTTCTCGCCAATAATCATTAGTACGGACGACACTAGGAAAAGTAAGTGCAAGAGAACGAATACCTACAGGTTGAGACATGATAAATTTCCTCCTTAATTAATGATTATTTACTTATGAGAAACTTGATTTTTTAGACTCATCATCCGACTCTCAGTAGGTGCTTTTTGACTTGGATCTATATGTACATCAACAACAAATGGCCCCGTTGCTGCACAAGCTTTTTCCAACGCCATATTAATCTCAGACTCTTTTTCTACACAAATTCCATCTGCTCCCATAGCACGAGCGACCTGTACAAAATCAGTCTGAGGAATCTGCACCAACTCCTTGCACTGGAAATGTGGCAAAACTTGCTCGACCATGTTGTAGCAAGCATCATTGAGAACAATCCAAACAGCAGGGATTTGATACTTAACTGCTGTACTAATTTCACAGTTCATTAACATAGCACCATCACCTACAATGGCTACTGCTTTACCTTGCCTAGCAGCAGCAGTTCCGACTACTCCCACAACTGTATGACCCATAGAAGCAAATCTGGTACTTGTCCGATAACGGTTAGGGGCAGAAAATCGTAACAGATTAGTCGCCCAAGCTAAAGAATTACCTGGTTCTGACATCACTACAGCATCACTACCCTCAACGATTAACTTTTGAATTGCCTCCATCAACACTATTGGTCGAACTAACTCGCTTGTGCTTGATTCTAATGCTTTACACTGAGGTCGAGGTAGTCTTTCTGGTTTAGATGGTTCGACCCGGTCTAGATTCTTCATATATTTGAGTAGTTCTTGCAAAAACACTTTCGCATCTGAATGAATCGAAACAGTTTTAGCGTCTGGATAAGCAACTCCAGGGACATCTGGGTCAATATCGACATGGATAAATCCCCCAGGGGCGATCGTCACCGGATTCCAGAAGGAAGTCAATTCAGCCAAGCGCGTTCCCAAAACCAACACCTGCTGTGGCAAATACTCCCGCATATAGGTGAAAACAGATGTATGACCGCCAATACCTGTAACCCCAACAAATTGAGGATGATCTTCAGGAAATATACCTTTGCCACGAGGGGAACACATGACTGCTGCCCCTGTTTTTTCGGCAAGCTGATGGATTTCCTCGGCTGCACCCCTGGCTCCAAAACCAACCCAGATAGCAAAACGTTTTTCGCAGAGCAACTTAGCGTATTTCTTAACTATTTCTGTTTGAACGCTAACCGGAGGTTTGGAGAAATTTTCTGGTTTTGGTAGAGAAAGATTGCTAGTGCTTTTTTGAATATCAGTTGGAATGTTAATGTGAGCAACAAAACCCCCTGGTTGGGTAATTCCTTTGGCTAATCGAATTGCTACATCTGGGAGTTGACTTGCAGATTCTACAGTTATAGCATAATCAAATAAAGTTCCTGAAGTAAAAAGTCCTGCAACTGGAGTAGTGTAAGAGCTAGTTTCTTGGAATGCCCACCGTCCTCGGTGAGAGGCAGTAGTGGAAGCACCTAGAAAGATCACTTTTGCACCTTCCCAGCGAGCAGCAAACAGTCCTGTTAGCGCGTTAATGAAACCAGGTCCTCCTGTGGCAAAAGCAGCTACGGGGCGATCGCTGGCAAAGTAAGCTTCAGCCGCAGCAAAGGTGGCTCCTGCTTCATGGCGAAAGTGCAATACTTCAATCATAGAGCTTTCTTCTAAAGCTGCCCAGATAGGAGCGATCGCTCCACCAGATACACCGAAAGCTAGTTTTACTCCCATTTTCTCTAAGAGTTTTACTATCTGTTGTGCAACTGAAATACTTTCTGGAGGTAGTTGCTTTTGGCTTTCTGTAACAATTGTTGTGCTGAAGTTTCCTTTTTTTTGCGTCATTGTTGGTACTCCTTAGATCGATGATACTGTTTATGAAAATAATTTTCTGATGCTTATTACTTTTGGCTCGATCGCCAAAGGGTAACGCACTCTCGTTGCTCAAATGTCTAATATCAAATCCGGTAGCATCGGTATAAAATCTTTTGAAGGTAGGACTCAGGAGTCAACCCACCCGCGCGCTACTCCCAGGAGGGGAATTCAGGAGTCTACCCACCCCTAACCCCTCCCAGGAGGGGGTAAACCCACCCCTAACCCCTCCCAGGAGGGGGTAAACCCACCCCTAACCCCTCCCAGGAGGGGAAGGAAGAAGGAAGAAGGAAGAGGAGAAAGTTTTTTCGATCGCTAATTATCCGGACATAATATAATCCAATGTTTAGAGCTTGCCACATTACTACAGTGGTGGATTTTTTGAGCTTGGTGTATTGAATTCTTTTTTACCGAAAAATTGTGGTCTAAAGCCTCCTTAAGGGGATGAAAAAATATTCAGTTCAGTATTTTATTGCCTCCAGTTTTAGTGGTCGGTACTGATAACTGATAACTGATAACTGAAATGACCCATTACTAACGTGCGGTGCTATATTGAGTCAATTCTTGTTCGCACAAAACACGCTTGAGAACTTTCCCTGTAGCATTTTTGGGAATAGAATCAACAAAGCGAAATGTCTGAGGTACTTTATAATTTGCTATTCTCTGAGTACAAAAACTTTTCATTTCCTCAGTAGAAACAAATTGACTAGACTTGAGAACGATATTAGCATAAACAACCTCTCCTTTCAAGCGATCGCTCATACCATATACCGCTGCCTCAACTACAGCAGGATGTGCCAGAATCACTCTTTCCACTTCAGAAGGATACACTTTGAACCCAGAAACATTAATCATATCCTTCAAGCGATCGACAATATAGAAATAGTTATCTTCATCCATCCTGCCTAGATCGCCTGTATGAAACCAGCCATTATGCAAGACCTTCTGTGTTTCTGTGTGACGATTCCAATATCCTAGCATGACATTCGGACCGCGTATTAAAAGCTCTCCTACTTCCCCACATTCTAGCTCGTTACCAGCTTCATTCACAACCTTCATTTCTACGTTTTCAATTGGCATTCCAATGGAACCAAATTTATATCTCAAATCGTGGTTGTAGCTAGCAAAAGGTGAAGTTTCTGTTAATCCATAACCCTCATATATCAGTTTACCACAAAATTCTTGCCACTGACAAACAAGTTCTACAGACATTTTAGCAGCAGCACTAAAATAATAGCGCACTGAGTTCAAATCTGACGGCAAGGCACCCATCTCCAGCAAGCGTAAAAACACTGTCGGAACTCCAAAAAACATGGTCACGCTATGACTATGAATAGCTTTCAATACATCTTCTGGCTTAAACCGTCGCTGCAAAATAATTGTTGCGCCTGCGTTTAACCCACCATTGAGAATAAAGTTCTGACCGAAACAGTGGAAAAGGGGTAAAAACAGCAACAATTTATCATCTGAGTCGATCTGACAACAATGCTTAACTGAGTGCATATTAGAACAGATATTCCCATGAGACAGGGTTGCTCCTTTAGGAAAACCAGTGGTGCCGGAAGTGTAAACAATAGCAGCAGGGGCAGTCGGTTCCATGGAAACTGTCTTTAGATCGGAACTCCCTTTTTCCATCAGAGTAGACAAACCGATCTCTGTTTCTGTTTCACCTTCAGCTATTAAAATATTCTTGAGAAAAGCTAAATCCCGGTCGGGTATTTGCTCTTTTAAAGATGCTGTTGTCACAACTGCTACTGCTTCACTATCATTGAGGATGAAGCGAACTTCATCACTTTTCAGCATTGAATTAATAGAAACAACGACGGCACCAAGTTTGAGAATTGCTAAATAAGCAATGACAAATTCTGGGATATTGGGCAAGAATAAAGCTACGCGATCGCCACATTTTACTCCCAAATACTGCAAACCATTTGTTACACGATTTGCCAATTCATTTAGTTCCCCATAAGTAAAAGCTTTTTCTTCAAAAATCAAAGCTGTTTTGTGAGGAAAAAATTGAGTACCTCTTTCAATATGTTGTGTGATATTCATCGTTATTTTTTCACCCCAAATATTTGTTTTGCCATGGTGTAGAAAGTAGTTTTATAGTAAGCATTTCCTGGGTTATGCGCTCGCATTCAGCTATTAGCTGTCAGCTAGAGCGCAACAAGACTCTATCTTATGGGACAGTGTTTAAATTAACAATTGACTTTAAGGGCAAGAAAGGCAACTGTTGTAGTAAGACAATTAATAAAGCTTTGAGCCTAAACTAAAAACAATAGCTGATAGCTGATGGCTGACGGCTGTTTGCTTACGTTTTATACACTGGAGTAATGTATCAAAAACTAATCTAACTATTTGACGAAAATCGTAAGTTTTAATTGCAAAATCAGTAGTGTCTTTGGCAATAAAATCTGCCGGAGCTATGATTTTACATATTTGTTGCCAATCACTAGCATCTAGTTGAAAAATTTTGCGACAATGGTCGATTGTTTCTGCCCAAAATTGTAGTTGTTTGCAGAATTTAGTTTTCTGAAAAAACACCAATACTCTACAATAAACTTCTACGAAAAAAGTTGGATTTGTCATCAAAATATCCTGGTTTTTTTCTGGCTTAACTAGCTATTAGCATTTTCCGTACTGGAATGCTACGCTAAAAGCTTTCAGCGCACTAAAAGCTTGGACTTAAATCCCCGAATTCTAATCTCAAATCTACAAATATGATGTTTTGTGGGAGTTTTAAAACCTGTTATTCATACAGCTACTGAGACCAAATATGCTGTATCTTATGAGTAAAGAAATAGGGAATAGTATTGTAAGCATTTCCGTTTGTCATGCTGCGCAAACAGCTATTAGCTGTCAGCTCTCAGCTCTCGTGAGGGGGTTTAAATGAATATAGACTTTACAGCCGACTTTGGTAGTAAGTATAAATTCAGCCTCAATTAGTCAAGCTTTTATCTAAAACTAAAAGCAATAGCTGATAGCTGATAGCTGATAGCTGATAGCTGATAGCTGATAGCTGATAGCTTACATAGTATTATCAACCCTAAACTTTACTCATAATTGTCAAAAAAACCTAAAAACGAAGAGTTTTCTAATTATTTTTCATTCATTAATTCAGAAAGAATATATTAGAAACGGCTTGACTAATCTGACCAGGAGCACTCAAATCATCTACAATTCGTGAAATATAAATGTCTAAACTTTGTTCGCAATCATCCCATATCAAGGACTGTTCTTTTGATAGAGGTTTTCCTAACAGTTCTCTGACTTTATTATACAACAATTTAGTTGCAGGTGACAAGTTTTCTTCAACATTATAATCACCAAAAACTACATAATTTTTTTGCTCCACTGCTTGGACAGCAAAAATCAAAGCGATCGCTAAATATTGTCGGAATAGATCGATTGAAGTCCGTGCCAAATTAGCCGAACCAAATCCTTGACTATTAATATTCTGATTAAACTGTTCCGCATGAGTAGGAAAACGGTCAGCTAGAGAATTCCCATAAAAAGTCAACAAAGGCATAATTGAATTGCCAGCAATTTGCAAACCCTTCAATCCCATATTCACTTTTCGTTGAGTATTTCCCACCAAAGAAGCAGATAATCCACCATTAAATTCAGGAGTAACTAACAGAGCAATTTGCACATCTAGATGTTTAGCAATTAACCCAATAAAATAGCGCAATCGGTCCATTCCAACTCCCACATATTGACCCAGAAAATTACCGCCGTGATAGCTACTTTGATGTTTGACATCAATTAAGGGATTATCTGTCACAGAATTAATTTCTGTCTCTATCTGACCAGCAATATCCCACAAACCATCTACCACTGGACCCAAATACTGCGGTAAACAGCGCATAGAATAACGGTCTTGAATCAAATCGCCACCATCAAAGTGATTGTCACCATTCAACTCATCACAACTCAAGCGGGAATCAGATAGTAAGTTCACCATTTGCTCTGCTACCCAAATTTGACCGGGGTGAGGTTTCAAACTATGAATAAATGGATGAAATGACTGATTCGTACCGCCCAGTGCTTGTATCATTAACGCGTGAGTTGCAATAGCTATAGCAAATAATGAATGAGCGTCATTTACGCAATTGGCAGCTATTCCAGTCATTACAGAAGTACCATTAACCATTGCTAACCCTTCTTTAGCACGCAAGGATAAGGTTGGTAATTTAAGTCGGTTAAGAGCTTCAATGGCTGACATTTCTGTGCCTTTGAAATCTACTGTAAAGGCTGGGTCTAAACCTAGTAATGCTCCAGTAATATGTGCCAGAGGGACTAGATCCCCACTAGCACCAATGGAACCTAAATCATACACATGGGGGGTAACTCCTTCATTGAGGAATATCGCCATACGTTCGATTAATTCGTAGCGAATACCAGAAGCACCTTTTGTATGAGAGTTCATCCGCAACAACATAGCAGCACGAACATCAGCAATAGGGAGTCGATTTCCAGCTCCCGTTTTGAGAAACCAAATTAGGTTTTCTTGCAAAGCAGCAGCATTTTCAGAAGAAATAGCTGTATTACCCATGCCACCAAATCCTGTAGTGACTCCGTAAATTGATTTTCCAGTTTCTACGGCGTCGGTAATATAGTTGCAAGAGTCTTGGATACCTTGGCAGATATCTAGACGTTTTGTGAGTGTAACTGGCGCTCCTAATGTTGCTACCTTTGCTACCTGTCTGAGAGTGAGATTGTTTTCGCCAACAACTATTGGGTTTGATTTTTGAGCAGATTGAGATTTTTTGATGAAGAAATTGTTCTCAATATTAGGTGCAGTTTTGACTTTGAGACTCTGATTGTAGAGAGATGAAGAACTTTTATTCCCTGTAGATTCTTGAACGGGTTGATTGTTCAGTAATTTATTTCTCAATTGTTTTTTCTCCTCTTGAGCGATCGAAATCACAAATTTACACGACTCGTATCACCAACAGGACAGAAAGAATCTATTACGATCAGTAGTAGATGTCTATATGTATCCATGTTGGATGAAGTGGATAAGTTTAGTAAAACTGAACCACAAACTAACTCTGGAATTGCGACTAGAAACAGCAATTCGATATTTAAATAACGAAAGGCATCAATAGGTCTGCGATTGAGCGGTCAGTAGAAGATATTGTCAGTGTTCTCTACTGGTTGCTCTTAGCAGACTTTTTTATTGGATTGTACAAAGAATTAATACAAAAACAGGCGCATCTAGGAATTATTGATTAGTGGAGTTAATTCAGGAGAAGGTATTTACATACTACCTAACTTCAATAAAGTTCTACTGATGAAAGTGGGCTTTAGGTAGGGATGATAACTTGGTGGGTCAAACTTAATAAGTAAATAACTAAATCATAGTATAACTCATTAAGCGTAATTTAATCTCTGCTAATTTATTACTTTACCTTTTAACCTAAATTAATCCTATCACACAAATTACTAAAAACCAACTTATTTAAACTGAATTTTGAGTAATCTTTTTCTTGATATTTGCATCAGTGTTTTAACGGTTGTATTGATTCCTATTTCTTCATTAAATCAATACAATATTAATCTAACAATCTTTAGATTAGGTTGTCAATAGATGTTTTCATTACCTAAAGCACTTTTTTTTTAAGTAGACTACAAAATAATTCTTTTTGCGCGCGGTAGTAAGGATTTATATCGGGTTGCATTGATTAACCACAATCAAAAAAAGACACTATAGATAATCTAGTGCCACTACGCGGAAGTTATATCATGTCTGCTTGAATACTTATTATTAAGATAGTAGGGGAGTAGGGGAGTAGGGGAGTAGGGGAGTAGGGGAGGCAGGAAAAATAGAAAGATTTACTGTTGAAGCAAGAGGATAAGTTTTTTCCAAATCGCTATTATCCGGACATGATATTAAAAGTCAGTAAGGGCGCCATTCGATAGTTATGCGCAAGCTTTTGGCTATTTGCTAACACAGAGCTGCCGAAGTACACCCGTACAAAAGCAAGTGCTAATTGGCGAGCTTTCCTTTCCTCCGGAAATGCGCTCGCATTCAGAATGTAAGACGCACTTCATCACAGTCAAAATCATTGATTGGTAAGGCTTTTAGGATTTTGTAACTGGTTAGTTATTTCTGCCATCCTGTACTGGTCATCTTTAGATGATTTAAGCTATCAGCCAAGGATTTCAATCTTGATATTTGCATCAGTGTTTTAACGGTTGTATTGATTCGTATTTCTTCATTAAATCTATATAATAGTAATTTAACAATCTCTAGATTAGGTTGTCAATAGATATTTTCATTGCCGAAAGCACTACTTTTTTGGAAGTAGACTACAAAATAATTCTTTTTGCGCGCGGTAGCAAGGATTTAGATCGGGTTGCATTAATTAACCACAATCAAAAAAAGACGATATAGATAATCTGGCGTTGCATATTTATATAGAATCCGGTTATACAGTATATGTATATGTTGATAATTCTATCCACACTTTCTCGCCTTCAATCTCTCCACCTCCCCTTAGACCCACACGAACCAACTCCCCACCCCCAAACATAAGATAAGTATTCAACCGGATTTGATATTACAGGATGAATTAGACCTCTCCAAAAAAGATATAGATTTTTTGCAGGAGTAGGCAACAGCTCATCTGCTCCGAAAGGCAACAGGTAAGATTTTTTCACAGAATTTGACAGGAAAAATGATTTTTTAGGGTGAATTTTTATTTCCTTAACTGCTCTAATTAAAAGGTTAATTTATTTTCTGGAGATGTCTATTAGTGTGGGAGGTGTGGGGAGTGTGGAAAGCTTTACATAGAATGCACATTGGAATTATAGTTTTAGGAAAAGAGGAAGTAAAAGATGGGCTACATTTTCTGCTTGGTGCAAAGATTCATCCCTAATATCAAATCCGTTGGCTTCGGAGTAATATAATTCTGTCGTCGTACAATGCTTAAGGAAGAACGATCATTTACCCCTACAATATAGACTCTTACCTTTGATATAGAATCCGGTTATACAGTATATGTTTATAATTCTATCCACACTTCAATATTAAATCCCCCATCCCCCCATCTCCCCATCTCCCCATCCCCCCATCTCATATAATAAGTATTCAACCGGATTCTATATGAATACTGAATAGCACCGATGCTACCGGATTTGATATAACTTCAGCAACGCCGATAATCTAGTCATCTAAAGATGACTTAAACTATCAGCCAAAGATTTCAATCCTTGGCCGATCTTAAGAGAATTACCGAATAATTAAGGTTTAAAGGAGAGGTTTTAAAGGATAAAAAGAGGAGGCTTTAAACCACAATTTTTCGGTAATTATTAATTATTAATTGTTGAACGAATATCATATCCAAATAAATTTGGATCGACCTCCCCCAAATTCAAATCATCCAACCCATATTCAGCCCAACGTCTATCAACCATTGCAGCGACATCAGCATCAGACTCCAAAGCTGCACCCCACTCATGGTCAGTTTCAGGAGGGATTTTTGTAGTCGCATCTATTCCCATACGACCACCCAAACCAATTTTCTCGCTAGCAAAATCTAAACTATCAAAAGGTGTATTCGGCAAAATAAACACATCTCTAGAAGGATCGACCTTAGAGCTAATTGCCCATACTACCTGACGAGGGTCGCGAATATTAATACTCTCATCCACCACAATTACAAATTTTGTATAAGTAAACTGTGGTAAAGCACTCCAAAAAGCTAATGCTGCTCTTCGCGCTTGACCTGGATATGCTTTCTTAATAGAAATTACGGCAGCTTTGTAACTCAGAGCTTCCATGGGGAGGAAAAAATCAACAATTTCTGAAACTTGCTGTCGGAGAATAGGGGTATATATCCGGTTAAGAGCGATCGCCATCATCGCTTCTTCTTTTGGCGGTCTCCCACTAAAGGTTGTTAAATAAATCGGGTCTTTGCGGTGAGTCATACAGTGAAATCTAACCACAGGAGAATCTTCCAACCCACCGTAATAACCCATGTGGTCGCCAAATGGTCCATCAGGCAACATTTCTCCAGGAGTAATAGTACCCTCAAGCACAAACTCTGAATCTGCGGGTATTTCCAAATCTAAGGTTTTGCACTTATTTAACTTCACTCCAGAACCACCGTAAAGTCCTGCAAATAGCCATTCTGACAAGTCTACAGGAATAGGAGTAGCAGCAGCCATAATAATTAATGGGTCTACTCCCAGAGCGATCGCTATCTCCAGTTTTTTCCCATTTTCTGCTGCTTTTCGCAAATGTCGCGCTCCACCACGGACGGATAACCAATGCACAGTCATAGTATTACGCGACTGTAACTGTAACCGATAAACCCCTACGTTGGGTGTACCTGTTTCACAATCTTTTGTAATAACTAAACCGAGAGTAATAATTTTACCTGCATCTCCAGGATAAGGACGTATCATGGGAATTTTGTTTAAGTCGAGAGCGTCTCCCTCAACAACGACCTGTTGACAAGGAGGGAAAAAATCGCGCCCTGGTTTTGCCTTAACAACATCAAACAAAACTTTGCCAAATTCTACTGCTTGGGAAATCTTTTTTGGTGGTTTGGGTTGTTGCAGCATCCCCAGTTTTTTGCCCAAGGTTTCCAATTCTTGGGGTTTTTCCATATTCATTGCCCAGCATACTCTTTCTTCTGTACCCAAGAGATTTATTGCTATGGAGTGGTCAGACCCTTTGACATTTTCAAACAGGAGACCAGGGCCACCCTTTTGTAGCATTCGGTTACAAATTTCTGCTATTTCTAGGTCGGGGTCAACTAAAGCTTTAATTCGGCATAGTTGTCCTCGGTCTTCTAAAATTTTCAGGAATCCTCTTAAATCTCGGGCCATATTTTTATTAACTTTTGTTAAACAACGGTATGATATCACAGGAGTCATATCAGTTATCAGTTAACAGTTATCAGTTATCAGTTGTCAGTAGCTAGAAAGGAGTTTTTTTATAGCAGAGGGAAGAAGGAAAAATATTGCGTTGTATGAGTTTTAAGATTTTGATATGTCCGCATCCTTTCCTTCTACTGCTATATATCATGTATTTATAAATAGAAGGTAGTTATGCATAGTTAGGAGTTATGCACTGACAATAGATATAGAATATTCAGGACTTACGCAGAGACTCTACTTATGGTGAGGGTGAATACCATTAGCCCCTACAAATAGTGCTTTAAAAGTTAATTTGCGTAAGTCCTGGTATTTTTAAAATGTCAAAGGGCAAAAGGCTGTTTCTAGCTCTCGAATCCTCCCGAATACATGGGGAGTGTGGGGAGGTGGGGAGCAAAATTACTGAATAAAAATAGGCTTTTTTCCTTCTTCCTTCCACCTTCTTCCTTCTTCTTTCCACCTTCTTCCTTCCTTTTTATGAAATGTCCCACTTGTGGTTCTACATCTTTACGCAAAAATGGTCGTCCCAATAATCGTCAACGCTATCGCTGCAAAGATTGCGGTCGGCAGTTTATGGTAGAGTTGCCTATATCAAATATAGGACAGGAATTTTCTGTTAATCAATCTGAGCCAACAACTTTAGCTGAAGCTCCCAGAACTGGAGTTGCAATTTTATTATTAGATGTTGAAAATCTGAAAATTGATATTAATGCGGAGAAATTTTTAGCTAGTATTTCTGAATATTCTTTACAAGTTAAGATTGCTTTTGCTAACTGGAAAAATTCTAGTTTGAGCAAATATGATGGAGAACTTTTTGAGCGTGGATATCAACTTATTCATGTTCCTGAAGGTAAAAATAGTGCTGATGCTCAAATGATGTCTATGGGGGCGGCTATTGCTAGGCAATATTCTGATGCTAAAGCTGTTTTTGTTTGTTCTTCGGATTGGTTATTGACTCACCTTTGTAATAGTTTACAAAATCAAGGTTTGATTGTTTATCGGGTGAGAAGACAACCAGATAATATTCTGAGTATAGAAAATCGAAATACTTTGGAAGTGAGGCATTATTCCCTGAAGATGGCAACAGAAATTCCACCATTAGAAGAGTTTGTGGAGCAAATTCAACAGTTGTTGCAAGTGGAAAATGAGTCAATTAGTCGTCGCAGCTCTGAGTTATCTATTATTGCTAGTTTATTGGAGAAACGATGTGAAATTTCTCTAGTTCGAGAGTCTAAACAAAATTTATCACAGGTAGTTTCCAAAGATGCGGAGATTTTGGCAGCTAAAAATATTCCTACTGAATTAGTTAAAAATGAGGAAAATATTCAGCCAAATAAGGTTGATTTATCTGAGATTAATTCTGAAGCAGAATTGGAGCAAGAATTGATGAAAATTATCTCCGATATTCCAGTCAAGAAGAATCAAGTTTTCGTGAATTTGGAATTAGTTAATCAAAAATTTACGGCAATATTTGGGGAGGATATAGAGCAGATATTAGAGGGTTTGAAAATTGATAGTAATCGGCAGAAATTTTTCAAAAAATCTCCTAGATTTAGAGTGAAAAAAAACTCAAAATCTAAAGAATATCAAGTAGCGATCGCCGAAAATGTACCGACTTTAAATTCACAGATAATTAGCTCTCCAGAAGAGTTGGAAAAAGCCTTAGTGAATATTATTGAAGTTTTAGCTGCTGATGCTCCTCATGGCTACATTTGCATTTCTATTATTGGCACAGAATTTCAAAAACAATATAGACATTCTATTTCTACAATCCTGAAACAGTTAAAATTAAGTGGTAAATTTCTCGACTTTTTAAAGTATTCTAATGCCTTTAATTTGAAAAAAGTTGGTAATAAATATCAAGTGGCGATCGCGAATCAGGAGTAGGGGAGTATAGCGCGGAGCGCAAGGTAAAAGTTAAAAGTCATGCATTTAAAAGTCATGCATTTAAAAGTTAAAAGTTAAAAGTTAAAAGTTAAAAGTTAAAAGTTAAAAGTCAAAAATTAAAAGTTATCTCTCCTGAAACAGTTAAAATTAAGCGGTAAGTTTCTCGACTTTTTAAAGTATTCTAATGCCTTTAATTTGAAAAAAGTTGATAATAAATATCAAGTGGCGATCGCGAATCAGGAGTAGGGGAGTGTAGCGCGGAGCGCAAGGTAAAAGTTAAAAGTCATGCATTTAAAAGTCATGCATTTAAAAGTCATGCATTTAAAAGTTAAAAGTTATCTCTCCTGAAACAGTTAAAATTAAGCGGTAAGTTTCTCGACTTTTTAAAGTATTCTAATGCCTTTAATTTGAAAAAAGTTGATAATAAATATCAAGTAGCGATCGCGAATCAGGAGTAGGGGAGTGTAGCGCGGAGCGCAAGGTAAAAGTTAAAAGTTAAAAGTTAAAAGTCATGCATTTAAAAGTTAAAAGTTAAAAGTCAAAAATTAAAAGTTATCTCTCCTGAAACAGTTAAAATTAAGCGGTAAGTTTCTCGACTTTTTAAAGTATTCTAATGCCTTTAATTTGAAAAAAGTTGATAATAAATATCAAGTAGCGATCGCGAATCAGGAGTAGGGGAGTATAGCGCGGAGCGCAAGGTAAAAGTCATGCATTTAAAAGTCAAAAGTTAAAAGCTATCTCTGACTGAGTTTGAGCCTTTATAAATGTCCGAACCTTTGTCTAGACAACTATACAAGGTCTCGAAGATACGCAAGCTGCATTATTATATCATGTCCGGTTGAACAGTTATAAATAAATAACGACTGAGTCCTCAGGAGTCAGCATTCAATCCTCAACCCACCCGCGGGCCCCGACCGTGGAGGGGAAGAAAGAAGAAAGAAGAAGAAGGAAGAAGAACAGGAAAAGAAGGAGAAAGTTTTTTTATCACGCTCTTATCCGGAGATGATATTACTTAGGAGTCAGTAGTCAGGAGGGAAGAAAGAAGAAGAAACAGGAGTAGAAGGAGAAAGTTTTTTGGTGGCGTCAGCGGAACGGAGTTCTATCCCTAATTATCCGGACATGATATCGTACCTCAAATCACCAACGCCAAACTTCGTTATTTAACTATTGATATCATACTGCATAACATAAGGCAGTCTCAGAAATATGAAAATTAACAGGACTGACACAGCAACTCAACTTGTATGGTGTCCTACCGAATAATTAAGGTTTAAACCCTCTCCTTGAAAAGAAGAGGTAACTGTTAATTATTAATTATTAATTATTGAAAGGACACTCTATACAATGGCTAATAACACCGGAATTTTGGGTAAGTCCTGAGTAGTATAAATGATAGATTCTAATTTGGAAATAATTTTTATGTCCAAAACCATAGTGATTTCACGAATAGAAGCAGAAACTCAGGAAATAGACCCTCTAATATTGCTTAATATTCGAGAGGGATTGACCAGAGATTCTTTAGCCTTAATGTTAGGAGTAACCAGAGATACAATAGATAAATGGGCAGCACAAAGAAGGCAACCATCTCGACCTATTCGTCGTCTTGCTGCAGAAATATTAGCACGTTGGCAACGCGATCGCATTACCGAGTGAAAAATGTAAATCACTTTTAGGTTTTTGTCCCACACACTTAATAACTATCAGGCTAAAGTAGATATAGGTGAATAAAAAACACCAAAAAAAATCAAAGTTATCAAATATGATTGATAACCAACACTACTTTTTGTTGAGGACAAATAATGCTACTTTCAACTTTTGAACTACTCTTAAAAACCATCACTCCTACTGCAGGAAATATTCCTAATTCTGACCGTCAAGTTCTCCAAGGTTACTTTTTAACCATTGCTAATCCTAATAATACTGACTTGAGGCTTCGGCTCCGATTTACAGCTACAACACCTAACTTAAATTTAGCTGATACTATTACTATTAGTGACGTAGCAGGTGTTAACGTATTTGGCAATTTAACTCCCAGCCCAGACCCCCGCAAATTTACTCTTGATGTAGGAATAGCTGCCCACGATACAGGATTAGTGATTTTACAGCCAGATATTACTACTCTCAATCCACAGGTAGATGTAGTCGAAATTCGTGGATTTGTTGAAATCTTTTTGCGCGCTCCTGGTGGTAAATTTAATGTGCTACTAACTCCCGAACACCGAGGCACATTTGTCAGTGAGAACATACCTATTATTTCTGATTTTGACCAACTGGTTTATGCCCTACCAACTTCTAATGGAGGTAGTCTATTTATACTTAAACAAGAGCTAGTAGATAAGGATGTTAAAGAAGTAAAACCAGAAGTCAAAGAAATCAAAGAAATCAAAGAAATTGAAAAAATTCCCAAAGAAAATATCGAAACAGTTACCGCCAACCAAACCAACCAAGTGCAACAAACACTAGCTTTAATGGCTCAAAGTATCGATAACATCGAACAACGTCTAGCAACACAAGAAGCTTTCATATCTTCTGAAGAGCGTCCTGTTGTTGGTGAAACTGCTGTCAACAACGGATAAAAAGGAGTAGAGTAGTGCTTGTTGTTATTGCTAGTAACTATGACAAGTCTGCTCGGTCTTTTGTTGAACATTCGGCAACTGATGGTGTAACACTACTCACCCCTGAAGATTTATCAGTGGTTGGGTGGCGACACCATCTGGGAAATACCAAAAATTCCACAGCGGTAGTGGGAGGAAAAATTATAGAAGTTGCACAAATAACAGGTGTGTTAACTCGCCTCCCTGCAGTTTTTCCAGAGGAACTTTTTCATATTGTTCCCAATGACCGCACTTATGTTGCTGCTGAAATGACAGCATTTTTGGTTTCCTGGTTAAATACACTAAAATGCCCAATGCTCAACCGACCGACACCAACTTGTCTAATTGGACCGAATTGGCGATCGCCCCAATGGATTTATGCTGCTGCTCAAGTAGGGATGTCTATACGTCCTCTGCATCAACATATTGCTCTAGGGAAGGAAAATTTGCCAGAAGTAATGCCAAAATATTCCGCAACAGTAACCGTTGTTGGTAAACGTTGTATTGGTGAAGTTGACGCCACCTTAGCAAATCAAGCCAGATGTCTTGCTGATGCTGCTGGAGTTGATTTATTAACTGTTCAATTTAGTAAAGCTCATGCTGATGCAGAATTTATTGATGCTAATTTGTGGACAGATATTTCTCAACCAGCGATCGCTACTGCTATTCTGGAGTATTTTAGGGTTTGCCCTCAAAAGTCTTATGGGTGAGGGTAGGAGACAGGAGACAACCCACCCGCGGGCCCCGACCGTGGAGGGAAAAACAGGAGAAAACCCACCCGCGGGCCCCTCCCAGGAGGGGAATGAGCTAGGAGGTAGGAGTAAGAATTGTCAGAATGATTTTTCTGCCCAACTCTTACCTAAAATACTAACTTTTTGAGCGTTTTATATCATGTCCGGATAATTAGTGATAAAAAAACTTTCTCCTTCTTTTCCTGTTCTTCTTCTCCCTTCTCCCTTCTCCCTTCTTCCTTCTTCTTTCTTCCCCTCCACGGTCGGGGCCCGCGGGTGGGTTGAGGACTGAGGACTGAGGACTCCGTCGTTATTTATTTATAACTGTTCAACCGGACATGATATTAGACGTGATACCAGGCACTTTTGAAAAGCCCCAAAAAAGCACTTGTCTTTATATGTCAATGCTTTTAAAGAGCGATCGGTAGAGCAATATTTTATAACAGAAGGCAGAAGGAAAAACCTTGCGTTGTCTTACTTTTAAGCTTTTTATATATCAAATACAGTAATGGCGACTGCTATAACTAGCTATCAGCTTGGGTGAATGCTATTCGCCCCTACTACCTCCTCTGTCACTATGACACAGGATTCTTAAGTCGGGGTCATTTAAGTTATCAGTACTGATTGCTAAGTGCTGAGTGCTGACCAAAAATTTTTGGTCTCAAACCTCCCCTTTTAAGGGTATAAAAAAAGAGAATATTCAATATTTCAATTCACTTTGCTTGACCTTTGTCATACTGCGCAAACAGCTAGAGGTACTGATAACTGATAACTGATAACTGAAATGGCCGCTTTTTTAACGAGGAAAAAAAATGTTAATTCTGTTGTGGGGACTACCCGGAGATTCACCTTTAGCAGCAGTACAGAAAGAATTGCAAAATTTAGGTATACCTCATGTACTGCTCAACCAACGAGAAATTCTTGAAACCGAAGTTAAGCTTTCTGTAGGGGAAAAAATTACAGGGGAAATCTATACCTCCACTCACAAAATAGACTTGAGTGCAATTACAGGAGTTTATTTGCGCCCCCACGACTCCTTCAGACTTCCAGAAATCATGGAAGCAGGACCTAACAGTTATGCTTGGCAACACGCGAGTGCAATAGATAATGCTTTGTTGTCATGGGTAGAAATGACTTCTGCCTTAATTTTGAATCGCCCTTCAGCAATGGCAGCGAAT
The DNA here is from genome assembly GCA_034190295.1 of Cyanobacteriota bacterium. Lineage (GTDB taxonomy): Bacteria > Cyanobacteriota > Cyanobacteriia > Cyanobacteriales > Microcoleaceae > Okeania. The sequence goes on along the minus strand of JAXHSW010000074.1, from coordinate 14,062 downwards.
AATTCTAAACCGTATCAGTTACAGCAGATTCGTAAATTTGGGTTTCAAGTACCTGACACTTTAGTTACTACGACTCCTAATGCAGTGCATGAGTTTTGGCAAGGCCATAGCAGTATCATTTACAAATCTGTTAGTAGTACCCGCAGTAAGGTTTCTCAGTTACGACCAGAACACGCCGAACGTTTAGATAATGTTGCTTCTTGTCCAACTCAATTTCAGCAATATATACCGGGTAGGGATTATCGGGTTCATGTAGTGGGTGGAGATGTATTTGCCTGTGCTATTAGTTCTGCTGCAGATGATTATCGTTATGCGGGAGTGGCCAATGCTCCTGAAATTTTTAATTATCGTTTACCGGAAGATATAGAAAATAAATGTAGACTAATGGCGGCAGAAATGGAATTATCTTTAGCTGGTATAGATTTGCGAGAAACCCCAGAGGGCGAGTGGTACTGTTTTGAGGTTAATCCTTCTCCAGGATTTACATATTATCAGCAAGAAACAAATCAACCTATTAGTAATGCTATAGCTAAATTATTGGCATCTTAAAAAGTCAAAAGTCAAATTTAAAAGTCAAAAGTTAAAAGTCAAAAGTCAAAAGTTAAAAGTCAGATTTTATAGAACTACAAATAAAAGTCAAATTTAAAAGTCAAAAGTAAGGTTTTATAGAGCTACAAATAAAAGTCAAATTTAAAAGTCAAAAGTTAAAAGTTAAAAGTCAAAAGTTAAAAGTCAGATTTTATAGAGCTACCAAAGTTTAATTAGGGCTTGCTGATTAAATTTAAAAGCATTGACATATAAAGACAAGTGCCTTTTTGGTATCGAAAAAAGTACCTGGTATCACGTCTAAAACGCTCAAAAAGTTAGTATTTTAGGCTCATAGTTGGGCAGAAAAATCAAGGGACAATTCTTACTCCTACCTCTTCTAAATTCGCATTTCTCCTGTCTTCCCCTCCACGGTCGGGGCCCGCGGGTGGGTTGTCTCCTGTCTCCTACCCCAGCAAAAAGACTTTCCATACGCAAACCCTAATTATACAGTAATTTACGGAAGTTATTTAACTTGGAGGCTTGCTCAAATCCCCGTGACAAAAAGAACTTCTGACTTCTAACTTCTGACTTCATTAAAGCCTATTCTCTGGTATTAAATTATGAGTTTAAAATTCAGACCACTTTCTTTCAGTTGGGTAGCACTTCATCCTCAACCTCGTGGAATTATCCAATTTATCGGCGGAGCTTTTTTTGGCAGTTTCCCAACGATTTTTTATCGCTATTTCTTAAGTCAAATGTATGCTAAAGGATACAGCATTATTGCTTTACCTTTCCGCTTTAGTTTCCAACATTGGCCTATTGCTATTAGTTTATTAAAAGAACAAAGTATATTAGCAAAAGCCATGCCAGAACTTGCTGAAAAATTGGGTTATCAAAATAATATCTATACTGACAAATCCAAATATTTTTGGGTTGGTCATAGTTTGGGCTGCAAATATATTATGTTGCTAGAATTTCTGAGTGAAAATGGATGGCAAGACAAACTCAGAAAATATGTTAATGCTGGAGAAGTAGAAAAAGTAGAAAGAATTTTCCATCAAATTCATCCCAGTATAACTACTATTTTAAATCAGCATTCTTTATTAATTGCTCCAGATATTAGTGACACAAATAGTGCCATACCTATCCCTGCTTTAGCAAAATTAATAGACCGAATTGGTTTAGGAGGAAAACCAAGTCGAAAACAAACTCAATCTTTGATTAAACATAGCGATCTATTTCAGTTAATTTCCACGATATCTTTTTCTAAAGATACTGTTGCAGGGAGTATTACAGACCGAGACAAAAGTAAAGAAATTCAAGATAAAAGTGATGTAGTTTGGTTAATCAATACCTTGAAAAATCGAGGCTTATTACATCAAGAAATTCAGGGAAAACATTTAGAACCAGTGGGAATAAAAGTAGGCAACTATATTGTCGATTTGAATCCTTTAGATAAATTTATTCAGCCAATTTCTCACAGATGTTTAGAACAAGTAGCTTTACATTTATTGGTTGAAGAAAGAAGAAGGAAGAAGGAAGAAGGAAGAAAGGAAAATATTGTGTTGTCTGAGTTTTAAGCTTTTGATCTCCTGAACTTTTCTTCGAGTACGATAAAGATTGGTACAGTTAAAAGCAATATGTTCAACAATTAATAATGAATAATGAATAATTAACTAGCTATCAGCTATCAGCTATCAGCTATTAGCTAAAATCGGCGGGTTCGGTGTCCCCCACTATATTTGAAAAAGCGCGTCGTGTGCGGGTTATGGGGGTTATAAGACGCGGAGGGGCAACTCTAGAGTATCCCCCATCATACGCCTTGAGAGCTGTTGGCGATAGCCTTGCGACAGCAATAGGCTGACTGCTGACCGCTGACTGCTATGTAATTAGGTAGTGCTGAAAATTTAATTATAGAGAAGCAAAAGTCACTGTTGATATTCTCCATCGCCTACCTGATTTATTCATCTGAAAAGCGCTTTTTATCTGTTAAAATAACGGCGGAGAAGTCAAGGACTCTTTATTTATATCCGTGGGAATTGGACATAAAAAAATATCCAATTGTCACAACTACGCTCATCTTTGTGATTCTCTCTCCTTCTGTACGTCGCCCTACCGACGGCTCCCCTACCTGACTCCTGACTCTTGAGGACTGACTCCTGACTCCTAAAGACTACCAATCTATAACTATTTAACCAGATTTGATATTATTTATTTTTTCCAAACTGTTCTTCTTCAAGCTGACTAATCTCTTTCATTGAGTTATGCAACCATTCTTGAATTGGCGGTTCCCACTCTGAGGTAAACTCAGTCTTCAGCCAGGTATTGACGATTTCCTGGGCCACTTGAGGAGTGGTAATCAAACCTCCTAGAGTTAAGACGTTTGAATTATTAATAGAGCGAGATTGTTGGGCAGCATAAATACTTTCACACACTGCCGCATAGACGTTCGGGTGTTTGTTAGCAATTATGGCCATTCCCATGCCTGTACCACAAACCAAGATACCTCGATATGCTCGATCGCTTCCTACTCGTTTGGCCACCTCTGAAGCAATCTGATAGTAAGGAGTTTCAGTCGAGCGATCGCTAATTCCTACATCTTCTATTTCTAACTCTTGATTAAGTAGGTGTTGCTTGACTGCTTCTTTGAGGTGAAAACCGTAAGTATCTGCTCCCAGCAAAATGTTCATTTCTTTCCCTAATTCCTCTGAAATTTTCGACAAAAAACTGACTTTCAGACAGTATAAATTATCTCATTAAAGTTAATTATTTTCCAGTTGATTGCCTAACCAGGAGAGATAATCTTGGCTCCCAGTTAGGATTGGTAAAGCAATTACTTCAGGGGTTTCGTAAGGGTGAATTTCTCTAATGGCTTTTTCTAAGGATTCATAATTTTTCTGACTTGTCTTAATCAAACATAGCCATTCTTCATCTGTACATATTTCGTCATTCCACCAATAACTGCTAGTTATAGAGCTGAAAATTTGAATACAAGCAGCTAGTCTTTTTTCAAGCAAGTATTTAGCTATATTATCCGCATCTTGTCTACTGGAAGTTGTCGTAATTACCATCAGATATTCTGGTGACATTTTGTCTGGTTCCTTCACTAATATTTTGTTTTAAATTTCAAGTTTTACTCTCTTGCAAAAGTAACATAAAACTGAGATATTGTATCGTTCAATAATTGATAATGGATAATTAATAATTACCTCTCCCTAAAAACGGATAGGATTGAATAAATTGAATAAAAGGAAAAAATTTATTTTTTTCCCTTTTCAAGGGGAAGCTTCAAGGCGCGAATTATTTAATTATTGCTCTACCGATAGCTCTCTAAAAGTATTGAAAGATAAAGGTTTTAGCATTTTTTTGTCTAAAAAAGTGCCAGCTTTTCAGAGGAAAGAGCTGCCATATTGCTAGTATTTTGGGGCGATTATGGCAGAAAAATCATTCTGACAATTCTTACCGAAAAATTGGGTTTAAAGCCTCCCCCTTTTAGGGGGATGAAAAAATATTCAATGAGCGTATTTTCAAGCCTCCGGCTTTAGCGGTCAGTACTGATAACTGATAACTGATAACTGAAATGACCCCTACCTCTTCGCTCATTCCCCTCCTGGGAGGGGTTAGGGGTGGGTTTTCTCCTGTCTTCCCCTCCTGGGAGGGGTTAGGGGTGGGTTGTCTCCTGTCTCCTACCCCTACTAAAAGACTTTTAAGAGCATTCCCTAATTATTTAATTATTTAATTATTAATTCTTCGGTAAAAAAAATATTAATACCAAAGGAGATAATTTTTTGCTACATTTTTTTGAGTAGGGGAGTAGGGAAGAAGTAAACATCAGAATAATTAACTAGCTATCAGCTTTTAACAGTTTAGAAAAACAATATTGCTGACTGCTAACCGCTTTTTTAATATGCGCTCTGGCGTGCTAATTATCAAAAATGTCATTGCACCTGTGTTAATTACTTAATAATTGAAGTTTCACCTAAGAAAAGTATTCTTTTTTCGTAAGCAAACAGCAGTCAGCTATTAGCTATCAGCTATTAATTTTGAGGAAGATAAAAGCCACCTTTGAAATTGAGGAAAGAATAAAAGTTACTGGCATGCGTCCCCAGACTAAACCTTAGAAGTAATTACTCATTACTAATTGCTGAGAGCTGACTGCTAATAGCTTTTAGCTCCACATTCGGACTGAAATGCTTACCTTTTTTCACCCTTGGTATAACACCAATTTAATGAATTTTTGCTACAAATAGCTAGGCTATTTCTTAGGAATCAGGTATCAGTCCTTCGGTTCTTCCTTCTTCCCTCTTCCCTCTTCCTTCTTGAATTAACCAATTCTGCCATGTAAATAATCTTCTGTTTTCTTATTTTTAGGGTCAGCAAATAAATCCTTAGTTTCACTAAATTCTATCAATTCTCCTAAATACATAAACGCCGTATAATCAGATAATCTTGCAGCTTGCTGCATACTATGAGTCACAAGTAAAATAGTTATCTTTTCTTTTAATCGACTCATTAACTTTTCAATTTTAGCAGTAGCAATTGGGTCAAGAGCAGAAGTAGGTTCATCCAATAAAATCATCTCAGGTTCTCCTACTAAAGCACGAGCTATACATAAACGTTGTTGTTGACCTCCTGACAAATTAAAAGCTACTTCTTTTAATCTGTCTTTTACCTCATTCCACAAAGATGCATCTCGAAGAGCTTTTTCTACTTTTTCATCAATTAAACTCCGTTTTTTTTCACCACGCACCCGCAAACTATAAGCAACATTTTCATAAATTGATTTGGGAAACGGATTGGGTTTTTGAAACACCATACTAATTCGCATTCGTACTTCTATCGGGTCAATATTTTTAGCCAAAATATTCAGAGAATCTAGCCATATTTCCCCTTCATAGGAATTTCCTGGATACAAATCATGCATCCGATTAAAGCAGCGTAATAAAGTAGTTTTTCCACAGCCTGAAGGTCCGATTAATGCCGTAACTTGTTTTTCTGGCACAACCAAATTAATATTTTTTAAAACATGGGATGAACCATAATAAAAATTCAATTTTTTTACTTCTGCTTTGGGTTCTATAGTAATTAATTTTTGTTTTTTTCTAGAAAAATTTACCATTTGATACCTTTACGAACTAGATAGCGTAAATAAATAGCTAGAGTATTGATTGTCAAAGTCATAATAGTTAATATAGTACCTGCTGCTGCTGCATTTATTTCAAATGCTTTTTGTGGGCGAGAAACCCAGTTAAACATCTGAATTGGCATTAATGTAAATGGAGCTTTAAGCCAGGAAAAAGAAATAAACGGAAATTCACTTTTCACTGGAGATTCTGGTAAAAAAGCAATAAATGTCAATGCACCAATAGTAATAACTGGAGCTGTTTCTCCAATTGCTCGTGATAAACCAATAATTATACCAGTAAGAATAGTACCAAAGGAGTAAGGCAAAAGATGGTCCCAAATCATTTGCCATTTACTTGCTCCAAGAGCATAAGCAGCTTCTCGTAAATTAGTCGGAATGGAGCGGAAAGCTTCACGAGTAGTGACAATAACTATAGGTAAAATTAATAAGGCTAAAGTTAAGCCTGCTGTGAGAATACTTTCCCCTAATTTTAACTGATAAACAAAAAATCCTAATGCTAACAAACCATAAATAATTGAAGGTACACCTGCAAGATTTGTCACATTAATTTCTATTAGGTCGGCAATCCAATTTTTCCGAGCATATTCTTCTAGATAAATACCAGAAGCAATTCCTAGGGGAACTGCTACTAATGTAGTTACTAACATTACTAAACAAGTACCTACCCATGCTGATAAAATTCCTGCTTCTTCGGGTTTTCTACTAGGGAAAGAAAATAAGAAGTTCCAATTTAGACGTGGTAAGCCATCAATCATCATTTTAATTATTAAGGCAGCTAATATTAATATTGCTCCCGTAATTACTAACAAACCAATTATGGCAAAAATATTATTAACCAAATTTCGTTTATCCAGATTACTTCGGAGATGATTGAAAGGTAAATTTTTCTTGGTAAAATCTTGATTTGACATCTATATCAAGTTCCTCTAATTTATCGAAATATAGTAATTTAATTGGAGTTATTTCAAAAACATGGTTGCTTTTAGATAAAAGGCAAGAGGTAAGCATTTCCTCCGGAATGTTGCGCAAACAGCCGTCAGCTATTAGCTATCAGCTATTAATTTTAGGGAAGGTCAAAGCAACCTTTGAAATTGAAAAAGAATAAAAAGTTACTGCCAAAGTATCAGGACCAAACCTGAGAAGTAATTATTCATTACTAATTGCTGTTTGCGTAGCATCCCGCAGGGAAGTGCTTACTGCTGATAGCTGTTTGCGCAGCAGTCCGCAGGAAATGCTTACGGCAAGAGGCAACAGGTAAGAAAGTTTTCCGGAGTTTTTACTGTTAGTAAATAACCAATTATTGTTTGACATTTAAAATTAAAATGCGTAAGTCTTCAGCCGTCAGCTAATCTCCTATGGTCGGAACTACGTTTCGTAAGCATTCAGCCGTCAGCTATCAGCTATCAGCTTCCGGAACACATCTACATTTCCCGCCATACAATGTATGGGTTGACAACTCAAACTCTTGTTCTTATACTTCAATTCTCTGATTGAAAATATACTATCAAGTTAAAGGAAGAATTGCTTGATTCATTAAAGAGCTGAGAGCTGATTGCTAATAGCTGAATGCTTACTACGTTTCAGCTATTAGCTATTGTTTTTGAGTTTGATTTAAACCCTATATTAAGGGTTCTTATTAAGCCATAATTCCAGTCATAATTAAATCTTACAAAAACAGGCTCCTTTGACTTTAAAGTCTATATTCATTTAAACACTTCCTTTAGGAGGAAGTTTTATTACCTCAAGCTGACAGCTAATAGGTGTTTGCGCAGCATTCCGCAGGAAATACTTACGAAAACGCTATATCGCTAAAAATGTTTGCTTCAATGTACAATAATTTCTGGAAATTATTTTCAGTTAAAATATCTAACCTATACGGTTTATATTTTTGAAGATATTGGATTTGTTTTACATTCTATTATCATAGTATTTTTATCGGAAATATCACTTCATAGTTACCCCCTCAATGCAGGAATTTTATGAAAATATGTTGGCTAGTACTAATAACCAATTTAAAAGCATAACAGCTTCTTACTTTTTCCTTCTTCCTTCTTCCTTCTTTTAATATATTTTTAAATGTATTGGATTTGTTTTACATTCTATTATCATAGTATTTTTATCGGAAATATCACTTCATTGTCACCCTCTTAATGCAGGGATTTTATGAAAATATGTTGGCTAGTATCAATAACCAATTTAAAAGCATAACAGCTTCTTCCTTCTTCCTTTTTTTAATATATTTTTGAATGTCTTGGATTTGTTTTACATTCTATTATCATAGTATTTTTATCCGAAATATAACTTCATTGTCACCCTCTCAATGTACGAATTTTATAAAAATATGTTGGCTAGTATCAATAACCAATTTAAAAGCATAACAGCTTCTTCCTTCTTCCTTCTTTTAATATATTTTTGAATGTCTTGGATTTGTTTTACATTCTATTATCATAGTATTTTTATCAGAAATATAACTTCATTGTCACCCTCTCAATGTACGAATTTTATAAAAATATGTTGGCTAGTATCAATAACCAATTTAAAAGCATAACAGCTTCTTCCTTCTTCCTTCTTTTAATATATTTTTGAATGTCTTGGATTTGTTTTACATTCTATTATCATAGTATTTTTATCAGAAATATAACTTCATTGTCACCCTCTCAATGCACGAATTTTATGAAAATATGTTGGCTAGTATAAATAACCAATTTAAAAGCATAACAGCTTCTTCCTTCTTCCTTCTTTTAATATATTTTTGAATGTCTTGGATTTGTTTTACATTCTATTATCATAGTATTTTTATCAGAAATATAACTTCATTGTCACCCTCTCAATGCACGAATTTTATAAAAATATGTTGGCTAATATCAATAACCAATTTAAAAGCATAACAGCTTCTTCCTTCTTCCTTCTTCCTTCTTTTAATATATTTTGCGATAATGTTTAGCTAGAAAATTACCAATTATATTTAAGATTAAAGTGATTAATACTAAAGTTAAACCAGCAGCAAAAATTGTTTGATAAGCTAAAGTACCATGAGGTAAATCGCCAAGACTAACCTGCACAATATACCCTGTAATAGTAGCAGCTTGCTCTGTAGGATTCAAAGTAAAATTGGGTTGTAAACCAGCTGCAATAGCAACAATCATTGTTTCTCCTACTGCACGAGAAGCTCCCAGAATATAAGCCGAACAAATACCAGAAATAGCAGCCGGAAATACAACTAATAATGATGTTTGAAATCTAGTTGCTCCCATAGCAAAAGATCCTTCTCGTAAACCTGCTGGCACAGAACGCATGGCATCTTCACTTATAGAACTAATAAATGGAATAATCATTATTCCCATTACTAATCCTGCGCTCAACATATTAAAAGTTGGTAAATTTGGAAATATTTTTTGTAATAATGGGGTTACATATAAGAGTGCGAAATAACCATAAACTACCGTGGGAATAGCAGCCAATAATTCCAAGAAAGGTTTGATAGTTTCTCTAAATTTTATTGGGGAAAATTCACTCAGATAAATTCCTGCTATAGTGCCCAGTGGGATAGCCATCATTAAAGCAATAATTGAAGTCATTAAGGTTCCTGAGACTAAAGGTAAAATTCCATATTGTGGATTTGGGAATAAGGGTGTCCATTGTGTATTTGTCAAGAATTCTAAGATGGATATTTCTTGAAAAAATGAAACAGATTCTTTGATTAAAATAAAAAGAATTGCTATTGTAGTTGCTACTGAAGAAAAAGCTGCTAAAAATAACAAATATTCAATGATTTTTTCTCGCGTGTATTTCATTAATCTTGGTGAACTTTTTGGGGGTTTTGTTGATTTGAAAATTTTCTTTCTCATTCAATACTCAGGGATTAATTAACGAAGTCTGCAAGTCAGCAAGTGTACCCACTCCTAACCCCGACCGTGGAGGGGAAGTAGGGGATTTGAGAAAAGCTCCAAAAATATTGCGCCTTAAAAGGCGGGGTTTTATACCAAGTTGATAAATGTTTGCTACAAATAGTTAGGGTATTTCTTAGAATGTCAGGATCCAGAATTCAGGAGTCAGAATTAATAGATTTAATACCAGTTTTCAGGTCGTAAATTCTCTTTTTCTCTTGGTGCGCGTTCCGCAAGCGAGCTGGCGTCGTCGCGGGGTCGCACCGCTTTGTCAAAGGGAAATTTCCTGCAAAATCTTTTTATTGCACTTATTATTCGTAACATTCTTTTTTCAAATTGGTTTTAGACCCATATTATTTTGATAAATAGTAATAGTAAGCATTTAGTTCTTAGCGGTCAGCATTCAGTAGTAAAAAGAATCAGAGCTAGGATTCCTTATCTAGCTAAAGTTGGCTAATATAGCAATGAGCGCTGGTATATTTACAAATTGCAGGAAGGGCTAAATAACTAAAAGTCTTATATGATCGGCAATTTATTCCCCCTGTTGCCTTCCGGAGCTGTTGCCTGCGCACAACGCTATATGAGTTATTGATACTTTATTTTAATTCAGTCTCATTTTCTCAATATTTAGACGGTTGAATATTGAATACTTACTAATAATAACTAATATAGAAATTCCCAAGAACGTGAAGTACAAAATTCCTTTGCTTTAGGGAGTAGGAAGTAGGGAATAAGGAATAGAAAAGAAGAAAAACAACTGTACCTCAGTAACTTGAGAAACCCTATAGTAATTATTGCTCTACCGATCAAATATCAAAGCATTTACAGATAAAAGCTTCAGCCTTTTTATACTGAAAAAAAATGCAACTTTTTCAGCTTGAACTACCAAAAAGTTAAGATTTTGGGCGCATAGTTGGGCAGAAAAATCCCAAATTGACAATTGTTACTCCTACCTCATCGCTCATTCCCCTCCTGGGAGGGGTTAGGGGTGGGTTTTCTCCTGTCTTCCCCTCCTGGGAGGGGTTAGGGGTGGGTTGTCTCCTGTCTCCTACCCCTACTAAAAGACTTTCCATACGCAAACCCTAATTAATTATTAAATATTAGTAAATAATTTACAGCAGATTCCACAAATATTTCATTGTTAATCTCTGTACTTCTTATACAAGGAATATACTATATCTAATACCAACTTTATACAGCAGTCGAAGCAAAGGTGTTTGACAGGTCATTTCAGTTATCAGTTATCAGTTATCAGTACCTCTCTCTGCCTGTTTGCGCAGCATGACAAAGGTCAAGTCAGAGGCTTGAAAATACTGAATTGAATATTTTTTCATCCCCTTAAAAGGGGAGGCTTTGGACCTCATTTTTTGGTCAAAAACTTAAAACTCAGACAACGTAATACTTTTCCTTCTTCCTTCTTCCTTCTTTATTCTGCTATAAAATATTCCTACATTCATCGAAGAGGAAATAGACCTACTCTCTCACAACCCAAATTTATTTTCAAACGCCAAAAAATGTACTGTTATCATATTTAAAATTTGGCGTTGCACAGTGACAAATGATTTGATATTTTTGATTGAATTGGATTTGGGATTAATCATTCTAGCAATTGATTAATTAATGGTTTTTTTAGTCAAAATATAAACTAATTATTGGCAATCTCATTCCATAATTTACCTGAAAATCCAGGTATAAAGCCTATCCATTCATGGAGAAAGAAGAAAAAAATCCTTTGATTCAATCCTCTTATTTATAAGAAGAGGTAATTCTTAATTCTTAATTCTTAATTCTTAATTCTTAATTCTTGAAAACCCCTAAAATTTAACTACCACTCCCAATAACACCATTTTTAAAACGTTCCATTGCTTGCTGATATTCTAGTTCTGAAAGAGGTACAGAATTTACTTCTTTAACTAACTCAGGAGCATTCTTGAGATAGAATTCAACAAATTCTTTAACTTCAGGACGCTCTGCCGCTTTAGCATTAACATAAATAAAAATTGGTCTGGCCAGAGGTTGATATTGTCCACTTCGCACTGTTTCTAGTGAAGGCTTAACAGGTCCATTACCATTATCTATAGCTATTGATTTTAGTAGGTCTCGGTTCGCTTCATAATAAGAATAGCCAAAATAAGCAATAGCATTAGGGTCATTCGCCACACCCTGAACCAAAACATTATCATCCTCACTAGGTGTATAGTCAGAACGGCTAGCCCTAGACTGACCAACTATTTCATTAGTAAAATACTCAAATGTACCTGAATCTGCACCTGGTCCATACATTCTCAGTTCTGCATCAGGCCAATTAGGGTTTACCTGATTCCATCTCATAATTTTACCTTTGGCCTCAGGTGCCCACATCTTTTTCAGTTCCTCCACAGTCATAGTATCAATAAAGTTTTCAGTATTAACAACTACAGTAATCGCATCATAAGCAATAGGTAGTTCAATAAATTCAATTCCTGCAGCTTTACATTTTTCTATTTCAGATGGTTGAATAATTCTGGAAGCATCAGAAATATCTGTTCTAATAGAATCCTCTTGAGAACAAAATTTTTTAAAGCCTCCCCCTGTTCCAGAAATTCCAACTGTTACCCGAATAGCACCTCTTTTCTCTTTTTGAAATTCTTCTGCTACTGCTTCAGTAATAGGGTAAACTGTGCTAGAACCGTCAATTTTAATTATAGATGGGCTTTGAGACCTAACTATAGAAATAGTTAAACCTAATGTTGTACCTACTAGAGCAAAGATGCTAGCTAATTTCCACTTATTCAGCTTAAATTTATTTACTGAATTGGTAGTTACCATACTATTGTTTTCCTAGAGTTTTTATCAAATATCTAGACAATTTAACATTTATATAGCAATATGATTTTAGTTGTGAGATATTGGAAACTTTTAGGGAACACCGGAGCTGGGAACAGGGAACAAGGAAGAAGAAAAGAACGAATATATATCAATAAGATAACTGCTATATTCTATACTTTAAATGAACACCTCAATTCTCACATCTGATTCAGTGATTGCTATATATACTAAATAATAATTGTTATTCAGAGTATCAGTATAAATCTTTCAGAATAAGTAAAATTTAAGCAAAGTTTAAATATAGGTTAATAGCTAACAATAATTATGGCAAAAATATGGATAACCAATATACTTTGGCAGCAGAATTTTCACGGAGGGGAATAGGTCTGCATAGCGGTATTAAATCTCATATTAAAGTTATACCTGCTCCTAAAAATACAGGTAGATATTTTATTAGAGTTGACTTACCAGAAGCTCCTAGTATTCCAGCTCTCATAAATTTTGTAGTCTCTACTACTCTTTCTACTGAACTTGGTATTGCAAATATTCGTATTCGCACTGTAGAACATTTATTAGCTGCCTTGGCCGGAATGGGAGTAGATAATGCTCGAATTGAAATTGATGGTCCCGAAGTTCCTCTGTTGGATGGCTCCGCTAAAGTCTGGGTAGAAGCGATCGCTTCTGTAGGATTAGTTGCTCAACCAGAGGAGGGAAATGGGGAGATGGGAAGTGTGGGGAGTGTGGGGAGTGTGGGGAGTGTGGGGAGATGGGGAGATGAGGAGATGGGGAGATGGGGAGATGGGGAGATGGGGCAAAAAAATATTAACGATGGAATAAATACACATATTAATAATACTTACCTCCCACAACCAATAAACCACATCCTCAACCCAAAATTAAAGACCAAAAATTCGATCGATCGACCAATTTGGATAAATCAAGGTGATTCTTTTGTTGCTGCTTTACCTAGTCCAGAAACTCGGTTTACTTACGGAATAGATTTTAATCTACCAGCTATTGGAAATCAATGGCATAGTTGGTCTCCAGAAACAGAAAGTTTTGCTGAGTTTATTGCCCCAGCTCGTACATTTGGTCTGGCCAATCAAATTGAGCAATTACGAGAAGCTGGTTTAATTAAAGGTGGTAATCTAGATAACGCTCTAGTTTGTAATGAGTCCGGATGGTTAAATCCACCTTTAAGATTTGAAAATGAACCTGTACGTCATAAACTCTTAGATTTAGTAGGAGATTTGAGCTTATTAGGTAGTTTTCCTCAAGCTCATTATCTGGCTTACAAAGCTAGCCATAAATTACATATCCAATTAGCTCGTGCGATTCGTTCTTGGCCTGAAATAGCTTAAAAGCTATCTAAACCAGGGGATAGAGAAATCTATCTAACTCTTATATCGATGTAGGTGAAAGTCCTACCCTTTAGGGATGAAGTGACTCCTTACCTGGCCACGATGAGTAAGCTCGGAATCTTACAGGTCGAAGCTGGCAACAGGGCGCAATCAGAACCAAAGCAGATAGGTACACTGGCGCTAATAGGGGGATAATATGAGTAAAATAAGTCCTAACGGTACTTTAGTGAAAAAATAGTAAAAAAAAGGGTATAATATATACCTGATATGTATTTTACGTTAATTACTGTCCCGGAAAAGTTTGATGAAAGAAACAACTTCAGTGGCCATGC
>JAXHSW010000073.1:15473-39315 GCA_034190295.1 Cyanobacteriota bacterium | reverse complement strand
TCTTTTAGCTTTAATTCTTGATGAATGTAACCACAATTATGACAAGTTTTGGATGATGGAAACCACTGGTCAGCTAGCACCACTGTCCCTCCAGAGCTGACGATTTTGGTTGTCAATCGTTCTCTAAATTGATAAAATCCTTGGCGGGCTATTGATGCTGCCAATTTACCATTTCGCATCATCCCTTTTACATTTAAACTTTCTAAGCAGACGTGCTTAATTTGAGTGACTAATTTTGTAGTAGTTTTCTCTATGAAATTTCTGCGCACGTTCTTCACACGACCATGGTACTTCGCAAGTTTTTTGTAATATTTAATGGCATTTTTTGAAGGTGGTTTACCTTTAGATCCTAGTTATTTATTCCTATTGCGCCATTGAAACTTAGCTATTTTTAATTGCTCTAGTTTAATGCAGTCTGGGAGACTTAAAACAACGGAAGTCCCTCTTTTTTTGGTTTGCTATACTTGCAAATTGTTTGACCCCAACATCTATACCAAAAGTTTCTTCATCACGGTTATCTAATAGGGGATGAACTGGCAACTGCTCGGCTTCAATTGCCTTAACTAATAAACCATTTTTCCCCTGTTCTACTAATAGTAAAAGTCTGACTTGCTGTGGTGTAAGGAATTGATTCCCATAATCGAAAAGTTCCTAATGTTGGTATTTTAATTTTTTTACCCGGGTTAACTGTAACTTTTCCATTACCGTCATAAACCGTAAAAGATTGTCGGTCTTTTTTCCTTTTCAACTTAGGATACTTACCGAATAATTAATAATTAATAATTAATTATTAAATAATTCAGCTTACTCTGCCGACCCTTTCAAGGGAAAAAAAGCGGTCGTTCGCGGAGCTCGGAACGGAGTTCTCTGTTGGCAGCGCACCCGTTGGGTGGGATGGATGGGTTACCTAACCATATTTAATCGACTCCTGTGAAAAAATAATATTTCCTTATATTCAATCAAGGACGGTTTTAACCTTCTTGTAATTATCCATTATCCATTATCCATTAATGAATGGTTCCCTATTTCGGTTTAAATGCTTCACCTAGATGTTGAAAAGCACTTTGGTAAATGCGAGAGGAATAATTATTTGTCCAGGCATATTCTGGTTGCTTTTTTACATAGTTAGTAAAGACTTTTTTCGCTTCTAAAATGCGTAATGTGTAACTCAAGCTAACTTTCTGTCCACGCTTGTTAACTTTGCTCATAGCAGAAGTTCCATTAACCATACTGAGGCCATAGTTGTAAACTAAACGAGCATAACCAGCGCATTGAGACACTTTTGAGCGCTCTTGGTTACTGAGTTTTAATTCGAGTTTTTTGGCGTACAATCAAATCACCTCCAATGCAGATTATCAACTTTTTTTTTGGCTAAGTCAAAAAAATCCCCATCAGACCTGTTAGTTATTGCAGGAAATTTCCAGAGATATTGATACTAGCAATCAGATCCCTCTGAATCAAAATCTTCTGGGTGAGAAATCCAACTGCTAGTACGAGAAAGCTGATTACAAAAGCAGAAGCAAAAATATTCATAGGTTAAAAAAATCATTAATTGTTTCCTACTAATAACGACTTTTAGTAACATCTTTGACATCTTCCCGAAGCTGCTCTTGAGATACTGTGCAGGATGAACAATCTATGGTGACATACTCCCACACGCTCGCTAGCGCTATAGTGTGGGCTTCTCGTTTCGCAGCCCCGGTATCCCGTTGGGCAAGCGCGTGCTTTAAAGACGTATGGGCCCTACCGCCCTATTTTTTATATTTATCGCCGCATTTCCTACGGAATGCTACGCAAACAAGTCGCGGTCTATTACAATACCGCAATGCGGACAAGAATGAGTTCGTATGTTTAATTCTTTCTTGACTTTTTCACCACAATTTGAGCAATCTTGGCTCTTTTTTTTTGGGGTTCACTGCTATAGTTTTCACCTCCAGCATTTCCGGCTTTGACAGTCAAAATAGACAGGAATTGACCCCCAAATCGCATCATTAATTGATTTACTCAAACGAGTCAATGCTTGCCCTTTAATGTTTAAGTTTTCGTATTGAATAACATCCGCTTTTGATAACAATTCATTGGCTGTTTTAAAATGAAAATCTTTACGTTTATCGGCTACCTTTTTCTGTTGTTTAGCTACAGCTTTGACACCCTTTAACCACCTTTTACTACCTTTCTTTTTACGAGATAAACGTTTTTGTAGAGTCTTTAATCGCTGCTGAGATTTTCGATAGTATTGAGGTATGGGGACAGATTCTCCTTCACTTGTTACTAAGAATTCCTTCAGTCCCATATCAATTCCCAGAGTGTTTTTTAATGTTGGTTCCACTTCACTTGTTAAAGCTGGAACTAATTTGTCTTCTAGGGATAATGTCACATAATAACCATCAGCTTTACGACTAATAGTTACTGTTTTAATTTGAAAATCATCCGGTAATGGTCGATGTTTAATCAACTTTACCTTGCCTATTTTTGGCAAGTTTATCTTATTTTCTTCAATACAGTTTTGTTTGATTTGAGGATAAGTAAAACTACGATAACGCCCAATTCCATTTAACCTTGGCTTTCCTGATTTATGTCCACTTTTATCTGCTTTCAACCATCTGTCAAAGGCAAGTTTTACTCATTTTATGCAATCCTGTAATACCTGAGAATGAATTAGCTTGTACTCCCGAAATTTGTCTTTGGTATTGACCAAATCTTTTTTTTGAGAGTAATAATCTGGATTATCTCTTAGTTGAGGAATTGGCATCCACCTTGGGGCAGGCGTTAACTGGACAACGGTTTTCTGACCACCACTCAAACCGCTCGCCTAACCGATAGTTGTACTGCCGACGCAACAATTCCAACCACATTTCTATTGTGGCTATTTGTTCAGATTTTGGCCTTAATTTATATTGGTAGGCAGTGCGCATGGTGGAAAATTTCTGGGGTGAAAGCAATACAATAATACAAGTTTTTCAATTCTAAGCGATCGCTTGCTGCTGGGATAGCATGGCAATTGAAAGGGCATCGAACCGATTCAATTGGCCGCCGGTTCAGCTAAAATCGGCGGGTTCGGCGTCCCCCACGCTTGAAAAATTAGTGGTGTGCGTGTTCTGGGGGTTTGTAGACGCGGAACAACTTCTCTTGAGTATCCCTCATCATACTGACCGCTGACTGCTGAGGTGCTGACTGGTATTTCAACGTTCTTGAATAGGAGTATAAGAAATATTATGCTCTCCTGTATAAATTTGTGTAGGACGAAAAATTCTATTTTCTGTTAACTGTTCTTTCCAGTGAGCTAACCAACCAGCTACACGAGCAATAGCAAATATAGGTGTAAATAAATCACTAGGGATTCCTAATTTTCGATAAACCAAACCAGAATAAAAATCCACATTTGGGTAAATCCCTTTGTGGCCTAATTTTTCCTCTACAGCCTTTTCCATCTCTAAAGCAATCTCATAATATTTGTCGTAGCCAAACTTATCAAATAACTTTTCTGCCAGTTCCTGAAGAATAATAGCTCGTGGGTCTTTCACTTTATAGACTCTGTGACCAAAACCCATAATTTTTGCCTTAGTCTCCAAACATTTTTCTAGATATGGCCTAACATTTTCTATAGAACCAATTTCGGACAACATAGTAATAACGTCTTCATTAGCACCCCCATGTAGTGGGCCAGCCAAAGTTCCCACTGCCGAAGCGATAACTGCATAAGGATCTGTCAAAGTAGAAGAAGTTACCATAGCTGAGAATGTAGAAGCATTAATAGTGTGTTCAGCATGGAGAGTCAGACAAACATCAAATACCTGTGCTGCTAGTGGATCGGGTTCCCGTTCATTCAGCATATATAAAAAGTTAGCTGCATAGTCCAAATCATCTTTTGGCTGTACAGCATCGTTACCTTTACGCATTAACTGGGAAGCAGCTACCATCGTTGGGATTTTGGCCAGTAACCTAACGACTGCAGACCTAATATATTCTGGGTTATCAAGAGCACGGCGAGAATAAAATAAACCTAAAGCTGCTGCTGAAGTCTGTAGAGCGTCCATGGGATGTCCAGTTTCTGGGAAACATTTCATCATGTCCCTAATTCTATACTTAATTCTTCTGTGATAGCGAATGTCATGCTCAAAGCTTTCTAATTCTTCTTTGCTAGGAAGATAGCCCCAAATTAATAAATATGCTGTTTCCAGAAAAGAACTCTTTTTTGCCAGTTCCTGAATATTAATGCCTCGGTATTCCAGTACTCCTAGTTGTCCATCGACGTGGCTGATACTTGATTGGGTAGCGGGAACACCTTCTAAACCTGGTTTAAATTCTATGCAGACGACAGACATTACTATACCTTTTACTTAGTTAGAATATTCTCAACTTATACTATCAACTACTTTAGTTGTGTTGTGTTTTTGACAATAATTTATTAATAATTCTGGCTATTGACGTAAGCATTCAGCCGTCAGCTATTAGCTATCAGCTATTAATGTTGGGAAAGGTCAAAGCAACCTTTGAAATTGAGGAAAGAACAAAAAGTTACTGTCAAAGTCTCCTTCCCCAACCTGAGAAGTAATGTAAGCATTTCCTCCGGAATGCTGCGCAAACAGCCGTCAGCTATCAGCTATCAGCTATTGCTTTTAGTTTACGATCAAAGCAATAGACTTGTCGCTTTATAACTTAAAAAATCCCCAAAAACCTTGTTCTGTAAAGATTGTAGCTATTGGATGGCAAAAAAGCTTGGAATTATTGCTATGTCTAGATTAGAGTAATTTTTTCCCTTTATTTAGCGACAACTCTAATATTTAATTAAGCTAGAAAAATCTGGCTAAAAGTTAGCTCCAAAGTCTATATTCATTTAAACCTCGTCTTTAAGCACAAGGTCTTATTGCTGAAGTCCGCAGTTCCGACCTAGGAGGCTAGCTGATGGCTAATAGCTGAATGCTTACGAAGTAATTATTCATTATTAATTGCTGTTTGCGTAGCATTCCGTAGGAATAGCTGACTGCTAATAGCTGAATGTTTACCTATCGGCACTTCTACCGTTCGACCAGAGATGATAATTGGAAATTATTATCGTTCGGATTTTTAACTAGGCTACAAATCAAATAAACTGAGTTTTTTTCATTTAGATTTTCTCCACAAGCTTTCTTGCTCTTTATTTAGAACCTATCCCAGTAATAATTTTTTTGCTAAAAACTCTAAGTATTTTAACAGTTAAAATGAAAAATTAAGCTTTTTAAACACATTTTACTTAAACAAATAAGCCTGTTAAAAATAGTAGTATAGGTTATAATACCATTTCACGGAAATTATAAGTCGAAAGTCAAATTTGATCGGCTCAAAACTTTGAAAATCAAGTAATTTAAGGAAATTATTTAACATTTAAAATTTGAAACTATTTATGACATTTTTCAAGTAAATTGGTATAAGTTGAGGAAAATTCAGTAGTTTGAAACTCAGACAATGTAATTCTCTTCCTTCTTCCTTCTTCCTTCTACTATAATTTTATTGTTTTAATTTAGTCTAATTAAGTAGAAATTTTGGTGCTGTCAACCAAAACATTTGACTATTACCTACTGGTGAACCAACTTCAGGCAAGGAAATACCTATAACTCCTGCTTTTTTTAGTATCAATACTTGTCTAGCTTCTCCCCAGATTAAAATTTCTGCCCAATTTGCTAAGTCTGGTTGATGGCCTACTAGGGCTAATTCTCTATTTTCTTGAGGTTGCCATGTTTTGAGCCATTTTAGCCAGATATTAATTTCACCATCAGGAGCTAGTGGTAAAAATTCTTCTACTTTAGAGCTTAATTTATTTTCTTGAAGAATTTTAGCAGTTTGATGCGCCCTAACTAAAGGACTGGTGAGAATTAGGTTGAAATGAAGACCTAATTTTTTGAGTTGTTGAGCAATTTTGTTGGTTTTGCGATCGCCTGTTTCTGTCAAAGGACGTTCTGCATCTGTGGGATAATTTTCTGCATCTGCAGCTATACCGTGACGGATGAAATAAACATTTATACTCATAAGCTGTTTAGCATTCAAACTATATAATCAAATTTTTGTTAGAGATAATGAGCTTTTAGTGTAACTGCTATGCAAAACTGTCATTACCACTATATATAATAAAAGTCAATTTTAATCAAAAAACAAATAGACATCTCCTCCATGCATAGAGAGTAGGCAGTAGAGACGTTGCATGGAACGTCCATACAGAGTAAGGGGAAAGAATTGATAATTTATGCACGATCATTGATTTGATTTTTGATGACCGGAGATGTCTAATAGCAGTCTAAAGAAGCTGAAAACTCAAACAAAGTCAGATTTTTCCTTCTGCCTTCTGCCTTCTGCCTTCTGCCTTCTGCCTTCTGCCTTCTGCCTTCTGCCTTCTGCCTTAGATACAAAAAACCCCTGCCTTCAGATGGACAGGGGCTTCATAAACCAATCACATATTTTTGCCATTCTTGATTCCTACCACTTTTAACGTGTTTAGTCAATTCAAAGTAAAGGCCACTATAGGGTTTTCGAGGGAGATAATGCAAAGGCATATTAGCCTCTTTTGGAGTGCGACTACCTTTACGGACATTGCAGCGAACACAAGCAGTCACAAGATTTTCCCAGGTATCGCCACCACCACGCGATCGCGGTATGACATGATCTAAGGTTAAATCATCACCTGTATAATTACAGTATTGACAGGAATGACCATCTCGGTGCATAATATTTCGGCGCGTCAAAGGAATATCCTTATAAGGAACTCGGACGTAGTATCGCAGTCGAATAACTGTAGGCAAGGGAATATCTGGCAGGATATATACCCCGTTATGTTCAATCTGCTCCGCTTTACCTTTGAGCAACAAGACGATCGCTCGTCGCCAACTCGTGATATTGAGCGGTTCATAAGAAGCGTTCAACACTAAAACATTGGCCATTGATATTTCTGAAAAGATAATATTTTCTCATACATTAGCACAATCAATCTTGGCTTGGGACAAAAGTTGAGAGTTAAACAATTTTCTGACAAATAGATTTAAAGTATATAGGACTTAGGCATGAACGCTATTGGTAGGGTGTGAAGCGCGGTAGCGTCACGCACAAAACCCCATATATGTTGTCAGTGGGTAAGTCCTAGTATAAAAAATTTTTGATTTTTCTAAAAAAAATCTTCCCGACCTGTAATTGTATAGCCTGATAATCACAATTATGGTAGCAAATAGTTTTAAATCGGAAAGTTAATTAATTGAGGAGTGAGTCAAAATGTTGAGTTGGGAAAACGCTTCTTTTAAAACTCTAGTAACAGAAAACTTAAATCAGGTATCGATAGAAAGTGATGCTTACGGAGGGATTTGTCAAAGAGCTTGGGTAGAAATTAACGACCGGGCATTGGCCTATAATGTGCGACAGCTTAAAAGTATTCTATCAGCAAAAACTAAATTAATGGGAGTAGTTAAAGCAGATGCTTATGGCCATGGAGCGTGTCAAGTATCTCAAACTATTTTAGAGGCAGGTGCAGATTGGTTGGCAGTCGCAACAGTGCCAGAGGGAATAGAGTTAAGGTTAGCAGGAATTGAAGCACCAATTTTAATTTTAGGGGCAACAGACAGACCAGAGCAAATTCAAGCGATCGCTCACTGGCAACTTCAACCAACTATTTGTACGCCTCAGCAAGCTTTAGTTTTTTCAGAGACTCTTTCCGATTACACTAAAGTAATGCCAGTACATCTGATGTTGGATACAGGAATGTCTCGTTTAGGAATACCTTGGCAAGAGGCGGTGGAATTTGCCAAATTTGTACAGAGATTACCAAATTTAAAAATTGCTAGTATTTATTCTCATTTAGCTACCGCAGATAGTCCTGACCAAACAGTGATGAGAGAGCAGCATCAAAGATTTGAGGAAGCAATACGTTCGTATCGTATTGATGGAGAAGGTTTTTCTAGTGATGTACAACTTCATTTTGCTAATTCGGCAGCAACTTTAACTGACAATACTTTACATTACGATATGGTGCGGGTGGGTTTAGCTCTTTATGGTCTCTATCCAGCACCTCACTTCCATCAGAAAGTTAATTTAAAACCCGCAATGCAGGTTAAAGCTAGGGTGACACAGGTCAAAACTATTGAAGCAGGTACTGGTGTTAGTTATGGTTATCAATTTATTGCCAAAAAACGGATGCGTCTGGCAGTGGTAGGTATTGGTTATGCTGATGGTGTACCTCGTAACCTTTCTAATAAAATGAAAGTTATTGTGCGCGATAAATTGATTCCTCAAGTAGGAGCTATTACGATGGATCAATTGATGTTGGATGTGAGTGCTATTCCCGATCTAGAAACAGGTGAAGTGGTAACTTTATTGGGAGAGCAAGGTAAGTATCAAATTTCTGCAGAAGACTGGGCAAATACTTTAGGTACTATTTCCTGGGAAATTCTTTGTAGCTTTAAACATCGACTGCCTCGTGTAGGAGTAGGGGAGTGGGGGAGTAGGGGAGTAGGGGAGTAGGGGAGTGGGGGAGTAGGGGAGTAGGGGAGTGAGGGAGTGAGGGAGTGGGGGAGATTGAAGTAATTATAGAATTATCAACATATATTATATAACCGGATTCTATATAAGACCTACAAGCTACAACCTCAGAACTCTATTATCACTAATTAAGCTACAAGTCTATCACTTACAAATAAATTGATGTCAAATACTGCTACAATTCCACGGGTAAGTGTAATTATACCCGTTTACAATGGCGATCGCTATATTAACCAGGCCATAGAAAGTGTTTTATCCCAAACCTATCAATCCTATGAAATCATTGTCATTGATGATGGCTCCACAGACAATACCCGTTTGGTCTTGGAACCTTATATTGAGGATATCCGTTATATATATCAAAAAAATCAAGGGGTTTCAGCAGCTAGGAATCATGGTATAGATTTGGCGCGGGGAGAGTTAATCGCTTTTCTGGATGCAGATGATTTTTTTCTACCAAATAAACTGACCGCTCAGGTGGGAGTATTTGATGCGCAACAAAATTTGGGAATTGTTCACAGTGGGTGGCGCAGAGTGAATCAAGATGGTGAAACTATTAAAGATGAGACACCTTGGGATTATGTGCCGAAATTGGATTTGGAGGGGTGGTTGCGATGGAAACCAATAGGCACAATGGGGACTTTGATGTTTCGGCGAGATTGGTTGCAGCAGGTGGGGAGTTTTGAGCCTGGATTAGGTCATGCGGAGGATGTTGATTTAGTGTTGCGTTTGGCTTTGCGGGGTTGTGAGGCGGACTGGTTGCGAGAGTCTACTATTTGTTATCGTCAGCACGACCAAAATACGATGCGGGATGGGGTATCTCAGGCGCGGTCTATTAATGGGGTTTTGGATAAGTTTTTTGCGTCGGAGTCTCTACCTTTGGAGATTCAGTTGTTAGAAAAACAGGTGCGTTACAATACTTTGGTATGGAGTTCCTGGTATTTGTACTATACGGGTTTCTATTCTGAGATGGTGGAATATTTACAAAGGTCTTGGAAATATTCTCCTTTTTTACCTGTGGGAACAGTGATTAATTGGATTGACAGCTTTACAGGATTTTCTGAGAATGTGGGGGATGATTTAGATGCCGATCGATTGGCTAAAACTTGTGAGTGGCAAGATTTAATGAGTTGGGCGATTAGTAATAGTGAGGTTTCTTAACATCCTCTGCAACTGCTCTATATTCTTCTTTCTTTCCTCCTGACTCCTGAATACTTCTTCAAGGCGCAAAGAAACGTTGGAGGTACATTTGAGCAACTCGATCGCTTGGATTCATTTTCAAGCATTCTGCAAACAGTCGCCCTGCCTCCAATGTAAAAACTTCAAACTTTATAGAAACATTTAGGATTATCCCAAACAATTTTGTTCACTATCTCCTGAGATAAATTCTTCTCAAGCTCTACAACATTTTTCACAATATCTGGCTGATGATCCATGTGTGGATAATCTGAGCCAAATATTAAATTGTCAGAGCCAATGTCATCAATAATCTGAGTCAGATAAGATTCAGATGGATCGACAGCAATATAACATTGACGGCGAAAATACTCTGAAGGCAGCAACTTTACCATGTCTTTGACTTCCCAATGTAAATTTCTATACTCTTCGTCCAACCGCCATAACCAATAGGGCAACCAACCACAACCAGACTCTAAAAATCCTACCCGCAGCTTGGGATGACGCTCTAATACCCCTCCTTCAATTAAGGCCAATAGTGCCATCATCTGTTCCATAGGGTGAGAACAAGCATGGAGGGCAAAACGACTATTGAATCTATCTGCTCCTGTGGTGGGTAAGCGACCGTGGGTTGCTTCGTGAATGCCTACAGCTATATCTAATTCTTCGCAAGCACTCCAAAAGGGTTCGTATTCTAAATCGCTCAAAATTCTGCCTTTGACTGGGTTAGGGCGTAAAAAAACTGCTTTCCAGCCAAAGTTTGCAATTCGATGTAGCTCTTTTACCATCTCTTGGGGGTCATGGAGATTCATTGCCCCTACTCCTTTTAACCGACTGGGGTCGTAGCTACAAAATTCTTCATGGAGCCATGTATTGTAGGCATGGGTAAAAGCTCCGATGACTTCTGGGGGCAAGGTATCGATCGCAAATAACCACAGTCCGGAAGTGGGATAAATAAAGGCTATATCTATGCCCATCAATACCATTGTTTGGAGGTGAGATTCTACATCGTAGTGGTTTAAATAAGCATGGGGATGAGCCTCCATCATCTGCCTATTTCCTTCTTTTTCTACTTGTTGGGAGATTTTTTCGTTGATGGGTTGCCCTTTAATTTTCATGTCCAGGGAGGGGGCAAAGTCTTCAAATTGAGGTTCGAGGTATTTTGCCCACATCTGGGGAGGTTCGATAACGTGGGAGTCTGCGTCTATAATTTTGTATCCGTTGAGCATAGTTAAAAAAGGAAGAAAGTGTAGTCAGTCCAGTAGGGTGCGTTAGACTACTGTCGTAACGCACCGTTAATATATATAATAAATGTTTAGCTCTTCTACTACTAGGTGCGTTACGGCGGGCATTTTTTGTGAACCGATGAGATGTAAATTTGATATTCGCCTAACGCACCCTACCATTTGGTGCTTTCTTCCCTCCTGACTCCTGTGCGGGCGGGGGCGGCAGCTCTGCGGAACGCAAATGTCGTTCGCCCTTACGACTCCTGACTCCTGAGTTCCAGCAGATTTTTTTCTGTCCAATTGCTATTAAATATTAATTCATATATGCGGTTATGAATTTTCAGTAATTCATTTTGCTTAATTGCTAGTCCTGATAAACATAATTCTTTTTCTTCTGGAATGTTTGTTCTAATTATCTGTTTTTGCTCTAATAATTGTTGATAAAGTTGGAGCAGTTGTTTTCTGTTTTGACTATGAAAAATGCGATCGCGTATGGTTTTTAAATGTTCTGGTTCGTCTTGACTTTCCCAATTTTTGAGGATTTTTTCTTGTACTAAGTTTTCTATCCATTCGGTTTCACCATTGACTGGAATTGGTATTTCTGAATTACGAATTAACTGACATAATTTTTGAGTTAAAAAAGGCTGTCCTCCGGTCCAGTTTAATATTTCTTGCAGCATGGTTTGAGGATTATTAACTTTTTCTGTTATTCCATATAATAAGGGTTGTGCTTCATGTGTTTTGAAGCTTTCTAGTTCAATTGTTTGACCAATGTTAAAAGGGGTTCTTCTCATATCAGTCATTAATTCTGAAGGAGTTGCTACTCCAAAAAAAGCAAAGGAGAGATTCTGGTATATAGATTCTGGATGAATCATGCGTTGATTATAGCAAGAGCGAATCAGGGCAAAAAAGTCATTGACTGGAAATTTTAGGCTTAAAATTGTATCAACTTCATCGATAAAAATGAAGATTTTTTTTGCCATTTGATTATCGTCTTTATTCAGTTCAACTAATAAAATATCTTCAATAAATTGACTTAATCTTTGTACGGGAGAAATATCTAATCTGTCATTCCACCAAGTTTTTAATTTGATTAAGTTAAATTTTTTTATTAAACGAAAACTACGCAATAAATCCACTGTTAATCCTTTATACCATTGTTCTACGGTGACATTTTCACTGCCAATTTGAGTTAAATCTATTGCTGCACAATGATGTCCTTCATGGTTGAGATGGTGGATGATTCTGACCATGAGACTAGATTTTCCCATTTGTCGGGCATTCAAAATATAACAAAACTCACCTTGTTTTAAGGCTTTGTAGAGTGTGCGATCGGCTTGCCGGACTACATAAGTAGGGGCATTCATGGGCAAACTTCCACCTACTTTATAATTAAAATCAGAGGTTTTTTCGCCAGTTTTTAGTAGCTCATTTTCAAAGATTAGTTCTGCTTGAGTTTCTTTGAGAATTTCTAAGGTTTGAGACAGTTCTTTTGTACGTTCTTCGACTCTTTGTTCTAGGGTTTCATACAGTCTGGAATTGTCGATGGAAATTGCAGCTTGAGCGGATAATATTTTTAATAGTTCAACTCTTTTTGCTGTGAATGTGTCTGTAGTTAAATTATTTTCTAAATAAACAATTCCTCTTAATTTATTTTGATTAATTAATGGAATACAGAGAATTGATTTAGTTTTTGTGGCAATAATATAAGGGTCATTAATAAATAGTCCTTCGTGAGCTGCATCTTTGAGAACGATATTTTCTTGACTGCGGGCTACATAATTGATAATCGTAGTTGGTAAAATCGGAATTGATGTTTCTGAGTCTACAAATTCGATGGGAATGGATTGTAAAATTATCACTTCATCGCTATCTATTTTTCCTTGAGCTTCAATAACCCAACTATCTTCGCGATCGAGAATTAAAAAGCCTGTTTGTGCCCCGGCATTTTCGATCGCAATCTTCATTAAATTGTGTAGAAGTTTTTCCAGATGAATTTCACCAGAAATTGCTTGATATGCTTTAATAACTGTTGTTAAGTCGAGAATTTCTCCATCAGTTTCAGAGGTAGAATTAGTTGTATCAATAATTTTTGATTTAGTTGGATTTGCTATTTCTAATAAATACTGGGGATATTCTGATTCTAATTGTTTGACTTTAGCTTTAGCTCCCCAACGGATGTAACAATGATGAGCATTTCTTAGGTAAACTTTCCCAATTTCTTCTCTTCTTACTGCTAGATAAAATTCTGCTGCTCGTTCGTAAGCTAAGGCTTCTTCGTGGATAAATTCATATTTTTTTGCTCCTTGAATGGCGCGATCATACAGTTCTTGTGCTTGCCAATTTTGTCCTAATATTCTGGCTTTTTCTGCTTCTACTAAATCGTATTTGTGTTGACAGTTTTCTCGGCAATGTCCAGCCCATATTTTCATATCCTCTTGATTTTTTTCTACTTGTTCTAGTAATTCTTTTCGCTGTTCTGTGTCGCAATTATTGTGATGAGCAAGACAAGCAAGGGAGTAGTAAAAATTATGCTGCGGGGTACATAAGTATCCGATCATTCCAGCAACATATTTATCTGCATATTGGCTATTTTTAAAAGCTTGAATATAATCTTTGAAGAGATATAAAATTAAAGTTTTGCCAAAGTAGTAAGTAAATAGTAACCATTGGTTTTCTTGATTAATATATATTTCTATTGCTCTATCTTCTTCATCTTGAGATTTTCCAATTAATAGATAGTATTTGTGTTGCTCTGTAGTGGTTAAGTTTAAAACAATATTTTTGCAGATTTCTATATAATTTATAGAATATTCTTGATGAGTTTTTGCGATTAACTTACTGTATTTTCGGTAATCCCGTTCAACCTCTTCTAATTTACACCCTCCAAAAAACTCAATAAAGCAATAGTCTATAGCAAGATAACAAATATGTTCATTGTTTCCTCTATCTATATCTTTTTGTAAACTATTCAGCAGCTTTTCTTTTGGTACTTTTTCATTAAGCCATTCTTTCCAATGCCAAATACTTCCGTAATATACATTGATAACTACAGATTCTAACTGAGGAGTATTATCTTTTTCTAACAATTTGAGGGATAGTTTTCCGAATTGATATCCAGAATCAATATTTTTTGTTATGTCACAAAGAAGCACTCCATATAAACTATAAACAACAGCAGCTTCAGGAGGATTATTGTATTTAATACAAAGATTAAGCTGGATTAAGATTGTTTCAACTTGAAGAGAAAAATTTGTTGCCGATAATGCAGTCCCAACTGACAGTATTATAGAGAAAGCTGCTAGTTTATAGGGGTCTGTCATTTTTGGCAGATAGGCTAAATCTTCAATATTTTTTCCTTTTAATAGAAACTTTAAAGATTCCTGTTGTTGTTCAATCCTATTTTTTATGGCACTATAACTAACAATTTCTTGAGAGATTTCGATTCCAAGCTTTTCTAAAGTTTTTAAAGCAATATCTATAGATTTTTGTGGCTGAAATTGACCATAGTAAGACAAGATTACTAACTTATAAACCTTAACTTCATCGAGAGTATTTTTGACTTTTTCTAGAATCTTTGCAGATAGTTTCTCAACCTGTTCCCACTGATAATTTAAGTACAAAGCTTCTAGAGTTTCCACTTGAAGTTCTAATGTGAATTTGTACTGATCGTCCCAACTATTTTCTGCTAAGAATTTGACACCAGTCTCTAAATATGACAATGCTGGTTCATAAGCTGTTGCAGCTTTGGCTTTTTTACCAGCTTGAAAATTTAATTTCGCTAACTCATCTTTTTCCCATTGTTCGGTAATTAAACTAGACCCTTGATTAAGTTGATTGACAACATCAAAAATCTTATTTTGTAACTCATCCTCTTCAAGATTTTTCAACAGTAGACGACCTATTTGTAGATGTACTTGCTTTTTTTCTGCTGCTGGAATCAGAGAATAAGCTGCTTGTTGTACTCGGTCATGTAAAAATTTGTAGGGGATATATTTTGCCGATTCAAAATAGTTTTGCGAGAGGTTATTTGATAAGTCTTCTGGATTCCAGAGTAAAGGAACTTTATAGTTATTTTTTAACGGTAAAATCAGCCCTTCATGTAAAGCAGATTGTAATTCATTAGCTGTTACTATTTGAGATTTATTACTAATGATCGCCAGAACTTCTAAATTAAATTGATTGCCAATACAAGCTGCTAATTTGAGAACTTGTTGAGTTTTCTTATCTAATTTTTCAATTTTACCCACCATCAATTCAACTACATTATCGGTGATAGAAACTCTTTCAATTTTTTCTATATCCCATTGCCAATAACTTTGTCGATTATCTTGTTGCTTATGGTAAAAGACTAATAAATTTTCTTGATATAAAGAATAAAGCAGTTGAGTCAGGAAAAATGGATTGCCTCCTGTTTTTTTGGCAACTAATTTCGCTAAAGGTTTGGTAATTTCTGTAGAGCAGCTTAGGGTATCGGCAATTAATTGATTAATATTATTAATTTTTAAGGACTCAAGAGTAATTTCTGATACCACTACTTGTGCAGTCTTAATTTTCTCTAAAGTCCTTACTAGAGGATGGGTAGGACTAACTTCATTATCTCGATATGCTCCTATTAAAAGAAAATATTGGTTCTCATCATCTGACATTAATTGCTCTATTAAGTTCAGAGATGGTAAATCTGCCCATTGTAGATCGTCAATAAAGATTACTAAAGGATGTTGTTTTTTACAGAAAACACTCAAAAATCTTTGAAAGAATAAATTAAATCTATTTTGACTTTCAGTAGCTCCTAATTGTTCAACTTGTGGTTGTTTACCGATGATTTTTTCTAGTTCGGGAATTACATCAATAATAATTTGACCATTATGTCCTAGAGCTTCTAATATTTGATTTTTCCAATTTTGTAGGGTAGTTTCTGGTTCACTTAGCAGTTTACGGATTAATTCTTGAAATGCTTGAGAAATTGCTGAATAAGGAATATCTCTCTGGAGTTGGTCGAATTTTCCACTAATAAATTGTCCTCGTTGTTTTGTAATGGGTTTGTGAATTTCATTGACTAATGCTGATTTGCCAATTCCTGAATAACCTGAAATTAGGATTAATTCTGCTGTTCCTTTACTTACTTTTTCAAATGTTGTTAATAGTTGCTCGACTTCTTGTTCTCTACCATAGAGTTTTTGAGGAATCTGAAATTTCTCACAAATATCTTGAGTTGCTATTGGAAAATCTGAAATTTCTCCTAAAGTTTTTAATTGCTCTATACAGGTTTGTAAATCTGCTTTTATTCCCAAAGCACTTTGATATCTTTCTTCTGGGGTTTTTGCTAATAGTTTGTTGATGATGTTAGAGATAGCTGTAGGAATGTCGGGAATTAGTTCATGTACTGGTAATGGTTGTTGGGCAATATGACAATGAACTAACTCCATGGGATCGGTGGTTTCAAAGGGTAGTTTGTTGGTTAAGAGTTCATAGAAAGTTACGCCCAGGGAATAAAAGTCGCTACGATAATCTATGCCTCGGTTCATTCTACCTGTTTGTTCTGGGGCGATATATGCTAAAGTTCCTTCTAGTTGGTTGGGGGGAACTACTGTGAGAAATTCTTGGGATAAACGGGTAGATATGCCAAAGTCAATGATTTTTAGTTGTTCTGTTTGGGGGTTATAGACAATATTGGAAGGGTTAATGTCTTTGTGGATAATATTAGCTGTATGAATTGCTGCTAGACTTTCTGTTGTTTTGATGGCGATGGTTAGAAAGTTTTCTAAGTTTAATTTACTTTGGGATATTAGTAATTTTAGAGATTGACCGCCGAAGTCTTCTAAGAGTATTGCTAAACTATTCTCGTATCTTTGTAGATCGTAAGCTTTTATAATACTATCTACATTTAAAGAACGAGTAATTTCATATTCTTGTTTGTAGCGGGTGAGTTCGGAAGAAGTTGGGTAGTTTTCTTTGAGTATTTTGAGAATTATAGGTTGGTTATTTTCCTTTAAAGTAGCTTGATAGATGAGGGAGTTAGGACTTTCATAGATTTTTTTGATAATTTGATAGTTAGTTTTCACCGCTTTAAATTAATAAACCATAAGATAAGCTGATAAAGTTAAGTTTAACACTTTGCTTACTTATGGCTAATTTTTAAGGCTCAATTTAGCAAGTAGTACTCACTGGTATGTAAGGATAGGGTGGTGCAACAAATCCTGTACCTATGACAAATTCATTACCTTCTTTAATATAAAATGGAAGGTCTCGATCTTCCTCACTGGCATATGCCCATTGCTTAATATCCTTCATTCTTACATTTGTGGAATTAGGAATTGGAGGATAGGGAAGAGTAACTTGAAAGGTAGTGCAAGGGCTATTATAATCTAGAGGAACCTCTCTTATCTCGCCGTGATACTTCTCAACAGAGACACGTACATTATATTTACCTACTATTTCACCAGTACTCAAAATAGGTTGAACAATTTGATGATACTTATCAATACCATTTTCTCTAACTTTGCGATATGCCTGACCTGCCAATAAGAGACTCAGAGTAATTCCTTGCCAACCTGTACTATTAGGCAAAATTATGAACTTAGCCCTTTCCTGAGTCTCTACTATAGGTGAGAAAAATTCTTCAATTTTAATATCTTTTGAAAATTGAAGCTCATCAGGTTCAGATTTATTCGTAGAAAGAAAAATTTCTCTAACAATGAGACTGTCTAAGATCCCCTCTTGCAGAGAATCCCATTTGGAAATTTCTTTCCAATTTCCTTGTAAAAAAAGATCCCAGTATTTTGTGCTACCTACATCATTTTTGGTGGCTTTATTCTGAGCATACCAGGTTTTGGCAATCAGTTGAGATGTTTTACGACAGTGCAATAGGGTTCGCAGTGAGTCATAAAAATTATTTATATTGATAATGTCTTCATCTGGTAATTGTGGATTTTCAGAATTACCAGAATCTGAGGATAAGTTGAACAGTTTCTTTCTCAACTCTTGTAATAAAACAACTCCAGGGGAAGGCAAATATGAGGATATATTAGGTTCTGGTATTGGATCTTTTGTTGTTGGAGGAGCTTTGGGATAATTGCTTAATTTTTCCACTGTTTCCTCATCAAGCAGATCTTCTTCAAACTCTTTTCTTGTTCTTGTGATTAATGTTTGTTTTAAGATTTGTCTTGGATTTTTTATATCTTCACCATCACCAGTATTATTGGCTGGCTCAACTAACAGTATTTGATATAAAGTATCTCCTTTATACCATTGAGATTTTTTCATGGGGTGAAAACCCGATTGAAATGTAGATGGAAGATTCTTCATACTATCTTTTTTCTCCTTAGTAAATGTGACTATAAATTTTTCGTCATCTCAACTCAAACTAGAAAAGTATTTAGGATGATCCCAAACAATTTTGTCTACTATCTCCTGAGACAACTTCTCCTCAAACTCTACAACATTTTCAACACATCTGGATGACGATCCATGTGTGGATTATCTGACCCAAAAATTAAATTGTCAGAGCTGATAAACTCAATAATCTGAGTCAGATAAGGTTCAGATGGGTCAACCGTAATATAACATTAACAGTGACAATATTATCGTCAGGCGATCGAGTCAAGTTTACCACTTTTCTTACCTATGGCTCATTTTTTTATTGAGGCTTAATTTAAGAACAAGTACTCACTGGTATATAAGGATAAGGTGGCGAAACATATTCTATGTGGATACCGTCTTTTGAGTTCCACTTTTTCTTTGCAAATGGGAATTCTGTTGATTTTGGTTTCCGTACTATATCCTGGGAATATGCCCAATTTTTGATGATATCGGCAGTTAGTATAGGTTGGAATAGTCCATCGTCATCGCAATCTGCCTTTTCTACTACATTAGGGCGTTGAGGATAAGGAATAAACACTCTGTAGAAAGGAGACTGATTCTTTCCTACCTGCTTAATCTCTTCCATAGTTCCTACAAAGCTGTTCCAAACTACCTGGATACTGTAGAAACAAGACGCTTCATAAGTAGACATAATGGGACTCTTTAATACTTCTATATATCGATCGCCTTTTTTGTAATAAGCTTGTCCACAAAACAACAAATTCAAACAGATATTTCGCCAACTTTCTTGATTTTTCTTGATAATCATTTGACTGTCAGATTTAGTTGCTGAAGATTCAGACTTAGTACGATCTGGCGGTCTATTAGCACTCAGAAATAGTTTCCTAATAATCTTTAATGCTAATACTTTCTCTTCTTTTATTTCAGTCTCTTGGTTACTACTAATTGTGGGGTCTACTAATGATGTCTTTTCATCAATAGTTGCTTCTATTTGATCGTCCCTGAGCCATGTCTCAGCAATCAATTGAGATAATTTTCTGGCTGCCAGAAGCCTCCGCAAGGCATGATATTGATTAATAAACATCTTATCATCTATGCTCTTTTTCTTAAATTTCATCACTGCCTTCATATCTAATCCCTCGTGGGGAAAATTATCTATTTTTTCATTTCCTATTCCTGGCAACTTTTCTTTTAAATATTTTTTAGTTCCTGTATATACTGTAGTTTTGATTCCGAGATGAGAGTTATTATCTTCTTCGACTAAAAGAATTTGGTATTGAAAATTTTCCCCCTGAGATGAGTTTGGGGATAGAACTTCATCTCCAGATAATTTTTGATTATTAGTACTATCTAAGTCGAAAGGCACCATAAATTTTACTACCTCCTAAAACTATTATTTAATCATCAAAAAAGACCAGTCATTTCAGCGATACCAATGTATTCAATTATCTGAGAAACATCAGGTTCAGATGGGTCAACGGCAATATATAGCGCAAGGGAATAGGGAATAGGCAATAGTAAACTATTAAAAGGTTTTTCCTGCGGAATCCGTCAGGAAACAGGGTTGAGAAATGTCCTAACCTTAATGCGTAGCGCTATAAAATTGACTGCAAAAATACTCTTAATAATAACAATTTTACCATATTTTTTGACTTCCCAATGTAAATTTTTGTATTCTTCGTCCAACCGCCAGAACCAAAGTAGAGGAGTGGGGGAGTAGGGGAGTGGGGGAGTGGGGGAGTGGGGGAGTAGGGGAGTGGGGGAGTGGGGGAGATTAAATATTGAAGTGATTATAGACAGGACTTACGCAGGCTTCACCTTGAAAGCACCATATGTAGGGGCGAATGGCATTCGCCCTCACTATATTTAGTGCCCGCGCGTAAGTCCTGATAGAATTTTAACGA
This sequence comes from Cyanobacteriota bacterium, assembly GCA_034190295.1. Lineage (GTDB taxonomy): Bacteria > Cyanobacteriota > Cyanobacteriia > Cyanobacteriales > Microcoleaceae > Okeania. The sequence continues at coordinate 19,190 of JAXHSW010000073.1, read as the reverse complement.
AGTCAGAAGTCTGCAAGTCTGCAAGTCTGCAAGTCTGCAAGTCTGCAAGTCTGCAAGTCTGCAAGTCTGCAAGTCAACCCACCCCTAACCCCTCCCAGGAGTGGAAATAGAGGATTTGAGCAACTCTCCAAAAATATTACGCCTTAAAAGGCGGGGTTTTAGACCCATATTATTTTGATAAACATATATTATATAACTGGATTCTATATGCAATTAACCAGATTTGATATTAAACTCAAAATCAAAAGATAATAAAAAAAATTTTCCCTACCGCGTTAATCCTCTCCTTGAAAAAAAGAGGTAATAATTAATTATTAATTATTAATTATTAATTGTTGAACAACTTTTATGTCATCAAGCACTAACTTAAATCCGAATACACCTGAAGAGTATGCCAAACTTGCGACTATATATGCTAAACAGAAAAAATGGGAGTTAGCAATTGAAAACTACCGTCAAGCTATTGCACTAAAACCTAATTTTTCTTGGTATTACTATCATTTAGCACAGGTTTTACATCAACAAGAAAACTGGGATGAAGCTGTAAAATTTTACTATGGCGCTATAGAATTAAATCATAATTTTTCTTGGTCTCATTATAATTTGGGAGATGCTTTAAGCAAATTACAAAGATGGGAAGATGCTGTTAATGCTTATAAAAATGCAATTCAAATCGACCGGAATTTTCCTTGGTCTTACTACAATTTAGGTAATGCTTTAACAGAGTTAAAAAAATGGGATGAAGCTATATATAACTATATTTATGTGGTTAAGTTACAGCCAGAATCACCAGGAATTTATAGTAAGTTAGGAGATGCTATAGAACAAAAATATCATTCAAATATAGATGCAGCAATTCAAGATTATCATCAAGCTATTCAACATCAAGGGCAACATCCTATTTACGATAAATTACTGGAATTTTTAGAGGATAATCCAAATTTATTTGTAGAAATGGCAAATAATTTAGCTAAAGCAAATAAGAATAGCGGGGCGATTATTTTTTATAAAATAGCTCTAGAGATTAATCAAGATGATTTAGACATTTACGACAAGCTACAGGAAGTTTTAGATAAAAAACACCAGTTATCCCAAGAAATTTTAGAACTCCGAAAAAAAATAGAGTTAAATCCAAATACTAAGTCTTATTATAATTTAGGTATTGCCTTAACTCGACAACAAAAATGGGAGGAAGCAGTTGTAGCTTATCGTCAAGCTCTTGAAATTAATCCAGACCTATCTTGGTGGTTTTATTACAATATATGGGAAGCTTTTGCGAGAGAGGATAAACTATCAGAAATACTAACTTTTTTCCAGAATTTTCAAAAGTCTAATCCTGATTCTTATTGGTCTTACTTCAATATAGGAGAGGCTTTAACTCGTTTGAATAAAATTGAAGAAGCTATACCTTATTATCAAACTGCTTGTTATCGGCAAACTCAGAAATTATACCCTGAATTAGTCTCTCAACCATGGAATTTAGAACAAGTACAAAGACCGAATTTTATGATTATTGGAGTTCAAAAAGGAGGTACTACTTCCCTTTATAGTTATCTGACTCAACATCCACAAATTATTCCTCCGATTAAAAAAGAAATGGATTTTTGGTCTTGGAAATTTAATGAGTCTATAAATTGGTATCTAGCTCATTTTCCAGCAATTTCTGAAGGGAAAAATTTTCTCACAGGGGAAGCTAGTCCTAGTTATTTTGATTATCCGAATGCTGCGAGAAGAATTTTTCAAGTTTTCCCTAAAGTTAAGTTAATTATACTTTTAAGAAATCCTGTGGATAGAGCCATATCTCAATATTATCAGTGGCTACGATTAAACTGGGAAAATCGCTCTTTTGAGGAGGCAATTCAATTAGATTTAGAGCGACTAACGAAAGCTCCTGAAAAAGTTAATTACTGGATGAAGGAATTAAATTATTTAGCACGAGGAGTATATGTTGAGTTTTTTAAGGAATGGATGAGTTTATTTCCACGGGAACAATTCCTAATTTTGAAAAGTGAAGATTTTTATGCTTATCCAGAAGTTACTATGGGGAAGGTTTTGAATTTTTTAGATTTGCCAGAATATCAACTCTCAGAGTACAAAAATTATAATCTGGGAAATTATTCTCCTATTGATGAATCAATTCGTAGGAGTTTAAATGATTATTTCCAAGTTCATAATCAAAGACTAGAAGAGTATTTAGGAATGAAGTTTAACTGGAATTAGGAGTAAATTCAGTTATCACAGGACTTACGCATGGAAACTAAATATAGTTAGGGCGAATGCCATTCGCCCCTACATATGGCGTTTAAAAGGTTGATTTGCGTAAGTCCTGTATCAGTAATTAGTCAAAAGTTATTAGTACCTCTTGCAATAAGGAGGCAATAAAATACTGAATTTGATTTTTTATTCCCTGAAAAAGGAAGTCTTGAGACCCGAACTTTTTGACTTTTTTTCCAAAAAAGAGAGATTGAAATCTGGGGGAGCTACAATCAGGTTATCAGATTATTTCAAATATTTATTGATTAATTAATCCGCAGGAGTTTAAATGATTATTTCCAAATTCACGCGCCACAGACTAGAGGAATATTTAGGAATCAAATTTAACTGGAATTAGGAGTAAATTCAGTTATCAGTTAACAGTACTTCCTGTAATAGGGAGGCTACGAAAATACTGAATTTGATTTTTTATATCTTGAAAAAGGAAGTCTTGAGACCCGAACTTTTTGTCAAAAAAAGAGAGATTGAAATCTGGGTGGGCTACAATCAGGTTATCAGATTATTTCAAATATTTATTGATGAATTAATCCCTAGGAGTTTAAATGATTATTTCTAAATTAATAATCAAAGACTAGAAGAATATTTAGGAATGAAATTTAACTGGAATTAGGAGTAAATTCAGTTATCAGTTAACACTTATCAGTACTTCCTGGAATAGGGAGGCAATAAAATACTGAATTTGATTTTTTATTCCCTGAAAAAGGAAGTCTTGAGACCAGAATCCTTACCTTTTTTTCCAAAAAAGAAAGATTGAAATCTGGGATGGCTACAATCAGGTTATCAGATTATTTCAAACATTTATTGATTAATTAATCCGTAGGAGTTTAAATGATTATTTCCAAATTCACGCGCCACAGACTAGAGGAATATTTAGGAGTGAAATTTAACTGGAATTAGGAGTAAATTCAGTTATCAGTTATCAGTTATCAGTTATCAGTACTTCCTGGAATAGGGAGGCTACGAAAATACTGAATTTGATTTTTTATTCCCTGAAAAAGGAAGCTTTGAGACCCGAACTTTTTGTCAAAAAAAGAGAGATTGAAATCTGGGTGGGCTACAATCAGGTTATCAGATTATTTCAAATATTTATTGATGAATTAATCCCTAGGAGTTTAAATGATTATTTCTAAATTCACGCGCCACAGACTAGAGGAATATTTAGGAGTGAAACTTAACTGGGATTAGGAGTAAATTCAGTTATCACAGGACTTACGCATGGAAACTAAATATAGTTATAGGGCGAATGCCATTCGCCCCTACATATGGCGTTTAAAAGGTTGATTTGCGTAAATTCAGTTATCAGTCATCAGTCAAAAGTTATTAGTACTTCCTGGAATAGGGAGGCTACGAAAATACTGAATTTGATTTTTTATTCCCTGAAAAAGGAAGCTTTGAGACCCGAACTTTTTGTCAAAAAAAGAGAGATTGAAATCTGGGTGGGCT
>JAXHSW010000073.1:11333-15373 GCA_034190295.1 Cyanobacteriota bacterium | reverse complement strand
CGAACTTTTTGTCAAAAAAAGAGAGATTGAAATCTGGGTGGGCTACAATCAGGTTATCAGATTATTTCAAATATTTATTGATGAATTAATCCCTAGGAGTTTAAATGATTATTTCTAAATTAATAATCAAAGACTAGAAGAATATTTAGGAATGAAATTTAACTGGAATTAGGAGTAAATTCAGTTATCAGTTAACACTTATCAGTACTTCCTGGAATAGGGAGGCAATAAAATACTGAATTTGATTTTTTATTCCCTGAAAAAGGAAGTCTTGAGACCAGAATCCTTACCTTTTTTTCCAAAAAAGAGAGATTGAAATCTGGGGGAGCTACAATCAGGTTATCAGATTATTTCAAATATTTATTGATGAATTAATCCCTAGGAGTTTAAATGATTATTTCCAAATTCACGCGCCACAGACTAGAGGAATATTTAGGAATGAAATTTAACTGGAATTAGAAGTAAATTCAGTTATCAGTTATCAGTACTTCCTGTAATAAGGAGGCTACGAAAATAGTAAATTTTCTTTTTTATATCTTTAAAAAGGAAGCATGGAGACCCGAAAATTTTGACTTTTTGCCAAAAAAAAGAGGTAAGAATTTCCTGCGGACTGCTGCGCAAACATCAATTAGCGGTCAGCTTTCCTCCTCCGGAGGAACTACGTTAACAGGAATTAGTAGTTTAAGCATTTAAGTAATATTGAGTCGTGAGCAAGTAGCTAATTTATTTTAGACTTTTAATTCTATTAAATCTTTCAACTCTGATTCCTTTTTTAAGGGCAATTAAGTTAATAGTTGATGGCTAATAACTGACACCTGTTTGCGCAGCATTCCGGAGGAAATGCTTATAAAAAGAGAGATTAAAATATGGGTAGGCTACAATCTAGTTATAATATTGTCTTTTATCAAATATCTTTTATCAAAATAATTGGGTCGCGCAACCCCACCTTTTAAGGCGAAATATTTTTGGAGGGTTGCTCAAATCCCCATTACAAAAATAACTTCTGTACGAGTGAATGGCCATTTGCTTCGCATAACTATCGTTAACGCTCCTACTGACTTCTGACTTCGTTTATGACTACTATTATTTTCTCCTGAATTCTGACTGATAACTGATAACTGATAACTGATAACTGATATGACTCCTTCTTAAATTCAAACATTTTAAAACAGAAATATGTATTCAAATTTAACTCCAGAAATGTCAGCTTTTAGTTTATATCAAGAAGCAGAATCTTATTTAGAAGCTGGAAAATTAGATGAAGCTTATTTGTGCTGTGAAAAATCTCTAGAGATATTACCAGTTTATCCTTTGACTTGTAAAACATTAGGAAATATATTACAGGCAATGGGAAAGTTAGAAGAGGCGATAAATTGGTATACAAAAGCTATAATGCAGCAGCCAAATTGGGCGGAGATATACATAAATCTTGGGAGTTTATATGCTAAACAAAATGAATGGCAGCCAGCTATAGCTTGCTATGAAACGGCTATTGAATTACAACCAAATTTGCCTGGTGCTTATCGAAATTTATCTCGGGTTTGCCAAAAATTAGGTAACTTAAGTTTGGCAAAAAAATATTGGTCTCAAGCTCAAAAAATTGAATTAGAAAAGACTGCTTTGGAAAAAGTGAATCATGGGGATATTTTATTAAGTGAGGGTAAAACGGAAGAGGCAATAACTGATTATCGTGAGGCGATAGAATTAAATCCTAATTTATCGGAAGCTTATTCTAAATTAGGAGAAATTTTTGTAGAGCGAGGAGAATTAGATGGAGCTATCAATTGTTATCAAAGTTTAATTGAACTTTTACCTAAAAACTGGGTTTTATTTCACAAACTAGGAAAACTTTTCCAAGAAACGGGCAAATTAAATGATGCTGTAGAAGCATTTCAACAAGCTACAGAAATTAATCCTAATTTTCCTTGGTCTCGCAAACATTTAGCAGATATTTTGTATGAACAGGGTAAATTAAATCAAGCTCTTACTTTTTACGACCAAGTAATTGAAAATCATCCTAATATTTGGGATAGCTATTCTAAAATAGGGGAAATATTTCTCAAGCAAGGAAAAATAGATCGAGCAGTTCTTATTTATCATCAAGGTCTCAAACTTAATCCCAATTTAGCAATATTTCACTACAAATTAGGAGAAGCACTAAGTCAACAAAAAAAATTACAGTTAGCAATTCAAGCCTACCGTCGTGCGGTAGAGTTAAGACCAGATAACTATTTGTTCCATGAAAAATTGGAGCGTTCTCTAAAACAAAAAGATTTGTTCAAAGAAAAGGAGGAAATTAACTTTAGTCAAAGTAGTAAAACTATAAATTTTACTATTATCCCTACACGGGCTGGATTTACAGACCAATTACTTCAATTTATGATGTTCTATAAATTAGGTATGTCTTTAGGTTATGAATATATTCATACTAATTTCAACAGTAATCGTAGTTCTCAAAAAGTTTATGATTTTCTAGGATTTAATCGATATTGGTCTGTTAATACTAAAGATATACATCTTAGTAATTATAGTTGGATATATTTACAGTTTAATGATGATAATTTTGCTGACTTAAAATCTATGAAGTCGCTAAATGAGTTACAGCAATATTGTCAGAATTTACTAGATAAACGTAATTTTAGTAATGATACTCTTGTGATTTTTATGCTAGATAGAGGCACGAGAGCTAGGGGAAAAATTTTATCATTAATTAATTCAGAAATTCATAGCTATCAAGACAATCTTAACTTGAGAAAAATTTACTTTGAAAATGATCGACATCAAGTTGAAATTCAGAAAAAATTTGATGTTCAAAAAATTAAGTTATTAGTTCACATTAGAGCTGGTGATATGGCTTATATAAAAACTACTTGGGGTTCTTTTATCAAATCTATAAACAGTTTAAGAGATGAAGAAAAAAAATCTGGAAAAAGGTTAAACGATCTAAATTTTTTTGTAGATACAGTGGATGCCTTGTCTGTAGAAGATTACTATCAATTTGCTAAAAATTTAATCTGTTATTTGGGAGAAGAAAATGTCTCGACCTGCATTTTTTCAGATGGTTATAAGCGTAGCTTTGATTTTATAAAAAGGAACATTCAAAAAATGAAGTTGACTACTACGGAAGCTCAAGAAATTTTCAAACTTAGTAATTCCTATGAATCCAATCAATTTAGCAAATTTAATAGTCTAGAAAATTGTGCCTGCATAATTGGTGAGAATGATGAAAAACTTTTTAACTTAATTCATTCTTGTATGATGGCAGATATTTTTATTATTGGTTCTGAGCAAAGAATGATACCAAAAATTCTGTCTCATTATTCCGATCTAAAACGCCCACCTGTGATATTTATTTTATATAAAAATCGCAGTTTATCTTCAATAATGAAAACTCACTTTCAAGATTTACGACTTGATTCTCGTCAGGTAACATTGATACCAGTTAATGTATATAATTATCAGATTAATGACTTAATATCCAAAGTTATAGACAAGATAAATATTATTTAAAGGCATCAATTATAGCAATTCCCAAAAAGCGTGAAGTACAAAATTTAGGTTTGAGGGAACTTCCATAATTGATAATTAATAATGGATAATTGATAATTACCTCTCCCTAGAAGGAAGAGGATTGAATAAAAGGAAAAAATTTATTTTATTCCCCTTGAAAGGGGAGGCTTCAAGGCGTGAATTATTTAATTATTTAATTATTAATTCTTCGGTAAGTATTTCCTGCGGAATGCTGCGCAAACAGCAGTCAACTATTAGTTAACCTCCTAGGTCGGAACTGCGTTAACAGCTATTAATTTTGAGGAAGATAAAAGCAACCTTTGAAATTGAGTTTGAATAAAAGTTACTGGCAAAGTCCCCAGACTAAACCTTATTTTTAAACAAAGAATTTAAGCATAAGAATAGCTTACTTAAATTGTACACTAAAGGTAATAAAGCTGATAGCTGAATGCTGAATGCTGATAGCTGATAGCTTACAAAGTGAAGTAATTACTCATTACTAATTGTTATTAGCGGTTAGGTATTCCGTT
>JAXHSW010000073.1:0-11233 GCA_034190295.1 Cyanobacteriota bacterium | reverse complement strand
CTTAAATTGTACACTAAAGGTAATAAAGCTGATAGCTGAATGCTGAATGCTGATAGCTGATAGCTTACAAAGTGAAGTAATTACTCATTACTAATTGTTATTAGCGGTTAGGTATTCCGTTTGTCATGCTGCGCAAACAACTTTTTAATGAATGAAGTAAGTATTTGCTTAACTTCTCAACATTTTTAAACAAAGAATTTAAGCACAAGAACAGCAAGCTTAAATTGTACACTAAAGGTAATAAAGCTGATAGCTGAATGCTGAATGCTGATAGCTGATAGCTTACAAAGTGAAGTAATACTCATTACTAATTGTTATTAGCGGTCAGGTATTCCGTTTGTCATGCTGCGCAAACAACTTTTTAATGAATGAAGTAAGTATTTGCTTAACTTCTCAACATTTTTAAACAAAGAATTTAAGCATAAGAATAGCTTACTTAAATTGTACACTAAAGGTAATAAAGCTGATAGCTGAATGCTGAATGCTGATAGCTGATAGCTTACAAAGTGAAGTAATTACTCATTACTAATTGTTATTAGCGGTTAGGTATTCCGTTTGTCATGCTGCGCAAACAACTTTTTAATGAATGAAGTAAGCATTTGCTTAACTTCTCAACATTATTAAACAAAGAATTTAAGCATAAGAATAGCTTACTTAAATTGTACACTAAAGGTAATAAAGCTGATAGCTGAATGCTGAATGCTGTTTGCGCAGCAGTCCGCAGGAAATGCTTACAAAATTAATTGCTATTAGCGGTTAGGTATTCCGTTTGTCATGCTGCGCAAACAACTTTTTAATGAATGAAGTAAGTATTTGCTTAACTTCTCAACATTTTTAAACAAAGAATTTAAGCACAAGAACAGCAAGCTTAAATTGTACACTAAAGGTAATAAAGCTGATAGCTGAATGCTGAATGCTGAATGCTGATAGCTTACAAAGTGTTGTCCAATTTTTATGGAGTAAAAAAAATAGTGGAACAGAAAATATCAATAGTCGATTTAAACCAAAAAGCAGAATCTTATTTAGCTCAGGGAAAATTAAAGGAAGCAGATGCAACCTGTAATGAAGTATTGGCAAAAATAGAAGATTTAGCATTAATTTTTAATACTAAAGGCAGAATAGTTGCAGCAATGGGTAATCTAGAATTAGCTGAGGATTATTATCAAAAGGCAATTGCCATTAATCCTCATTTCAGCCCAGCTCATTTTAATTTAGCTAATCTATATTTTCAACAAAAACAATGGAATTTAGCAACTGCGAGTTACCACAAAGCTATCAAACTTAATCCGGATGATTCTTGGTATTATCAAAAACTAGGAAGAGCATTGATGCAACTCAAACAATGGAAGGAAGCTGTAAATGTCTACCGTATTGCTATTGAAATTAATCCCAATATATCAATTTATTATAATAATTTAGGGCAAGCTTTAGCTAAATTAAAAAAGTGGGATGAAGCAGTTATAACTTATCAAAAAGCCATAGATATCGACCCTAATCATTCTTGGTACTACAAAAATTATTGGGAAGCATTATTAAAGACAAATAAATGGCATGAAATAGCAGCTACTTATCAACAAGCTCTGGAAAAAAATCCCGATGCTTACTGGTATTATTATCAGCTAGGTTATATATTGCACAAACAAGGATTAATAGATGAAGCGATCGCTTATTACCAAAAAGCTAAAGATTTTCAATCAGATATAGCTTTGGTTAATAAGGATTTAGGAGATGCTCTTTTAGAAAAAAGAAATTCGGATGAAGCTATTGCTTGTTATATTAAAGCTATTCAATTACAACCCGATCTATTTGCTGCTTATACTAAACTTAGAGCTATTCATCGTTATCAGCTAGTTAAATTAGATCAAAATCAATTAGATCGGTTGATTAATTGTTACCAAGAAGCTATTAAGATGAAGCCAGAATTTTCAGAACACTATTTGAACTTAGCTAATATCTTAACTCAACAAGGTAAAATTAAGGAAGCTAGTAGTTACTATCAAAAAGTTTTATCTACAAAATTAACAAGAAACCGTCCAGAATTTGTCAAAAAATATGGAGATTTTATCGGCTCAGGCAAACCAGATTTTCTGATTATTGGCACAGTTAAAGGTGGTACATCATCTCTATATTCTTATCTAATAAAACATCCGTCAATTTTGCCTGCTGTTAATAAAGAATTACATTTTTTCGATATGAATTTTCACAAGGGAATTGATTGGTATTCATCTCAGTTTCCAGAAATTCCAAAACAGTATAATTTTGCTACAGGAGAAGCAACACCTAACTATATGTATTCTGTAGAAGCAGTAAATAAAGTGTTTAACTATTTTCCCAAAATTAAGTTAATTGCTATTTTAAGGAATCCTATAGAAAGAGCAGTTTCTCATTACTATATGATTAAACAACAAGGAACAGAAAAAAGAAGTTTTGAAGAAGTAATAGCTAAAGAAATGAAGAAATTGTCAAAAACTACAAATCAATCTCAAATTAATGCAGATTTTCTGCGGAGTATCAAACCAAAATATTTAAGTTTGGGCTTCTACTTATATTTTATTCAAGAGTGGATGAATATTTTTCCAAGAGAACAGTTTTTAATTCTGAAAAGTGAAGATATGTATGAAAACCCCGCAGCTACAACAAAGAAAGTTTTTGATTTTTTAGGGCTACCAAATCATCAATTATTAGATTATAAACACTATTTTCCTGGTTCTTATTCTCCCATTAATGCAGATATACATTGCCAGTTATGTGAATTATTTCAGCTTCATAATCAAAAATTAGAAGAGTATCTAGGGATGAAATTTGATTGGAAGTAATTGTAAGCAAACAGCCGTCAGCTATCAGCTATCAGCTATTAGCTATTGTTTTTGATCTGGATTTAAACCCTATATTAAGAGTTCTTATTAAGCCATAATCTAGTCATACCAAATGTAAGCATTCAGCTATCATCAATTACTAATAAATAATTACTTCTAATGTTTTGTCTAAGGACTTCGGCAGTAACTTTTTATTCTTTTTCAATTTCAAAGGTTACTTTTACCGATAAATTGTGGTTTAAAGCCTCCCCTTTTAAGGTAAGCATTTCCTTTTAAGAGGAAAAAAGAAAAAAATTTTCCTTTGAATCAATCCTCTTCTTTTCAAGAATAGGTAATATAATTATTAATTATTAATTGTTGAACGCACTTTTGAGTAAGCGTGAGGTACAGTTTGAAAATTAATCTTTTTTCCCTGCTCCCTACTCCCTACTCCCAAAGTCCTAAAATTTTGTACCTCATCAACTAGAAAACTGCTGTAATAGCTGATAGCTAATAGTTGACGGCTAAATACTTACTACCAAATTAATATGAAACTGCATAAGTAAGTAGACAAAATTATTTGTATATAAATTTGTTGTTTATCCTTTGATATATCTATGACAGAGCAATCAAAAATGCACAATTAATTCTGTCCAGGTACTTAGAATAATATCTTGATTGGGGTTGACTGTAGATCGAGATAGACAAGTTAATAAATTTCATAATCCTGTGTCACTTCACATAAAATTGGTATAATTCTCAACACCTACGACCTACAACCTAGCACCTAATAATGCTAATAGCTGTTTGCACAGCATTCCGCAGGAAATACTTACCAGCTAATTAGAAAAACTATATTTTATGAATATAATAACTATAGCGCTACGACTAGAGAATAGAGAATGGACAACAGCGAATAGTGAAGAAAAAGCCTATGAATAAAGAGATTTAACTATAGATGATTTTTCCTTATCTGTCTTCATATATTTGCGTAGTGCTACACTATATTCTAGACTTTAAGATAACAGTCAAATTTCAGTTCTTAACTTCCTGATTTATACATAATTATTAATTGGGAGAGGTAGGATCTGATTGCTAGTATCAATATCTCTAGCAATTTCCGGTAATAACTGACACTCAAGATGGGGATTTTTTTTACTTGACAAAAAAATAATTTACAATGTGGTTGGAGGTGATTTGATTGTATGCCAAAAAACTTGAATTAAAGCTTAGTAACCAGTAATATTAATTTAATGAAAAATTTAGAGGTAGCAGCATTAAAATTAAACCAGCAAGCAGAAAATTATCTGATTCAAGGAGATTTTGAAAAGGCTTATAACGCTTGCTTAAAAGCTTTAGAATTAGTTCCAGATTTTGCACCTGCTAGTAATACAATAGGAAAAATCATGGAAAAAATAGATACCTTAGATTCAGCTATTGATTGGTATGAAAAAGCCCTCGAAAAACAACCAAACCTAGCTGAAACTCATGCAAATTTAGGTAAAATTTATGTCAAAGAACAGCAATGGCATAAAGCTATTACTTGCTACGAAATAGCCATCAAACTACAACCAAATTTTGCCAGTGCTTATCGTGCCTTAGCACAAATATTTACTCAAATAGATAAGCCAGAATTAGCTGCCTCTTCTTGGTATAAAGCACTGAATTTAAAACCAGAATGGGCAACAGATTTAGAATATCTGAAACTGGCAAAAACTCTATTAAAATACGAGCAAAAGAAAGAAGCGATCGCCTGTTACGAACAAGCACTTAAATTAAATCCAAATCTATCCCAAGCACATCATAATTTAGGAGAAATTTATAGTGACGAATCAAATTGGCAAGAAGCTATATTAAACTACCAAAAAGCTATTCAACTTAATCCCAAATTTTCCTGGTCTCATCACAGTTTAGGCAAAGCTTTAGCCAATATTAAACAGTGGGAAAAAGCAATTTTCTCTTATGAACAAGCACTTCAACTAAACCCTGAAGCTGCTATTACTTATCATTGTCTTGGAGATGCTTTAGTCAATCAAAAAAAATTAGATGCAGCAATTACTGCTTATCAAAAAGCTATAGAATTACAGCCTGAAACTTGGGTACTTCATCATAAATTAGCAAATATTTTCCAAGAAAAAGAGGAATTAGATAAAGCCATCCTTGCTTACCATCAAGCTATTAAATTAAATCCAAATTTTCTCTGGTCTTACTACAGTTTAGGAGAAACATTCATCAACTTACAAAGGTGGAATGAAGCAGTAACAGCTTTTCTTTATGCCTTTAAAATTAATCAAGATTTGTCAAACATCCATGAAAAATTAGGATATGCTCTCGAACAACAATCTCAATCAAACTTACCAGAAACTATTCACTATTATTCCCAGATAATTCAAAACCCCCACCAACAAAAATCCAGCACCATTAAAGAATTATCAATTCAGCCAGAAGCACCAGAATTTTACTTAAAATTAGGAAACATACTAGGAGATAAAAACTTATTTAATGCAGCAATAATAATTTATAATCTCGGTTTGCAAGTCCAGCAAAATCATCCAGAAATTACTAGCAAACTGACTCAACTAGAAAACAAAAAAAATCAACTAGACCAGGAACTTACTAACTGCCAAAACACCGTCAAAAAAAATCCCAAAAATTTCCGTTCTCACTATCAACTAGGCAACATATTCTTCAAACTTCAGAAATTCGACAAAGCCATAAAAACTTATATACACGCCATTCAACTCAAACCTGAATATCCCTGGTTTTTCTTCTATTCAAACTTATTAGATTTTATTATTAAACAAGGAAAACTCCAGCAAATATTAGAATTATTTCAAAACATTACTCAAGAAAATCAAGACAGTATTTGGTCTTACATTAACCTCGGAGAAATTCTCACAGCAACAGGAAACTTAGATGCAGCAATCAAAAATTATCAAACCGCCTCCTATAACAAAACCCGTCAACTTCATCCCTCCTTTGTTAAACAACATTGGAATTTACAAAATGCCAGAGGTCCTAACTTTATTATTATTGGCGCTCAAAAAAGTGGTACAACTTCACTAGAAAATTACATAGCTCAAAACCCCCATGTTATACCAGCAATAAAAAAAGAAACTCATTTTTGGTATCGAGACTTCAACAAAGGAATTAATTGGTATCTTGCCCACTTTCCTCCAATTCCTAAATCAGAAAATTTTATCACCGGAGAAGCAACCCCTAACTATCTAGAAAATCATCAAACTGCCGAGCGAATATATAATGTATTTCCAGAAGTAAAACTATTAGTAATATTGAGAAATCCTATAGATAGAGCCTTCTCTCAATACCATCATTGGATTAGACTAAATTGGGAAGACCGCTCCTTTGAAACAGCCATAAATTCCGAGTTAGAAATACTCAGAAAAAATCCAGAAAAACCAGAGGGAGACAAAATTTATTGGCATCAACCAGGTAACTATATAGGACGTGGTATTTATATAGAATTTATCAATAAATGGTTAGCAGTATTTCCCAGAGAACAACTACTTATTTTAAAAGGAGAAGACCTTTATGAAAAACCTGTAAAAACAATGAAAAAAGTTTTTGAATTTTTAGAGTTGCCGGACTATCAACTGTCAGAATATAGAAAATTAAACCCAGGGTCTTATTCACCAATAAATAATCAGATGCGCCAAAGATTGAGTGAATATTTTCAACCTCATAATCAGAGGTTAGAGGAATATTTAGGAATGAATTTTGATTGGGAATAAAATTTAACTTGCTTCAGTTTTGTAGAAAAGTTAAAATCAAAATAAATTACATTAAACAGTCTCACGATTTTTAATAGAAGGAGTAGATCATGCCAAGAGATAGAGTTTTAAAAGGAAAAGATGCAAAAATGCTCGAAAAGACTCTAAAAAAAGATATTAAATGGACTCCCAAAAAATTAACTTTTGCTGGAATAGGTTTATTAGCTCTTTATACTCCAATTCTTATCTATGTCATATCTTCTGGAGTACCTTTAGGTTTAGTAATTGTGATGATAGCATTTCCTGTCATATTTTTCGGGGGATTTTCTCTACTATATTTTTTAACTAGAAACCTATGATAAGTAACTGAACAGAAATATTTATATACTGGGTTATTGTCAGACAAGAGTTTGAGATTGAATTTTATCCACCTACAATTCCCTAACTATAAAATACTGCGTCTTCAGGTTTTATTTTAGCTTTTATTGAGGAGCAACTTTTATTGAGGATAAAATTTTGAGTCAATAGGAATCTTAGAGCTTTTCAACAAGCTCTCTGGTAATACCAATTTTATCAAACAATTTTACAAAGAATAGGAGTAATTTATAGACTTCACTGTCTATTTTTTTTACTAATAGCTAAAATAACTTTTGTGATATTGAAACTAAAATAGCTGTAATACCAAATTGATAAATTTTTGTTACAAATAGCTAGGGTATTTCTTAGGAGTCTACCCACCCGCGGGCCCCGACCGTGGAGGAGAAGTCAGGAGTCAGGAGTCGTATGGGAATAGGTTTAATACCATTTTTGATGTCGTAAATTATATTTTTCGTCAAATAGACATTTCATATAAAGTATTTTAATGGCGCTTATTATTCGTAACATTCTTTTTTCAAAATGGTATAAATAGATAAAAAACCTAAAACAATATAAACTGCATGAGGATAAATCTTATAACTTTTGACTCATTAGGACTGATTTATCGTAATTTGTACCAACCTTTTTTCCAATTAGTATAGTGGGAGAAAACAGGGAACAATTCTAAACCCACTCGTCTATAGTAATAGTTATAAATTTTCCTCAAAAGTGCAAATACTTTCAGCTATCTCAACGCTTTTTCCTTCTACAAATTCTGCATATAAAACCTTGAAAGTATGATTTTGGCCTGGGTTTTATATGTATTCAGCAAGCCCAACTTATTAGCTATAATAAAACTTTCTTTTACCGATAAATTGTGGTTTAAAGCCGACCCTTTTAAGGGGAAAAAAGAAAAAATTTTTCCTTTGAATCAATCCTCTCCTTGAAAAGAAGAGGTAATATAATTATTAATTATTAATTATTAATTATTAATTATTAATTGTTGAATCTTCCCTCCAGACTCCTGTACGGGCGAATGGCCATTCGCCCCTACGACTCCTGACTCCGACCTCGTTATTTATAACTATTCAACCAAACATAATATTACTAAAAATGCTTACAAAAATTTACATCCACATAGGAAAAGGATTTAATTTATCTTCCGTTAAAGACTCTTTCAAACATCCCATTTTAACCGGAACATCATACAATCTTCCTAACCCTAATCTCTTCCACATATGACGCATCCCTGGAACAATTACCTTAGCTACCCTCAACCCAACATCACTACGAGTCTGGTCTAATACTAATAATTCCATATCATTTTTCTCAACAATTTCCTGACACAATTTAACATCTTCTAATAGATCGTCACTAGCTAATTGAAAATAATCACTACTTTTTTTAGCAATAACTTCATTATTAGGAACCAGATAAGGTTGATTAATTAAAGTTGCAGTTTGCCACCATTTAAGAGCTAAAGTATCCGCAGAAGGGGGATAATTCGTTGTGCCATCCTCCTGAAAAGATAGTACATTAGGCAATATTTGATTCGCCTCAGTTAACGCCCGACTAATAGCTATTTCTGGGTCAAAATGCGCCCCATATCCTAATACAATATCCTCTACCTCTCTATCCTTTCTCGAACTAATAGCAGCAAAACAAGGAATATTCAAATCGCTCGTAATATCTAACACCCATAAATCCCGATTCAGACTTTGATAATATTGTTTTAAATGTTGAAAATAAGACTGGTCAAAACTGTCTAAATCTACTTGAGGTTTTGACAAACGATTGTACCACCACAAAGCCACACAATCTCTTTCTACTAACTCCATAAAACCTTGTAAAATTGCTTCCTCTATCGTATTTCCCGCCGCACAACCATTAGAATCAGACCAACAATCTAATAAATCAGAAGAATCAGATTCAGGATAACCATAGTAACAATAAGCAGTAGGTAAATATTTAAACTCTTGAGCAGTCAAAGACCATACCGGAGTCCAATCAATTACCCTCCTTTCATCAAAAGGTTCTGGTACTTTTTGAAACCACCCTTTACACTCAACATTCCACTCTTTTCGATTTTCGTATTGTTCCTCACTAAAAATCATGCACTGATTCGGATGAATAGCTCTTTCTACCAAATTTTCATAACTCCCTTGCTCCCTAATTTCATCTCCTTGAAACACCCCCGAATAACGTTCGATAGCCTCACAAAAACCACTTGCTCTAGCTTGACTATCGGTTCTCCCTTTCCCCGCACTTCTGCCACCCATATTTTGCCTTAAACTATCTAAATTGTCGAAAACACTACGAAAATGATGTCTAGCTACATAAGTATGAAGTAATCCTTGACTGGGAATTTTAGCTAATTCTCGGACAACACCAGTAATCGGACTAATATGATGTTGATACTTTCTCAAAGTTTCTTCAGGAGAACAAAAACGATGTCCGCCATCAGCAGTAAAGCCTTTTTTTCGATGTCCTAAAACTACAGGTAAAGGTTGTTTATTAAATACATTTCCGCAGCTATGACATTGAGGACGTTTAACTAAAATGTGGTTTTGAGTTTGTAGAGTTAGATGGTCATAAGTAATCAGATTTCCTGCTAATCTAGGATTGCCTTTTTGGATAATCCATTTAAAAATTTCTGTTGCAGCTATATTTAAAGTTGTTTGAATTGTTGCCTGAGAAAAACCAAGGGGAGAAGTTAAAAGTTTTGCTTCCTCTTTCTTTCTATTAATAAATTCCTCAATCGGTCGATTATCTCGCCAACGTTGGGCAAAACAATCCCAACATCCTGTTTGATTAGGTTGGAATAAAGGTCCGATCCAAGCAATAGTTCCTAATGGTTTGATTAACATCCAAGGAGTTTGAGAAGCTAAGGCTTGTTTGTTAAAATCTTCTAAATTAGGGTGGAGATAATCGTCAGTTAAAACAATCGTTAAATCTCCGTCTTCAGCTACTTGAATCTGAAAAGATTTTAACAGCGAAATCAAATCTTCGTCTGTTACCGAACCTAATGTTTTGACAGTAACTTTAGTCGATTGTAATTGATTATAAGCTTGAGACTGAGGAATCTGTAGATGATGACAAAAAATAGCTAAATTAGACGGTAATAACTCATTTTTTTCTAATAGATAACCTTGTTTGTTTAATTGAAACAGAGCTTGTTGGATTTTAATACTAAAATTCAGAATTTCTTGGAAAAAATTAGGATTGTCTTGTGTTAATTCTTGGTCTTGTAGAATTTCTAATTGCAAAATATCAATAATCTCATCAACATTTCGCTGACCATCAATTAACTGAACTAAACGATAATAAAGTGGGTCTTGTAAACAAACAGATTCTCTTTCAGATATGAAAAATACCGTATCCGGTTCTAGGGTTTCAACTAAGTAAGCAGGATTAAAATCAGGTTGATTAAGCATATTTGTCAAATTTTCTTGCCAAAATAATTTTATTCTACAACGGGAAGATTTAGTTGAAAAAGCAGTAAAATAATTTGAGTGCATCTCAATGCAAGAATAAAGCCAAAAATTTATCGCTTTTAGGCAACAGGAAATAGATAGGAAAAAAGTATTTTTGCAAATAATGAGATACACCCAATAATTTCTAACAAGAGTTCATCGATGTACCTCATCCACTAGAAAACTGCTGTAAATGAAAAGCACTTTCAATAATTGATAATGGATAATTGATAATTGATAATTACCTATCCCTAAAACGGATAGGATTGAATAAAAGGAAAATTTTTCTTTATTATCCCCTTAAAAGGGGAGGCTTTAAACCACAATTTTCGGTAAAATAATCTCCAATAAAAGCAAATATTACTAATTAGGGAATGCTCTTAAAAGTCTTTTAGCAGAGACAGGAGACAGGAGACAGGAGACAGGAGAAAACCCACCCCTAACCCCTCCCAGGAGGGGAATTTAGAGGAGGTAGGAGTAAGAATTGTCCCAAGATTTTTCTGCCCAACTATGAGCCTAAAATACTAACTTTTTGAGCGTTTTAGACTGAAACAGGCGCACTTTTTTTGACCCCAAAAAGGCACTTGTCTTTAAAAGTCAAAAGTTAAAAGTCAAAAGTTAAAAGTTAAAAGTTAAAAGTTAAAAGTTATATCAAATCCGTTTAATTCGTTATCAACAAATGTTCCATCTTCAACCATTACCAAATATTTCTCACTCTCCCCATCTCCCCATCTCCCCATCTCCCCATCTCCCCATCTCCCTATTCACTAAAGTTAAAAGTTAAAAGTTAAAAGTTAAAAGTTATATCAAATCCGTTTAATTCGTTATCAACAAATGTTCCATCTTCAACCATTACCAAATATTTCTCGCTCTCCCC
>JAXHSW010000072.1:17851-39473 GCA_034190295.1 Cyanobacteriota bacterium | reverse complement strand
TACTATAAAAGTCAACTCTAAAGTCTATATTCACTTAAAACCTATCCTTAAACATAGAATTTTATTGCTGATAGCTGACAGCTAATAGCTGTTTGCGCAGCAGTCCGCAGGAAATGCTTACTTATTTTTCAATACACTTTTCTGCGGAAAAACCCTCTCAAAGTCTTATACATAACTTCTTTATTTTGTCAAGTTTTATGTTAAGAAAGATGTTTATAAAGCATAGCCCTTTTCAGGGGATAAAAAAAGAGAATTCCGTATTTCAAGCCTCCTTATTGCAGAGGTACTGATAACTGAAATGACTACTCCCCTGCTGCCCTACTTCCTGTACG
Organism: Cyanobacteriota bacterium; assembly: GCA_034190295.1. Taxonomy (GTDB): domain Bacteria; phylum Cyanobacteriota; class Cyanobacteriia; order Cyanobacteriales; family Microcoleaceae; genus Okeania. The sequence continues at coordinate 39,141 of JAXHSW010000072.1, read as the reverse complement.
GGCGAATGCCATTCGCCCCTACTCCCCCACTCCCCTACTCCCCTACTCCCCTACTCCCCCACTCCCCTACTCCCCTACTCCCCTACTCCCCTACTCCCCCACTCCCCTACTCCTGTACGGGCGAATGCCATTCGCCCCTACTGCCTGCTAGAACTCAAATTTATAGGAATTGTAATGATAAATTCTGTATATTTTTCCTTTTGAGAATGACATTCTAGTTTTCCTTTATGTTTTTCAACAATAATTTGATAACTAATCGAAAGTCCTAATCCAGTCCCTTTACCAACTGGTTTTGTTGTAAAAAAAGGATCGAATAAATGAGAGAGAACTTCTTCACTAATTCCCCCTCCATTATCAGTAATAGAAATTTGTACCGAATGGTCTAGGATTTTCTGAGTTTTAATCCGAATATATCCAGAATTCAACTCAATTTTGTGAGAAGACTGAGCATCTTTAATGGCATAAATTGCATTGCTAAGAATATTCATAAATACTTGATTAAGTTGTCCAGGATAACAGTCTATCAAAGGTAGTTGACCATATTCTTTGATAATTTGAATCTCTGAATATTCAGATTGAAATTTAACTTTTAAGTTACTCTGTAAAATCATTAAAGTACTCTCAATTCCTTCATGTAGATCGACTTTTTTAATTTCGGTTTCATCACAGCGAGAAAAGATGCGCAATGATTTGACAATCTCACGAATACTGTCTGTTCCCACTTCCATAGACTTCAGGATTTTTTTGATGTCTTCTTGAAGAAAATTGAATTCGATCGCTTCAATTTCTGCTTCAATTTCTTGATGGGGATGAGGATAATAATTTTGATAGAGTTGAATTAAATTTAGCAAATCTTGAATATAATCTTTTGCATAAACAACATTTCCATGAATAAAGTTCACCGGATTATTAATTTCATGGGCAACTCCGGCAAGCATTTGACCTAAACTAGACATTTTTTCACTTTGAATCATCTGAGCTTGAGTCTGCTGAAGTTCTTTTAATGTTTGCTGAAGTTCTTGTTTTTGTTCTTTTAATTTAGATTCTGATTCTCGTAGCGAGTTTTCGGCTTGTTTACGTTCTTTAATTTCTGAAAGTAGTTGTTCTTGAGTATCATTTAACTCCTGTAAAGTGCGAGTTTTTTCCTGAAGTTGTTCTTCAAGTTCGTCGGTTTGAATAATTACTTGACCTGTTAACGGACGCAATAGTAAAACCATACCACCTGCTCCTAGAAAACTTAAAATAACTATTAGAATTGCAATGGTAATAAGCTGACGATTGACAGAAGCATACAATTCCCGACGATTGATGTTAATCACAAGTCCCCAATTCACTTTTGAGAGGGGTTCAAAGGCAATTATTTCGCCATGACCCCAGAATTTAGGTTTGATAAATTTCAGTCCTGATTCTTGAAGAACTACTGTTTTTTCCAGTGCTTTAATAATAGGTTCTGATAAAGTTTTAGTTTCATTTCTGGAGGATAAAAATAATTTTACTTGTTGATTTTCAAAGGTTCCTAAAAATATTTCTCCTGTTTGACCTAGCCCCGTATAATCTGTGATTATTTTTTCTAAGTTATCCGTTTTAAATAACACTAAATCTTTACCTTGTAGTTGTTGATTAGAGTTAAAAATTGCTTGGCTAACAATTATATAAGATTGATTATTGAGGCGAATTGGATTACTAACTTGAGCATTTTGAGAGTTCTGAATGGAAAAATTCCAAAATTTTTGAGGGATAGGTAAACCAAGTTGAAGTATCAATTGATTATCTCGATCGAAGCGAGCAATGCCCACTACATCTTCGCTCTGATTTAGAGCATCGTTCAGATAGCGTGTAATTTTAGAAACATTAGAAGCACGATTATTTGGGCTACGGTTATAAGCTTCTAATTCTAGTCTTGCTTGAGTACGACTAGCAATTTGTGCTGCAATACCTTTGGCTCTTGAAATAAATTCTTCTACTGCTAAAGTTCGAGTTATTAAAGCTGACTGTAAATTGCTTTCTTCGTTTCTTTTGAGTTGCTTATAAAGAGGAAATATACTTACTATTGCGACCAGAACACTAATAACAAATATTCCTGCAGCAGAATAAAATATTAAAAGTTTTTGTAATTGTTTAGAATTGATAGATAATTTATTCATAGATGATTTATTTGACAGATTAGGTGAGTTTAATCATATATATAAATCATATTTTAGTTGCCTAAAAATATATGATAAAAAAATGTAAAAATTTCATGGTTTTTATCTATTTTTTTACTTTTAATAAATCATTGAATATTGCTATAGCAAATCCACAAGTTTACCGAAAAAATCAGGTATAAAGCCTCTCCATTCATGGAGAAAGAATCAAAAAAATCTTTTGATTCAATCCTCTTATTTATAAGAAGAGGTAATTCTAAATTCGCGCATTCTTAATTCTAAATTCTTGAACTATTTCCTGAAATTATATTTTATGTGATATTACCTGCTTTTATAAATTCTCAATAGCTATCTAATTCAGAATTTATTTATAGCAAAGAAGGAGTTGCTTAGGACATAGACTGACGATCGACCTTAGATAGAGAAATGTTTTTCTGGCTGTTCCCTGTTTCCTATTCCCTGCTATATCTATATTTTTAACATGGTTTAAGACCCCCCAAGCTTATTTGAAAATTTAGTTGTGCCTTTTGATAGCGACTCTGTAGACCTGGAGCGACAACATTCACTATAATCTCATTATACATCTAATAAAGGAAAGGTTAGGACATATCGAAAGGTTAAAACTTAGATAACACAAGATTTTTCGCTCCTTCAGTCCTTCCTTCTTCCTTCTGCTATACAAAGTATTTTAGGTTTATGAGATACAATAACCACAATTTATAAATCAGTTTTAAAAGGTAAGCATTTCGGTCCGAATGCTGCGCAAACATTCTTCAGTGCTTCAGCGTTTCCCTGCGGGATGCACTCGCATTCAGCTATTGCTTTTAGTTTTAGATAAAAGCTTTAGTAATTGAGGCAGAATTTATACTTACTACCAAAGTCAGCTAAAACAGTCTATATTTATTTAAACCCCCTAATGAGAACTGACAGCTATTAGCATTTCCTACGGAATACTCCGCAAACAGCATTTCCGTTTGTCATGCTACGGAAACAGCTTTTGAATGTACAAGATTGATTACTAAGGTAAACATTCAGTCGTCAACTATTAGCGCTTCAGCTATTAATTTTGGGAAGGTAAAAGCAACCTTTGAAATTGAAAAAAAATAAAAAGTTACTGCCAAAGTCCCAGGACAAAACCTTAGAAAAATTATTTATTACTAATTGCTGATAGCTGATAGCTAATAGCTGACTGCTGAATGCTTACAAAAAAAGACAGCTAGTCAAAAAAATTGACCAACTTAATATCCCCTAAAAAATCAACTATCGTATTTCTCAAGTGGGTCATTTCAGTTATCAGTTATCAGTACCTCTGTCTGTTTGCGCAGCATGACAAAGGTCAAGTAAAGTGAATTGAAATATTGAACTTGATTTTTTTTCATCCCCTTGTAGAGCGGTAGCTCGCGGCGCAGCCAAGGGGAGACTTGAGACCCTATTTTTTGGTCACAAATAGTTTTATACCTCCAGAACTGAAATAATCATTTGAAATTATTTTCAGTAAAAGTTTTAAACTTATACAATCTCACTTTAAAGGGTATAAAAAGCGGTCGTCTAGAACTTTGTACCTCACCACTATTAAAATAGAATTGCTATACCCTTAATTACTAAGTAACAAAAAAGCAAGTAACTCTATATATACACAAGCTTAATCGACAACTATTGCACTTGACTACCGTGAACTCTCGGATCGGCTTGACTTGCTTTAATTGGTGCTACTGATGTTTCAAACTTAGACTCTTGACCAACAGTACCATCGTATGGTAGGAAATTCCCAGCAATTAAAGCTTCTATATTTGCTGTCATCACAGATTTTGGTATTTCTCCGATAGTCTGGCCAACTTCAGAACCTTCTCGATCCAAATATACAAAGTGGGGAATACCGTCTACTCGATATTTAACCAACTCTGGTAACCACTTGCTATTATCCACATTCAACATTACAAAATTGGCATTTTCAGCATACTGTTGTTTAACTTCCTCCAATTCAGGAGCCATAGCTTGACAAGTAGTACACCAATTAGCATAAAATTCAACCAGACTTGGCTTACCATTACTTAAGGCCACATTCAGAGGTGTTGCAGCTTCAGCCATTTCACCTAAAGAAACCGAAGCAGTCTCCGTTCGTAATCCGATAAAAATGGTAACTGATAAAGCGATCGCTACCAACGCAACAATGAAATTTCTCAGGCGCGTTGTGAAAGGGGAAGCATTTGTAGAGTCAGATGGGTTTACGCTCATTGTCAAAAAATTAAAGAATTATTACAATTAAAAACTATAGCTATTAGTTTAGCAATTGCCATAAGACTTCGCAGCAGTTTTCAGGGAATAGGGAATAGAGAGATGAAATTGTTTATTTCATATATTGAATTGATTTAATTAAAACTTTTGCAAGAGGTCTATAGTTAATCAGAAATAAAAACATCAAAAATCACCAAGAAAAAAAGATTTATAGCAGTTTTCACATAGATAGACTACAGCGACTCAAGCATTTTTCTACTGCCTACTCCCTAAGCAAAAATAATTTTGTAGTTTACTTAAATGAAAAGCGCTGTAATTTTGACTTTGACAAACAGTCTAACAATTTTAATTAGGAGAAAGAACTATGAAAAAACGAGTAACTCTAACATTTCCACAACGTTCAATTCATATGCCAATTACCTATAAGTTGGCAAAAGATTTTAATGTTGCTGCTAATATTATTCGTGCTCAAGTAGCACCAAATCAAGTTGGTAAATTAGTACTGGAATTATCGGGAGATATTGATGAATTAGATGCTGCTGTCGAATGGATGAGACTAAAAAATATAGATGTATGTTTAGCTAGTAGGGAAATTTTAATTGATGAAAATAGCTGTATAGACTGTGGTTTATGTACTGGTATTTGCCCTACAGAAGCTTTAATCTTAGAACCTGATACCTTTCGCCTCAATTTTATTAGAGCTCGTTGTATAGTCTGCGAACAATGTATTCCTACCTGCCCAGTACAAGCAATCTCTACTAACTTATAAATTTAATGTGAAACTAATACCTTTACTTTCTTTAATCCTACTCTTAATTACTTACACTATTTTAGGCTGGAGACTAGCTAGTATTCAACCTTCTCAGTTATTATATCTAGCTATTATAGCTGCTATTTTTTTATTAGATATTATTTTAACTGTGCCTCTACCTAATTTTAAAGAAATAATTAAACCCTGGTTTCAATCTGATATTACTACCTTTATTTCTGTGATTCTTTCTGCTTTTTTATTTGTAGTTATCATTAGGTGGATTAGTCTTTCTGCCGATGCTTTAGTGTTAATATCTGCGGGAATATTGGTAAGATTGGATACTCAAGTTAGTGGCTTAAAAAATTGGCAGTCTTTTGTTATTCTACTAATTATTTCTCAAGCAAGTTTAGGACTAGGAATTATGCTTTATAAACTTAAATATCTATAGCAGGGAACAGGGAATAGGGAACATTAGGAAAAACATTTTCCTGCGTAAGGTTCATCATTAGTCTATATCCTAGCCAACTCTTTCCTCGCCATAGCATAAATTAAACTCGAAAGACCTTAAATCTCAGCTATACTGGCTCTATTCAACAGAAAACAGGAAGCCATGAACAACTTCAAGAATAGGTTCAAATTTTAATATTAATCTTATGGGTTTTGTGAACATTTAAGAAATTGTCACATATATAACAACCAATAATAGTTGATTTCTGAGATAATAATAAAATAAGCGTTTAACTGTCCTTGCTCCCTACCCAGTCTATGGTGGGGTTTTTTTTATCTTTTGATTTTGGGTTTAATATCTCACGGTCTACACGGTGTTGATAATTTGGTTAACGCTATAAGACAGGAAGTGGCAGGTCATTGACCAAAAAAAAAAGGTCTCAAGCCTCCCCTAGGCTGCGCCGCGAGCTACCGCTCTACAAGGGGATGAAAAAAAATCAACTTCAGTATTTCAAGCATCTGACTTGACCTTTGTCATGCTGGGCAAACAGGCACAGAGAGGTACTGATAACTGATAACTGATAACTGAAATGACATCCCCATCCACTTTTTTTCCTTATTCCTTCTTCAATAAAATCTACAAAATTATGATTTGACCACTTTTTTAACCTCTGCCAAAACTAACATTGTTAACTGTTCCGGAGTAGATTTAGGCTCTACATGAATATGAACATCTGCATTACCATAAAGTGGCCGTCGTTCCTCTAAAAGAGCCTGAAGTTTACCAAGAGGGTCTCTATCCTGAAGCAGAGGTCTAGTTCCATCGCCCTGTAAGCGAGTATGTAATACCTCTACAGGTACATCTAACCAGACTACAATACCATGCTGTAAGTAGCTCCAGTTAAAAGGATTCACTATTATACCACCACCTGTTGCAATAGTCAAATTTTTGTAACTAGATACTTCTGCCAATACATTTGTTTCCAACTGCCGAAACCCTGCTTCACCCTCATCAGCAAAAATTTCATTGATAGACTTGCCAGCAACTTGAGAAATCAAACTATCCGTATCTAGAAAACGATATCCTAAGTCTTTGGCCAGCAACTCTCCCACCGTTGTTTTACCCGCCCCCATCATCCCAACTAAATAAAGATTTACTCCTTTTAACAACTTCTTATTACTAACATTCATAAATTACTGATAAAAAAAAACTATCATAAATAATAGATATCTGGTGGAAAATAAATAAACCTTTTAATTAGAGCAAGCTAAGGATACGAAAAATTAACCTGAAAAAATCCTTTTTCGTGCCTTTTTCGTAAAAACATCTTGCCGAATAATTAAGGTTTAAAGCCTCTCCTTTAAAGGACAAAAAAGAAAAAATTTTCCCCACCGCGTCAATCCTCTTCTTTTTAAGGAGAGGTAATTGTTAATTATTAATTATTAATTGTTGCCTACTCCTGCAAAAAATCTATATCTTTTTCACGCCTAACTCTAATGTTAAAAGAGGACTCCCGTTATCATCGTACTTACAGCACTTTTGAGGATAGTGAGGTACAGCTATCAGACTATTTATTCCTATATTCCCTTCCGGAGCTGTTGCCTTCCGGAGCTGTTGCCTTCCGGAGCTGTTGCCTAAAGCAATAAAACTTTGTACCTCATCAACTAGAAAACTGCTGTATTTAGCACTTATTTAACGGTGAGAATGTCAATGAACAAAAGCCAAACTTATTTTGGATCTTCTGACTGATTATCTTTGTCAGAAACTTGCTCATCTTTTTCCTCTTGAGTAGGTATAGATGTATTTGCAGGAGGAGGAGGAGTAATTATCCTATAATCAGCATCATAAACAGATTCAGTTTGACCAACACCTGAACTACTACTATCGCGATAGCCATAAGAATATACAGAACCAGAGGAAGAACCTGTTTTTGGCTGTTGTTCTGCTTCATAATTTTTAGTAGCACTTTGATTAACAGATTCCTGTATTTCTTCTAAATCTTGCTCCTCCGTGCTGCCATCCCAAGAACGATTAACCCTGGGAGGTCTTGATTGCCAATCATCATAATTTTCATTTTTCTTAGCTGGTTCTGAATCTTTATTCAGGTTAAAAGAGCTTTGAGAATCTGAAGTTACTTGAGGTTGTGAAGCATTCCAAACTTCCTCAGTTCTATCTTGATGATGAGACTTTCTAGAACGAGGTCTAGTCGGTTGTAAATTCTTTTTTAACAAGTAATTTGAAAGTCTGAAAATACCATAAATCAACAAGTAAGTAATCACACCCGCAAGAAAAGCACCTAAAATCCATAGAGACAAAGGTAGAGGTATAGATCGTAACCCCAAAAAAGTTAAAGACAAATTAGGGGACCAATTTTGCCAAGAAAACAAGGCCAACCCAACAATTATCAAGATTAAAACTACCAACAATAGTAAATTCCGAGATCTATTCATGGCCTATCCACCGTTTTATAGGAACACAATCTAAACCAAATTGGTCTAGAGCACGAGCTACCACAAAGTCTACCAAATCCTCTATAGTTTGGGGATTATGATACCAAGCTGGGATTGCCGGGACAATTCTTGCTCCTGCTTCTGCTAGAGTAGTCAAATTTCGTAAATGAATCAAGCTAAAAGGTGTTTCCCGAGGCACTAATATTAGTTTACCACCTTCTTTTAACTGTACGTCTGCTGCACGCTCCAGTAAATCTGAGCTGAATCCAGCAGCCAATTTACTCACTGTTCCCATGCTGCAAGGAATGATAATCATCCCCTTAGTTCTGTAGGAACCACTAGCAATATTAGCTCCTATATCTTGCCAAGGATGACAAAAAAGTTTACCATTACTATCTTCTCCTGCTTGCTCTCGCCAGAATTTTTCTTGTCTAGCTGCTTCAGCAGGCATTTTAATATTTTGCTCTGCTTGCCAGACTGAGTAGACAGCTTTTGACGCTACTAAGTCAATAGTATAATTGGATGCTAGTAAAAATTTAATAGTTCTAACAGCATAAATTAGTCCTGATGCACCAGTAACTCCGATTGTTATCGGTAGTTGCGAAGTAGAAACAGAATCACTCATTTTCAATAAATAATTTAGTATAGCAGAAGGAAGAACGAAAAGTCAGTCCAGTAGGGTGCATTAGCAAAGCGTAACTGAGCGAAGTATTTGGAGGGGGGTGCATTACATTTCATTAACGCACCTGAAAAATAATTACCCATTATTCTGCTTCCCAGTCTTCAATTGTTAATTAACCCTTAAATTCGGCTAAATTCTCTCCCTTTCAATAGGGTAATAATTATTATTTTGATAATCTCTTTATTCTTGAAAATTGATGTTAGGAAATAGCCTGGTTCATAGCGATCGCCCTCAGACTAGAATATTCTATATCTCCTATTCTTTTAGAGCAATAACTGGCATTTCTTAATTCCAATGAGTGTTTATACTTATTTTTAGATAACTTCTTTTTATGTTATCTTTTTTTTAACATCTAACTGTTGACCAATAGTTAAGGATAAAATTATGGGTACTAGAGAAGCGTCTTTTTTATTAGGTATCTCTCGTCAACGTTTATTAGTTTTACTGTTTTATGCTAAAGCCCAAAAATATAGACTATCCTAAACAAATATATACAAAATGTCTAGGATATGAAACTGAGAATAAAGTGACTCAATGTTAGTAATGTAATGTAGTAATGGCCAAATCTCACGGTTCCTTAATAGGGATAGAAGCCAAAATTGAATATCATCCTGTCTTTGAGGAACTCGGAGCATTATATGAATCCTGGAAACGTTCTGCTATTAACTGGATGCAAACTGAGAAATTATCAGAATCCTCAGTAGAAAAGCGTTTAATGAAACAGTTTAACATTCAATGGGCATGGGCTGATTCAATCGCTACTGAAGCAGCTCAATGTTTAAACCAATTAAAAACAGCTAAAAATAACTATATCACTAAATTAGAGTTACAATTGAGTGCCAAAACAACTGCGACAAAAAAACTCATCACCAAACTAGAAAAAACATTAAAATTAGCAACGAAAAAAGGTTTTCCACATATACAAGCCCGAAATAAATTTCATAATCAACTGTTAGGCATAAATTGCAAAATTCAGAAAATAGTCAGCCTGAAACGAAAATTAAAGCAGTTAAAAAATACAGAACGTTTACATATTTGCTTTGGCTCATCGAAATTATTTAATGCTCAACATAATTTATCAGAAAACGGATATAAAACCCTAGATGAATGGAGTGTAGATTGGAGAAAAAAACGCTCAGGCAGGTTTTTCTGTGTAGGTAAATCTCAGCCAGGGGGTGGAACTATGCTCAAAGTTTTCCCATTAAAAGAGGATGGTAAATATCAACTACAAGTTCAAATACCGAGACCATTACAGGATAAATATGGTCAAAAAATACAGTTAAAATTTTCAGTTTCAAATAGGAATGGCAGATTAAGAGCCACAGATTTAGATTATGCCATAAACAATTTAAAACCAATTACAATTTCTATCTTTCGTAGAGAACATAAACAGGATAATTGGTATATACATCTTTCTACTTATGTACCAGAAATACCAGTAGTTCATACAAGAAAAAATGGTTGTCTTGGTATTGACTTTAATGCAGAATCAATTTCAGTGACTTATGTTAAATGCGATGGAAATATTGAATATTTAAAAGAAATCCCGTATAAGTGGAAAAATCAAACTACAGGACAATCGCCTTGCATCTATGAGAAATATTGTTTGTCAAGTTGTGTTATTAGCAGAGTTTTTTGAATGTGCAATAGCCATTGAATATCTAGACTTTAGTAAGAAAAAAGCCAAAATGAGTGAAGAAAGTAAAGTTTATAATGAAATGCTTTCTAACTTGTCTACAGCAATATTTAGAGAAACTTTAGAGTCACGTTGTAGAAGATTTGGAGTTGAATTAATTAAAGTTAATCCAGCTTTTACAAGTGTAATTGGAATGATTAATTATATGGCTAAGTATGGCCTGAATAGTGGCACTGCTGCAGCTTTAGTAATTGGCCGTAGAGCGTTAAAATTATCAGAAAAAATACCACAGTGTTTGTTGAGACCAGAGGATGTCAACAAACATGATTGGAGTCATTGGAGGCGAGTTGCTAGTTTTATTAAACTACATCGTATCCCAAGGACTCAACTTTTTCAGTGGAGGAAAGCCCTTGAGGGTATCCTCACTCATAGTTTATGGGCGGAACATCAACTTTCACAGCAAGTACACATTGAAACGGGTGAGTAATTAAATCATTTGCACTCACCGATGGCAAATGTCTAGCTATGTCTAGTTTTCAAGAAGGTGGCTCAAGGTAGAGTCAAAGGAGCTGAAAAAAAAGGCAGATTCTGGGAAATTCCAGTATCTTCGAGTGGGATGCCTAGAATAATTCCGGCTCGGCGCGGTCCGAAAGGTATCTGGCACCAGCGGGAATCCACTATACCTCAAATGATTCACGTTAATCAAAAGAAGATTATAAGTAATAAGAGTAAGCCTCCAGAGAAATTAGAACCCGTAGTGTCAGTCAAGCACAACGAGCGCAACCATTATGGTTATGACTTATATATTCCTGGTCCTTGCCAAATCGTCTATCGACCTTATAAACCAGCAAAATGTGGCGCTCATCTGTGGATTAATACTTATCATCCAGTGCAATTTATAGACAGTCAATTTAATCTTGATCCAGCCACTGCAAGGCAACCCTACAAACAAATTAAGAGATAGTCTGGTTTCAAAGGCAGGCTCATTCGTCACCAAAAAATATTTATTCGCTCTGAGTAGCTTAACTGACAATAACCTCAGCTAATTTCTGCTGTTTGTGGTAAATCGTCATTTCAGTTATTAGTTATCAGTTATCAGCCTTTTTTCAGCGAACAGTTATCAGTTATCCAGACGAATTTCTTGATTTTATCGCTGCAAACAGTCAAAATAATCACTCTCTCAATGTCTCATCCTTTTACATAATGCGGATAACCTTTCTGAATACTGTACAGCGCTTTTCAAATTGATGAACCACGTTGCCATAATCAAAACCTTTTTTTGATCCGACTTACGGCGCATCAAATTTTGTGGTTTAATGTCTCGGTGAATAATATTTTGTTGATGAGCTACCGCTAATGCTGATAAAATTCCTTTGAGTAAAGTAATAGTGTAAGACTCGCTTAATTTTTTCCCCTCTGTCAGTTCCTTACTTATATCGTGCCCTTCTATAAATTCTTGTACTAAGTAAAATTCCGTTCCTTCCTGGAAATGAGCCAATAATTTTGGTATTTGCTCTGAGTTTCTACCTAACTCGTATAACGCCTCGGCTTCCCTTTCAAACAACTTGAGGGCAATAGGAAAAACAGTTCGGTCTGAGGTTTTAGGTTTGAGATGTTTAACAACACATTTCGGATTTCTTGGTAAATCTAAATCTTCAGCTAAATAGGTATCCCCGAACCCTCCACTGCCAAGAGTTTTAATAATTTTGTAATGGTTTCTCAGGATTGTTCTAGGCCGCATTGTTTCAGTTATCAGTTATCAGCTTTTTTAGTTATCAGTTATCAGTCCAGTAGGGTGCGTTAGCAAAGCGTAACTGAGCGAAACATTTGGGATAGGTGGTGCTTGGTAAATCTAAATCTTCAGCCAAGTAGGTATCCCCGAACCCTCCACTACCAAGAGTTTTAATAATTTTGTAATGGTTTCTCAGGATTGTTCCAGGCCGCATTGTTTCAGTTATCAGCTTTTTCAGTTATCAGTTATCAGTCCAGTAGGGTGCGTTAGCAAAGCGTAACTGAGCGAAACATTTGGGATAGGTGGTGCGTTACATTTCATTAACGCACCCTACTGGACTTGGTAAATCTAAATCTTCAGCTAAATAAGTATCCCCGGACCCTCCACTGCCAAGAGTTTTAATAATTTTGTAATGGTTTCTCAGGATTGTTCCAGGCCGCATTGTTTCAGTTATCAGTTATCAGTTATCAGTTAACAGCTTTTTTAGTTAACAGTTATCAGTCCAGTAGTAGCGTGACACGCCTAAAATGGTGCAATAGTAGGGGCGAGTTCCGCGTTAAGTTAATGGTTTTACCCAGGACCTGGTGAACCCACCTCCGCACCAATAATCTAATGCACAGTTTTAGCTGTGTCGGCTCAGTAGGGTGCGTTAGCAAAGGGTAACTGAGCGAAACATTTGGGATAGGTGGTGCGTTACATTTCATTAACTGACCCTACTAAACTTTTTCAGTTATCAGTTATCAGCACCGAATTATCTGGGATAGGTGGTGCGTTACATTTCATTAACGCACCCTACTAAACCAACTAAATTTACCAATGCCGATAATTAATATCGATAAGGATGACTAGGGGAAGAAAACTCATCGTCATCAAAAGCAACGCTACCACCACCCACTGCAACTAAGTCAATTTGCTGGCGGTAATAATCAACACTCTTGACTTGTACTTCCACCATATCCCCCAGTCGATACTGGTTACGATTTTTGCGTCCTACAAGAGTTTGTTGTCGAGAACGATATTCATACCAATCATCTTTGAGAGAGGATACATGAACTAAACCTTCTACTCTGAAAGTTTCTATTGACTCAGAGGAAATTTCAATTTCTACAAAGAAACCGTAAGACTGCACCCCTGTAATCAAACCTTGGAAAGTTTGCCCCGTGCGTTCCTTCATCAATCCAGTTTTAATCAATCCCTCCAGGTCTTCTTGAGCATCCTGTGCTACATTTTCTCGTTCTGTTAAATGTACAACTACTGATGTTAGTTGTGCTTCCAACTCTTGCTGTATTTCTGGAGGTAAAACATTCCAGGTGATTTTGCCATGACAAGAAGAATGACCTAGTTCCACACCCTCTTTGGAACGACTCGAACGGCGATCGCGTCCTTCATTAAATACGGTATGTAATACTCGTGAAATCAGCAGGTCAGAATATCTGGAAACTGTTGATGTACAATGAACATAACCATGTTGCAATGCTAGTCCAAAATGGGGTTGAGCTATGGTACTGTAAATAGCTGGTTTCAAAGTGTCTTCAAGCAAATATGCCAGAACTCTTTCTGATTTCTGTTCAGTAAATTCTTCAATAAATGCCTGATAGTCAGCAGGTTGCACGTCTTCTTCATCTTCCAGATATAACTCAGCTCCAAGGTTGCTAGCTAATTTAATAAATTCTTGAATGTCCCCTGGGTCTGGAGTGTTTTGGATTCGATAAATTGCTGGTACTCCCAGTGCGAGTAAGTGACTTGCTATTGCTTGGTTCGCTAGAACAATTAATTCTGCTACCATAGAGCGAGCTGGAAATATTTCGGGAACTATCATTGCTCCCAATTCTCCCTCATCATTGTAATAGCTTTTTTCATCTGGTAAATTTAGGTCGAAACCACCTCTTCGTAATCTTGCATTGCGGACTGCTTGACTGACATCATTGAGTTTATTAATTGTATTCTCAATTTGCTCTGAGGCCAGATTAGCTAATTCCTCTGTATTTACATTGATAATTTGTTTCGTCTGTTCATAGCTAAGATGATCGTCTACCTTGATGACACTAGGTTCAATTTCAAACTCAACTATTTGACCATTTTTATTGACCGTAATTAGGATCGATATCGCGAGTCTATCTTTTTCTGGTAGTAAAGAACAGTAATCACTTGATATTATCTTTGGCATTATCGGAATTACTGTATCCCGCAGATATATACTCATACTTCGCTTACGAGCTTCCTTGTCCAGTTGTGAATCTGGCTTAATAAAGTATGCTACATCAGCAATATGAATTCCTACTCGCCAATAACCGGAGGAAGTGGTTTCTATGCTTAGAGCATGACTGATGTCTTTCTTATTGGCATTTCCAAAAGAAACTGTGAGCAGTTCGCGCAAATCTAATCTATTTTTTTGATCGGCCTTGGTGGAGTGCTTAACTAAAGACTCAGCTTCTTTGAGAACAGCATCAGAAAAAGACCGGGGTAAGTCATGTTTGCAACATACTATATCCAGATCGTCTGCTGCTTCTGCATCTGAACCTAGAATTTGAACGACTTTTCCTATTGGACGTTTTTCTCCAAGAGGATAGCGCAATACTTCGACATGGACAAGGTGATCGATAGCATTCGCTAGGTCAGGACTTTCTGGTACTAGGTCTAGTTCAAATAGTAAGCGATCGTCTAGGGGAACTGCCCGATAATAGGGTTCTCCATTGTGTCCATTTATTTGTTTGATTCTGGCTAATAAGGAGGGGTTAGCACGTTCTAATATTAACTTTACTTCTCCTTCTGGACTGCGACGACGACTACCTTCTTTGATAATTTTGACTAAGACGCGATCGCTATTCCAGGCGTTACTCAGATGACTTTCACGGATATAAATATCTTCAGTTCCTTCTGAGTCTTGTATTGCGAAGCAAAATCCTTTACTGGAACAGCGCAGTTTTGCTTCTACAATTGCCTCTTCAATGAGTCGTCGATAACGACCTTTATCTTTGGCTAAAACTCCTATTTTTTCTAGAGCATCCAAAGCAATTTGTAATTTATGGATACTTTTATCGTCTTGACAATCTAGTTTTTTCTCCACTGCTTTAGGAGCGACTAATTTGTCTTCACTAAAATTTGCTAGGAGTGTAGCGATGGAAAATTTCATGCAGCGTTTTATCCTTTTTGTTATCGGTTCAGCTATCTTATAAATTAGTCTGTCTTGACTGTCTCACCTAGATAGTTGTGTTAATCAGTCTTCCCTAGTTAAATGCTTAACGGCACTCTTCAGCTAATTTTGGCAAGACATTTACTGAGTAGAGTTATTTCATCCTAGACAAAACCGCCCAGCTATCTAGTATTTACCACTATCTTTACTACTTTTTGTTAGTGTATTAGGATAAATGGCTTTTACTTTTGTGTCTTCACCGTAGTTTATGGGAAACTTATTCTGTGACGTTCTCCCTCCTTAAGCTAGCGCTATAATGAAGGCTTCCCTCCCTCACGGAAAAGGGCTTCCTGCTTCCAAGGTTGAGTATCCTCTTCACCTCCACAGGCCGCAACGATGAGACCCACCGCCGTTTTGTACTGTCCAGTTATGTACTCACCTAGCTACCTTCTTTGGTGATTAAGGTCTATGACCTGCGACTAATTTCATCGTTTACTTATTCTATAGGAAAAGGTAACTAACTTTGGACTGTATTGTTTTTCAAGTAGCTAGTCCCATAGCTTTCCGGATATCAGAACTGCTGATTGGGCGCGCTCTCTTGTTTCATTTGCCAATACTTAAGTTACCCATAAGTTAAGCTATTAATCGTAACATTATTCATTGAATATCGATGGGGATTAGCAGCTTTTTAGGATAATGTTAGTTAGGTAGAGCTATTTCTACTGGTGGAGTGAGAAGAACCTTTAGACAAAGAAGAGTTTGCTAAAGATATGCTTCTTTTCCCACAGCTACTTTTGTGATGTTGGGTTTACCTCTTCCTAATTCAGCCATATCATACTTTGTCTTAATTTACCTTATTTAGATAAAATTTTAATGGCCTCATTTTTTGAGTTAGCTATAAGTTTATCCTACATTAGAATAGCTTTAAATTATAATTTTGGCAAAAGTAATTTTCGGTAAGGAAAAGACATTGCTGAGGGGCGGAATGAATATTAAGTGGGGTGGGTATCCTGCCAGGAAGTGAAAATATCAGGAACGGGAAAATATTAGGAACGGGAAAATATTAGGAACGGGCAAGATGCCCATTCCACAAAACTATTAAAATCATCCCGCATTTATGCAACGCCGGAAAATTCAGATGTTTTTAGATAATTGACCAAAAAATGAGGTCCACGCGCCTCTCCTTTTAAGGGGATGAAAAAATATTCAGTGAGCGTATTTTCGTAAGCTGCAGGCAATAGTTGTCGGTACTGATAACTGATAACTGAAATGACCTCTCCCCGGCTTAAAAGCGCGGAGATTCTAAACTTTTGCTACACAGAATTCAGAGTATTATAATCTTTGATTTTGAGAGTATTAATGAAATGGCTCTGAATTTTGGGCAAATATACTAAAATGGACTTTTAACTGGATATAGGTTTCTATAAGTAGACAATTATGTTAGAACGTTTTCGAGCTTGTTACCCCACAGGTTGCTTAATCTCTGAGTTAATTACTATTCATAATGGTAAGTATGTGGTTCGTGTCCTAGTACAGGTCAATGGTAAAACTTTGGCCAGTGGATTAGGGGCGGCTGATACTGTGGAGTTGGCAGAAGACCAAGCTAGAAAGCGATCGCTTGCTATTCTTCCACTCGATAAATCTATTTCTACACCTCAAAGTTCTGTTCCAATTTATCCTACTCAATCTGTTAGTACCGAATTACCACAAACTAATACCTATGTCAATACTTCTTTACAACAAGAAATAGAGGAAGTACCAGCAGCAAGGTCGAATTTAGATGCTAATGAGGTTCCTGATAGTTCAACTATTTCGTCTGAGTTGGAAGAATCGGATATTTATACCCCGGTGGAAAAAGAGAAATTACCAATAGTAGAATCTAGTATGAACTATGATGATATTCCTGATTCTACTCAAAATCTGAGTGGCTTTGATAAGAGTTGGTTAAATAGTAACTATGGTACGGAACAGGAGGAGGAAAAGATTGATGAGACGACAGAAACATTAATAAACTCTGGAAATGATCGTGATACAGATAGTGAAATAACTATACCAGAATCTATTGATTCATCAGTAGAAATAGCTCAATCAATTGATACTAATGATGAAATTAATTCACCAAATCCATCATACGATGTATCCGAAGATAATGTAAAAATAGATATTTTGATTGATAGTTTAGGTTGGACGAAAGAAAAGGAGCAAGAGTTTCTAGAACAAAATTATCATCAAAAAACACGCCAATTTTTAACAACAGAAGAATTATTTAGTTTCCATCAATATTTAGATATTCTGCTGAAAGTGACAAAAGAAAGTAAACATCAGGGATGGAAGCTTAAGCAACAACAAGATTATTTAGAATATAGTCATAATAAAGAATCTTTAGAACAGTTAAGTGTAGATGAGTTACAAAGCTTTTTGGAGTATTTAGAAGTATTTGGTAAAACTACCAATGAAATTAAACGTTTGGGTTGGAATGCAACAAAAGGAAAAACTTATCTCAAAAAAAACTATGGAGAAGAAGGGCGTACACGTCTTTCCTATGAACAATTGCAAGATTTCTTACAAAATTTAGAAAAGTTAGATACGCCTTGAAGAAGGAAGAAGGAAGAAGGAAGAAAGAAGAAGGAAGAAGGAAAAAATGGATGGGGACTCAAACCCCAACTAATTGTAAACACTGTGTAGATGGCGGAGTATTAAACAAAAAAAAAGATAAAAATTTAGTGGGAATCAAGAAAAAATAGGTTAATAATTAGGCTTGCTTATGGAAGCTAAAAGTCAGGATAGTTTACCGAATAATTAATAATTAATAATTAAATAATTCAGGTTTAAAACCGACCCTCACCAATGGATAATTGACAATTGATAATTGATAATTAAAGAGTTAGAAAGTTAGAGATTTAGAGAATTCTTTCATTATCCATTATCCACTATCCATTATCCATTATCAATTAATGAACTTATATTCAATTCCGTAACGGTTTTAACCAGAAGTAATTATCAATTATCCATTATCAATTATCAATTAATGAACTTATATTCAATTCCGTAACGGTTTTAACCAGAAGTAATTATCAATTAATGAAGGTAATGGAGCTTTTTATGTTCAGTTTATCTCCTAGTTTATGGCTCTTATTTGCAAACAAGGAAGAAGTTAGGAGGAAAAAGGAAGAAGGTATGAGTATAATTAAAAAATGCGCGTTGTGGGTATAAAGCCCACTTAAAACACATAAGTATTCCAAGACAGATAGTGCGATGGAATACTGTGTCCTTGTTTTCAATCCCACGTTTTCAACGTGGGTTCTTCTTCCTTCTTTCAACTTCGGTCTTCCCTCTTCCTTCGTGAACTCAAAATACTGAATTTTTCTGCTGAAATTCAAGAAAATTTCTTCACATAAAATGGTCGAAACCGTTGCCTGTCTCCCCATCTCCGCGTCTCCGCGTCTCCCCGTCCCCGCGTCCTACCCCCACCAACCAATTTTTTCAGCAGACCCTAATTAGAGGGGTTACGGTTATAAACTTGGTCAATTAAGCCGTACTCCATTGCTTCTGTAGCTGACATAAAAAAGTCTCTTTCTGTATCTTCCACAATTTTTTCTATGGGTTGACCCGTGTGGTCTGCTAAACAGTCATTCAGGTATTTTTTGAGGTATAAAATCTCCCTAGCTTGAATTTCAATATCTGTGGCCTGACCCTGTGCTCCACCTAATGGTTGGTGAATCATAATTCGAGCGTGGGGTAGACTCATTCTTTTGCCTTTTGTTCCTCCACTGAGAAGAAATGCTCCCATACTGGCGGCTATTCCCATACAAATAGTACAGACATCGGGGCGAACGTGTCTCATCGTGTCATAAATACCCATCCCTGCACTGACCGATCCACCAGGGGAGTTGATATAGAGATAAATATCTTTTTCTGGGTCTTCTGAATCTAAATATAATAATTGGCCGACGATTAGATTGGCCAAGTCAGAGTCTATGCCTTCTGCTAGATATATTATGCGATCGCGTAGAAGTCTAGAATAAATATCGAAGGCTCTTTCGCCACGGCCAGATTGTTCAATAACGGTTGGAATCATAGTTTTTAAGTCAAAAGTTAAATGTCAAAATTTTTGGCATTTATATATTTTAGCGATTCTGGTGGAAGTTTAGCAAGTTTATGAGGAAGTCAGGTAGGGTTTATTAGTATTTAGGCAGCAGATTATCATACAATAACAAAGCTAAAATAGTGCATCAATGCTAGAAATTTCAACAATTAACAATTACCTCTCCTTGAAAAGAAGAGGATTGATGCGGTAGGGAAAATTTTTTCTCCTTTAAAGGAGAGACTTTAAACCTTAATTATTCGGTAAATACTCGGATTATTTCATTGTTTAACTATCTCAATAGCTCGCTCTTCAGTAATTATGTTTTTACCACTTTTAGATTACTAGATCGATTAGGTTAAAAATTTGGTATCAATTATCAATTATGAATATATCAACCTATTTATTAACTGTGATAAATTCACTTAGGTCTGAATCTATGATGTTTTTAATTTCCAGAAAATTCTCCTCTCTAGTTTCTATAAACAAGATGCCAAAGAGAGGATATTGTTTGTAATCTATCTTTCTTAATTCTATTGGCTTTTCAAAATTTGCTAGTAATTTATCATAATTGAATGATGTAATTTCGCTGACATTTTTTCCAGTAGAATTATCTAATATAACTAGACTAAATAATTTTCCCTCTTTTCCTTGAAAAACTTTGCACCAATCTGGCTTTTTTTGGTAGTAAAAATATAAGTAGGGGTTAAAACCATAAGCTAAGAAAGATAAATCTGCCGTACTACACCAACCACCAAATCGAATTGGATTTACTTCAATAGGTAATAAAATACCATTACTATTTCTTCTTAGCTCTATATGTACTGGAAAGTTTTTTACTATAGCCAAATTACCAATTTTTTCGAGCAAATTTGTAAATTCCTCAAGGTGACTTTCAATAATTTCTTTCGATGAAAAATAAACTCTGTCACTGACACTATTATCTGAAGAAAATATATGCTTAAAAATTCCTAGGATAACTGGTTCGCCAATGGAGTTATAATAAGCATCAACAGCAAATTCTTCACCATCGATATACTCTTCAATTATGAATGAGTTGGTGTTCAAGACACATTCAGGATATAAATTTTTAGTGTGAGCTATTTCTTCTGTGATTAAATCGATGGTTTTTCCCCATTCTGAGTAACTGGAAACTTTATAAACTCCCATGCTAAAAAAACCAGTTATTGGTTTGAGTATAAATGGTAGTGGGATTTTATCAAATTCAATTCTTTTGAGGTCTTTTGTAGGTATCTCTCTGAAGTAGAAGTTGGGAAAAATTGATTTTGTTAGTTTCCGGAATTTATACTTATTCTTAAATAGCTCTATTTTTTCAGGAATATCGCTGAAATTTAAATGTTTTGATATCCAATGATAAGAATTTTCAGAGGTAGTGTAAATAGTTGGATTGTCTAATTGTTTAACTATCTCAATAGCTTCCTCTTCAGTAATTATATTTGTACCACTATAAAGACTCATTTTTTGAGCTATATCTGTACCTACTACAGGAATAGCGTTATCTCTGACAGTAGCTTTGAAAAATTCTGAGACGTATGGTTTATCTACAAAGAACATAGTCAATTTTTGAGATATAAAATAACAAGTATATTTTATTTATTATATTATAGCGACAGATGCAACTATAATCTGGCATGAATAAAATTGCTTAACCCTTTGTCATTTCAGTTATAAGTTATCGCTACCTCATGCAATAGGGAGGCAAGAAAATACTGAAGTTAATTTTTTTTCATTCCCTTAAAAGGGGTAGACTATTGACCTTACTTTTTGGTCAACTTAGACTTTTCTGAAAAATTTATTCCACTACTGATATTTGTAGAATTTTGCGGTCAAAAAAAAAGGGAATTTTCTGGATGGCTACTTGATATATTTTTATCGGCTAACTCTATGATTGATAGGATGGAAAAAAATTCTATCTGTGGCGAGTTATGACTGTAACTTCTGAGTATTTGTCTCAAGTTTGACTCGAAAAAAAAA
>JAXHSW010000072.1:17592-17751 GCA_034190295.1 Cyanobacteriota bacterium | reverse complement strand
TTCTGGATGACTACTTGATATATTTTTATCAGCTAACTCTATGATTGATAGGATGGAAAAATTCTATCTGTTGGATATATTTTTATCGGCTAACTCTATGATTGATAGGATGGAAAAAAATTCTATCTGTGGCGAGTTATGACTTTAACTTCTGAGTAT
>JAXHSW010000072.1:0-17492 GCA_034190295.1 Cyanobacteriota bacterium | reverse complement strand
TTGTCTCAAGTTTAACTCGAAAAAAAAAGGGAATTTTCTGGATGACTACTTGATATATTTTTATCGGCTAACTCTATGATTGATAGGATGGAAAAAATTCTATCTGTGGCGAGTTATGACTTTAACTTCTGAGTATTTGTCTCAAGTTTAACTCGAAAAAAAAAGGGAATTTTCTGGATGACTACTTGATATATTTTTATCGGCTAACTCTATGATTGATAGGATGGAAAAAATTCTATCTGTGGCGAGTTATGACTGTAACTTCTGAGTATTTGTCTCAAGTTTGACTCGAAAAAAAAAGGGGATTTTCTGGATGGCTACTGAATAGATTTTCATCGGCTAACTCTATGATTGATAGGATGGAAAAATTCTATCTGTTGGATATATTTTTATCGGCTAACTCTATGATTGATAGGATGGAAAAAAATTCTATCTGTGGCGAGTTATGACTTTAACTTCTGAGTATTTGTCTCAAGTTTGACTCGAAAAAAAAAAGGGAATTTTCTGGATGGCTACTGAATAGATTTTCATCGGCTAACTCTATGATTGATAGGATGGAAAAATTCTATCTGTGGCGACTTATGACTTTAAATTCTGAGTATTTGTCTCAAGTTTTGCGCTGAATTCTGAATTCTAATAGCTAAATGCTTACTGTTGATTAAACTTTAAGAAACCAACCTCGACGATACATAAATTCAGAAATTCCCCACCAAAATAATACATTCACAATAGCAAAGACCAAAGAACCATTTAATGACCCTGCCCAGGATTGAAAAAATTGTTCATATATCCAAGTTTTGATGGTAGGAGAATTTTCCCCACTACCAATATTGCCATAAATCATCATTCTGGCCAAAAATCCAGAAGCAACAAATATCAATATGGCATTTAATCCCATCACCTCAAATGGCCGTCCCCATTTTTGCCAACCTCGAACTTCGATCGCTTCATAACAAGTGGCCAGTAAAATCAAAGCCCATCCACCAGTAAATATCACATAGGAACTTGTCCATAAAGTTTTATTGATGGGAAAAAAGAGTCCCCAGATATACCCCACTACTAAACAGCTAAGACCAAAAATGACCAGATTTAAGCTAGTGCGACTTTTGATTGGTTGATGCTTCAGCCATTCCCCTGCAAAGTAACCAATCAAAACAGTTACTATGGCAGGTAAAGTGCTAAATAGTCCTTCTGGGTCGTATGGTTTTCCAGCCCACAAATGTTGTTGAGTAAGAATAAGGCGATCGATATAAGCAGCAAGATTTCCTTCTGGGGAAAGGTCGCCAGGGCCATAATTAGGAACGGGTATTAATTGCATGGCTATCCAGTATCCAATTAGTAATACAGCAGCAAGTCCATAAAGTTGTTTTCTCGAAAGGTTAAGGATAGCGATCGCTGCAAAGAGGTAGGCTAAACTAATACGTTGCAATACTCCCATGATGCGAATATTTGCTAAGTCGTAATTAGGAAAGCCATTTAGTAGTAAACCTAAGAGCAAAAGTATGAGGCACCGCTGTAAAATTCGCCGATAAATTTGTGGAGTTGCTTGGTTTTTTTCGGTGTATTTTGACAGGGAAAAAGTCATTGCTACACCTGCGATAAATAAGAAGAAGGGAAATACTAAATCTGTGGGTGTACAACCATGCCATTTTGCGTGAAGTAAGGGTGGATAAACATGATTCCAACTGCCTGGGTTATTAACAAGAATCATACTGGCAATAGTAATGCCACGAAATATATCTAGAGATTTTAAACGCATTTTTATTGAAGTTTTTATAGTAGATAATTATACTACTGCGTTTTGGTTATTCTTGGCAGTACTATCCCAATTTTTATACATAAATATCAACAACATAAATTCTAGATTTTTCTATCTATAGCGTTTTTATCTGGAATGTGGAAACTAAGTGCTATTAAAAAGGAAATATTCAACAATTAATAATGAATAATTAACAATTACCTCGAGAGTGAAAGCGGATAGGATTGACTAATCATAAAAATTTTTCTTTATTATCCCCTTAAAAGGGGAGGCTTTAAACCACAATTTTTCAGTAAAGGAGGTAAAAAAGTATTAAAGAGTAGCAAACACCAGGATATCAGGTACTCAAAACAGCGCTTTTTTTTCTAATAAAAAATCTCAATCTATATTTACATCTTAAATCAAAACACTATATAAGTGTAAGCATTTCCTCCGGAATGCTGCGCAAACAGCCGTCAGCTATTAGCTATCAGTTATTAATTTTGAGGAAGATAAAAGCAACCTTTAAAATTGAGAAAGAATAAAAGCTACTGGTAAAGTCTCCTTCCTAAACCTCAGAAGTAATTACTCATTACTAATTGCTGACTGCTGACTGCTAATAGCTGAATTCTCACATATAAGTAGTTATTTCATATTTTATTTGAGAGTTCTAGCGCTCGTTAATATGAAACCTTTCTAATGCCTCGCCAAAACTTAGTTTTCCAACCTATGTCTATTCAAAAAAATCTTGATTATTTTTAGAGTTATTGCGCTTAATACAAGCAGGAAATATATTACTAGGGATAGTTATTTCTCCCTTATATATAGGAATAAAATGGTCTCAAGTATTAGAAATATTGAGACCAAATGATAGAATCAAAAATAAATTTTTGAACTTATGACTAAAACTTATCTATTTACCAATTTTAGCCATAACGTTTCTCAAGTTAGTGAATTACAGTTGTTTTTATTTTTTCCTCTTCCCTAAAATAAACGAATTTTGTGCCTCATGTATTTGGGAAATTTCTATATAAAATAAGTAGCTTTAATCCAGGGCTGTTTCATTCTAAACTGTACCATTTTATTTATTGACGAAACCACATTATTTCAAGTTTGAGGGAATGTATCTTTCGCTGCCTGAAAATCAATAAATTCATTGCTAAAATCTAGAATGAAATAACCCTGGCTTTAATCAGAAGGTACTTATTTTTTTGCTGTATTCAAGATTTATTTAATCGCGACTTAAATTACCTTATTGAGGAACCTCTTTGTCATATAAATCAAACTCCTGTGGTGTTCCATTTAATTCAGAGATAAATTTTTCATATAACTCTTGATTACCATTTTCTACATCCCATACTTCATCGACCCAGGTGAGCAAAAAAGCTTCGGTTTGATTAACTTCACCATCATCTTTTGTAAAAGATCCCTTACGCAATCTTTCTCTTACTCCATCACTATTAGACAGAAGATGTTCTAAAATATCTTTAGATACAAAATCCAACTTATTTTCCACGTGTGGGTAAGCTTCAAGAACTTCTTTGATTAGGAGGTCGAATACTTCTTTGTGAGTTATTTTTGCCATGATTAGGACAGTTTTTAATTAGTTTTGTTTAAAATAAGTTTTTTTGGGAGGCTTTCCCTATATCTTTGTCTTTTTTTAAGATTCAATAGATTAAGTAATTTTGCTTTCCTCTCGTTGTTAATGCTATTGAAAATATCAAATATCAAAATATGTAATTAATTTTGCATAGATACTTAACTATTTTGTTATTGATATCCAGTAACTATTATATTTTTCATTGAGATAATTTTAAATTTTAATATTGCTAGATAAATATGTTGATTTATATTTCAAAAAAAGCTATAGTTAAGTAACTAATAAAAAAACTATTTAAGTCAATAATTAGAACTTAATAATTATTCTTTTTTGAGAAGGTAAATTTAACTATGGCTAGCAATAAAACTGGTATTCAATGGACAGATAAGAGCTGGAATCCTACTACAGGTTGTGACAAAGTTAGTCCTGGTTGTACTCATTGTTATGCAGAAGCAATTACAAAACGTTTTACTAATAATTTTCCTGATGGGTTTGCTTTGAAAATTCATCCTGAGCGTTTGAAACAACCTTTAAGTTGGCGTACTCCTAGCCGAATTTTTGTTAATTCAATGAGCGATATTTTCCATGAGGATATTCCTATTGATTTTATCAAACAAGTATTTGAAATAATCAGCAAAACCCCTTGGCATATTTATCAAATTTTGACGAAAAGACATGAACGTTTAGTCGATCTAGCACCTCAATTAGAATGGCATGAAAATATTTGGATGGGTGTATCAGTGGAAAGTCAAAATTATGTTCATCGCGTCGATTATTTACGACAAGTACCTGCTAACGTGAAATTCCTTTCTTGTGAACCACTTTTAGGCGATTTACAACTTAATTTAACAAATATTGATTGGGTAATTGTAGGTGGTGAATCTGGCAATAAATATCGTCCAATGAAAGAGGAATGGGCAAAAAGTATTTGTGAACAATGTCAAGCTGCTAATGTAGCTTTTTTCTTTAAACAATGGGGTGGTAGAACTCCTAAAGCTTTAGGCAGAATTTTAGATGGAAAAGTTTGGGATGAAATGCCAGAAGTTTGGGAAAAACACCGTCAGCTTTGGAAAAAAGTTCCTGTTCAATCAAGAAAAATTGTGAAAAAAAATACATTTACTTCGGTGGGAAAGTCACTTTGACACGATCGGCAAATGTAAGCTTACCTTTCCTTTTTTGTCGTTTACTACCTGGGGGATCTACAACAATTTTACCTTTTTCTTCTAACAGCAAAAGAGCATCTTTATAATTCCGCTCAATGTATGGTTTACCAACATGGTGTTGCTCATAAACTTGAAGCATTGTCATAGTCTGACCCGCAAATTCATCAAGCAACATATCTTCCAGTTGGTTAATTGGTTGCGAATCAAATAGTGAAAGCTGAACAGGTTTTTGGTCGTGTTGAAAAGACGGTACACCTTGAAGTAAAAGAGAGCTTTTTTTTGCCATAATATCTTTCATAATAGAATGACCTCGATTATTCTTAGATACAAAAATAAGATAATGGCTAGTTCGATTTATATCTTCCTTTTTAAAACAAAAATGTTGAAAATAAGAACCTCCAACTCTTTTTAAAGCATCACCAATAGCCTGAACAATTTTTGATTCTCGTTCATCTGGTTGTAAATTGAGGATTTGTTCTCGAAGTAAATTAGCTTGCTCTTTACCAAATAGTTCGTTAATATGAGTTTCGACTCGGGAATTATTCAATCCTGAATTGATCCGATTGTAGTTAAAGAAAAATATACAATCACATCCCCAACCTGCAATTGTTGAACTAATGAGTTGAAGAGATAAGCCTTTGTAACCCCATGGATCGATAAAAAAGAGTGTAGGTATATTTGGAAATACTTGAACAACTTCTCTTCCTATTTCTGTATTTAATACTTGTGGTTTATGCTTCAAAGTTTTTATGCTTGGTAGAGAGTTTATTGCTTGCTGAAGTGAATCTGTATTATCAGAGTTTTTATCGTTAAAAATAGTAATTAACTTCTCTCGCATATCTACATCAGCAATAGCACGTTCTAAAATTAGTAATGGTGTAGATTTTGAACCATCTTGATAACGACCAGGCCCAGAAAAAAGATCGATATATGCAATATTTGTTCCCCTTTTTTTCGCTTGTGGCATTATGACCTTTGCCCAAGCCCAAAAATATTTAGCTACAATTTCAGCTTTGACTAAAGATGTTTCTCTAAATTCATCAAAAAAAGAATTATTAGTCATATTTCTACACTTTAAAAATATCTAGTAATTATCGATCTATTTTAATCTTCATTTAGATATTGTTGTTATTGATAAAATTAAGTTTTTGTTAAAACAACAAAATTGTAGGCTATAGGTATTCTAGGCTAGTTAAAGAAAGGTTAAATAAATTCAATTGATCTATTAGGAGCAAGTTTAATAAATCAATTTTTCCTTATCCTTATCCTCTCTAACAAAATAATTCTGGGGTAGGTTACTGAAATTTTATTGCTTCTTTTAGCCTCAGAGTAAGAAATGGAAAATCAAGAGAAATATCTGATTTAGCCAGAAGTAGCATAATGAGTAATTTTTCCTTGTTATTTCTGGCGCTCTACTATTCTATTTACTGAAGATAGTGACCGAATTTGTATTTCATTTAGTTGGAGTTCTTGAGATGGATAAAAATCTGAAGTTTGGGAAAATACTAATCATCTGTTAGCAACGAGTTTAAATATAAATCAATTTTCCCCATCGCCTCAAATCAAATAATTCTGGGGTAGATTACTGAAATTTTTCTACTTCTTTTTTCTCAGAGTAAGACAGGGAAAATAGAGCAGTGTCGGGAGGATGTCAATTTGAGAATAAATAAACAGGGAAAGCCTCCCTCAGAATAAGTGCCTTCTGCCTTAGAAGCAGAACCTCTGGACTATATCTAAATTAAAACTTTGATAAACTAAGGCGATCGCTTGACTTTAACCTACTTCCTTTTATTTCAGACTCTTGATATACTCTTTTTTAGTTAAGATGGAGAAATTTTGTGGATTTATCGCTAATTCCAGCCCAACCAAAACCAGGACTAATAAATGTCCTCATAGAAATTCCCGCAGGAAGTAAAAATAAATACGAGTTTGATAAAGATTTACAAGCTTTTGCCCTTGACCGAGTACTTTATTCTTCCGTACAATATCCTTACGATTATGGGTTTGTCCCTAACACCCTAGCAGATGATGGAGACCCCCTTGATGGAATGGTAATTATGGATGAACCAACATTTCCAGGATGCGTTATTGCAGCAAAACCCATCGGAATGTTAGAAATGATTGATGGAGGGGACAGAGATGAAAAAATTCTCTGTGTCCCAGACAAAGACCCGCGCTACACTGAAGTTAAATCTCTCCAAGATATAGCACCTCATCGATTAGAAGAAATAGCAGAATTTTTTAGAACCTACAAAAACTTACAGAAAAAGGTGACAGAAATACTTGGTTGGAAAGATGTTGACCATGTAATGCCATTAGTAGAAAAATTCGTTAAAGCGGCAAGCAAGTAATATTAATTCTAGTATCTTCGGAATTACAAAAAATTTAGCGGTAGGTTTTCTAGAGATTTTACTCAAATGAAAACCTACCTCTATTTTTTAAAAAGAGTTGTTAACTTTTTAAAAATCCTGAGCTTATGGCAAAGGAAGAAGGAAGAAGTAAGAAGTAGAAAAAAAAGAAGGCTTTAGTTATCGTAATCAAATAAATTTATTTGTTGGTTTACAAAAAGAATATCCAGCATACTCAATCTCTGCTGCATACTTATGTGCCACCATATCAACTAATTCAGAATCGTAATATTTCCAATAATCTTCTCGATTTGATTTATTACGGACAGGGAGCTGAAAGTTTTCTAATTCTAATCTAATATTTGGGATACTTTTCTAAAGTCGTTCTCAAGAGATTCAAAACGCATAACAAAATTAACTTCAGGCTTGCTTGACTGTAAACCATAAGTATTTAGATAGTCAAACATTGTTGGGACTTTTCGCAATAAATCAATAAACTCATCTCTATTCCACTTTTGAGTTTGACGATGTGGCGAAAAAAAGTAAGAAATCATTCTTTCCCAAGGGTTTCTAAGAACGGCAAATTTATACAGAGAATGAAAAACATCAGGTGACAAAACTTGATAGTAGTCAAGTAAAGACGAGTGTTTATGTATGTTAGGAAAATTTTTATCTCTTACTTCAAATCTCTCTATACCATCTGGCAAAGGGTTAAGACACACAATTTTGTCTTCAGAATAATGCTTGAGAACATTCTGAATTGAATTACCTGCTGTTTTAGGAATATTAATAAATAAAAACTTTTTTTGTATGGAAAGCATCTTTAAAATTGACTGGGTAAATATTTTTTCCTTCTTCCCTATCCTCCCACCCATTTTCCCAACTTTCTATCCTATTAGCTAATAACTCAAAAAAGTATGATAAACATTAATAATCAACCTTCTTCCTTCTTTCTTCTTCCTTCTTCCTTACTGCTGTAAAATTTCAGTAAATAAAGCTTCATAACTATTCAAAGCATTTTTTGAACCAAAATTTTCTTCAGCATATTTTCTCCCTTGCTGACCCAGTTGCTCAAGTTTTTCTGGATTTTCATACAATTCTATAATTGCTTGTGCCAAAGCTTGAGAATCTTCTGGAGTAACTACTATCCCACCACCACTTTCAGTAACAACTCTTATTGCCGTACCCGTATCTGGGACAGAAGCTACTATTGGACGACCACTAGCAAGAATAACAGGAATTTTTGAAGGTAAATTAAAAGCAGTAACAGTCTTTTTCTGTATTACTAATCCAATATCGGCAGCAGATAACATTTCTGGTAATTTTTCTCGTGGTACTAAAGGGAGTAAAAGTACATTATCTGCTTGATATTTATCACAACACTCTTGTAATTGTTGACGTGCTTTTTCTTCCCCCAAAATTACGAAACAAATTTCCGATTTTTCCTTGAGACTAACAGCAGCTTTAACTACCGTTTCTAACCCTTGAGTTAGAGCAATATTCCCAGAATAAACAACGACAAATTTATCTTGAAGATTATGTTCCTCTCTAAATTGATTATTTTTATCCAGAGGTCTAATAAAATTAATATCTACCCAATTAGGAATACAAACAAGTCGGTCTGAAGAAACCCCTTGTTCAACTAAATTAGTGACAAAATCTTCAGCAATAACGCTAATTTTAGCAGCTTTTAGATAAGCTAATTTTTCTACAGCTTGAGCTATACCTACTATCCAACTATCTTTTTTAACTAACCCAACTCTTACAGCAGCTTCAGAAACAATATCTTGAATATTTAAGACCACAGAAGAATTAGAAAATAATCCATAAAAACTAACTGGTAAAGAAATTAATATAGGAGGAGTCGTTGCAAAAATAACATCAGGTTTCCAACCATTAAAAGCTTGCCAAAGACTAGAAAAAATAAAACTACCATCTAACAATAATCGATCTAAAACCCCTGGTTTAGAACCTTTAACATGGATATAACTACGTTGGACTTTTACACCATTTAGTTCTTCAGTTAGAAAAAACTTTCCTTTGTATTCATCATAAATTTTACGTTCAGGATAATTTGGCATACCAGTTACTACACGAACTTGATGACCACGTTTGACAAAACCTTCTGCCAATTCCGTCATTAAGGGAGCAATGCCAATTGGTTCTGGGTAATAATTATAGGAATAAATAAGAATACGCATAGTTTAACTAATTAAGTTAACATTTCGAGTATAACTAATTTAAGATAAAAGCCTTCTGAATTGCTATAGGAGTCGAAGGAAAAGTCCCGAACAGATTAAAAGCTTTAAAACTCAGACAACGCAAGATTTTTCCTTCTGTCTTCTACCTTCTACCTTCTACCTTCTTTCTTCCTTTTATAATTAACTATATAAAAAGGAGTTGACTGTATATTTTTCAATCAAAAAACTTGATTTTTAGTTTCCTTACTTTCTCGTCTTTAGATATTTTAGAAAAGTTTTTGAGAATCAGATGTTAAACTCCTTTGGTCGATCGAGCAAAAATATCTAATCTAACTAATAGTTCAATTACAGAGTCATTTCATTCTAGATTTTGGCGGCGGAATTTATTGATTTTCAGACAGCGAAAGATAAATTTCCTAAAGCTTGAAATAACGTGGTTTCCTCAATAGATAAAATGGCACAGTTTAGAATGAAATAGCCCTGGTTCAATTATTTCAGTTTATTGATAATCAATAGATATCTGGTGAAAAAGATATAGACTTTTTGTGCATAGTAGGGAACAGGGAACAGGGAATAGATTTTTACGCTAAAAATACTAAAAATAATTTTGTAAGTAACTATTACTTATCTTGCTTATGTTTTCTTTAAATTAAAGAGCAAGTTTATTTTCTGGAGATATCTAATATACTTGAGGCTAGTTTAGTTGAGGATTAAAGGTAAAATAATCAGATTTATGTAGAGATAACTAAACACTATAACTATTCTCAGAATATTCAAGGCTAATACAGATAAAACTTAAATCTATAATCATTTCAAAATATTGAGATTTAAAGCAAATATCTTAGTGGAAAAAAGTTAGAGAGAAAAAGGAAAAGAAAAAAAGTATAGTACTTTAATTATCCTAGTACAGGATGGCGGAAATAACTGGTTACAAAATCCTAAAACAATTACAAATCAAAAATGATTGACTTTTAAATGCATGACTTTTAACTTCCGGGTAGCGACGCTAGTAAGCTCCACCACTTTTCTTAAATAAAATTCCCACAGTCTTAATAATTAACTTTATGTCGTACATGAGACTCCAATTTTCTTGATACTTTAAGTCCAACCTAATAATATCTTCAAAATTTTTCACTTGAGAACGACCATTAACTTGCCATTCACCTGTCATACCAGGTTTAACATCTAAACGTTGCCATTGAGGTACTTCATAACGTTCCACCTCATCAGGAGTAGGGGGTCTAGTTCCCACTAAACTCATATCTCCCTTCAATACATTCCAAAACTGAGGTAACTCATCCAAACTCTTTCGTCTCAAAAAATTACCAACTTTAGTAACTCGTGGATCATTTTCATTTTTAAAGATTGCACCTTGAGCCTGATTTTTGATTTGACCTTTAAGTTGTTCTGCATTTATACACATAGAGCGAAATTTCCACATTCGGAAATTTTTTCCCATCCAACCACATCGTATTTGACCAAAAAATATCGGACCAGGACTATCAAACTTAATAAAAATAGTGATGGGAATAAATAAAATACCTGTAATAAATAATCCTACTAAAGCACCAACAATATCAATCAGACGTTTTACCCAAGATTTGATAGAAGGATGAGTAACAGGAAGTTGATTTTCTTCTGATTTACTATTGCTTTTGCTCTTAACTTCTGAAGGTGGAGATTGTTCAATGATTAAAATTTGGTCTAGTCCAGTTAAAGAAAATACCCCCATAACTAGAGAATTAACACCAGATAGCACAAATTCTATATTTTTTCCCCTTGCTATTTTTAAATTTGTTACTAAAGAACCAATTCCACAACTATCGATAAAATTAGTGTGACTAAAATCAATAATAATTTTGTCTGTAGTATTTTCTGATTGGAAAAGTTTTTGGCAAGTTGATTTAAATAATTCTGCCTCTGAGACAGTAAAACGAAGAGGCAAATGAATGACAGGAGTTTTATCTCTAAAAGTTACTTGAATATCTGTTTCTGAGGTTTGGCTGACCATGACATCCTGGTTCATATTTTCTATTATGATAGTTTTGTTTCTACAAAAGTTATGTCTGATATTTTCTGAGCATAATCAGCTTCAGAATTATGCTCAAACCATACTATAGAAATTACCTTAATAGTTGACCACCCTCTAGTAGAATAATTATTAGCAATGGTTCGATACTAATGTATGAACTTAAATATACTAATCTCTGCCAACTACATTCAAGACCAGAATAGAATATATTCAGATGGTATCAGCAGAAACCAAACTGCTTTTTCTATAAATCTAGTTATATCCCCATCATAACACCAAAATAACTAGGAGTAATTTGAGTGGGTTGTTATTCACGACCGAGTCTAGTTTTGATGATTTTACTGCAAAAGTTAGGGAAGAAGATGAGAGCCAGAATGGATACGGTTGATTTTCAGGTAGGGGTCAATGACAGTCCCTAAACTGATGAGAAGTTAAAACAGATGGATTTATCCCCTGTTTTAACAACCTTTGCTCCGCAATGCTGAAGCAAACAGAATCCACGCGGATTTATCCCGTGGAGTGTCAATAAACCACTCAAGATTTCCTGTCTAGTTATAGATATTTTCAGAGCGTGAAGTTTCACGACTTCCTTTAACCCTGGCCTTCGCTTTAGTCGCACCGCGTTTGAGAGCTTGAAGTCGTGCTTCATATTTGGCCCTCTGTCGTTTTTTGGGAGTTTGTTCGATTAAAGTTTTCAGAGCGCTGCCCAGACTTTTATAAGCATTGGGAAGAGAATAGCCAAAACGAGTTGCTAAGGCGATCGCTTTATCGTCTGCTTCTATTGCTTCTTTAAGATTACGTTCTCCATTATTTTTCTGATAGAGTCTATACCCAGATACGCCACACAAAGCTAAAGCTAGAACTAAAAGTAGACCATCCTGTACCCATAGTTCGCCCACAGCACCCCCTAAACCAATGGCAAGGGCAGCCATTTCCCAACCATCCCTGGGAATTGTATCGTTTTGAATTCTGGCCACTTCATGCCAAAATAATAGGTTACGTTGGTCTAAAGCTAATTGTTCCCAGAGTGTGAGGTCGATGGATATTTCTATTTGGTCTTTGCCTATTTCTTCGCTGCGAATGAGTGGAGGATTAACTTCAATGGACTTTTCTACCATGACCCAACTTTGTAATTCTGGTGGTAGTAAGCCTTTTAGACGTCTAATTTCACTCATTTCGGCTCTGGCAGTGGCAGTAGCATAAGATGTCATAGTTTGTTTGAGTCCTATAGATTTTTCAACACATAGTTATCCTTTATTTGAATAGTTTACCGTAAGATTTCAAACAGTATGTTTTCTACTCTTGCTTAGGAATGTAGGAATTATGCCAAAATTCAAACTTATTAAGTTACTTAGATTGTGAGTTTATAGATAGGAATTTGGATTTATATAAATTAATGAATGATTCTTGGTTTTTGACAGTTAACAGAAAAGGGAAAAATAAAATCCAAATTAATAGTACAGAGATTTATCAAAGTTTGTATTTAGAAATCAAACAAAGACTCGAACTAGATATTTCAGTAGTTCAAGTATTAGAGTGGATGGTGAATATGGTAGTAGTTGCTTATGAAAATTATCAAAGACAACATAATACTAAAATAGCCCAATTAACTACCGGAGCGCTTAATAATTCAAAAGGTAGATGGCATGAGTTTATAGTTACTGGATTTTTAGCTAAAGTAGCCCGAAATTTTTATTTAGAGTACAAGATACCTCTGATAACTTTCAGACTTCCTAGTTCAAGAGATGAAACTCAACCTGAATTTTTCAAGATTTTTCAAACCCAAGAATTTCAAACAAGTTATCCTCTGGAAAATATTGAAACAATTAAAAAAAGAATTTTTTTCTCAAGTCCTGATTATATTATTTCTGTAATTGAAGATGAGCAGCTTTTCCAGTCAATCCAGTCATACATAGAGCTACAAGCACAGCAACCAGAATATTTAGGAGTAGAAATTTATGATTTATTAAAAGGTAGACTTAAGGCCAGAGAAGTAAAAGCTTTTATCTCTGTTAAAGTATCGAATCGCCCAGACCGTCGTTATCAAGCATTGTATGAAACAGCTATGATTAAAGCCATAAGTTATACATCTGGACAAATGTGGAAATATTACATGATGACTGCTGAAGATTTCTCTAATTCAGATAAGAGAATATTTAGTCAAGGTATTGCTCCTCATGGTATTGCTTTAAATCAAGATTTGAAAAGTGTAGATAATATGTATTCAGCGTACAATCAGCAAGATTTAATTAATTTAGTTGAAGATGCCATATTTTTGTAATTAAAAGGTAAGCAATAATGAGCATGAGAAAAAGAAGAAGGTCATTTCAGTTATCAGTTATCAGTTATCAGTTATCAGTTATCAGTACCGACCACTAAAGCCGAAGAAAACGAAAATACGCTCATTGAATATTTTTTCATCCCCTTAAAATGGGAGGCTTTAAACCACAATTTTTCGGTAATAAGAGCTTAGGTAAATTATTTAATCCCTGTGATAGCAATTTGATAAATGTTTTTTACAAATGATAGAGATAACTATCTAAAATGAACTATAGCAGCTATTTTGAAGCATATCCTATAGAAATCTACCTTTTTGTAGCATTCTTTTTTTTAAGCTGCTCTGAACAAGTCTAGTGAAGTCAAACTCTATACTTACCTTTTGGAGAATAAACTAAAGGTAATTCTAATTGATGATTCATTTCTTCTTGATTGGAAATTTTATTCATATTGAGAAAATCAAGAATAGTTTTAGCAATTCTTTGAGCGGCTAAATATGGTACTCCATTGCCGATAGTTTTAAATTTATGAGTGAGAGTCATATTACTTGGTAAAGCAAATTTTTTAGGTAAAGATTGGATAGCTAATGCTTCTGCTGCCGAAAGACGACGAACTTTATATGGATGTAAATGAACTTCATTATTTCCATAACAAGCTGTGGGAGAATAACGCCATCGATGAAGACGTTTATAAGATTTTTTTCCATCATCTCCTTCTGCTACTTTCTCGAATTTTACTCGACCAGCTCTTGGTTGAAAATAATGTTCTGAATTAGGATGAGAAATAACGTTATTTTGCCTAAACCAATATTCAACTGTTAGTTCTTTAGGTATTCCATCCGGGCAATTTATTTGAGAATTTTCTCCAAAGGTATTTGTCTGAGGCCAAGGATAAGAAAAGACTTGATTTTGAGGATACAATACATACTTTTCCCAGGGAAAAATATTTTCAGGAATTACCTGAGTATAGTTAATATTAAAACCTTTATCTTTCAGTAGGTTACATCGGAAGCCTATTAAAATAATTCTATATCTATCCTGGGGAACTCCATACTCAATAGAATTAATTAAACGTTCGGTAATGATATATCCGTATCTATACAATTTGCGCTTCATTTCCTCATAAAATGCTCGATGTTTTTTGGTTGACCATAAACCTTTAACATTTTCAAATACAAAAAAATCTGGTTTTTGCTGACAAATTAATTCTATATAAGCATCTGATAATTTACCATTTTCTCCACTTTTCCCTCGGTTTTTTCCTCCTACTGAAAAGTCAGGGCAAGGAGGTCCGCCAATAAATCCGACAAAATCAGAATTTCTCTGAGCATCTTTGACTAATTCTTGTAAATGGATTTTTCCATTTTCCCCAGTTAAATTAACTAAGTCGTCTTCTAAATATCCATACTCTGGCTCAGATATTTCTAATAATTGTCGAGCATAACGATAAGCTGCCATGAAGGGAGAAAACTTTTCATTGACAAAGACAATTTTAAAGCCAATATTTTCAAAGCCTAAGTCTAGAAAGCCACAGCCTGAAAAAAAGGAAAATATTTTGATTTTTTGCACCATTTACTATAAATAATTGAGCGATATTAAGGTCTTGTGAATTAATTAATTATGCCTCACAGAGGTAAGTATTTCCTGCGGAATGCTCCGCAAACAGCTCTTAGCAGTCAGCCCTGAGTGCAAATAATTAATAATTCCTTCCTTCTCAGGTTGGATGAGCGTACATTGGCAGTAACTTTTAATTCTCTCTCAATTTTTCAATTGCTTTTATCAAAATCATAAGGGTCTAAAACCCCGCCTTTTAAGGCGCAATATTTTTGGAGAGTTGCTCACGCATCCCCTACTTCCCCTCCTGGGAGGGGTTAGGGGTGGGTTAACTTCTGACTTGCAGACTTGCTGACTTCTGACGCACGTTAACTTCTCCTCTAATCAATAGCTGATAGCTGAATGCTGATGGCTGAATGCTTACTGAGAGAGTAATTTTATCGAATAATTAATGTTGAAAGTCTCTACATATCAAGGAGAAAAAATAAAAATAATTCTTTTACCGAAAATTGTGGTTTAAAGCCTCCCCTTTTAAGGGGATAATAAAGAAAAATTTTCATAATTAGTCAATCCTCTTCTTTTCAAGGAAAGGTAATTATTAATTATTAATTATTAATTAGGGCTTGCTGAATCAATCCTCTTATTTTAAGGAAAAGTAATTGTTAATTATCTTGAATAAGAAACTTTTGCTTAAATATCTTTTTAGCTCAATACAGTTCAGTTAAGGATTTTTTTTGGCAGTTCTTTAATCTCAAAAACTTATCTAATGATTCTATAACTTTATGAGTTTTGGTCGTATCTGTTTGCGCAGCATGACAAACGGAAACTGTATAGCCTTTTAACTTAGTAAAAATTAAGTGGCGATCGCCACAGATTTAAAGATATAGCAAAATATTGAGTTACTGAGGAGATAGACTGATGATGAATCGAATACGGTCTGATTTTTTCCTACTTTTGCCTTCTGGACTGATTAAGAGTTCCCTGCTATACAAACATAGGTATAGGAGCTATTCAGTTTCATCAATCATCTAGGTTTTAGCTTCGAGGAAATCAGAAATAGGAAACTGAGATGAGAATAATTATATTTTGGATAGAGCAAGTTTTGATATTATTTGTGGCATTTTGTCAATGCCTATAATTACTTAGGTATTTTGACTTATGCAAAATTTGTTTTTTTGAGCTTATTTTAGTTCGCTGCAAATCGCAATATCTAGGATATTTTTAACGTAAATACTGGGTTGTAGCTTTGTTGAAAGGAGGTTATTTTTGTTTTAGATACAACATTGGCATCATACCTTAATGTTCAGAGTATGATACAAATCGCTGAAACAACGCAAGCTCGTGAAATATTTTGTAATAATTGAGAAAAAAAGGGATTTTTTTGATTTGCACAAACAATCTTAAAGTCTATTTAGATTAGTAAAAATTATATTTATCCTCTTGGCCTCAAGTTTTGATTTAAAGGTAGTTTGCGATCGCTTAAACTTAAAACTAAATTCAAAAAAGGTATTACATATTAATCTATGATTCGGGCAGCCCGTAGGCCAACATTTTATATCTCGTAGAAATTTTGAACAATTAATAATTAATAATTACCGAAAAATTGTGGGTATGCGCCTCCCCTTTTAAAGGGATAAAAAGCGGTTGAGGGATGGCGTTAGCGGAGCGGGTCTGCAAGAACGGGTCTCCTCGCCATATCCAATCAACCAAGAGAAAAGAGAATATTCCTGATTTCAAGCCTCCTTATTTTTGAGAAAGATTGAGTGTCCGACGATAATTGTTCATACTTTTGTAGTTAAAACAATCAGTCAAGTCAGAAAAATATTCGGTGATAGTTTTCTGAATTAGTTTTACATTTTGGCAAAATCATCGAAATTTTTTCTAGTGAAAAATCTGTGGATGAAATGAGAATTGTCTTTGAGCTTCTGAGTAGGCAAAAAATTAGTAGAACGGGAAAACTGTCACCTAGTATTTTGATGAGTTGGTGCTAAATATTGACAAAACTATCTAATTTTTTGGGCTGAGAATATCTGTGGATGAAATGAGAATTGTCTTTGAGCTTCTGAGTAGGCAAAAAATTAGTAGAACGGGAAAACTGTCACCTAGTATTTTGATGAGTAGGTGGTAAATATTGGTAAATTATCGGCATTTTTTCTCTCTGAGAAAATCTGTGGATGAAATGAGGGGTAACTTCTGCTTCTTTCCTCGGAAAAAATGAGTAGAGCTGGAAAATCCTCACCAAGTATTTTGATGAGTTGGTGCTAAATATTGGCAAATTATCGGCATTTTTTCTCTCTGAGAAAATCTGTGGATGAAATGAGGGGTAACTTCTACTTCCTTCCTCGGAAAAAATGAGTAGAGCTGGAAAATCCTCACCAAGTATTTTGATGAGTTGGTGCTAAATATTGGCAAATTATCGGCATTTTTTCTCTCTGAGAAAATCTGTGGATGAAATGAGAGGTAACTTCTACTTCCTTCCTCGGAAAAAATGAGTAGAGTTGGAAAATCCTGACCGAGTATTTTGATGAGTTGCTTCTAAATATTGGCAAAACTATCTAATTTTCTGCTCTGAGAAAATCT